>JAFXTO010000053.1 GCA_017535725.1 Bacteroidaceae bacterium
TATACCATCAACGCCACCAAGATTGCACAGGAGATTGGCTTGGGCAACCGCACCAACACCATCCTTCAGAGTGCCTTCTTCCGCATCACCGGCGTCATCCCCGTGGAGCTGGCCGTGGAGAAGATGAAGGCTGCCGCCTTGAAGTCTTACGGAGCCAAGGGTCAGGACGTGGTCGACAAGAACTACGCCGCTATCGACCGTGGTGGCGAGTACGTTCAGCTCACCGTGAAGCCCGAGTGGGCCAACCTGCCCGACGACGAGGAGAAGGTGGACAACGCTCCCGCATTCGTCAAGGAGCTGGTTCGTCCCATCAACGCCCAGGCCGGCGACCTGCTGCCCGTCAGCGCATTCGTCAAGTTCGGCACTCAGGACGGTTCTTGGGAGGTGGGCACTGCCGCCTACGAGAAGCGCGGCGTGGAGGCCTTCGTGCCCCTGTGGAACAAGGACAACTGTATCCAGTGTAACCAGTGCGCCTACATCTGTCCTCACGCTGCCATCCGTCCGTTCGTCCTCACCGACGACGAGCTGGCTGGTGTCCAGTCTGTTGCTGTATCACAGCAACCCTTCGAAACGCTCGAAATGAAGGCTCCCGCCGCCATGAAGGGCATGCACTTCCGCATCGAGACCAGCGTCCTCGACTGCCTCGGCTGCGGCAACTGCGCCGACATCTGCCCGGGCAACCCGAAGACTGGCAAGGCCCTCACGATGGTTCCGTTCAACCCCGATGCTGAGGAAATGAAGCAGGAGGCTAAGAACTGGGAGTACCTCGTGAAGGAGGTGAAGAGCAAGCAGAACCTCGTTGACATCCGCAGCAATGTGAAGAACTCGCAATTCGCTCAGCCTCTGTTCGAGTTCTCGGGCGCCTGCTCAGGTTGCGGTGAGACTCCATACGTGAAGCTCATCAGCCAGCTCTTCGGCGACCGTCAGATGATTGCCAACGCTACTGGTTGCTCCAGCATCTACTCGGCTTCTATCCCCTCTACGCCTTACACCAAGAACGAGAAGGGCCAGGGCCCATGCTTCAACAACTCCCTGTTCGAGGACTTCTGCGAGTTCGGTCTCGGTATGCAGCTCGCTCACAAGAAGATGCGTGGCGTGCTGCGTGAAAAGGCTGAAGAGCTGGTGAAGACCACCGCCTTCGACTGGATGCGCGAGGCCACACAGAAGTGGCTCGACACCTACGACGACTCTGCCGCCAACCGCAAGGCAACGGATGAGTTTATAGCTGCCCTCGAAAAGGCCATACTGCCCATCGACGGAGCCGTCGAGTTCTGGCAGGGTAAGGGCATTGAAATCTACGGTGCCGAGGTGGCTGCACAGAAGTTGCAGGAGGCCAAGGAGGCCAAGGCTGCAGGCAGCCCCATCTGTCCGTGCCGTGGCTGTGCACTGGAGAGCGAACTCCTTGAGGGTAAGGCTCATTTGGCCAAGCGTTCTCAGTGGATTATCGGTGGCGACGGCGCTTCCTACGACATCGGTTACGGCGGTCTCGACCACGTCATCGCCAGCGGTGAGGACGTCAACATCCTCGTGCTCGATACTGAGGTTTACTCCAACACGGGTGGTCAGGCCTCAAAGGCTACGCCGCTCGGCGCCATCGCCCAGTTTGCTGCCCAGGGTAAGCGCATCCGCAAGAAGGACCTCGGCATGATTGCCACCACCTACGGCTACGTCTACGTGGCTCAGATTGCCATGGGCGCTGACCACGCTCAGACCCTGAAGGCCATCCGCGAGGCCGAGGCTTGGCACGGACCCAGCATCATCATCGCCTACGCTCCCTGTATCAACCACGGCTTGAAGGCCAAGGGCGGTATGGGCAAGAGCCAGGCCGAGGAGAAGAAGGCCGTGGAGTGCGGCTACTGGCACCTCTGGCGCTTCAACCCCGCCCTCATCGAGGAAGGCAAGAACCCGTTCAGCCTCGATTCTAAGGAGCCGCAGTGGGATAAGTTCCACGACTTCCTCATGGGCGAGGTCCGCTACCTCTCCGTCAAGAAGGCCTATCCCAACGAGGCCGAAGAACTCTTCGCCGAGGCCCAGAAGATGGCCCAGATTCGCTACAAGACCTACGTCCGCAAGACGCAGGAAGATTGGAGCGAGTAATTTCCAATAGTATAATCAATGCCGCGGGCAGGGTGAAATGCCCTGCCCGTGGTTGTTTTTATAGCTAATCGACAAATCCATGTCAAAAGAGCAATCAAACATTATCGAATATCTGGTTTGTGTTATCGGTGCCTTCGCCCAGCATTTTTCCCTGACCAATGCCAAGGCCTACCAGTATCTGCGGCAATACAAAGGTATGGAATTCCTGATTAAGCACTATGGCGTGGAACATACACAATCTATTGAGGACGCCGTGGAGGATATCGCTATTATATGCAACCGCCACGGAGGGGCATTGGCATTATGATACTATATCACGGTTCAAATACACATATTGAAGAGATCGATCTGAAACGTGGGCGTCGCGGCAAGGATTTTGGACAGGGATTTTATCTCAGCCCTGATCGCCTTCAGGCACAACAGATGGCAGAACGGACTGTTGACCGTGAAGAAGCGGGTGCGCCTATACTGACCACCTACCAGTTTGATGACAGCATCCTGTTTAGGCCTTCAGACTTGAAGGTGAAGGTGTTTGATGGCTATTCACAGGAATGGGCAGAATTCATCATGATGAACCGCCGCAACAAGTCCAACAAACAAGCCCATGACTACGACATCGTCTATGGCCCGATAGCCAACGACAAAGTAGGCCTGCAAATCAGCCGCTACCAATTGCAATACATTCCAATGGAGGAACTCATCAGGCAACTCTCATTTATTCGCCCTACATTCCAGTATTTTTTTGGAACGGAGCGAGCCATTAGTTTACTTTGCAAGATCCAAGAAACATGACAAAGCAGGAGGAACAAAGCAAGCAGTTCCAGATAGAGTGCTTGACTCACGAATTGGTGACTATGCTGATGGAGGAGCGTGGCATGACCATGGAACAAGCTATGGACGCAGTTTATGGCTCACACACCTACGAGAAAGTAGAACGAGCTAGTACGGGGCTATACTACCAAGGAGCTGTCTATGTAATGGATATGCTTCGGGAAGAAATAGACGAAGCGTGACAACAGGAAAACGAGGAAACCAAACTATGGCACCTCGGCCCCGTGGCACTTTACGAGGAAACTTTTCAATGACGGGCTTCAATTCGTATATCGACGGTCTCGACCTTTCGCCATTGACAGATTATTGCGTTAATCACGGACGATTGACACAATATGCCAAGGGCGATTACTTCATCAAGGCACGTGAGCATTCCCGATATGTGGGCTTTGTGGAGAAGGGCTTTTTCAAGTATCTTGTGCATCATCCTTCTGAACAGAAAGACTATATTTCTGGCTTCGCATTTGAGCGCGAATTCGTTGGCGATTATCCCAATTGTCTTTATGGCAAGACTTCTGAAGTGACGATTGTGGCAGCAACGCCCTGCAAGATATTCCTACTTTCTGGTGAAGAGTTGCTCAAGCTTCTTGATTCAGACGGCATGAAAGAAGTCCAGCAGGCCATATCCGACCATCTCTTCTCTCAAGTCTATACCCAGTATCTTAACACCTACCGCATGTCTACCAGAGAGCGATATA
>JAFXTO010000054.1 GCA_017535725.1 Bacteroidaceae bacterium
AATTGAAAATTGAAACATTGAAAATTGAAACATTGAAAATTAATAACTCAAAAACTCAACTCAAAACTCAAAAACTCAATAACTCATAAACTCATAAACTTAAAAAACTATGAAACTTAACATCATTATCTCCGACGCGGACTACCGCGACCTTATCAGTAAAAACCGCCGCATCCAAGGCACTATCGGCCTCACTTCCATGAAGGAGGCGACGTTCAACCGCCACCGCCAAGCGCGTAGACCTCAGGCATCGGACTACCGCTTCCGCAAGCTCACCCACGGACGGGTCAGCATTACCAATGAGCGTGTACGTCTCACCCTGAACATCGACCGCTCCGAATCGGACATCTGCGCCAGCGATTGCATCGAGAACGAGAGCACCCTGGCCAGCGACTTTGTCTTCAACGAAATCGAGCTGGACGAGACTTGAAGACAAGTAACCGTAACATAAAGACAAGTAACCGAAAACATGAAAATTAGTTACATTGCATTCAACAAGATTAAGGAATTCGAGGGCCTCCGTACGGAGGCTTACCTCGATGCCGCTGGAGTGCCGACAATAGGCTACGGCCACACGGGGCAGAACGTCCACATCGGCGACCGCATCAGTCCCTACTGGGCGGAGCAATTGCTGAGGGAGGACATCGAACGCGTGGAGCGTGAGGTGGAACAGTTGAGGGTGGCACGGACGCAGGGGCAGCTGGATGCCCTGGTCAGCTTCGCCTTCAACGTCGGCACCGAACGCCTGCGCAAATCCAAGCTCCTGCGTGAAATCCGCAAGCGCACCAGCGCTGCCGCCATCCGCCGCGAGTTCATGCGCTGGGTCTATGCGGGAGGGAAACGGCTGAGGGGACTGGAATGCCGACGGAGGTGGGAGGTATCCCTCTTCTTCAAGAGTGAATATTAAAATGGGATAATGGACAAAAACAGAAAAAACACCGCTGATGGTGGTCTGAGGTCTACGACCTTCGTGTCTGTCTCGTCCGAACGTGCCTGAGAGCAAGCTCTCGCACGTCGTCCGAGCCAACCACGGTTCCTTCGGAACTCAGACCGCCACAGCGGAAAAAACACCGTTCGCTTCCGCTCACTGAAAAACAAATCAGTCTGTCATCTATTGTAAATGAAGATGGCGCGTTCAAGCTGGCAAGCATTGTTTTTGAGCGAAGCGTTGTTTTTTCCATTGAGAGTGGTCAAACCGAAGGTTGGTGGTGCGGAGGGGATTTTATCGGGGAGAGCTTGCTCTCACCAGGAAAATCGACTACGTGACACCAAGGCTCGCAGAGCCTGACCACTCACAATGGGGTTTTTCTTGTTTTTGTCTAAGAGGAAGCCCCCTAACCCCCTAAAGGGGGAACAATAGGAAGGAGAGAAAAGAAGAAAGAATATGGAGAAAGAAAATGTGAGAACGTCTTACACGACGAACCCGTATGGGGTCATGGTGAAGCGGTGCTGTGCCTCGTGCCGGCACCGCGACGTATGGAAGGACGGACAACGCGTCTGCCGACTCACCATGAAATTCGTACAGCAACTGTACAGATGCCGACAATGGCAGATGCAGGAGGCGTACGAACAACTGGACACGAACAGAAAGGAGAATTAAATGTTTTGTTATCAGAAGAATTTTTACAATCCAACGATGCCCGTTGACGAGGCTCAGTTCATGGCGCTGGTCAGGGGCACGGCCTGGGCGGAGCTCATCGACCGGTTTCGTGCCACGGGCGACGCGTCGCTCAAGCGCAAGCTGCCCGCCTTCATCTTCCAGGCGACGTTCGACGAGACGACATCGAAGACGGGGAGGCTCGGGCGTTGGCGTAAGCAGGCCGCAACCCGTCTGACGGGCTTGGTGGTCATGGACATCGACCACGTGGAGGAGGCTCGCGCCACGTGGGAGCGCATCGAGAAGGAGCGACTGAGCGCAGACCTCGAGCTGCGTGCCCGCATCCTGCTGGTCTATGTCACCCCCAGCGGCAAGGGTCTGAAGATTGTCTTCAAGGCCCGCACGGACTGGGGCAACCTCATTGACAACCAGCACCGTATGGCTGTCCTGCTGGGCTTGGTGGTGGACGAGAGCTGCAAGGACGCCTCCCGCATGAGCTTCATCTGCAAGGAGGAGGACATCCTGCTCCTGGATAGGGAGTTGTTCAGCTACGAGAACAGGGAGTTTGCAGAGAAATATACGGAACAATACAAAGAAGGAAAAACGAAAGCAACACACCCAAACCTCACCCCAGACCCCTCCCTCACACCAGACCCCTCCCTCACCTCCCCTCAGAGGGGAGGAGTGGTCACCAATGAAGGGCGTGCGCAAGGGGGGCATCAGAATGATAGCCAAGCGGATGCCCAGGCAGTACATTCCGTCCTCCCCCTTGAGGGGGAGCGGGGAGGGGGTCTGGGGTCTGCTTTTTCTTGGCACACCTTTTCCATCCAATCCATCATCGATGCCCGCTACGCCGACAAGCTACCTTGTGCGGCAGATAGCAACCGCCACAATGAGTCGTTGAAGCTGGCGTTCGACCTCTTGGTGCTCTTCGACGGTGATAAGCAGCATGTGCTGGAGGTGTTGAAGGCGCAATCATGGGTGCAGGAAATCATCCATGAACGCAATGAGAACGTAACCCAGACCGTCCAGAGTGCCGCTGAGCGGATGGCAGAGCGCGAGAAGAAGTACCTCACACAACTGCCCAGCAAGGCGATGCAAGAGGCTATATTAAAGGTAACGGGAAAAACCTACCTTGAAATTACCAACCCTGCCGCCCAGTCAGTACATTCTGCTCCCTCCCTAACAGGGAGGGCGGGGGGAGAGTCCGGGTCTTCCTCCCAGCAGTCAGTACATTCCACTCCCTCCCTAATAGGGAGGGCGGGGGGAGAGTCCGGGTCTTCCTCCCTTGAGGGGGAGCGGGGAGGGGGTCTCCTCTACTACTGGGGCGAGCAGATTGAAACCCTCTTCCCGGACTTCCCCCTCCTTCAGGACATCTGCAAGGGCCTGAAGCGCAACCAGTACCCCGCTGCGATGTTCGTGGCGGGAGGCTTGCTGATGACCCTGATGACCCGTTGCTCCTACCGCTTCTACCACCGCCCCGAGGAATTGCGCCGACTCAACAACTGCACCCTCATCATCGGCGACCCCGCCAGCGGCAAGTCCTTCGCCACACGCCTCTACCGACTCCTCACGGCACCCATCGTGGAAGCAGACCAGGAGGGCAAGGACGCCATCAACGCCTACCGCGAACTCATCCGCACCAAGGGAGCCAACAAGGAGAAGCCCAAGAAGCCAAAGGTGGTGGTGCGCATACACCCCGCCCGAACCTCCAACGCACAATTCATTCAGGACATGGTGAACGCCGTGGAAATCGTGGACGGGGAGCCCATGCACCTCCACATGCTCACCTTCGACACCGAGCTGGACAACACCATCGGAGTGCAGAAGGGAGGTGCGTGGATTGACAAGAACTCCATGTCGCTGAAGGCCTTCCACAACGAGGAGGACGGACAGGCCTACTCCAACACGGACAGCATCCTCGAGAACTTCAACGTCTTCTGGAACTTCATCTACACCGGCACGCCCATCGCCCTGAAGAAGATGGTCAACCAGCAGAACTTCGGTTCAGGACTGGCCACACGCCTGACCTGCATCCCCCTGCCCCCCACCAACTTCGAGATGATGGACTTCGAGGAAGAGGTAGATACCGAGAGCGACGCACACCTCAGCCGTTGGGCACGTCTGCTGGACAAGACCAAGGGCGAACTCAGCCTGAGCAAGATTGTGCGCGAGCTCTACGACTGGACGGCACGCCGCATGATGGATGCCAAGGACAACGAATCGCGTGCCGACGAGATGCTGCTGAAGCGCTGCGCCTACCACGGCCTTAACTTCGCCGCACCCTTCATCGTCATGCGCCACTGGGATGCCATGCGGCAGGAGGGCGACTACTGGTGCGGCACGTTCGAGACCGACGAGACGGACTGGCGTCTGGCCGAACTCATCGTCAACATCCAGTACGCCTGCCAGCGCCATTTCTTCGGAGCCATGGCAGAACAGTACTTCGAGGATCAGACGAAGGAAGCGAATGCCACCGTGTGCAGAAAGCCGAAGACGATAGAAGCCTTCAACCAGCTGCCAGAAGAGTTCATCATAGAGGATGTCATGCGATGTTTTCGACTAAATACAGCATCAGCAAGGGTTAGAGTCCAGAGATTGATGAAGGATCATCTCATCGAAAAAGTCGGTGAAATCAAGGAAAATGGTACGACGAAGGCGCAGTATAGGAAATCAAACGTGATAATGACCTAACGCAGTAACACAGTAACGCAGTAACACAGTAACGCAGTAACACAGTAACGCAGTAACACAGTAACGCAGTAACACAGTAACACAGTAACACAGTAACATAGGTATGTAATCAAAAGTAAGCCCCGGACACATTGCTGTGCTCGGGGCTTATCGTAAAAGTGGCGGCTACCTACGACCCTCCGTAATTAACGCTTTATGCCACTCCGATTTATGGCCAATTCATGGGATAACCATCCAGAGGAAGAATCACAGAATCATGTCCACTATTTCTTAAAAGTTGTCACCTTTGACCAATATCTGATTGTTTTTCGAAGCAGCATTAGGACTTTTGAGGAAAAAAGCGTACCTTTGCCGCCGAATTCACAAAAATCAAATCTGTCCACCACGATAATCAATTAGAAATCAGGTAGAATATCAAACAAAATGAGAAAACTCAACGCTTATCAGTAATCAATGGAAAGAAAAGTAGTAATCACAGGACTGGGCATTTGGTCTTGTCTGGGTATCACCCTCGACGAAGTGCGCCAGTCCCTGTATGATGGCCGTAGCGGTATCGTTTTCAGTCAGGAACGCAAGGATGCAGGTTTCCGCTCCGCTCTATGTGCCCAAGTGCCGCAGGCCGACCTCAAACCCTATGTCAATCGTAATTTCCGCCAGTTCATGCCCGAAGAGGCACAGTATGCGTACATGGCCACACGCGATGCCTTGGCCCATGCACGGCTGGATCAGGATTATATCGACCAGCATGAGGTAGGTATCATTTTTGGCAACGACTCCGTGGCCGAGGCCACCATGCGTGCCCTCGACAAGTTTCGTCAGTTCGGTAGCACCGCCGCCTGCGGCAGTGGTGCCATCTTCCAGTCGATGAACTCCACGGTGACGATGAACCTGGCTTGTCTGTTTCATCTGAAAGGTATCAATCTGACGGCCTCCGGTGCCTGTGCTTCCGGTTCTCATGCTATCGGCCTGGCCTCGCTGCTCATCCGCAGCGGTCTGCAGGACTGCGTGGTCTGCGGCGGTGCTCAGGAAGCCAACATGTATGGTGTCGCGTCCTTCGACGGCATACAGTCCTTCGCCCTGCGCGACGACGATGCCACCCGTGCCAGCCGTCCCTTTGACCGCGACCGCAACGGCCTCGTACCGGGAGGCGGCGCTGCCACCCTGGTACTGGAGAGCTACGAGAGTGCCGTACGCCGCGGTGCACCCATCCTGGCAGAGGTGGTCAGCTGGGGCTTCTCGGGCAACGGAGACCATATCTCCACACCCAACGTGGCAGGTCCGGCACGTTCGCTGGAACTCTGTCTGGAACATTGTGATGTCCAATTGAAGGACATTGGCTATGTGAACGCCCACGCCACCTCCACCCGCATCGGCGATGCCCGCGAGGCACAGGCCATAGCACAGGTGTTCGGCGACTACCGCGTACCGGTCACTTCCACCAAGGGACAGACCGGACACGAGATGTGGATGGCAGGTGCCAGCGAGATTATCTATTCCCTGCTGATGATGAAGAACGACTTCATAGCGGGCTCCCTGAACTTCGAGAATCCCGACGAGGAGACCGCGTGCATCAACGTAGTCCCCGAAACCCGCGAGGCACACTTCGACACGTTCCTCAGCAACTCCTTCGGATTCGGAGGAACCAACTCCACCCTGATTATCAAGAATGTCGGATAATCGGATAAACGAATAATCGAAAAAACGAACAACCGAGTAATCGAAAAATCGGGAAACCGAATAACTGAGTAATCGAAAAATCATTAAATAGTCAAATCATTAAATCTTAAAATAGTTAACATGTCACGCAACGAAATCATCGAGCAGGTAAACGGCCTGCTTTCTGAAGAATTTGAAATCGAACAGAGCGAGTTCACTCCTGACTCATCGCTGAAAGAAACCCTGCAACTGGATAGCATCAACCTGGTGGACCTGATAGCACTCGTGCAGATGACCTATCAAATCACCATCCCCGTTGAAGAGCTGCACAAGATTCAGACTTTCAACGACCTCTACAACTACATCGAGGAACATCTGCCTGCATGATCCGCGGCAAGGAACTCCTAAGACTCATCCCCCAGCGCAAGCCGTTCGTCATGATCGACGCGCTGGGGGTGCTCAGTCCGACCAGCGCGACTTCCACCCTCCTGGTACGACCTTCCAACTATTTCCTGCTCCCTGATAGCACGCTCTCCGAGACGGCATTGGTGGAGCACGTGGCTCAGACGTGCTCGGCTCTGATGGGCTACAAGCAAGGCGCCCTGGACAGAGAGGGTGAGCCGCCCGTGGGGTTAATCGGCGAGGTCAAGCACTTCGAAAGCCTTCGTCGCGTAAGACTGGGCGAGCGAGTCCGCACGCAAGTATCTTTCGGATTCACATTTGGAAACGTCACCATCGCCAACGGCGAGTGCCGGGTGGACAACGAGGTGGTCGCTCGCGTTCAGCTGAAAATCTTCATGCAGTCATGAAATACGACGTCATCGTTATCGGTAGCGGCTTTGGCGGCCTGATTTGTGCCCGCCAGCTGGCTCTGTCGGGGCTCAGCGTGCTGGTGCTGGAACGAGAGTCGCAACCCGGCGGTTGCCTGCAATGCTATCGCCGAGGCAATCAGACCTTCGATACAGGGTTTCACTACGTGGGAGGCTTGGCCGAAGGGCAGAAGCTACATGAGGTCTTCGACTCGTTGGGGCTGATGCACCTGCCTTGGCACCGCCTGAGTGCCGATGGCTTCGACCAGGTCACCATAGCAGGCGAGAAATTCGTCTACGCGGAGGGCTTCGACCGCTTTGCCGACACGTTGGCGGGCTATTTCCCCGAAGAACGTGATGCCCTGCGGGCTTACGTCCAACTGCTGAGCGACTTACCTCCTTTGGAGCAGTCGGGGGGCATCAGCGCCTACGGGTATCTCTGTTCCAAATTCCGTTCCCCCTTGCTCATCGATGTGCTCGCGGCCACCTCCATGAAGATGGAACTGCGGCGGGAGTCGTTGCCGCTCTTCACCTTCGCACACGTCAACAGCAGCTTCATCCAGAGCAGCTGGCGCTTGCGCGGTGGAGGAGAACGGATTGTGCGGTCGCTGGTCGAGGATATCGTTGGGGCAGGTGGAGAGGTGGTCTGTATGGCCGAAGTCGGAGAACTCATGGAGCACGAAGGCCGAATCGTGGCCGCCCGTTGCAACAACGGCGAGGTGTATGAGGCCGACATCTTTATCAGCGATGTCCATCCCGCACTCACCCTGAACTGGATACATGAGTCCACACGCATCAAGCCACTCCTGCGGCGACGCGTTGCCGCCCTGGAGAATACGGGTGGAATGTTCACCGCCTCACTGGTACTGAAGCCCGATACGCTACCCTATTTCAACCACAATAAATACATCTTCCGCAAGGCGAACGTCTGGGATGAGCCAATGCCGACATTGTGCGAAGAGGGTGTAGACCGCGTGATGGTAGGTTGTCAGGTGCCCCAGGAGGGAACCTTCACCCAGCAGGTGGATCTCATCACCCCTCTACCCTGGGAGATGTGTCGCATCTGGCAGGAAACATCCGTAGGACACCGCGACGAGGACTATCGTCAAATGAAACACAACTTAGCACAAGCCTGCATCCGCTTGGCAGAGACCGAACTGCCCGGACTCGGCAAGATGGTGGAGCATATCTACACCAGCACCCCCCTGACTTGGCGGGACTACACATGCTCGCCCAATGGCTCGGCCTTCGGTATTCGCAAAGATTGCCGACAACTGTTACTCACCATGTTCTCGCCCCGCACGCCGGTCTCCAACCTGTTGCTGACGGGACAGAGTCTGATGGTTCACGGACTGGAGGGAGTGGCGATGACTGCCTTGCAGACCACTCGCGAGGTGCTCGCGATGAATCTTTGAACAAACAACAAATTAGGAACACATACAATCATGGATGTCAAGAAATATGCATTAGTCACCGGCGGTAGCCGGGGCATCGGCCGGGCGATTTGTGTCCGCCTGGCAAAGGACGGTTTTCACATCATTATAAACTATACCAGCAACGAAGCAGCGGCGCAACAGACGCTGGAACAGATAGGCGGACAGGGCGAACTGTTGCCCTTTGACGTCAGCGACGCCGATGCCGCCAAACAGGCCATCAGCAACTGGCAAGCCGCACACCCCGGAGAATATATCGCCGTGGTGGTGAACAATGCCGGAATACGGCAGGACAGCATGATGGCGCTCATGCCTAACGACAACTGGCACCGCGTGCTGGACATCTCCCTATCTGGATTCTTCAATGTCACTCAGCCCCTGCTGCCCGCCATGCAACTCCGCAAATTCGGACGTATCATCAACATGGCCAGTGTGAGCGGTCTCAAGGGACTCCCCGGACAGGCCAATTACTCAGCAGCCAAGGGCGGACTCATTGCGGCTACCAAGGCACTGGCACAGGAAGTGGCCCGTAGAGGCATCACCGTGAACGCCGTAGCACCTGGTTTCATCAAGACCGACATGACCGAGGGGCTGGACGAGGCAGCCCTCTGTAAGCAGATACCCGCCAACCGCTTCGGACGCCCCGAAGAGGTGGCTGCTGCCGTAGCATTCCTCGCTTCTGAGGAAGCCTCGTATATCACAGGAAGTACCATATCCATCAACGGAGGACTCTACACTTAATGTACAGAAGAATCATCTTACTATGGGTGATGTGCATCTCCTGCATAGCGAACCTCATGGCTCAGAAGATAATGGGACAGGTACGCGATGCAGAAACGGGAGAAAGCATACCTATGGCCTACATCCTCTATAAGGGCCATAACCTTGGAGTGCAGTCGGACATCGACGGACGTTTCTCCATCGACCGAAAAATCGGGTGGAAACTGACGGTCACCGTCATGGGCTACAAGACGGAGGAAATCAACGTCACCAAGAAAACTCCGAACCGATTGGTCATCAAATTGAAGGAGAGCACCGCACAGATGGAGGAGGTCGTCGTCAAGGCCGAGAAGAAACGCTATAGTCGGAAAAACAACCCTGCCGTGGACCTCATGAGGCGAGTAATCGAGGCAAAGAAGCGTACCAGACTAGAGAACCACGACTACTATCAGTACACCAAGTATCAGAAAATCTCGCTGGCACTCAATGACTACAAAGGCTCGGACACAGATAGCACCAAGCAGGGGAAGTTCGACTGGAATGAACATACGGAGATAAGCCCCTATAACCACAAGCGAATCATGCCGCTCATGGTCGATGAAAGCGTCAAGCAGCACGTCTTCCGCAAGGAGCCTCGTTCTGAAAAGGACATCATCCACGGACAAAACAGTAGCGGAGTAAACCAGCTCTTCGTCACCGGCGAGATGCTCAATACAGCGCTCAAAGAGGTCTTTCAGGACGTAGATATCTACGATGACTACGTACGGCTCCTGCAGTTCCCTTTCGTCAGTCCTATTGGAGCTACCGCCATTAGTTTCTACCGCTACTACCTCCAGGACACCGTCATGGTCGAGGGACAGAGATGCTATCACCTTGAGTTCGGACCCAACAACCCGCAGGACTTCGGATTCAGCGGCGACCTCTATGTGCTGGCCGACTCCTCGCTCCACGTCAAGAAGTGCCGGCTTTCGATTCCCAAGCAGAGTGATGTCAACTTCGTGGAAGACCTACATATTGACCAGGTGTTCTCGCAATTGGAGAATGGAGAGTGGGCACTGACCACCGACGATATGTGGGCGGAATTGCAATTGGTTAAACTGAAATTCCTTGCAGTCAGGAATACACAGCTCTCTGACTACGCCTTCGACGAGTTGCCGAAGTCCCTCTTTCGAGGTAAGGCAGAGACACGACAGGTGGCCAACGCACGCAACCGCGAAGATGATTTCTGGAATCAGTACCGTGCTGTGGAGCTGACACAGAAGGAGTCCGCCGTTGGAAACTTCATGCAGCAGCTGGCACAACACAAGGGAATGCGCATCCCACTCTTCATCATCAAGGCATTAGGAGAAAACTACATCGAGACAAGTCCGACAGGCAAAAAAAGCAAATTCGACTTCGGACCCATGCTCAGCACATTCTCCTTCAACTTCGTCGATGGATTCCGCCTGCGTGCCAGCGGAAGGACGATGGGCGCACTCAATCATCATTGGTTCTGGGAGGGATATACCGCCTATGGATTCAAGTCCAAGCAGCCCTACTATGGAACCACCATCACCTATTCCTTCAATAAGAAGCAGAACTCGCCCTTCGAGTACCCGCAACGAGCCATCGAGTTCGAGAGTTCCTACGACGTCATGTCGCCCTCCGACAAGTTCCTCCACAACAACAAGGACAACCTCCTCATGGCCATACGCACCCAGAGAGTGGACCAGATGTATTTCTACAACCGGCAAAAACTCTCCTTCACCTACGAGACCGACTTCGGCCTTAGCCTCAAGTCATCTCTCAAGACAGAGAGCAACGAGGTCGCAGGCACCCTACACTTCCTACACCTCGACCAACAACCCGAGGTGCAGAAGTTCAGGACTACAGAGTTGAGCATAGGACTCCGATACAGCCCGGGGCAGACTTATATCAACACCAAACAGAGACGCTATCCCATCAACTTCGACAATCCAGAGATATACCTCCGGCATACCGTCGGATTCAGTGGATTCCTCGGAGGACAATACCGCATGAACCAAACGGAGATTGGGATCTATAAACGCCAATGGCTGGGTAGCTGGGGACACATAGACCTGCATCTTGATGCGGCCGCCCAATGGAACAAGTTACCTTTCCCATTGCTGATGACACCACCAATAGCACTCTCCTACATCGAGCAAGAAGGTACGTTCAACATGCTTCGCAACATGGAATTATTCCTGGACCGGAAGCTCTTCTGGTCTATAGCGTGGAACCTCAACGGCAAGTTGTTCAACCGCATACCCCTCATCAAGAAACTCAAGTTCCGAGAATATATCGCATTCAAGGGAGTATGGGGATGCCTCACAGAGAAGAATAATCCGACATTAGCGGCTAACGCCAACGACCCAGACCTCTTCATGCTGCCCGAAGGGACCTATCCTATCGGACAGGCACCTTACATGGAAGCCGTTGTAGGCATACATAATATACTCAAGTTCTTCTCCGTAGAATACGTCCGCCGTATCAACTACAACGACCACCCTAACACACATCCCAATGGCGTCCGGTTCGGACTCCATGTGAGTTTCTGAGATTCATCTTATGAGTTTATGAGATTCAATTGGGAGCTTCTAAGGTTCAAAATGTGAGCTTCTAAGGTTCAAATTGTGAGCTTCTAAGGTTCAAATTGTGAGCTTCTAAGGTTCAAATTATGAGCTTCTAAGGTTCAAATTATGAGCTTCTAAGGTTCAAATTGTGAGCTTCTAAGATTCAAAATGTGAGCATTAAGATTCAAATTTAACAAGTCCTTAAGTATATGAGTTTTTCATCATTCCAACTATTCAGGTTTCCACTACTTGTTGTTGCTCTTCTCCTTAGCACGACGGTTAGCCGTGCTGCAGATTCAGAGGCACTGCTCTTCCAGTTCTATCGCAGCACCAATCGAAACTACCTCTGCTACGATGTACGCCAAACCAATGGGCAACTTGACGTGCAAAAGCCCATCCACGTTTACTGGATTCGGGCAGAAGAGGATGGAGCGCAGAAGGAGCTGACGTTCATCCAGCGGAAACTGGCTTTTGGATACAAGGTCGTTAGCCACAAAGATAATGAAGCCACCATCCATCTTACCGCCTACAAGAAGCTACTCATACGCATCTGTCAGCAAAATGGCAAGTGGGTGGCGCTAACAACTATCAATGGTCAGGAAGCACGGCTCACACGTCTGTTCGTACAGATGAAATCCCCTAACTCACTAAACGTCGAGTACGTGGATATCTTTGGGCTGAGCACCTCTACGAACGCAGAAGTGACCGAACGCATCAAGCAATGACGGCTCCACCCACTCGTGGAAGAGAAGGTAGCCGCCACGTTTACTTAACGAAGTAAGCCCCGGACACATTGCTGTGCTCGGGGCTTATCGTAAAAGTGGCGGCTACCTACAACCCTCCGTCGCCGTAAGAGGTACGGCTCCCCTCATTACCCACCTTTGCACTTAACGCCTTCTGCTGCGGCACTTCGCTCCACTCGGTGCCTTGTACAAGTCGAGTGCGGCACCCCTCCAGAGCGTTAACGACATTCAGTCGTTCCCACTCTGGAGTCCCACTCACCCGTGGAAGAGCAGGTAACCGCCACGTTTACTTAACGAAGTAAGCCCCGGACACATTGCTGTGCTCGGGGCTTCTCGTAAAAGTGGCGGCTACCTACTCTCCCACGGGTGTGCAGTA
>JAFXTO010000055.1 GCA_017535725.1 Bacteroidaceae bacterium
CCGATGAGAACGATGGCGCTGGCCTATGTGCGCCCATCCGGTGCTTGTGGTACGACACGGAGCAGAGTGAGCAATCCACCCAGGACATCCTCAAGAACCGCATCCTGCGGATGATTAACCCACCCTCTACACTCTCCGCTCGAGCTTGCTCGCTTAACCCTTCAAGCGCTCGGCCCAAAGGGACGCTTCACACCTGAAGAACTCTACACTCTAAACACTAAACTAATTCAGCGCCAGCCCTCTGCGTCTTCCGCAGCGCAGGAACCCAACATACCCCCCAATTATATATTCATCTTCTCCTTGGCGAGATTCGTCACACAAATAATAAAGTCCTCTGTAGGTTGTACTTGTGGAGCAACATCTTCTTCTGTCAAATCAAAATGATCATCATAATCACCTGTAAGACGCATCGTGAAGAGTTTACGGAACAACTTTCCCTTCTCTATAGGCAATATTCCTGTCTTAATAAAATGGAAGCCAAATTGACCTATGCAACCATCATGGCTTTTGGTTTGTATTCCATGAGCTATGAGCAATGCTGATGCAGCATAATAAGCAGCATAATATAACCGATTTGCCGTTACCTCAAGACAATGAATTTGAAGATTCTTCTTCGCTTGATCAAGAGCAATGAAAGCACGTTCAATGCGATACTTCACCACGTCCACTCTATTTTCCTGACTTAGCCCCATAGTTTTATTCCATCTTCAGTTACGTTCTCTACAAAGGGAGTTGCAGAACGACGTTTCCAATCGTTCTTGGTATAGAGTATTGTATTAATATTCTCATTGAATTCCAATCCTCTTTCCCAAAGAGGATATCCGAAATCATCAATATCCTGGGACGTCACCCGATCCTTATCCAGGAGTATCAACACATCCCAATCGGAACCGTCGTGGGCATCGCCACGGGCCTGCGATCCGAAAAGGATGACTTCTGAGCCCTCAGGTACTATGCTTCTGGCTGTATCTGTTATGGCTTGGAGAATCAGTTTACGCCTTGCTTTTGTCATTGTAGTATACGATTTCGCCGCAAAGGTATGCCTTTTCTTCTAAACCACCAAATTTTCAATGATTTTTCTTTGTGAGTTTGTGAGTTTTACTAATTAACTTATAATCTCATAAACTCAAAAACTTATATTTTCAACGCAGAATCGCAGAGGCGCGGATATTTTTCGAGACTTTTCTGGGTGTACTCAGAGCAATGCAGTTGACGCTGTCGCGTGAGGCCGCGAATAATCACAGCGCTGCGCGGGCTGTGATTGGGGAGGTCGCAGAGAATCTCACAGGATATAATCTCATTGCAATCAAAGGAATGAACAAAAACCGAAAAAACACCATCTGGAAGGCTTTAGGCTCTATGATCCTTGAGTCTCATCAGCCCCTCCATCACTGAAAGCGAGCTTTCTGATTGCGGCTCTAATGATTCTCTCACTACGTGCAAAACCCTTCCGATGGAAAAAACAACGCTTCGCTCAAAAACAAGCCTGCGCGATGCAGTTGGCTGTGCAATGTATGTTGGCTGCGCGATGTGGGGATGGTTTTTCAACGCAGAATCGCAGAGCCGCGGATATTTTTCGAGACATTGCTGGGTGTACTCAGAGCATTGCAGTTGACGCTGTCGCGTGAGGCCGCTGAAGCAGTGGGAACGCTGCGCGGGTTCCCGCTGCGCGGAGGGCGCAGAGGCCTTCGGGGTGACATAAAGCGAATACTGTCTTCAAAGAAAATCTCAGCGTGTTCTGCAGAGCACAAACCTTGGCGCTTGCGCCGTTTGTGCGCCTTCTGCGTACTCACGCGACAGCGTCAACGGACTTGCATTTCTGTGTACTCTCACTTGCAGAACCTCTGCGCCTTTGCGTCTCTGCGTTTAAGATATACCGGCAAACCAGAAGTTAGTAAAAAGAACTGTGTTTTTACTGTTTTTGTCTTAATTAAACTCTAAACTCCTCCGCTCGACCTTTGGTCGCTCATTCGAGCTTGCGAGTCTTGAGCGCTCGAGCTTGCTCGCTTGATACTTCAAGAATTTTCAATATTTCAATATTTCAATTTTCAACTACCCAATCTCACGGCTCGCCGAGATAATCGATGATGTAGCGGACCTGGAGGCTGGTGAAAAGCTTCTGGGACTTGCGGTAGCCGCTGCGCAGCAGCATGTCGGTGAGTTCGGGGTTGTGATGGATCCAGTCCATCAGGCGGTTCACAGCACCCTGCGGTGTCAGGTTGGGAGCGTAGGCCATCGCCAGCTCCATCTTACTCATCGGGCGCACCTTGAAAGAGCCACCCCCATCCCCTTCCGCCAGGGCGGGGTGATTGCTAGCGCGGTCTGAAGAATTTGTTTCTTTAATCATTGCTTTGCAGAATCGTTAAACATGAAACGTTAAACATAAAGCTACGGCCAAAATCCGTGCTCTAATTTTCTGCAAAGATACTCATTTTTATTGAATTATGCAATTATTTCGGCGATTATTTTTTTTGCTAAAAAAGGAGTTTGGAGTGTAGAGCAGTGGAGAGTTTATAAGTTGTTGAGTTATTTAGTTGTTGAGAGTTTAAAGTGCAGAAATGGTAATTAGATCTCCTATACTCGGTTTATCCATCGGGAAATGTTCCTTCTCATAATCTATGACAATGTCTGACATCATAGACAATTCCACAGCATTGGGATCCGTGGAAGGAGTCTCGTCCGTCACAAGAGGCAATAAATCTTCTATGCGATTTAATGCAAACTCATATTGCTCCTTAGTTATTCTTAGCATACCCACTTTGCTTTATTGTCTTTTTCAACTCTCATCTTTCATCTCTAAACCAATCAAAAGGAAAAGAAGATACGGATCTTAGGGCGCTAAGAACCTAATCTTATCCCGGGAAGATACGTATCTTATCCCCATAAGATTAGTATCTGCGAAAATTACATATCATCCATACATAGCCCGGCCTGACTCACTTCGTACTTCCCGTACTCGCCTGTGACCTCCATGAACCGCTGCACTTTCTCATTCAGCATATTCATGTCCAGTTCACTGCGCTGACGTTTCACCTCATAGAATGTTACACGCCTCTCCAGGTCATCAACTGCAATGATATCAACCTCATGTTCCCCCTTGCGATCCCACCAGCTATCAATATGCGTAAACTGTCCGCCCTCCTTCATCACGTCCTTGAACCAGCGTTCCAGTACTTTACCGCTATAGGTCTCGTAGTCACGCCTCACAATCTCTGCCAACTTGCCATAGGCATTCGCCTCAATGAAATAATTGTACTTGTAGATGAAGCGGAACCAGAACTGCAGGAAGAGGTCGTTGATGGCATATACAATATTCTTGTTGGCCGATTTCTGAAACATGGGTTTATTCTTGGCTATGAGACCATAGTCATTTTCCAACCTGGTCATGTAGCCCGACACCTCGGAATGCAGTATTCCCTCGATGTCCCCACGTGTGTTATGTCCCGTAGCTATCAGCTTCAAGATGTCGAAGTATCGTCCGTAGTCTCGACCGAACTCGCCTATCAGCATACTCTTCCCTTCGTAGAGGAAGTAAGAGTTCTTGGCAACGATGCGTTCCAGCATCTTTTGCGCTGTGGTAGCATCCGCATCCATCAACAGCTCCACGTATTTGGCCACGCCTCCTGTATAGGTATATAGTGCCAGCAAATCCTCCTTGCCGTACATCGGGTTGTGATATTCCAGGATCTCCTTTACCACTGAAGGAGTGAAGGGTTCTATCTTCAGGAATTCCGTCTGACGTCCATACAGGGGTTCCTTTTTGTCGCGGAACAGCTTGGTCATCATCGAATAGACTGATCCACAAACTATCAGGTTTATTTTCGACTCACCCTTCTTCTTGTCCCATATCTTCTGCATCTGCGAGAAGATGGCACTATTAACCCGACTGAAATCTTGGAACTCATCTATCAGTAGTGTCAATGGCCTGCTTTTCGACAAATCCATCACATAGTCGAAGATGTCTGCAAACCGTTCCACCTTACCCAAAATAGGGATCTGCAATACAGAAGTCAGTTCTTCCATAAACTCTTCACACAGCACACTCTCTGTGCTCCTGGTCACAAAGAAATACAGCATCGCTTCGTCCTCGTAAGCTTTCATCACGAGCGATGTCTTGCCGATGCGCCTACGTCCGGTCAGTACCGTAAACTGAGCGGACCTGTGCGAGAGTTTTCTTATCTCTTGCAACTTTCCTATTTCATATTCCCTGTCTAAAAACCTCATATTCTTTAGTTTACAATCGAACTCCACAGTTCGGAACTGTCAATTTCGATGCAAAAGTACTGATATTCTTCTGAATCGCCAAAAGAAAAATGTACTTTTTTTCAAGAAAG
Source organism: Bacteroidaceae bacterium (assembly GCA_017535725.1). Lineage (GTDB taxonomy): Bacteria > Bacteroidota > Bacteroidia > Bacteroidales > Bacteroidaceae > Physcousia. The sequence continues at coordinate 4,335 of JAFXTO010000055.1, forward strand.
ACAAATGAAAGAATGAAAAAAGGGGAAAAAACACCGGACTTCGTCCTGAAAAACGAGCCTGCGGTCTGTATCCGATTATCCTATGATATACTCAATTCCATAGTTTGCAAGAGGACTTGTGTTTTTCAGTGTAGCGATAGCGGAACGATGTTCTCCAAGTGTGGAGCACGGGGTTAATCTTTCAGCGGAAGTTCGTTGCCGATGGCAATATCACCGGATCTAGTTTTAGACCAGAGACTGATGAGGTGGATGAAGTGGACGTGAAAGCTCGCTTTCAAACGGGCACAACATACAACTCATCAAATCAGATATTAAAAATATCGGATTTTGATATTGGCAGAGGGTTTTTTATTGTTTTTGTCTTAAATACACTCTAAACTATTGAACTACTCTAAACTATTGAACTGCTCTAAACTCTCAACTCTACACTCTAAACTTCAAAACTGCTCTAAACACTAAACTCTAAACTCTAAACTAATCTACAGCCGTACCTTGATAAGGCTGGTGATGGGGACTTTCATGTAGGCGCAGCCGAGGTTTTGGAAGCGGATGCCGACGTAGGTGGAGTCGTCACCGGGAATGCGGACGATTTGGGCGAGCTCGTTGTGGGCATCGAATCCCAGGACACGGACATGGTCACCGAGGGAGAAGCCGGAGGTGGCAAAGGCTACCTCGTAATCTTGTTGCCGCAGGATGGACTGCAGGAGCTGCATCTCGGCGTCCGTGACGATGGCGTAGGAGGGTTTATAGTCTTCGACTTTCTTGGCACGGTCTATCATGAATGCCGTCACGGGGAAGTTCTTAAGGATGTATATCAGTTCCCTCTTTTGGGCACGGATGAAGACCACATTGGTGATGAGCACCCGCTCCACCACTTTGCGTTCGTTGCGGCGCCAGATGTGTATCTCCGAATGGGTGGCAGCGTATGCCTCGATGCCTGCGGCGAGAAGCTGGTCACGCACCGCCTTCTCGGCTCGCGAAGCCACAAATCCGACATACCATTTGGGGGCGACGGGTACGCCTTCGGCGCCGTCAGTGGATAGCGCTGGCGTCACGTTCGTGGGTATGTCTGATGGGTTTAACATTCTGGTTTACAATCTCGGAGGGGGTATGAATAGGAACTTTTCGATGTCCCAGTCCGACATCTGGTGGCGGAGCTGGGCGTGGCTTGATGACGGCGCGCGCATCCTTCAGAAATTCCGTCAACGGACAGAACCAGTTCTTACGTTGGATGCGGCTCGTCTCGCCCACAAAATCCAGGAGGATTTCCTGCCGCTGGGCCAATGGCAGCGTGGTACCTTCGATGAGGATGTCCCGAAGGAGCTGCAACGCCTCGCCCGTGTGGTAGTCGGTATGTTCGGGCTGGGCCTTCTGCGAAGGATGATCGTCGCGGTACTCCTGATAGGTGACGAGGATGACATAACGGGCGATGGCCACGGCCTGGAGGTCATTGCCCTGTGACTGTTGCGCACGAGCGTAGGCCATCACCTCGCCGAGGTTACGGTCTATCTGCTCCCAGTCGAGGGCAGAGATATGGAAGCCGGGGTTCGTGAGGGGGCTAACGAAGCACTGCAGCACTCGGGAGCGGGCGTCGTTGGTCTCGAAACGGCCGAAACGGTCCATGATGACATAGCCCAGGAACGGGTTGGTCAGCGCATACGTATGGATATACCGACATATCTCCTCGGGGCTATTTTCCCGGAAGATGCGTTCCAGACGTGATGTGAACTCGCGGGCGTTCATTTCGAGACGTATCCTTCTATTTACCGTTATACATTTTGTGCGCTTTAGACGGTTACCCCTCTAAAAGCGCACAAAAGTACATATAATTTAACGATTACCCCCCCCCCATTTATTAAACTTTGTTAAACACGCTTTTCGGAGTTCATTTTCTTGATAAAATCACGTGAAGTGGGGAAAAACAGGCACTCCAAAGCAAAATCATGTCCATTTCACTCAGAAGCAAAAAGAAGCCGCTCGCGGCGCGAGCGGCTTCTTAATTAAGGACGATTTTTATGGCTGTCAGCTTAGAGCTTATCGTTGGAGCCGAGGACGTCCACAATCTTGTGGATGTACATCTTCTTCATGTTGTCACGAGCGGGCTTGAGGTACTGACGGGGATCGAAGTGGTCGGGGTGCTCAGCGAGGTGCTTGCGGATAGCGGCGGTCATTGCCAGGCGGCTGTCGCTGTCGATGTTGATCTTGCAGACAGCGCTCTTGGCGGCTTCGCGCAGCTGCTCCTCGGGGATGCCGACTGCATCGGGCAGCTTGCCGCCGTACTTGTTGATGGTGTCGACCTCATCCTGGGGCACGGAGCTGGAGCCGTGGAGCACGATGGGGAATCCGGGCAGCTTCTCCTCGATCTGGTGGAGGATGTCAAATGCGAGGGGAGGAGGCACGAGCTTGCCGGTCTTCGGGTCACGGGTGCACTGTTCGGGGGTGAACTTATAGGCGCCATGGCTGGTGCCGATGGAGATGGCGAGGCTGTCGCAACCGCTGCGGGTGCTGAAGTCGATGACCTCTTCGGGCTTGGTGTAGTGGCTCTCAGCAGCAGACACTTCGTCTTCTACGCCAGCGAGCACACCCAGCTCTGCCTCGACGGTGACGTCGTGAGCGTGAGCGTATTCTACCACCTGCTTGGTGATGCGGATGTTCTCCTCGTAGGGGAGAGCGGAACCGTCGAACATCACGCTGGAGAAACCATTGTCGATGCACTCCTTGCAGAGCTCGAAGCTATCGCCGTGGTCCAGGTGAAGCACGATCTGAGGATTGGGGCAGCCCAGTTCCTTGGCATATTCCACAGCACCCTGTGCCATGTAGCGGAGGATGGTGCCGTTGGCGTAGTTGCGAGCGCCCTTGCTGACCTGCATGATGACGGGAGACTTGGTCTCCACAGCGGCCTGTACGATGGCCTGCATCTGTTCCATGGTGTTGAAGTTAAAGGCGGGGATGGCATAGCCACCGGCAACAGCCTTCTTGAACATCTCGCGAGTGTTCACGAGACCCAGTTCTTTGTAACTTGTCATTGTTGTTAAAAAATTTTTTAAGTTATTTAATTGGGGGTTAGGGGACTAGGATTAACTAGGATTAACTAGGGAGACTAGGATTAACTAGGATTAACTAGGATGGACTAGGATGGACTAGGGGGCTAGATGGACTAGATAGACTAGATAGACTAGATAGACTAGGGGATACTAGGGGGGACTAGGGGGCTATTTTGCTTTGATAAAGTAGGTGACGACGGGGAGGTGGTCGCTGTAGCCATCGAGCCACACGCCCGCCGCGTGCGTGCGCTTGGGCGAACCTTTATATTTACCTTCGCTCTGGAGGAGGTAGGGGAAACTCTGGATCTTGGCCTCATAGAAGGTGAGGGTCTTGTACTCCTTCTTGCCCTGTACGTCGAGGCAGTTGGGTGTCATGACGATTTGGTCGAAGAGGTTCCATGCACCCTGGTAGCTGAGGGTGCCGTGTCCGTCGAGGAGGATCTGCCACCAGGGGTTGTACATCTGTCCTTCGGTGGCATCTGCCATCTTACGTCTGGCTCCGAGGTTCTTGGCCATGGACTCATTGTGGGGGTCGTCGTTCATATCTCCCATGACAATCACCTTCATGGTGGGGTTGGCACGGAGGATGCTATCTTTCTCGGCACGTACCATGGTACCTGCGGCCTCGCGTGCAGGAGAGGTAGAGAAACGGCTGGGCCAGTGGCAGACGATGACCGTGATGCTGTCGTCAGCCAAGGTGCCCTGTACGGTGAGGAAGCCACGGGTGGGACGGGTGATATGCTCATTGAGGATGTAGGGTTGCAGCCACCACTTGGCGGGCTTGAAGAAACGCGGGTTGTAGAGCAATCCGCAGTCCACGCCACGGCGGTCAGGACCCTCGATGTGGACGAACTTCATGCCACGGTCAGCCAGCGGTTTCTGTGCACAGAGATCCTGAAGGCAGTGGGCGTTCTCCACCTCACTGACACCGATGATGCAACATCCCACATCTTTCAGGCGTTCCGTACCCATATCAGCCACGGCGCGCGACATGTTCTTGAGCTTATGCTCATACTTCATATTCGTCCAGTGGTTGTCACCATCCGGGAGATACTCGTAGTCGTTCTTGTCCTCGCCGGTAACCGGGTCATGGTCGTGCTCCGTGTCGAACAGGTTCTCGAGGTTGTAGAAACCGATGCCGTAGAGAGCCAGTTTCCGGTTCTGTGCCGAAGTAGCAGCGACCAGGAATATCAGACAAGAGAGGAAAAATGTCTTACGCATAGGCTAAAAGTGATGAAACAACTGTTATTTCGGGGGCAAAGATAGGCTTTTTTTATCGAAAGGAAAACAGAAAAGCGGAAAAATTTCATGCGAAGTGAAAAAAATTGTCATTACCTTGGTCAGTTAAGATTATTTTGCATATCTTTGTGGCGAAAATCATCCGTTTTCCAATTTTTACCAATGAGAAAGAATCTTCTTTTCGCGATTGCCACGTTGATGCTTGCCATGTCCGTCAGGGCACAGCAGCCATCCACGGGCAACACTGTCCAGGCGGAGTCGGAGGACGAGTCCGAATTCGTCTTCACAGAATCCGAGTTGGACATGAACGAGGACTCCGATGTGTCGCAGGACGTCATCCAGATCAGTTCCAGCAGCAACATGTACACCAGCAACATCGGCTACACCTTCAGTCCCCTGTGGTTCCGCTTCAGGGCCCTGGACCAGCGCTACAGCGACACCTATATGAACGGTGTGCTGGTGAACAGTGCAGAGAGCGGCAGTTTCGGGTTCTCGCCGAGCATCGGTGGCCTGAACGATGCCTATAACCGTTCCGGAGACTACAGCTCGCCCTTCGAGACGAACACCTACGGCATAGCAGCCTTGGGCGGTTCGAACAACTACAACTTCCGGGCCAACAACTACGCCGCCGGTCACAAGATCACCCTCTCCGGTACCAACCGCAACTACCGCGCACGTGCCATTTATTCATTTGGTACGGGCGTGAAGCAGAACGGATGGGCTTTCTTCGGCACCGTGGGCTACCGTTGGGCCAACGAGGGTGTGGGAGAAGGCACCTTCTACAACTCGCTGAGTTACTTCCTCACCCTGCAGAAGATGTTCAACCAGAAACACAGTCTCAGCCTGACCACCTGGGGAACGCCCACTGAACGTGGACAACAGGGTATCTCCACCGACGAGGCCTACTGGCTGGCCAACGACTACCAGTACAACCCCTATTGGGGATATCAGGACGGCAAGAAGCGTAACTCCCGCGTGGTCAACACCTTCGAGCCATCGGCGTTGCTGACCTGGGACTTCAACATCAAGGACAACCTCAAGCTGGTTACCACCCTCTACGGCAAGTACGGCATGGATGCCCGTTCGCGCCTGCAATACAACAACTCGCTGAACCCCAAACCCGACTACTGGAAGAACTTCCCCAGCTACAACTACGACGTATGGGACCTCGTGGACGACACGTCCAACGACGACCTCGCAGCCTGGCAGGAGAGCTATGACTTCTGGAGGGCAGACAAGGCCAACCGTCAGATACAGTGGGACCGCATCTACTACGCCAACCAGCAGATGAATGCCGTGGGTGGCGAAGCTGCCTACTACATGCTCAAGCGCCACAGCAACCAGTTCGCACTACACCTGGGTTCCACCCTGAATTGGGACATCGACCGCAGCTCGAAGTTGCAAGTGGGCGTGCAGTTAGCCAGCAACACCGGCATGCACTACCAGACCCTCTCCGACATGCTGGGCGCAAACTACCTGCATAACGTCAACAATTACGCCATCGGCACCTACGCTGGCAGCGACCCTCGCGTGCAGTATGACCTGAACGCCACGGCCAGTAACCTGAGCAAGGGTGACCGCTTTGGCTATGACTACAACATCGTGGTCCAGAAAGCTACGGCCTGGGCACAATATACGAAGGACCAGGGCATCAGCCACAGCTTCATCAGTGCCAAGATAGGCGGCACGCAGATGTGGCGCGATGGTAAGATGAGGAACGGTCTCTTCGCCGACAACAGCTACGGCAAAAGCGGCACAGCCCGCTTCCTCGACGGAGGATTCAAGATGGGCACGAACCTGAACTTCGGCAAGGGCCATGTCGTAGGTTTCGGCGTCAGCTACATGACCAATGCTCCCCAGGCCTCTGGATGGGGAACAGGTGCCTTCCAGGCTCCTGAGATGAACAACAACTTCATCGACGGGCTTAAGGTGGAGCATATCGCTTCGGCAGAAATCGGCTATGCCGTGAACCTCAGCTGGATGCGTGCCAACCTGACCGCCTACTACATGCACGGCACACGGCTCAACGAGTGGCAGAACTACTTCTACGACGATGTCAACAGCTTCACGTACGTCAGCATGACGGGTGTCGAGAAGGACTACTACGGTGTGGAACTCGGCATCAAGTTCAAGGTCACCACCGCCTTCAGCATCGATGTGCTGGGCTCCATGGGCGATGCCAAGTACATGAAGGACACCGATGTCAGCTACCTCCTCTCCACGGAAGGCACCGTCACCAAGGAGACCGTATATAATAAAGGTATGCGCGAGGCAGGCACCCCGCTCACCGTGGGCAGCATCGCCCTAAACTACAACATCCGTGGATGGTGGCTGACCCTGAAGGGCAACTACTACGACCGCATCTACCTCAGCTATGCACCCTCGCTGCGTTACCAGAGCACGCTCATCCGCTCCGGTGCCGTGGATAACGACGGTTCGCTCATCGTGCCCGAACAGGCAAAGGGCAATGGCGGCTTCATGCTCGACGGCAGCATCGGACACCAGTTCCGCATCGCTGGTCATCCGCTCAGCGTGAATCTCATGGCTACCAATATACTGAATAACCGCAAGATGGTGAACCGCGGATGGGAACAGAGCCGAAGCAGCTACACCACCGACCAGACCACTGGCGAGAAATCGACTATCCGTACCTACAACTTCCAGATGAATCCCATGAAGGCATACGTGCAGGGATTTAACTTCATGCTGAACCTGAATTACAGATTCTGAGAAAGTTGAAAAATTGAAAATAAAAGGGGCGACCGGATTTTTCGTGATAACGATATAACGTGATAACGGAATAAAGAAGGCCGGAAAAATTGACAATTGAAAGATTGATTAATAATAGAATTATGAAAGCGAAATATATTTTTCTTACATTCGTCTCAGCAATGATGCTGACAGCCTGTATGGATGGCGAATGGGAAGCGCCCGATATGACGAATCCGGCCTACGGCAACAATGCCATCACGGTGGATGCGTCCAAACAGGTGACCATCGGTGAACTCAAGACGACCTACGCCAGCGTCATTGCAGGCAGTGGGTTCGAGCGTATCACAGATGAAAAACAGCTCCAATGTACCGTCATCGGCAACGACATCGGCGGCAATATCTACAAACAAATCATTGTCCAGGACGCCACGGGAGCGTTGGTCGTTGGCATCAATGGCACGGGTCTCTTCCCCTTCCTCAGCGTAGGGCAGCAGATCCTCATTGACCTCAAGGACCTCTGCATCGGTGGCTACGGTGAACAGCCACAGTTAGGCGACGAGTACAATGGTAGCATCGGACGCATGAGTACCGAGAAGTGGCAGCAGCATGTGAAGATACTGCCCACCCACGACATAAGTCAAATAGATACCATCGACTTCTTCAGCGTGGCTAAAAACGACATCGACCGCTACTGTGGACACCTCGTATGCCTAAAGGATGTACAAATCGGTGATGCCGACGGCACGACCACCCTTGCACCCGAGTACAAGAGCGGCACTACCCTCACCTACAACGGTAGCACCAACGGCTATGTCCACCACACACTCAACGGCGAATCAATGAACAGCCTGCTACTGCGCACCAGTACCTACGCTGACTTCGCCGCACTCGTCATCCCCCAGAAGCCCGTGACGCTCTACGGCATCGCTACTCGCTACCGTAGCACATGGCAGATACTCATCCGTGCGGAGGAAGACATTGTGATTAGTGAAAATTGAAAAATTGAAAGATTGAAAATTGAAAGATTGAAGATTGAAAAATTGAAGATTGAAAAATTGAAGATTGAAAAATTGAAGATTGAAAAATGGGGCGGCTGATTTTTTTCGGAATAACGGAATAACGTGATAACGGAATAACGAAGCCGAGAAAGGTAGAAAATTGAAAGATTGAAATATTGAAATATTGAAATATTGAAAAATAAAAATATAAAATACTATAATATTATGAAGAAGTATTTAAAACTGCTGCTCTGTGCAGCTGTGGGAATCAGCGCATTCACCGCTTGCGAGGATGTGCCCGAACCTTACAACATCCCAACCGAAAGCAACGGCGGCAACAATGGTGGCAGTACCACGGTCTTAGACTACGTTCTCAATCAGAACTTCTTGACTTCAAAGGGTGATTTTACCACCAACAGCTCCAGCGGTGACTTGAAGTGGACACACAGCTCCAAGTACGGCGCCATGATCACCGGCTATGATGATTTCGATGGCGACGGTAAGAAGGAGAACAAACCAGGCGTGACAACCTTTGTCAGCCCTGAGATAGACCTCACCGACGTCGACAGCGCATTTATCGTTATTGATCAGGCTATCAACTGGGCCAAAACGACGCTTGAATCCGACCACAAGCTCTTGATACGCATTGTTGACAGCAACGACCCAGCCACAGAGCTACCAATGAGCTATGAGGGTCTTGGCAACGACTTTAACTACGTGAAGCAATACATCCAGATACCACAGGAGTTTATGGGCAACAAGGTAAAGATTGGCTTGAAGCACACGGCTCACGACGACTACTCCTCCACGTGGGAGGTCAAGGAGCTCAGCGTGGCCAAAGGCACAGCGCCCAGCAACGAAAGTCCGATTATTGAGGACGGTGTGGGCAGCGGCACAGCCGACGACCCCTACGATGTTCCCACCACCATCAAGCTCATCGCCGCAGGTCCTCCGTCAAAGAAGATTTACACCAAGGGTATCATATCAAAGATTAATGAGATCGACCCGAGCTACGGCAACGCCACTTATTTCATTAGCAACGACGGTACAACCACCGACCAGTTGGAAGTCTATCGTGGCTATGGACTTGGAGGTGCTAAGTTCAAGTCAGAGAATGACCTGAAGGTAGGTGACGAAGTGATTGTCTATGGCGTTGTTGTCTATTACAACAACAAGACCATGGAGTTCACGCAGGGCAGCGAAATCTACAGCCTCAATGGTGAGACCGCTGGCGGCGGCAGTGGTGATGAGACAGGCATAGAAGTGACTTGTGCTCAAGCTGCGGAACTGACCAATGCTCTGGCTGATGGCGGTACTTCTGATGAAACTTATACCGTCACAGGTTACATCACCGAGGTCATAGGTTCTCCAAGTCGTAACCAGCAGACCTTCTGGATGGCCGACACAAAGGACGGCGGTAAAGTGTTCGAGGCTTACTATGCAAACCTTCCCGAGGGTGTCAGCGAGTTCAAAGTTGGCACGAAAGTGAAGATAACAGGTAAACTCATGAAGTTTGTCAAGGATAGTAAGGTGACTCCCGAAATCAAGAATGCCAACGTCGTAATTCTTGAGGATGGTGGTGGAACCCCTGTCACTCCAACAGGCATAGAAGTGACTTGTGCTCAAGCTGCGGAACTGACCAATGCATTGGATGATGGCGGTACATCAGATGAAACTTATACTGTCACGGGTTACATCACAGAGGTCATTGGCTCTCCAAGTCGTAACCAGCAGACATTCTGGATGGCTGACACGAAGGACGGCGGTAAAGTGTTCGAGGCATACTATGCAAACCTTCCTGAGAGTGTCAGCGAGTTCAAGGTTGGCAGTAAGGTGAAGATAACGGGTAAACTCATGAAGTACGTCAAGGATGGTAAGGTGACTCCCGAAATCAAGAATGCGACCGTTGAAATTCTTGAGGACGGTGGTGGTGATACCCCTATTACTCCTACGGGCACTGACGTGACCTGCGCACAGGCAGCAGCATTGACCAATGCACTGGCTGATGGTGGAACCTCCGAAGAGACCTATTCTGTCACGGGTTATATCACCGAGGTCGTTAGTAATGTTAGCCGTAACCAGCAGACCTTCTGGATGGCCGACACCAAGGATGGAGGCAAAGTGTTTGAAGCTTATTGGGCTAATCTGCCTGAAGGCGTCAGCGAGTTCCAGGTTGGCTCGAAGGTTAAGATAACGGGACAGCTTATGAAGTACGTCAAGGATGGTAATGTGACTCCCGAAATCAAGAACGCCACCGTCGAAATTCTCGAAGCAGGCGATGATCCCGGTGATAACCCTGGTGACAATCCCGGTGATGACAATAAGATAAGCCCGACCCGCAGTGGCGATCAGGTGGTGACCTTCAGTGGATTCAGCAGCACCACCTTGCAGATTGTGAATGATTACACTGGCACTTCAGGTGGCACCCAGCTCCGTATCCTCAACCTCGAAGTGACCTACGCCAATGGCACTACCGAGCAGGCTGTGATGAGTCAACTTGGACTTAATAACGCCGATGCCCTGAGCACCTATACCTTAGGCGGTCTCACCCTCATATTCGATAAGGGTGAAGGTGGCACTCAGCCCGCTTACTACACTGGTGGCGGTGGCGCAGCCCGTATGTATGCCAAGAATAGCTTGACCATCACGGCGAATAATGCCATCACAAAGGTGGTGGTTAACTGCACAGCACCTGATGGCAGTAAGAGCTACAACGGCAATGAGCAGCTTTATGCAGTAGCTGAATAGCAGACGAAATCACAACACACAATGAAGCGCGAAACACAACGTATCCTCCTGCTCCTGGTCACTCTCCTACCCTTCTTTCTCTGGAGCTGCTCCTCGAATGATGATGAGTTGGATAGTGCGACGGCCAACATCAACGCCAACCTGAAGGCTGATGGGCCCGAAGCTGCCCGATTAGAGATTCCCAAGCTGAAAGGAGGAGTCGTCAACAGATTCCTCGTCAAGAAACTCAGCAGTGGGGAGGTCAACTTCTGCATCGAATGGGACATCGCCAAGAAAGCACAGCGATGGACCGCCTTCCGATGGGACAACACCAACAGCGGCGGCTACATCAAGCGCGAGGATAACTTCATTGAGGATACTGATATTCCAGAGGAATACCGAACGACATACGAGAACTACCGGGGGTCGGGCTACACACGAGGACATATCTGTGCCAGCGCCGACCGCTGGAACTCCCTCGAAGCCAATCGTCAGACGTTCCTCTACTCGAATATGCAGCCGCAGCTCTACAGTTTCAACGGTGGCATCTGGGCGAATATGGAGATGAAAGTGCGCTCGTGGAACACGGCAGACTTCCGCGACACGCTCTATGTGGTTAAAGGAGGTACTATCGACCACAACTCCGATATCATCGAGCATACCAGCACCGGACTGCTCGTACCCAAGTATTTCTTCATGGCTATCCTCTGCAAGAACAAGAGCACAGTCAATGAAGGCTACAAGGCTATTGGTTTCTACCTCGAGCACCGTTCGTTCTATGAAGATGAGAAGACGCTGTCGCCCTATATCGTGAGCATCGATAAACTCGAGAACCTCACGGGCATCGACTTCTTCTGCAACCTTCCCGACCGCATCGAAAATCAGGTGGAAAATAACGTGACGCCTGCGGCGTGGGGATTTCAGTAGGGCGAAAAATCTCTTTTTTAGGGATTCGGATGCAGAAAGTTGAGGAAATGTTTGGTCAGGTCGCAGAAAAGCAGTAATTTTGCGCCGCAAATTCAATGAACGTAGGTACACAAGCCCTACAAAGTATTCACCGCCGGTACACAAGCCCGGCAACAATCTACTCCAAAACAATGAAACAAGGTATTCATCCCGAGAACTATCGTCCTGTTGTCTTCAAGGACATGAGTAATGGCGACATGTTTCTGAGCCGTTCCACCGCCAAGACCACGGAAACCGTGGAATTCGAAGGCGAGACCTATCCCGTCGTCAAGCTCGAAATCTCCAGCAGCTCCCACCCCTTCTACACCGGTAAGAGCAAGCTCGTTGACACCGCTGGTCGCGTCGACAAGTTCATGAGCCGCTACGCTCGCAGCCGCAAGTAAACCTTCGGCACTGCGCAGGAGTACAACAGGAACGTTACCGTTGTCGGTCTGCAAAACTTACAGAAGGCTTCTGATGTTCGCATCGGGAGTCTTTTTTTTTTGCATTAAATAAATTAAAAACGTCTTTCAATATAATAAATGCGCGCGCGTTGCGTTATTATATTACAGAAAGAGTTGAAAGCATGGCGCCATACAGCTTTTATATCTCGCTGGCATTTATGATAGGAGCCGTTTGTACGGCCATCATAATACCGCTGATTATAGCTTTCTGCCGTAAGTTTGGTTTCTACGACCAGCCTAACGAGCGGAAGGTGCATCATGCTGCTATACCCCGACTGGGCGGTTTGGCCTTTTTGCCCTCGCTGGGTATCAGTTTCCTGACCGTTCTGCTCATCTATGCCACCTCCACCGACAGTCTTGGCAGCTTCCATATCTCCGCCGCAGTGATGGTGCTTGGTGCCTGCATCATCTACCTCATCGGTCTGTTGGACGACCTGCTTGACCTTCATGCCACCACCAAGTTCATCATCATGTTTGTGGCCTCTGCCTTCATCCCCTTATGCAATCTTGTTATTGGGAATCTCCACGGTCTTTTTGGCATCTATGAACTTCCTCTGTGGGTGGGCTATGGGCTGACGGTGTTGGTTATCATGACCTTGGTCAATGCGCTCAACCTGATTGACGGTATCGATGGTCTCTCCTCTGGTATCTCCATCATCGCCTTGTGTATCTATACCTATTGTTTTATCGACCTGCGCAACATCGTCTTCTCGGTGGCATCGGCGGGTCTTCTGGGTGCCGTGGTGATGTTTTTCTTCTACAATGTCTTCGGCCGGGTGGGTCGTTTGAAGATTTTCATGGGCGATGCCGGCAGCCTTATTCTGGGCTACGTCCTATCCTACCTGAGCATCAAGTACACGTTGGTTTGTGAGCACGACATCTACACCGAGGTCAATCCCCTCTTGCTTCCCATGTCCATCTTCCTGGTTCCCGTGCTGGATCTGATACGTGTGGCATTGACCCGACTGATGGCTGGTGAACCGATGTTCAAGGCTGACCGCCGACATATTCACCATGTCCTGATGTCTGCCGGCCTGTCCATGCACCAGACCCTCTGCATCATCCTTGGTCTGGTCGCCGGTTTCATCGTGCTCAATCTGTGGTTGGAACAGGCTATGGTTCCCCTGACCGTCATCTTCCTCCTCGACCTGTCGCTATTCATTATCTTCTTCGTGGTCGTTTACAGCGTGGTTCATCGCCGCGAATCCATGACGGAAATGATAACAGAGTGAAAGGTTGAAAGGTTGAAAATTGAAATATTGAAAATTGAAAAATTGAAAAATTGGGCGGCCGATTATGCGTGATAACGGAATAACGAAGCCGCAGAAATTGAAAGATTGAAAGATTGAAAATTGAAAGATTGAGAAATTGAAAAATTGAAAAATTGAAGATTGAAAAATTGGGCTGCCGATTATTCGTGATAACGGAATAACGTGATAACGGAATAACGAAGCCGCAGAAATTGAAAGATTGAAAGATTGAAAAATTGAAGATTGAAAAATTGGGCGGCCGATTATGCGTAAAAACGTTATAACGGAATAACGGAATAACGAAGCCGCAGAAATTGAAAGATTGAAAGATTGAAGATTGAAAGATTGAAAATTGAAAGATTGAAAATTGAAAGATTGAAAATTGAAATATTGAAATATTGAAAAATTGAGAAATTAAAAGGTTTAAAGTTTAAGAGGTGTTCCGGCGGAATGCAGACCTCATTAAACTTTAAACCTTTAACTTTGGGTGGTGAGTCCTATTAAGTAGGTATTCAAATGAACACCTACTTAATTCTTGTTTAGGACAAATTATTTTGCATAGCTGACAGCACGTGTCTCGCGAATGACGGTAATCTTCACCTGACCGGGATAGGTCATTTCGTTTTGTATCTTCAGTGCGATGTCGTTGCTGAGTGTCTCTATCTGTTTGTCGTCAATCTTATCAGCCCCGACGATGACACGCAGTTCGCGTCCAGCCTGGATGGCATACGTCTTGGTGACTCCTGTATAGCTCATGGCGATGTTCTCGAGATCCTTCAGACGCTTGATGTAAGCTTCAGCTATCTCACGGCGGGCGCCCGGTCGTGCTCCACTGATGGCATCACAGATCTGCACGATGGGGGCAATCAGCGATGTCATCTCCATCTCTTCGTGGTGAGCACCGATGGCGTTGCAGATATCCGGTTTCTCCTTGTATTTCTCAGCCAGCTTGGCACCGTAGAGTGCGTGTGGCAGTTCGGGTTCCTCGTCGGGCACCTTACCTATGTCATGCAGCAGTCCGGCACGTTTTGCCTTCTTGGCGTTCAGTCCCAGCTCGCTGGCCATCACTGCGCAGAGATTAGCTGTCTCGCGGGCATGCATCAGCAGGTTCTGTCCATAACTGGAACGGTATTTCATCTTTCCGACAATACGGATGAGTTCCGGATGGAGACCATGAATACCCAGGTCGATGGCCGTGCGCTTGCCCACTTCCATGATTTCCTCGTCCACCTGTTTCTTCACCTTGGCCACCACCTCTTCAATACGTGCGGGGTGGATACGTCCGTCGGCCACCAGCTGGTGGAGTGCGAGGCGTGCAATCTCACGACGTACTGGGTCGAATCCGCTGATGACAATCGCCTCGGGCGTGTCGTCCACCACGATTTCTACCCCAGCAGCAGCTTCCAAAGCACGGATGTTACGGCCTTCGCGCCCGATGATGCGTCCCTTCACATCATCGTTCTCGATGTGGAATACGGTGACGCTGTTCTCCACGGCGGCCTCGGTGGCCACACGCTGTATGGTCTGGATGACGATGCGCTTGGCCTCCTTGTTGGCGGTCATCTTGGCATCATCCATGATTTCGTTGATGTAGCTGGCAGCATTGGTCTTGGCCTCGTCCTTCAGCGTCTCGATGAGTCGTTCCTTGGCTTCTTCCGCTGTCAGGCCGCTGATTTTCTCCAGCTGGGTGCGCTCCTGGTTGATGAGGTTTTCCAAGCGTTGTCCCAGTTCCTCTTCGCGTTTCTGGAGGATAGCCTGTTGTTGTTCCAGGCGTTTGCGTTCTGCCTCCTGCTCGCTCTTACGACGATTGAGCTCGTCTTGACGCTGGTTCAGGCTTATCTCGCGTTGCTTGATGCGGTTCTCGCCCTGTTGAATCTGTTGGTTGCGCTGTTGCACTTCCTTCTCCAGTTCAGCTTTCTTGTTGAGGAATTTCTCCTTGACTTCGAGCAGTTTCTTCTGTTTAATGACTTCGGCCTCTTTCTTGGCCTCTTCATGCAGCTCCTTGACTTTTGCGGGCTTGATGCGGTTGTACCAGATTAGCTGGTAGATACACACAGCCACTGCTACGAGAGCGGATGCGATGGTGATTATCAATCCTGTTAGTGACATGGTTGTTTTGAATGTTGTATTTAAATAAATGAAAACGCACCGACCCGTGCCTGCTTAGTCCCCACGTCTGATGGGGAGCAGTCAAAGGTAGGTGCGCGAGTAGATGTCTCTACAAGTTATTACTTCAGGGCCTCGTTGACCTCATTGATAAGGCCATTGAGCTGTGCCATGATAGGCTCGAGGTTTCCGCTGGCTTTGCTTTTCTCGTACCTCACGGCAATATCTATGAGCGTCATCAGCAGGTAGACATTACTTTGCTGGCCCGCATAGGTGTTCGCATAATGCGTGTGCTGCTTGTTGATGAACTTCTCGGCGTTGCGGTAGAAAATCTCCTCATCACGCTTGGCATCGATGCTGAAATTCTGACCGCATAACTTGAGTGTTATCTTTAGGGTATCGCTGACTTCCATTTATTGTTTTCTTCTGTTGTTGTTGCGTATGCTCGGAGGTGCTCAGTTATCTAACTTTCCGGATTCTCGAGCCCCATGCCTTTGAGCAGGGCGATACACTTGTCTACGTCTCGCACCAGTCTGGCAATTCGCTGTTTTGCTTCGGCGACGTCCTGATCGCCTATTTCCAGCATCCTTGCCAATTTCAGGTTTGCATAGTTGGCTTCGAGCTGCTTGTTCTGCTGCTTGACTTCCTGAAGTTCGCTGTCTTTCTTCACAAGCTCATTGAGCAACTCTTCATTATCCTCTTTCAATTGCATGAACTTTAGGATGAGTTGCCTGATTCGTGTTTCCAACAGTCGTATGGTTTTCTCTTCTTCGGAGGTCATTTCTAAGCCAATTTGAGCCACGGAGGTGGCTTTTTCGGCACAAAGGTAATATTAAGTTTCCGTTTGTGCAAGTTTGTGAGCTATTTTTTATTCTCTTCTTCGATATTTGGCCTCTTTTCCTTCTTTGCGAGCATCACAGTGGTGAATACATACTCGCTAATCCAGTTTTCAGAGAATCCTAATTTCTGCTGGTATAGCCGGATTTGTGCAACAGCACGTCTGACGTTCTCGTCCTTCCACTCATCCTTCGTGAGCAAGTCGTGAACGGTCTTCTCTGTCATGGTCTTCAACATCCCACGCATGAATGCCGGCAGGCGGAATTTCCATTGCATGAGGTTGCCCATGACCATCATCAGTTCCTGGGAGAAAGCCTGGAACTGCAACATGTAGGTCTGCACGTCCTGCAGTTTCTTACAGCGTTTCTTCACGCTGTTGTCAATTTCCGCGGGGAAGGTTTCGCTGACGTGGTAAACTTCCTGAAGCATGGCGCCACAACGTTTCTTCTCACCAACGCCGAGTTTATTGTTGACAGTGGGCACCTTCAGGGTCTGCTTGAATACCCTCAGGTCAGGTAATGCAGCGAGATTACTAATGCCCACTTGAGCAGCGATACTTGCCTGGAGATATACTCTGATGAGTGTCATGAAATCTTCCATGCCACCCACTTTGGTTTCTGGTTCTGCCGACTTGCGGCCAAAGAGTCTTGTGAAAAAGGACATTATAGTTTAGGGGATTTGGGGTTATTGGGGGGATTGGGTTATTGGGGGTGATGGGGTTAATGGGGATAATGGGCAATGGGGATAATGGGCAATGGGCCTCATTGATCTTTAAGTTCATCGATGACTTTAAGGAGGTATTGGCCGTACTGGTTCTTAATCATGGGCTGGGCCAACTGTCGCATTTTTTCTTCGGTAATCCATCCCTTGCGGTATGCGATACCTTCGAGGCATGCGATTTTGAGTCCTTGACGTTTCTCAATGACCTCGATGAAGGTGGAGGCTTCGCTGAGACTGTCGTGTGTACCGGTGTCCAACCATGCGAAACCACGACCGAGGGTCAGCACCTTCAGCTCCCCGTCTTCGAGGAATTGCTGGTTCACGGTGGTGATTTCCAACTCACCGCGTGCGGAGGGCTTGATTTCATGAGCCACGCGCACCACCTTATTTGGATAGAAATACAGCCCAACGACTGCATAGTTCGACTTCGGCTGCGCTGGTTTCTCCTCAATGCTCAGGCAGTTACCCTCCTGATCGAACTCGGCCACGCCATAGCGTTCCGGGTCGTTGACCCAATAGCCGAAGACGGTAGCCTTCTGTTCCTGTTCCGCTGTGCGAACGGCTTCCTTCAACAATCCACTGAGGCCTGCACCGTGGAAGATGTTGTCACCCAGCACCAGACAAGCACTGTCATCACCGATGAAATTCTCACCGATGAGGAAGGCCTGTGCCAGTCCATCGGGCGAGGGCTGTTCGGCATATTCAAAACGAACCCCGAAATCCGAGCCATCGCCCAGCAACCGGCGGAAAGCCGGCAGGTCGTGGGGAGTGGAGATAATCAGTATCTCACGGATGCCCGCCAACATCAGGACCGAGATAGGATAGTAAATCATCGGCTTGTCGAAAATGGGAAGCAACTGCTTCGAGACCCCTTTCGTAATGGGGTACAAACGGGTGCCGGAACCACCGGCAAGAACTATTCCTTTCATGTATTATCGCATTTTGTGGCGCAAAAGTACGCTAAAAAGGTATTAAATCCAAAAAAGTGAGCCTCTTTTTTCGTTTTTCTGTCAGAAATAGCACGATTATTGAAAAAGTATATCTATCTTTGCACCCGCTAAGCATGTTTTCGGACACGCTCTCGTGTATTCACAAGTTACAAATAACTACACCTTAATTATATTATGGCAGAAATCATCGACAATGAAAGATTAGAAGCCGAGGAATCGGCAGGCTTTGACTTTCGGAAACTTTGGTCCATCGTGGTGCTGAACTGGTATTGGATTGTTCTCTCCACTGTTCTCTTCGTTTCTGCGGCGTTTATTTATCTTCGCTATCAGCAACCCGTTTATCAGGTCTTCACAAAGATCCTCATCAAGGATGAGCGAGGCAAGAAGACAGGTGGTCAGGAGCTGGCATTGGACCAGCTGGGTCTGATTACCAACTCCAACGGTTTCGACAACGAGCTCGAAATCCTCAGCTCCACAGCCGTGGCTACCCGTGCCGTGAAGGAGCTGAAGCTCTATGTCACCTATACCATGCAAGGGCGCATTCGCGAGGCAGACCTCTACAAGACCTCTCCTTATATTGTAGACCTCGAGGAATCGCGGCTGGACTTGCTTGAGATGCCTATCCCCATTGAGATCACCAAGATTGCCAACGGTATTCACGTCCAGGTACAAATGCCTTCCAAGGGCGAAGAACCTGAATTCATCGAACGTGACCTGACGTCCTTCCCCAACGTGATCAACACCAAGCTGGGTAAGATTATGTTCTCCCAGAACCCTGGCTTCGAGATGCCTGATCGCAAGCTATCGGTCGTTATCGTCCCGCCCGTAGCCATGGGACGTAGCTACGCCAAGGCTATCGGTGTCTCACCCTCCAGCAAGACCACTACGGTGGCCGTGATGGAACTGCGTGACACGAATGTAGAGCGTGCACGTGAATACCTCCTCCAGCTCGTGGAATCCTACAACGACGATGCCAACGAGGACAAGAACGAGGTGGCCAAGAAGACAGAGGAATTCATCAACGAACGTATAGAGGTCATCCGTGATGAGCTGGATCTGACCGAGAGTCAGATTGAAGGCTACAAGCGCGACAACTCCCTCATCAACCTACCCACCGACGCATCTACTGCGCTGACCCAGACCACTGAGTTCCAGAAGAAGCAGGTAGATATTCAGACACAGATGGGTCTGGTGAAGTCCCTCATCGACTTCGTCATGAATCCCACCAACTGCAACTCGCTGATTCCTGCCAACATCGGTGTGACGAACCAGGCTATCAACAAGATGATTTCTGACTACAACGAAATGGTTCTGAATCGTGACCGTCTCATCCGCAGTTCTTCTGAGAACTCGCCCGTCGTCATTCAGAAGACAGAAGAAATCGCTGTCATGTGGTCTGCCGTAGGCAAGCAATTGCGCAGCCTCTACAGCGACTTGCAGACCCAGAAGAGCAGCGCCGACAGTCAGTATGCCCTCTTCTCCGGCAAGGTAAGCAGTACTCCTACCCAAGAACGCACCATGAACAATATGGGTCGTCAGCAGGAAATCAAGGCTGGTCTTTACTTGATGCTCTTGCAGAAGCGTGAGGAGAACTCCATCTCACTGGCTTCCACCGCCAATAAGGCACGTATCATCGACATGCCGCAAAGAGGTGCCATGGTTAGTCCACGCACAACCATCACCCTGCTGATCTCCTTCTTCTTCGGTATCTGTCTCCCGCTGGCTTGGTTCTATCTGCGTGACATGCTCCGCTTCCGTATCGAAGGACGTGACGACGTGGAGAAAGCCACCAAGATTAACGTCCTGGCCGACATCCCCCTCACCCGCGAACTGGGCGAAGGCGAGCGTGCCATTGTTGTGCGAGAGAACAAGAACAATATGATGGAAGAAGCTTTCCGCGGCCTGCGTACGAACCTGCGTTTCGTCCTTGGACCGGGCGAGAAGGTTATCTGCACCACATCCTGTGTGCCTGGCGAAGGTAAGACATTTGTGGCAACGAACCTCGCCATGTCTCTGGCCCTGCTTGGAAAGAAGGTCATCATCATCGGTCTGGATATCCGAAAACCTCGTTTGGTGAAGCTCTTCGGCCTGCCTTCCAACAAACAAGGTATCACCAACTTCCTCATTGGCGAGAAGCCAGATTACGAACTTTTAGAGAAACAGATTTTCCACGGCGTGGTCAACGAGAACCTGGATGTACTCCCCGCTGGTATAATCCCGCCGAACCCCGGCGAGCTTATCACCCGTGAGTTGCTGGATCAGGCCATCGAATACTTCAAGACCAAGTACGACTACATTCTCATCGATACTCCACCTGTGGGTCTCGTCAGCGATACCTTCGAAGTTGGACGTCTGGTCAATGTCACCTTCTTCGTCATCCGCAGCGAAGTCACCACCAAGTCCGACATCGAGTTGATTAACCGCATCGAATCCGAAGGCAAGCTACCGAAGATAAACATTGTCTTCAATGGTATCGACCTCAAGAAGAAGAAGTACGGCTTCTACTACGGCTACGGACGCTATGGCGGCTACAGCAAATATGGAACCTACTACGGACGCTATGGTCACTATGGTACCTACGGACACTACGGAGACAAGTCACAACATGCAGAAAAATAAACATTAAACATTTAGACATACATACATGGCAAAAATGAATTTTGGCGGTGTCATCGAAGAAGTGATGACCCGTGAAGAGTTCCCCTTGGAAAAAGCACGTGAGGTGCTTAAGAACGAAACAATCGCCGTACTGGGTTACGGTGTTCAGGGTCCTGGCCAGGCTTGTAACCTGCGCGACAACGGTTTCAACGTCATTGTAGGCCAGCGCCAAGGCAAGACTTACGAGAAGGCAGTTGCCGACGGTTGGGTACCTGGTGAAACCCTGTTCTCCCTTGAGGAGGCTGCTGAGCGCGGCACCATTGTCTGCCTCCTGCTCTCCGATGCAGCTCAGATGCAGCTCTGGCCCACCATCAAGCCCCACCTCACCCCCGGCAAGACTCTTTACTTCAGCCACGGATTCGCCATCACATGGAACGACCGCACGGGTGTCATTCCTCCCAAGGACATCGATGTCATCATGGTAGCCCCCAAGGGCAGCGGCACCAGCCTGCGCACCATGTTCCTCGAAGGCCGTGGACTCAACAGCAGCTACGCCATCTATCAGGATGCCAGCGGCAAGGCCCTGGAGAAAGTGCTGGCCTTTGGTATCGGCATTGGCTCCGGTTACCTCTTCGAGACCACCTTCCAGCGCGAAGCCACCTCTGACCTCACCGGTGAGCGCGGTTCCCTCATGGGTGCTATCCAGGGTCTGCTCCTGGCTCAGTACGAAGTACTGCGCGAGAACGGCCATACACCCTCCGAGGCTTTCAACGAGACCGTAGAAGAACTGACACAGAGCCTCATGCCGCTTTTCGCCCAGAAGGGTATGGACTGGATGTACGCCAACTGCAGTACTACCGCCCAGCGCGGTGCCCTCGACTGGATGGGTCCCTTCCACGATGCCATCAAGCCCGTGGTCGAGAAACTCTACGCCAGCGTGAAAGCTGGTCACGAAGCTCAGATCAGCATCGACAGCAACAGCAAGCCTGGCTACCGCGAAGGTCTGGAGCAGGAACTCAAAGCCCTGCGCGAGAGCGAGATGTGGCGCACCGCCGCTGTCGTTCGTCAGCTTCGCCCTGAGAACAACTGATGATTCCCACCTTTTTACATCTTTTGGAACGCGGTACGGAAGCATTTCCGGCCGCGTTCACATTTCCGTTCCGCTACACACCACATCCGCTGTGTCGGCGCGCGGCTCTCATCGTGCAAGAAAAGCTGCAGGAGATGGGCGTTGAGGAGGGGAAGATGTATGGGGTGCTTATTGTTAGGCGGGGAGAGGGCCTTTTCTTCCTTGCCGCTTATTCCGGACAGCTGAACGGGAGCTATAACCACCCGTGGTTCGTACCGCCTGTGGTGGACTACCTCTCCCCCGACAGCTATTTCCAGCAGGAACAGCGTGCAATTATGGCAATCGGCAATCGGATGAACAAGCTGAAGGACAGAGAGGAACGGAAAGAGTGTCAACGACAAGTCATGCTATTGAGAGGTGAACGCGAAGCAGCTGTCAACGAGGCCAAGCACATCTATTCGGAAGGAAAGGTCAGGCGCGAGCAACTGCGCCCAACGGCTACCGCAGATATGAAAGCAGCGCTCATTCACGAGAGTCAACAGCAGAAAGCTGACATCCAGCGTGCCAAGCAACTCCATAAGGAGGAGATTGCCGACCTCGAAGAACGCCTCGCCACACACAACGCCACCATCCATGCCCTCAACGAAGAACGCAAGGAACGAAGCGAAGCCTTACAGCAATGGCTGTTCAGTCAGTTCAATTTCCTCAATGCGCATGGCGAACAGCAGAACCTGACCTCCCTCTTCCAGGGGCGCTTTATCCCCTCTGGAGCAGGTGAATGCTGTGCGCCCAAGCTTCTGCAAACAGCTTATCTGCTTGGATTACAACCCTTGGCAATGGCCGAGTTCTGGTGGGGTTCCTCCAGTCCCACTCACTATCGCGCACCCGGTGCCTTCTTCCCAGCCTGCCGAAGCAAGTGTCATCCCATTCTGGGACACATGCTGCAAGGGTTGAACGTGGAACCCGACCCCGCCCTGCACTATGAGAACCGCGAGCTGCCGCCCGTCAGCATCATCTGGGAGGACGAACACTTAGCCGTGATTGCGAAGCCCGAAGGATGGGTGAGCATTCCCGGCCGCAGCGACCAGCCCTGCATCATAGACGAGTGCTACCGGCTTTGGCCACATATCAAGGGCAGTGTGGTTGTCCACCGCCTCGATCAAGATACCTCTGGGCTGATGGTCATCGCCAAGAACGCCCGTATGCACCACATCCTTAGCCAACAGTTTGAGCGTCGAGAAGTTCATAAACGCTATGTCGCCCTGCTTGACACGCCCCAACTCGACCGTCCTCCTCGCTTCACACTCTCCCTGCCCCTCGCTCCCGACCTGGACAACATGCCCCGACGTCGGGTGGATTTCCTATGCGGCAAGGAGGCCATCACTGATTGCGAAGTAGTTGGCAAAGAACAACATGGCATCCGGGACGTCACCCGTATCATCTTCTATCCCCATACGGGACGCACCCACCAGCTGCGCGTACATGCTTCTTCGCCCATCGGTCTGAATGCTCCCATTCTTGGCGACCGTCTCTACGGACTGCCCGACGAACGCCTCTTCCTACATGCCGAGATGCTGGAATTCGAGCATCCCGCCACCCACGAGCATCTGCTTTTCGAACTCCCTGCACCCTTCTGATTCCTGTCACCTATTATCCCTAATCGGTCATTAATCAATCCTAATGGCCGATTTGGGATTATATATATGCAAGAAGGCGCGGCTTCACAGCCACGCCTCTTGTATGTTTGTTTGGAAAGAAGTATTTTGTTTGAAAGTTGGGGTTTAAGCTTCTGCGGGTGCCTCCTCTGTTTGGGTTTCAGCAGCAGCTTCAGCCTTAGCGGCAGCCTCGGCCTCTGCCTTTGCAGCAGCCTCAGCAGCCCGTTTATCGGCTACTTTCTTAGCGATCTCTTCGTTGGTCTTCTTTTCTGCTTCGAGTGCTGCAGCGGCAGCAGCCTTCTTCTCGGCAGCGACCTGTTCTTCAATAGCCATCAGGCCCTTCTGCTTGTCGGCCTTCCATGCATTGAACTTGATTTGTGCGGTAGCTTCGTCGAAAGCGCCCTTCTTGACTCCACCACGGAGGTGCTTCATGAGGAACACGCCTTCATCGGAAAGGATGTTACGCACGGTGTCTGTGGGCTGTGCGCCTGTCTCTACCCAGTAAAGGGCACGGTCAAATTTCAAATCTACAGTGGCAGGATTGGTGTTGGGATTGTAGGTACCAATCTTCTCTGTAAACTTACCGTCGCGCGGAGCTCTTACATCAGCAACGACAATGCTGTAAAAAGCATAGCCCTTACGGCCGTGGCGTTGCAATCTGATTTTAGTTGCCATAAATGTTAATAAAGAGTTAATAGGTTTGAAATTATGCTGCCAACTCGTGACAGCGGGCGCAAAGGTACTACATTTCCATGAAATGGCCAAATTTTCAACTAATTATTTTCTTTCAACAGCTTATAAGATGTCCTAATTATCAGAAGTTGCCTTATTTTTTTGGAAAAAGGATAGCGCGGTCTCGTGCAAGGGCAGCGGGAGCCCATTCGTCGGGGATGAACCGCCAGTTGTTGCGGGTATGTGGACTCACACGTTGTTGCTGGCGAATGTGCTCGATGATATGGTATCGAAGGTCATGGCTCGTGCTGGCGACGATGCGTTTCGGAAGTTCCTCCAGCGGGATGCCAGCCCCTTTTGTGAGGAGTTCGCCACCTCCATAACCCCGATAGCTGTTCATGGCCACAAGATATTCCTGCTGCAAGTCGAAGGGTGTGCCGTCTTCCATAGACAGGATAGTGACCTTCTGGCCATTGGGCTTGGAAACATCGACGAGATAGCGTATGCCAGCTGCCGAATCGAAGTTAAAGGCCATATTCTTAAGTCCCAGCCGTCTGCCACCATCGAGTACGCTGTCTAAGAGCAGGATATGGTCGTCTGGCCCCTGCATGGTGTTGGCCCAGAGGTCATAGCTCATCTCGAGGAAGTCCCTCACCTCCCGACCGCTGAGGCGCATGGTGTAGAGCAGGTTCTCGTACTTATAGAGGGCAAACATATCCGACACATGGGTCATGCCTGCCTGAATGGTGGCATCGAAGGAGAGTGGTGCAGCGAAAGAAATCTGTGCGCCACTACTGAGCTGGAACTGGAGGTCGTGGATGAGGTCGATGAAGGCCGAGGATCCGAAGAAAGCCTCACGTTCGTGGACAGCCGACGTGAAGACGCCCACTTCCTCCTGCATGTATGCTTGCACGGCAGCGACAGCCTCGGGATACCAGACCTGACTGCTGTCTGCTTCGATGGCTGAGGTATCAAGCAGATGACCCTGAATGGTGCGTCCCACTACCCTACCCTTTCTATCGCGCTGAATATCAATATCCACCTCACATAGGCAAGCACCAGTACTGGTGGGGCCGATGCAGAGGATGCTGTCACCATCGGGTGTGGGAACGTACTCCAGATGACGACGGTGGTCGTGGCCGTAGAGGATGAGGTCCAGACCAGACACCTGCTGTGCCACCTGTCGCACCTCGTTCTCGCAGTAGTCAGCAGTCTGAATGCCCATCTCGGCATCGATTCCAGAATGGAAGAGTCCAATGATGAGATCAGGCTGCTCGCGCTGCTGGATGATGGGAATCCACTTGCGGGCAGCACTGACCATATCCTCGAAATACAAGCCACTCCACTGAGCCTGAGGAACCCAGTTAGGAATGGCTGGAGTAATCAGTCCGAGTATTGCCATACGCACGCCCGCGCGCTCGATTATTATATAAGGTGTAAGGTAGGGGTCGCCTGTCAGACTATCGACGACATTTGCACCAATAACAGGAAAGCGGCACTCGCGAATCCAACGGTCAAAGACCGCATGTCCCGCCTCGATATCATGGTTGCCGATGGTAGCCACGTCGTAGCCCATGCGGTTCATGACCTCGGCCACGATATGTGTGGAAGTGGTGTCCACAAAGTTGTAATAGTAGGCTGCGGGGTGGCCCTGGAGGTCATCGCCACCATCGGTTAGAATCACGGCATCGGGCATCTCCCGCCGCACCGCCTCCACGTAGGCGGCAATACGAGGCAAAGCGTCCAGAACGTGACCATGTACATCACTCGTGTGGATGATGCGCAGATGCAGGTTTTCGCTCTTGGGATGGTTTGTACAGGAAATCATGTTCAGGATGAAGGCGAGGGTCGTGCCCATCGCAATAAGTAGTTTCTTATGTTTCATTCTTCTCTGTTCTGAGCAGGTTATGTATGCGGTCTGTTCATCCCTCTTTCCGCCAACCATTTATCCAGTCTGGCGCGGTAGTTGTCGCCTACGGAGAGTTCGGTGCCATCGGTGAGCATGACAGATCCACGGGCAACCTCGCGAATATGTGACAGCGCCACGATACTGGAGCGGTGAATGCGGAGGAAACGGTCGACAGGCAGGCGCTCTTCCATGGACCGCATGGTTCCCAAGGTGACGATGGGGCGTGGGCGGTCGGAGGTGTAGATACGGAGGTATTCCCCCATGCTCTGTACATAGTGCAGGGTGGACAGGGGGACAGCGAGGTCGGTACGGTCGGCACGGACAAAGAGGACATCGGAGGAATCATCCGCGTTCGTGGCCTGAGAGGCGCGCAGCAACAACTCCTGACGGGCACGCAAACGTTCGGCGGTCTGTGAGAACTCCTTCAGCGTGAATGGTTTCAGGAGGTAGTCCACCGCCTCGACTTTGAAACCCTCGATGGCGTACTCGCTGTAGGCCGTGGTGAACACCACCATGGGCTGCGGTTGCAGCATCCTCACGAATTCCAGCCCATTGAGGTCAGGCATATTGATATCGCAGAAGAGGGCATCCACCTCTTCGTTGTCCAGCACATGCAGCGCTTCGATGGCACTCTGGCACTGAGCTACCAGCTGGAGAAAGGGCACCTTGGAGATGTATGCTACAATCTGGCGCAAGGCCAGCGGTTCATCGTCTATGGCTATGACTCGAAGCAGCATCGGAGTAATGGATTGTGTTGAAAAATTGAAATATTGAAATATTGAAATATTGAAAAATTGAATATTGGAAATTGAAATGTCGTAATAACGGAATAACGGGATATCGAAATAACGAAATAACGGAATGTCGAAATAACGAGGATAACGGAATATCGGGATGTCGAAACATCCCCTCTTAACTGCCAACAGGAATATTGAGTTGGACGGCGTAGGTGTCGGCGCTTTCCAGGAGGTCAAGTGTGTAGTTTCCTGGGAACAGCAGTTCCAGTCGCTGACGGACGTTGCGCAATCCCATGCCACCTTCTGTTTCAGGAGTGGAGGGCGTACTCGTCTTGCGGCTATTGAGGCAACTGAAGAGGAGCCGGCCATTTTCCACCTGTAAGGAGATATGCACAAAGGAATGCTGCTGGTAGCTAATACCGTGCTTGAAGGCGTTCTCCACGAAGCAGGCATAGATCAGCGGAGGAAGGTCACAGGCAGGCAGAGGGGTGGGCACCTCTAACTGGATATCTACTTGATCGTTGTAGCGGATACGCATGAGTGCGAGGTAGTTGCGCAGGAACTCTACCTCCTTGGTCAGGGGTACGCGCTCGCGCTCGGCATCGTAGAGGGAGTATCGCAGCAAGCGCGACAGTTCCACGATGGAGTTCTGGGCACTCTCGACATCGATATCGATGAGGGCATGGATGTTATTCAGGGTGTTCATCAGGAAGTGGGGATTCACCTGATAGCGCAGATAAGCCAGCTGGTGAGCCAGGTTCTCGCGCTCCAACTCACGCATCCGCCGCTCGCCCTCACGCTGACGGAAGTAGAATTTGACGCCGATGTTCATACCGAGCATGAGTATCAGGATGATAACGGCCATCAAATCATGTTGTCCAAAGAGGAGTGGAGGACGCTGTTTTTTACCCGGACGGATGTGATGTGGGGGACCCGAAGGCCGTGGTCCTTTATGTACGGGAAGTTCCATCCGCTCCGGTTTTCCGGGAGGATGCCGTGGTTCGGGCGGACGATTGGAGCATTCATAAACTGCAAACAGAGCCACCACGAGCATGACACCTATTAAATAATAAGCGCGCTTGTGCCTGTAAACCAACAGGGGTGCCAAGAACCAGTTGTGAATCACGAAGACGAAGAAGAAAGGAAGCAGATACAGCCAGACGTTGCAGATGCGCGACCACTCGAAGGACGAATCGGGCACCGTGTGCAACAACATCCACTCCGATATCAGCGGAGCCAGCAAGAGCAGGATCCAGAGAAAGAGATAGGTCAGCGATTCTGGAGATAGCGAGAAGCGGTATTTCTTCATATCGAGCGTTGAATTTTGATGCAAAAATAACAAGAAAAAGTCATACGGGGCAACTTTTTTCTATAAAAAGGCTTTTTTCTTATGTAAAAGCCGTAACTTTGCGCCCACAAAAACGGAAAGCTCACAAAAAACATACACTAATGAACAACGACTGGTTTGAATGCAAAGTCCGTTACGACAAAACCATGGAAACGGGCTTGCTCAAGAAAACAACAGAAACGTACATCGTCGAAGCCCTCAGCTTCACCGAGGCTGAGCGCCGCTTCATCGAGGAAATGACGCCCTTCATCAGCGGCGAATTCACCGTCACCGATATCAAGCGCGCCCACCTCGCAGAACTGTTCGAGAGCGTGGACTCGACTGCCGACCGCTGGTTCAAAGCCAAGGTGGCCTTTATCACCCTCGACGAGAAGACGGGTGCCGAGAAGCGCACCACCCAACTGGTGCTCGTGCAGGCCATCGACTTCCGCGATGCCGTCCATAACCTCGACAAGAGCATGGAAGGAACGCTTGGTGACTGGGTCATCGTCAGCATCACCGAAACGCCTATCATGGACGTCTACCGCTACAAGCAGGCTGAAGGAGAAGCCGTTAACCAATAATATATTATTTGTTAATACGTTAATCCCTAACATGTTTATCGCCGAAGAAATCCATCGCATCACTCAGGCACTGCCCGCCGGTGTGCGCCTCGTGGCCGTCTCCAAGTACCATCCTGCCGACGCCATCCGCGAGGCCCATGCCGCCGGGCAGCGTCTTTTCGGCGAGAGCCATGCCCAAGAACTCCAGCGCAAAACCCAGGAACTGGCGGACCTCAACGTGGAATGGCACTTCATCGGGCATCTGCAAACCAATAAGGTGAAGTACATCGCGCCCTACGTCCACCTCATCCATTCCATGGATTCCCCCCGCCTGCTCGCTGAAATCAACAAGCAGGCGCTGAAGGCCGGTCGCGTCATCCCCTGCCTCCTCCAGCTCCATGTAGCCCAGGAAGAAACCAAGTTCGGCTTCACTCCCGATGAAGCACGTGCCTTCCTCGACAGCGGAGAGTGGCAGCAGTTCGAGGGCGTGAGCATCGCAGGCATTATGGCGATGGCCACCAATACAGATGACGTCCATCGCATCCGCGAGGACTTCCACCGCGCCCGCCTCTTCGCAGAAGAACTGCGCCGCAACTACATCCCCACGGCAACGGAACTGTCGATGGGCATGAGTGGCGACTGGCACATAGCCATCGATGAGGGTTCCACCCTCATCCGCATCGGCACCCAGATTTTCGGCGAAAGGCAATATTAATGGAAATTAAGAAGTTCTACTTTAGTAGAAGTTAATTAAAGACAGATGAAAGTACTACTTATCAATGGAAGCCCGAGGGCAAACGGGAACACACGTCAGGCACTGGAAGAGGTGGCTGGAGCATTGAATGCCGAGGGCATAGAAACCGTGATTATCAACCTTGGGAAGCAGGCGGTACAAGGGTGTATAGCCTGCGGATGGTGTGGGCGCGAAGGACGCTGCACCTTCCGCGACGACCTCTACTATCAGGTCATGAGCACGGTTAAGGACGGCATCGATGGCCTCGTTGTTGGTTCACCTGTCTATTATGGCGGTCCCAACGGCTCGCTCTGCGCCCTACTCGACCGCGTATTCTACTCCTTAGGTGCTGACCTAAAGTATAAGCCAGGAGCCAGCGTTGTTGTCTGCCGTCGCGGTGGAGCCTCGGCCGCCTTCGACCGTCTCAATAAGTATTTCACAATGATGAACATGCCGCTCGTCAGCTCGCAGTACTGGAACATGGCCTACGGACAAACACCCGGTCAGGCAGCTGAGGACGAAGAAGGAATGCAGACCATGAGAACCCTGGGTCGCAACATGGCATGGATCATCAAGAAACTGAACATCAGCCAGGAAGGGCACCCCAGCCCAGAGCCTCACGTCTGGACAAACTTCATCCGATAAAAGCCCAACCACCAAAGACCTATCACCACACACAATCATTACCTCAACAAACACATCCCAAAATCATTTCCTCACAAACACTCCTCCTCTTATGAAACCACGATTCCTCCTCTCACTCCTTCTTTGTGTGGGCTGTAGCTTGGTCGCAGCCCAGTCCCCCTCTCCTGCAGGCTTCGGCAATGCCCACCTGCTGAACGACGGTTGGCTTTTTCTGCTGGCAGATGACTCCACCGCAGTCAGCACTACCTTCAACGACAGCCGTTGGCAGCATATCCTGTTGCCTCACGACTGGGGCGTGACTCAACCCATGTCGCCCGACTGCGGCTCGTGTCAAGGCTACTTGCCGGGAGGCATCGGATGGTATCGCCGTCACCTCCGAGTGAGCAGCAGCGACCTCGCCGACGGTCGCCGTATCTATGTCTATTTCGAGGGTGTTTACAACCGCTCCAGCGTGTATCTCAACGGCAACCTCCTCGGCTACCGTCCCAGCGGCTTCGCGTCCTTCCTCTATGACCTCACCCCCTACCTCCGTGCTGGCGAGGACAACGTACTGGCCGTGCGTGTGGATCACTCCCGTCAGAACGACTCCCGCTGGTATACCGGCTCCGGCATCTATCGTCCTGTATGGCTCATAGAGGCACCTGCCACACACTTCGCCCTCTGGGGCACTTCCTGGAAAATCAAAAGCTTGAACAACAAGAAAGCGGTGGTGGAAATAAAGGTGGAAGTTGCAGACCCAGCCCTCCGCCTCCCTCAGAAGGAGGGAGTGGTCGCCTCCAAAGAAAAGACATCCTCCAAATCCATACAAATCGAGATTCTCAATGCCTCTGGCAAAGTGGTCGCCACCAAGCGTAGCTCCCTCACCTCCCTCACAGAAGGGAGCGGGTCTCTCACCATTTCCCAACCTCACCTATGGACCCTCGCCGACCCCTATTTATATAAGGTACGCGCGTGCCTGATGGTCAATGGTCAGGAAACCGACCGCTCCGAAGTGCCGCTTGGACTGCGTACTCTGGAATTCTCACCCGACCGCGGCTTTGCCCTCAACGGCGAGTGGACGAAAGTCAAGGGCGTATGTCTCCACGACGATGCAGGCACCCTCGGTACTGCCGTTCCTGCCGACGTGTGGAAGCGGCGACTGTTGAACCTAAAATCCCTCGGCACCAACGCCATACGCATGAGCCACAACCCACATGCTTCTGCCCTCTATGCACTCTGCGACTCACTCGGACTGCTCGTCATGGACGAAGCCAGCGACGAATGGGAGTTCCCCAAGCGCAAGTGGCTGAAGGGATGGAACCAAGGGACACCCGGCTTCGAAGGTACCTACGACTACTTCGAGGAATGGATAGACCGCGATGTGGCCGATATGGTACGGCGTGACCGCTGCCATCCCAGCATCTTCCTCTGGAGCATCGGCAACGAGGTGGATTATCCCAATGACCCCTACTCCCACCCCGTCCTCGACCGTGGAGGTGACGACTTCACCCAACCCATGTACGGCGGCTATAAACCTGAACAGCCCAATGCCGAACGCATCGGTATCATAGCCCAGCGACTCTCGAAGATTGTGCGCGAGATAGATGATTCGCGAGCTGTCACAGGTGCCCTCGCTGGCGTGGTGATGAGCAACGAGACCGCCTATCCCGAAGCCGTGGATGTTGTGGGCTACAACTACACAGAGAGCCGTTACAAGGAAGACCACCAGCGTTATCCCCGTCGCGTCATCTACGGTAGTGAGAACCGCCACGACCTCGCCGCATGGAAGGCTGTGCGCGATAACGAACACATTTTCGGGCAGTTCCTCTGGACGGGCATAGACTATTTGGGCGAGAGTGGAGCCTGGCCCGCCCGTGGCTCCGAAGCAGGACTGCTGGATCTCGCAGGTAACATAAAGCCCAACGGGTACTACCGCGCAGCACTATGGAGCGAGCAACCCGTATGCTACATCGGCACTACCCCTAATAACTTTGGTGGACGCGGTGGTCGTCGTGGTGGTAGACAGCAGCGCCAATGGGTATCGCCCTACGCTCCCTCTCTCTGGAACTACGACGAAGGACAGTCCGTGCGCGTCGTATGCTACACCAATGCCGCCAGCGCCAAACTATTCCTGAATGACCAGCCCGTAGGCGGCGAGGCCAAGCGCGACGAGGCCACCGACATCCTCTACTGGGACATCGAATACCAGCCAGGTACCCTGCGTTGTGAAGCCGCCAACGGAGCCACCAGTTCCATAAACACCTGTGGCCGCCCCTACGCCCTCCGTGCCACCATCGAAAAAGCTGCCATCGATAATGCCGCCATTAACAAGGATATCATCGATAATACCACAATGGACAATGGCGTCATCGATAAACCCACGGCTGACAAAGGCGTCATCGATAATGCCACTGTTGACAAGAGCATCCTCTCGCGTCCTAACGAAGTGGTTCACGTCACCATTGAGGTCATTGACGAGGCCGGCAACCTCGTCCCTTTGGCCGACAACCTCATCACCTGCATCGTTCAAGGTCCCGCCCGCATCCTCGGCCTCGAAAACGGCAATGCCCGTGACACCAGCCTCCGCTCCACCCGCCAGCTACGCGCCCACAACGGCCGCCTCCTCGCCTACGTCACCTCCAATCCGCAATCCTCCCCCAACCAGTTCTCCCCCTCCAACCAATTCTCCCCCTCTAATCCGCAATCCCCCTCCAACCAGTTCTCCCCCTCCAACCAATTCTCCCCCTCTAATCCGCAATCCCCCTCCAACCAGTTGTCCCCCTCCAACCAGGTATCCTCTTCCTCCCCCTCCAGCGTTGGTGCCGAGCGGTTTTCCCGCGAGGACATCCCCTCTACCATCCGCCTCCTCTTCACTTCCCCCCTCCTCCAGCCCGCGGAAATACAACTATCGACAGCAAAATAAACTCGTCCATACGAAATCGCCAACTCGTCCATACGAAATCGCCAACTCGTCCGTACGATATTCCATTTTCGTCCTTACGTGATTTCAACTATACATTTACATAACAAATAAACTCTTATCAACTATATGAGATGAAAACAGGCCTAGTATTGGAAGGGGGAGCGATGCGAGGGCTCTTCACAGCAGGAGTGCTTGATGTGCTCCTCAAGCATGATGTGCCCTTCGACGGTCTTGTGGGAGTATCTGCTGGTGCCTGCTTCGGCTGTAATTACAAGAGCCGACAAGCGGGACGAGTACTGCGATATAACCTACGTTATGCCCACGACCTCCGTTATTGCAGCCTCTGGTCGTTGCTGACCACAGGCGGCATCTTTGGTCCCCGCTTTGCCTATTACACCCTCCCCAAACGTCTTGATCCTTTTGATGTTGAAGCTTTTGACAGCAGTCCCATGGAGTTTCACCTCGTCTGCACAAACGTACAGACAGGTCAAGCTGTCTATCAGCGGTTCGATCGGTTCAGGGAGGAACTATACGACTGGATTCTGGCTTCTTCGTCCATGCCCATCGTCTCGAAGGTGGTGCAAATTGGCAACCAGCAGCTCATTGATGGCGGCATCGCCGACTCCATCCCCCTGCGTTACTTCCAGCAGCAAGGCTTCAAGAGAAATCTCGTCATCCTCACACAACCCGCCGATTACCAGAAACGACCCATCAGCTACCGATGGTTCATTCGGCGCAACCTACGCCGTTACCCTGCACTCATCGCTGCATGGGAACGGCGTCACGAGATGTACAATGCTGAACTGCAGTATATCGCCCAGCAGCAGGACGAAGGAAACACCCTTGTCCTCTGTCCTGACCGCACACTGCCCATTGGCCGTATCTCCCACAATCGTAGCCTTATGCGTGAGACCTACGACCTCGGCCGCAACCTCGCCACCGCACAACTACCCCGAATCCTCCAATTCCTCAAATTATAAAAAGAAGTGCAGACTCAGCAAACCTATTTGGAAGAGAGATGTGCTGACTCAGAAAGGTACTTTGGAGGAGGGAAGGACGAATCGATAGAGGTTACAGCCAATGAAGTTACCAAGAACAATGGCAAGATAGAAGAGGAGGATGTCCCAGAGGTGGGCTGCCCAGAAGTCCAATGGGACGCAGAGATAATAGAAAGCATCGGCCACACAGTGAGGGAAGCCGCACATGATGAAGAGAGGTACGCCAAAGAGCAAGGGGAGGTTTTTGCCCTGACGGCCGAAGGTTACGGCGGTCGTCATGATGAATCCACAACCAATAGCGAGCACACCACCGCGTAGAGGACCTATAGCGAGACGACCTTCAAGCACACCTTGTGCTGTATCCTGTAAGGGCATGGGCGAACAGCGGGCGATGAGAGCCACGGCCAGACAGCCAACGATGTTTCCAACGAGGATATACAACAACTGACCGACTTCACCCTTGTTGATGAATCCTGCCGTACCCGTATAGAGCTTCAAGCCATAATGCACAACGGTAAGGAGACCAAAAGCGAAGAGCACCGCACCAACGATGCTCTTCTCTGCGAGATATCCAAAGCCGGCGATACCAATACAGACGCCAGCTAAAAAGGAAGAACGAAATAACTGGAGCATCACAACCCAAAGACTTTGGCGAGGCCATTGTCAACACCACCGAAGCCCATGAAGGCCATGGCGAGGAGACCTGCCACGACGAGGGCAATGGGCATTCCCTGCATCCCCTTGGGGATATCCATCATGGCCAGCTGTTCGCGGATAGCGGCAAAGATGGTAAGGGCAAGACCGAAGCCGAGGGCGGTGGAAACAGCAAAGACGACACCGGTGAGCAGGTTGGGTTCCAGACCTTGGGCGTTGTAGGTGTTCTGAGCCACGAGAATAGCAACGCCAAGGATGGCGCAGTTCGTGGTAATCAGAGGCAAGAACACACCGAGTGCCTGGTACAGAGCGGGCGACACCTTCTTCAAGATAATCTCCACCATCTGCACAAGGGCAGCAATGACAAGGATGAAAGCGATGGTCTGTAAGTACTCCAGGTTGTAGCTCACCAAGAGACCTTGGATGAGATAAGTCACGATGGTGGCAATCGTGAGCACGAAGGCCACGGCGGCACTCATTCCGAGGGCCGTATCAACCTTCTTCGACACACCGAGGAACGGGCAGATTCCGAGGAACTGCGAGAACACGATGTTGTTGACGAAGATGGCTGAGAAAAAAATGAGTAAGTATGCCATAATTGAAGACCCCCTCCCCGCTCCCCCTCAAGGGGGAGAGTTGAATGTATTTGAGCGGATGAGGTGATTAGGGTCATTCTTTTAATCGTTTATAAAATAAATTCAATTCTTGAAAGGTGACCACCCTCCCCCTCAAAGGGGGAGTGAGGAGGGGGTCAGATTTTCGCAGTCTTCTTGACTACTGCAATCAGATAGCCCAATGCGATGAAGGCACCAGGTGCGAGGACGAAAAGGAGCATGCCGTAGTTCTCGCTGTAGAGCTCAGCACCAAAGATCTTTCCTGTACCAAGGAGTTCGCGAATGCCACCAAGGAGAGTCAGAGCGATGGTGAAACCGAGACCGATACCAATACCGTCGAAGAGACTCTCGATTGGACCGTTCTTGGCCGCAAAGGCTTCTGCACGGCCGAGGATGATGCAGTTGACAACGATGAGCGGGATGAACAGACCGAGGGTCTTGTATACCTCGGGGGTGAAGGCCTGCATAATCATCTGCAAGGCCGTAACGAGGCTGGCAATCACCACGATATATGAGGGGATGCGCACCTGGTCGGGCACGAGATTCTTGATGCAGGAAATAATCAGGTTGGAAAAGATGAGCACAGCCATCGTAGCCAGACCCATTGACATTCCATTGATGGCGCTGGAAGTGGTTCCCAACGTCGGGCACATACCAAGGAGCAGAACGAAGGTGGGGTTCTCCTTGAGGATGCCGTTCCATAAAATCTTGAAATATTTCATAGTCGTTTCTCCTTAGTTTTTGGGTTGTTGCTGTTGACTTGCACCTGTCTGG
This sequence comes from Bacteroidaceae bacterium, assembly GCA_017535725.1. Lineage (GTDB taxonomy): Bacteria > Bacteroidota > Bacteroidia > Bacteroidales > Bacteroidaceae > Physcousia. Next base: position 40,177 of record JAFXTO010000055.1, read on the forward strand.
CCATCCGTTGCACTGGCACCAGCGTAGGCGTGGAAGGCCACGTTAACGGCACGGAGGAAGGCACGGGAAGTGATGGTGGAAGCGGTGATGGCATCCACGTCGCCGCCGTCCTTACTGACGGTCAGTTCTTTCTCGCCGGGGTTCTTGCCGATGATGTCACCCTTCTCGCCTTTCTGGAACCAAAGACCTGCCTTGGCTCCCAAGCCAGGGGTCTCGGCATGTTCGAGGACGGTGTAGCCTTTGATGGAGCCCTCATCGGCAAAGCCGACAAGTACGCTGAGTTTTCCGCCAAAGCCATTGGGGTCGATGGCCTGAACAGCAACGCCCTTATCGGTGGTATAGATGACGACATCATTACCGTTGGCATCCTGTACGGTCTTGGTATCTTGCACCATAGCGTCAGAAACGCCAAGCACGCTGTTGATACCTTCGGCCAAAGTACGCGCCTTGTTCTCTTCAATGGGGCCTGCGGTGATTTCGTTCACGTAGGCCAATGCTCCAGCTGCCACAACTGAGATGAGCGTCAGCACGATGAGCATATTGGGAAGTGTTGATGGTAATTTCTTCATAATAACAGACCCCCTCTCCGCTCCCCCTCAAGGGGGAGAACAGAATGTATTTGAGCGGATGAGGTTATTAGGGTCATTCTTTAATTATTATAGTTTACAATTCTTAAATGGTGACCACTCTCCCCCTTGAGGGGGAGTGAGGAGGGGGTCTTCTATTTCTTTACCTCCCCGAAACGTTTAGGTTTGACGTAAGTGTTGATAAGTGGAGTGAAGCCGTTCATGATGAGGATGGCGAAGCTCATGCCCTCGGGATAGGAACCGAAGTCACGGATGAGCACCGTCAGTACACCGATGGCCACACCATAGATGAGCTGGCCCTTACCCGTCATGGGCGAGGTCACATAATCCGTTGCCATGAAGCAGGCACCGAGCATGAGACCACCAGAGAGGATGACCTGGAAAGGATCTGCATAGCTGGGATTGATGAGGTGGAAGAGTCCTGCGAGCACGAAGACCGTGCCGAGAATGCTGATAGGAATGTGCCAGGTGATAATCTTGCGGACGAGCATGAAGATGCAACCGATGAGCAAGCAGAGGGCACTAACCTCACCGAGTGAACCACCCGTCTGTCCCATGAGCATGTCGAGGGAGGAAGGCAGGTTACTGAGCAGGCTGGCATCACCCGTCTTGATGGCTTCCTTCATGATGGCCAGTGGCGTGGCTGCAGTCTCCACATCGACATAGCCCATCTGACCGCTAACGGGCCAAGTGGTCATCTGAACGGGGAAGGAGATCAACAGGAAAACACGCCCCACGAGAGCGGGGTTGAAGGGGTTCGTGCCCAGACCACCAAAGGTCATCTTACCGATGCCGATGGCAACGAGAGCACCAATGATGATAATCCAGATGGGAAGATTCGAGGGCAGGTTGAAGCCGAGGAGCAGACCCGTCAGCACGGCAGAGCCGTCGCAGATGGTCAGCTTCTCGCGACCGAGGATGAAGCGTGTGATGGCCCACTCAAAGAACACGCAAGCAGCCACCGACGTTGCAAGGACGATGGCAGACCCCAGTCCGAAGAAGTAGAGCGAAGCTATCAGGGCAGGCACGAGCGCAATGCACACGCCGTACATATTCTTCTGCACCGAGTCGCCGCCATGGACGTGGGGTGAAAGGGAAATGATGGGTTTCATAATAACAGACCCCCTCTCCGCTCCCCCTCAAGGGGGAGGACAGAATGTATTTGAGCGGATGAGGTTATTAGGGTCATTCTTTAATTATTATAGTTTACAATTCTTGAAAGGTGACCACTCTCCCCCTTGAGGGGGAGTGAGGAGGGGATCTTCTATTTCTTACTAATGCTCTCCATGTGCCTTGCCTTGATGATGCCCATCACGGTCTGCTTGGCCACGCGGATATTGTCGAGCAGAGGACGGTTGCTGGGGCAGGTGAAGGCGCAGGAGCCACATTCGATGCAGGAGGTGACGTCGTTCTTCTCGCAGCCGTCCCAGTCTTTCAGGCGGGTGTAGGAAGCAAGGAGATAGGGTTCAAGGCCCATCGGGCAGGCGCTAACGCACTTAGCACAACGGATGCAGGGTGAAACCTCACCACGACGGCTTTCCTTCTCCGTCATCAGCAACAGGCCGCTGGAACCTTTCGTCACAGGCACTTCTAACGACATCAGGGCACGTCCCATCATAGGACCTCCACCGATGATCTTACCCGTATCTTCGGGCAGACCACCAGCCTCGTCAATGAGCTGTTGCATGGGCGTACCGATGCGGGCGAGGAAGTTCGAAGGTTGCTTCACGCTCTTGCCCGTCACAGTGATGATGCGCTCAATAAGGGGCTTGTTCTTCGTCACGGCCTCATAGATGGCATACACCGTACCTACGTTTTGCACGATGGCACCCACGTTGATGGGCAAGGCAGGTGGTGCAGGCACCTGACGGCCAATGACGGCATCGATGAGCTGTTTCTCACCGCCCTGCGGGTACTTGACCTTCAGGGGAACGACCTCGATGCCGGGGTACTGGGCAGCCTTCTCTTTCAGGAGGTCTGTGAGCAGCTTGATGGCATCGGGTTTGTTCATCTCAATACCGATGTACGCCTTGGGACAGTTCACGGCATGTTTGATGAGCTGGATGCCAACGAGGATCTGTTCGGGCTTCTCGAGCATCAGACGATGGTCTGCCGTAAGGTAGGGCTCACACTCTACGGCATTGACGATAATGGCCTCGGCCTTCGTTCCGGGAGGAGGCATCAGCTTGATGCCTGTAGGGAAGGTGGCGCCGCCCATACCTACAATGCCGGCTGCCTTAATGCGATTGACGACCTCAGCGGCTGTGATGCCGCCCAGTTCCTTGAAGGTCACGAGTTTGTCCGAACGGTCGATAGTCTCCAGCCATTCATCGCCTTCGACATCAACGACGACAGCCATGCGGCGAGTGCCACTGCTATCAAGCACAGCATCAACTTTCGACACCTTGCCGCTGACGCTGGAGAAGACAGGGACAGAGAGACCTTTGCCAGCCTCGCCAAGCAGGGTTCCGACCTTCACCTCGTCGCCTTTCTTCACAACGGGCACAGCGGGAGCACCGATATGCTGGAACATCGAGAAGACAGCCTGCTTGGGAATAGCAGCAACCTTAATAGGGCTGGCAGCAGAGAGTTTGTTTTCGGCGGGATGTACACCGCCAATATGGAATGTCTTCATATTAACTAAACGAAGCGAACCCAGCGGACTCTCCCCCCTCCCTCCCTGCTAGGGAGGGAGCAGAATGTTTTGCGATTGGAAAGGAATATGTCATGAGAACGCTATTTTACAATTGATTACAGATAATGTTTATTCTTGAATGGTATTCGCTCCCTCCCTAACAGGGAGGGCGGGGGGAGAGTCTGGGGAGGGGTCTGCTGCCGGCTTCTCTTTCCTCGGCGGGAAATTAAATGCGTGGATAGCCTTCTGCGGACATTCGTCCTCACACTTACGGCAAAGCTTGCACTTCTCGGCATCGATGTGGGCGAGGTTGGCGTCCACGGTGATGGCCTCGAACTTGCAGACCTTCACGCATTTCTGGCATCCGATACAACCAACAGAGCAAGCCTTGCGCGTCTGGGCGCCCTTGTCCTTGTTGTTACACAGCACTACCACACGGCGGTTCTTCAGCCCTTTCAGGCGAATCTCAATGATGCCGCGCGGACAAGCCTTGGAGCAGGCACCGCAGGCGGTACATTTCTCTTCGTCCACCTCTGGCAGACCCGTTTCGGGATTCATGCGAATGGCATCGAACTGACAGGCTGCCACGCAGTCGCCACAACCAAGGCAACCAAAGGCACAAGCCGTTTCACCGCTGCCCAGCATCTGCTGCACACGGCAACTCTGGGCACCGTCGAACTCTGCAATACGCGGACGGCTCTCGCACGTACCGTTACATCGCACCACGGCGACTTTAGGAGCACTGGCCTCGGCCTTCATGCCAAGGATGTCAGCTACCTGCTCCATCACGGGCTGTCCACCTACGGGGCAGAGCAGTCCTTCGAGCGAGCCCTTGTCGGCAGCCTTCACGCAGGCTCCGGCGAAGCCAGAACAGCCAGGGAAACCACAACCGCCACAGTTCGCCTGCGGCAGCACAGCAGCAACCTGCCCAATGCGCTCGTCTTCATGCACAGCGAATTTCTTGGCAGCAAGGAACAGGATGAGCGCACTCACCAGTCCAATGGTTCCAAGAACAATCACTGCAATCAGGATTACATTCATGTGTTTTTGTTTTTAGTTATTTATTGAGTTTTGTAATTTTAAGTTTTTGAGTTTGTAAGTTTGTAAGTTTATGAGTTGTTGAGTTTTTAAGTTTTTGAGTTATTTCGGCATATCGGCATAACGGAATTTCGGGATTAAGGGATTAACTTTTTTCTCGAATGCGAAACGAGAAGCGACGTTGCAAATGGTTGCGAAAAAAAAGAAAGATGACAATGTAATAAACAGCCACCGTCCCTAAAGCCCATAAAGCCCCCTGAATATCGCTTCCAGTGAGCTGAATGACCACAAAAAGAACAGGAATAAGCAGCGCCAGCGGCAGTCCGTAGGCAATCATGGCGGCATATCGACCATCGGAGAGATGCCCATCAAGCACTACTTCCTGCCCTACCTTAAAGCGCGGAGCATCGTGTGTCAGGACATCCACTTCTTTCTCCTTGGCCTCGGCACTGGAGCACATTTGCTTAGCAGCGCAACCCGAACATGCAGAGGATTGAAGGATTCGCACCCGAACATGCTCACCCTCAACCGATTGCACCACTCCATTGTGGCTAATAATCTGATCTATCATATCGTTTTGTCACCTTTGCTTTGCAAAATCGGCACAAAGGTAGCATATTTTAATGAGGAACGCGCGCGCGAGGGCAGAAAAAGCAGATTCTTTCACTAACTTTAACACTTCTCTCTGCCCAAGTTTACCGTTTAACCTTCTTTCCATTCACTATGACGATGCCATGATTGGCATTTGTCTCTTGCAAACGACGTCCACCGAGGTCATAAATACCTTTGACAACGGGAGCAGATGAAGTAGCATGCAGCTCCTTGACACCCGTTGAAGAATCCTCTGAAAACTGCCAGGCATCGAACTGAACATTGTCATTGGTAGATTCCGTAAAGACGAAGTACACCGTCTTGACTCCCTTGAACTTGGTTTCGTCAAGATCTATCGTGTGGTCGGCAAAGGAGGTGGACGAAAACTCCACAGAGGCAGATGCAGCACCGGAATTTTTGTTCAGACGAATCTCCAGCTTACCCGTACCCTTGGCTCTCACCGTGAAAGACTTGGCACCTGATCCGAAATCTACCTTGCGAACCGATGTCCATGAGCCGGCTGGCATCTTGATGTAAAGATTCTCCGAGGCATCATTGCCCAACGTATTCTTTGAAGTAACGGCCTTGATGTTCTTGAAGTTCTCGTAAGTGATGCCGCCTGAAGAAGCCATCGTCTCCGCCTGCTGTAATTCAAACGGATTCAGATTCTTGATGGCAGTAACGCCCGTCTTGGTCAGGGTCATCTTACTGATTTTCTGTGTATTCTCGTTGACTGTCACCTTGTCCACGCCAATGGAACGGAAACCTGATGCACCGGTGTTCATGCTGCTTTCCAACAGGGTGGAATGGTAGAACAAGTAATAAGTATCATTGAATTTATGCAGATGGGTGTGATTATTGCCCCACCCCATTCCAAAATTGCCTTCATTAGGGACATATTCGCCACGATATTCCCAAGAATCAGGATCCAGCGGGTTGTCGCTCACCATATAGCACATGCTGCATGACGAGGGGGCGGACTGTCCATTGCGCTTCTCAAAGGAGGTCCAGTCATTCCTATCGCTCCACGATGTATTATAGGTATAGACGAAACGACCGTTAATGATATTAAGTTCGCTGGCCTCAAACAGATAGGGTGCAGGCATGTTGACCGCAGCTCCGTCGAGATCTATCATCGATGATTTCAGTTTGGCGATGCGTGAGTTACCAGGCCATAGCTTGGAGCCAGACGACTGAGGGTCACCGCCACCAAAAGCAATCCAGCCCACACCGTTTTCGTCTATCACAGCACCTGGGTCAAACACCCAATTACAGGGATCCACGCCCGCCATGCCATGACGAATCATGGACTGACTGAGGGGGGAGTTGAAAGGTCCCACAGGTGACTTCGTGCTCTTGATGACACCCACGCTGCCACCACCATTGGCAAAATAGATGAAAAACTCCTTAGTGCCTCTGGAGGTGGTGCGCCAGACAGCAGAAGGAGCCCACGACTGGCCACACCACGAGCCGCACACCTTACCGACATCGATGGTTCCATGAAAAGTCCAGTTCACCATGTCATCCGTGGAGAAAACGACCAGCGATTTGATGTTGCCATAGCCGTTACTACCAGACTTTTTATTCTGGATAAATTGTTGGTGGTCGTTGGTGCCATAGACATACAGGCGTCCGTCATATTCAAGGGCTGTAGGGTCAGCGCAGAAGACGCATGCACTAATAGGATTGCCATTCGATGCTCCTTTGTAGTCGGAAGCAACGGTCTGTGCCTTCGCGTGCAAACTTGCCATCATGATGGCCGTTGCGAAAACCAATTTTTTTCTCACTATATCTGATTGTTATTACGTTTATTTCGTTTGTTTGCCGCAAAATTAGCTAAAATTTCTTAGAAACAAGCCTGTGAAGATAAAAACTTGCACAAACAGCCCCGAAAAGACAGTTTTTTAGATGAATTTCCAGAAAACATCGGTTTCGGACGTAAAAACATACAAGAAAATTGGTTAAAAGAAAGAAAAGGTGTACCTTTGCACCAAATTCATACTCTAAGCAGGACATTATGTATATCATTGGCATCGCAGGCGGCACGGGTTCTGGAAAGACCACCGTGGTACGCAAAATTGTGGAGACACTGCCAGGCGAAAAGGTGGCAGTGATTCCCCAAGACTCGTATTACAACGACAATACAGACATTCCCATGGAGGAACGCCGGAAGATCAACTTCGACCATCCCAATGCGTTCGACTGGAAGCTGCTGATTCATCAGATCAATGAATTGCGTCAGGGTCGTGCCATCGAGCAGCCTACCTACTCCTATCTTGAATGCAACCGAATGCCCGAAACGGTACACATCGAGCCGTGCGAAGTCATCATCATCGAAGGCATCATGGCACTCTGCCGCAAAGAGCTGCGCGACCTCATGGACCTGAAGATTTTCGTGGATGCAGATCCGGACGACCGCCTCATGCGCGTCATCACCAGGGATATTGTGGAACGAGGACGCACAACACAGATGGTTATGGATAGATACGTGGACGTCCTTAAGCCCATGCATCTGGAATTTATCGAACCGACCAAACGCTATGCAGACCTCATTATCCCGCAGGGAGGCGAGAACCAGAAGGCCATAGAAATCATGCGGACATACATCATTCATAGGTTAAAGCCTTGATGTCACGAACATTCCTTATCATACTGGTTTCCACGATACTATTCTTATCATGTAAAGAAGAAAGTCATAAGCCTTCTGTGATGTTCGGCCAAGCTGACACACAGAAGGAGGCTACGGCTTATGACCTCGAGGATATCCAGGCTTCAGGTGAACTGATTGCTGCAACATTGTCCAGTCCAGAGACCTACTACGAATACCGTGGCGAAGGATTCGGAGTGGAATATGAGATGGCCAAATCCTTCGCCAGCCATATTGGAACACGCCTGCGCGTAGAGGTCGTGCAGGACTCAGCAGAACTCATGCACAAGCTGACAAGCGGGGAAGCCGACTTGGTGCTCACGGTTCCGAAATGGCAGATTCGCCCCAGCTCACCTCAACTCACGTCCGCGCTCTCCGCCTGGTGGCAAGACGACCTGCGTGAGCGCACCCAACTCGCAGAACAACAGCGGCTGGCACCCCGCAACCGCATCCGTCGCCTTTCACGGCCACCCATGCTTTCGCGCGAAAAAGGAATTATATGTAGCTACGATGGGCTGTTCCAGCGCTATGCTTCCGTGGCCGGCATGGATTGGCGACTGATGGCCGCCCAGTGTTATCAGGAGTCTGCCTTCGACCCCAAAGCTGTTTCGTGGGCTGGAGCACAAGGTCTGATGCAAATCATGCCAGGCACCGCTGCACACTTAGGACTGGCTGCATCTGCTGTCTATGAACCGGCACAAAACATCGCTGCCGCAGCACGCTATCTGGCAGAACTGCAAGTCACCTTCAGCGATATCCACGAGCGGACAGAAAGGCTATGTTTTGTACTGGCAGCCTACAACGGCGGAGCATCACATGTGCGCGATGCCATGGCTTTGGCTCAGCAATACGGAGGCAACCCGCACCGTTGGAACGATGTGGACAAGTATATCCTGCTATTGTCTCAACCTCGGTACTATCGCGACCCGGTAGTACGGGCGGGCTATCTGCGAGGTAGCGAGACATCGGATTATGTCCGGCAGATTATGGCCCGATGGTCGCAATACCGAGGAGTGGCACATCCAGCACCACTCGTTCCACAGAAAGAGAATTATAAGAGGAACACGCGCATCCGCTCACGCGAGGAATTCCTGAACGACAGCATTCCATGACAACACCACACAAACGAATCCAGCTCGTCGTCAAAGACTGGACAGAGCAGGTAATCCGTGGTCACGACGCTGGAAACGAAGACGAATGCCGCGTCGTGTTAGACCAAGAGATGCCGCGCGAGTGGCTGTTTGAAGGAGCACGGCTGAATTTGCTGTTAGTGGAAGTCACTACCGAGGGTCATCTGCTGCCACAACATATCGTGCTCGAACCAGACTACCTGATAGATGTGACTGTCATCTGTCGCTGCGCTACCGAGCTGGGCGATGCTCCCGTCCATCACCTCCTACAGAAATTCCTTCCTCACACCGCCACGGCTGCCATCCAGTTGGGTATGGTAGCCAACCAGTTCCTGGACGACGTGGTGAATGCGACATCCGACACCACTTCCGAGGCACTCTACCGGCAGTCGCTCTGCAAGAGTTTTGCTGCAGACCCCTTGCGTTTTGCCACCGTGGAAGGCATCGATGCCACTTTCTCCGAGAAATGCCGCCAACAATTCGAACACATCCTCTCAACCATGCAGAAGCTTCCCATCGAAGGTGCCCGTCTGGAGACTGCATTCATCTGCGAACCACTGGGCATTCAAGGACGTATGGACCTCATGAGCGGCGACGCCCGCACCATCATTGAACTCAAGTCCGGCAAAGGGGGCTACACAAGTAATCCTGAGAACATTGCATACCGATACGAACACGCCCTGCAGATGGCCCTCTACAAGGAGTCGCTCTACTACAATGTCGGACTGCCATACGCCCAAGTACAGACCCTGCTTTTCTACTCCCTCTACCCTGCCCTGATGGATATCCATCTGGGCAAGAACGACATTCATCGTGCCCTGTGGCTGCGCAATGCCATTGTGGACCTGGAGCGCCGTCTGCGCACCCAGCCCGAAGATGTCTTCACGGTGCTGACCGTGGGTGACTTCAATCCTCGTGGCCGTAACGACCGTTTCTTCCAGAACTACCAACTGCCACCCATCCAGCGTTTGTTGGGAGTCATTGGGCGAGCGGACGCCCTTTCCCGCAAGTATTTCATGACCCAACTCGCTTTCGTTCAGCGAGAACAAGCACTGGCTAAAACGGGCGTCGAAGGAAAGGACATCCCACTGGGCAAGCACGGATTCGCCGACGTATGGCGAACACCCGTGGAAGCCCGAATCGAAGCCGGAAACCTCATCACCCATCTACGACTGACACCTGAATCGCTTGAGACCAATGCGGAAGGGGCGCTCGTTCGACTGCACATATCTCTTGATAATAAGGATAATACACGTGAGGAGGACGGACTGACACAATCGAACTTCCGACCCGGCGACATGGTGATGCTACATCCCGAAGGGCAAGCCTCGTTCTACAACCCTTGTATCATCGAGACGATAGGTGCCGACGAGATGGTGCTTCGCCTGCGCTACCCCCAGCGCGATGCCTCTGCCCTGGAACTCACCCGCCTATTCTCCATCGAGCCTGCCCATGCAGACTCTACCTACAGCACCATCTACCAAGGACTCTTCGCCTTCCTCGAAGCTCCTTTGGAGCGTCGCAACCTACTCCTCGGCCTCCGTACACCGCGCACCAACAGTACCCGGCAACTGTCCGTACCTGTCTCAGACCCCGTGCTGCGCGACATCATCTTGCGTGCCAAGCAGGCTGAAGATTATTTTCTGCTCGTGGGACCTCCGGGAACGGGTAAGACCAGCGTGGCGCTGAGACAGATGGTCATTGAGTTCCTGGCTTCAGACGGCAACACGGCTTCCGACCAGCACTCCTCCCTCCTGCTCATGGCCTTCACGAACCGTGCCGTAGATGAGATCTGCCAGATGCTGACAACCATTACCCCGGAACCGAACTACGTTCGCATCGGGCCAGAGTTGTCCTCCGATCCTGCCTATCGAGACCACACGCTGGCACTATTGTCCCGACAATACCCCACACGCCGCGGCATTCGTCAGGTGCTGGCGTCATCGCCAATCATCGTCGGTACCATCGCATCCATAGCTGCCTCCCAGGAACTCTTCCTACTGAAACAGTTCTCTACGGCCATCGTGGACGAAGCGTCTCAGGTGTTGGAACCACAAATGCTGCCGCTGCTCTGCGCACAGAGCCACGGTCAACTGGCCATACGCAAATTCATCTTCATCGGTGACCACAAACAGTTGCCTGCCGTCGTAGCACAGTCGCCACAGGTCTCGCGGGTCGCGGACGAATCGCTGTGCGCGATAGGTCTGACGGACTGTCGCCATTCGCTCTTCGAAAGGCTGCATCGTATGGCACAGCTCCAAGGGAACAAGGCTGTCCTCGGACTTCTGCACCGCCAGGGTCGCATGCATCAGGACATCGCTACATTCGTCAGCCGCAGCTACTACGGTGGGTTGCTCGACATCATCCCCCTACCCCATCAGACAGGAACTTTAGACTGGCAACACTTTGACAAACAGGACCAACTCCAATCCCAGTTGGCCACGCACCGCCTGCTCACCTTCGATGTCACCTGCCCGGAGGCGGCTGGACAGAAGAGCAACAGCAAGGAGGCTGCCGTGGCAGCACGAATTGTCAGTTCCTTCGTACAACTCTGCCTGTTGAACGGAGAAGAACCGAACTGGACACGCCGGTTGGGAATCATCGTGCCCTTCCGAAGCCAAATACAACAGCTGCGCACCGCCCTGGCCACATTAGGAGTGCCGGAAGCAGAGGATATCACGATCGATACCGTGGAACGCTACCAAGGGTCACAGCGTGACATCATCCTCTTTTCCACGGTCGTGGGGACCACCTGGCAACTGCCCATTCTCTCGGCACCGGTAGAAACCGACGGGCTGCTTATTGACCGAAAACTTAATGTTGCTCTCTCCCGTGCACGCAAGCAATTCATCCTAATCGGAGACACGGCCCTCCTGAGCACTTGTGAGCCCTACAGGGAAGTCATTGATTACATAAAAACTTGTTCAAAAGCATAAATCAGACTTCTAAAACGCAAATCAGACCTCTTTTCGTCTGAAAACAGAAAATTCTACAAACTCTAACCCCTAAACTCTAAACTTTTTACTACCTTTGCGCCCGCAATGGAGATTCCATCGGTCTATCTCGAGCGTGCCGTCGTTCAATTTAGCCAGCTACCTGGCATAGGACGGAAGACGGCGATGCGACTTGTGCTGCACCTGCTGAAGCGCGAGCCGCAGGATATTCAAATGTTCGCACAGAGCCTTAATGAACTGGCGGAAAACGTGCGATACTGCCGGGTATGCCATAACCTTTCCGACGAGGAGGAATGCTCCATCTGCCAGAATCCCAAGCGCGACCATGCCACCATCTGCGTCGTCGAGAGCATTCAGGATGTGATGGCCATCGAGGCCACCCAACAGTATGTAGGTGTTTACCATGTCCTCGGAGGCATCATCTCACCCATGGACGGCATCGGGCCACAGGATCTGGAAATACAAAGCCTGGTGGAACGCGTGGAAGCAGGAGGCATCAAGGAGGTCATCCTCGCGCTGTCTCCAACCATGGAAGGTGACACCACCTGCTTCTATATCTTCCGAAAACTCGCCAACTGCCATGTTGACATCACCACCCTGGCACGCGGCGTGGCCCAGAACGACCAGCTCCACTACACCGACGAGGTCACCCTCGGACGTAGCATCGTGGACAGACGTCCCTTCTCGGCCTGACAGAACCATTATGTATCAACCTCTCTTTTCATGAATAAAAAAAATCTAAGCCTACTGCGCGCGCTGTACTGCATCTTCCTCCTGCAAGCTGCACTCCTGGTGCTCATCTATGAGACCGAGATGCTGCCCGTGGGCACGCTGGTCTATGACTCCAAGTCCAATTATATGGTGGAGATGTCAGGCCTATTGATGACCATCATTTGCATTCCACTGGCACTGAAACTGATGAATTTCTCATGGGTCAAGAAGATGCTTCGCCAGCAACCTCAGAAATATCTACTATTGTGTATCATCCGCCTCGGACTCCTGGGTGTACCCTTGCTGTTCGATGTCCTGGCATACTACCTCCTCGGACTCGATGCCACCTTGGGCTATCTGGCACTGATGACGGTTGTCGCCTTCCTCTTCATCTGGCCTTCGCAGGAAAAGATGGAATATGAATGCAACAGCACTACAAACCAAAGCAGTACCCAGGAATGAAGCTAAGTGTCATCATCATCAGTTACAACGTACGCCACTACCTCGAGCAATGCCTCGACAGTGTGCTGCGTGCCACACAGAGCATGGATTCTGACGTGTGGGTGGTCGACAATTGCAGTTCCGATGGTTCGGTAGACTATCTGCGCGAACGTTTTCCGCATGTTCATTTCATCGCGAACAAGGACAACGTGGGCTTCGCGCGAGCCAACAACCAAGCCATACACCTCTCTGCTGGAGAATATGTCTTGCTGTTGAACCCCGACACGATTGTTGGCGAGGATGTCCTGCAGGGCTGTGTGACCTTCCTCGACAATCATCCTGAAGCAGGAGCCACGGGAACCATGATGCTGAACCGCAATGGCTCTTTCGCCTTCGAGTCCCGACGCGGAGTGCCTTCACCAGCCACAGCGTTCTACAAGATTTGCGGCCTCTGTTCCCTGTACCCCTACAGCCGCCGATTCGGGAAATACTACATGCGTTACCTGGACCAGCACCAGCCATCGGAAATAGAAGTCATTTCCGGAGCATTCTGCATGGTTCGCCGCGAGGCTCTGGAACAGGTGGGACTGCTCAGCGAGGATTATTTCATGTATGGCGAGGACATAGACCTCAGCTACTGTATCCTCCAACACGGTTGGCGCAACTACTACCAGCCACTCCCCATCCTCCACTACAAAGGCGAGAGCACGCAGAAGACCAGCTTCCGCTATGTCCATAGCTTCTACAATGCCATGCTCATCTTCTTCGACCGCCATTTCCGCCACCGCTACCGCCTGCTTTCGGGTGCCGTGCGCCTCGCTGTTGTCATGAGGGGAGCCTGGGAGATGGTCAGGCAGCAAGCCATGCATCTCTTCCATCAGCGTCCATGCCGCCCAGACTGTCAACGCCAGATCCTCTTCATCGGTTCAGACGAGGCGCTCAGGGCACTCATCCCCGTGTGTGACAGAGCGAATATCCTCGTGGAACGAGTACACTCTTTAGAAGAGGTTCGCGAGTGCGCACGCGCGCATACCTATAATTATATAACATTCCAGACGGGCGACGGCGGCACGCCGTATTCTGATGTACTCCGCCAACTGCAGACGCTCTTTGACAGCGGCATCGACTTGCACCTCGGCACGTTCAACCTGCAAACCAAAATCCTGTTATTGCCCGATGACGTCTGTCTCTGATATCACCCTGCGTGCCATGGAGCCCGAAGATCTCGAGCTCATCTATCGCATTGAGAATGACCCCACATTCTGGAAATATGGCTCCAGCACGGTGCCCTATTCCCACTGGACGCTGCGTCGCTACATCGAATCATCGGCCAATGACCTCTTTGCCGACGAACAGGTGAGGCTGGTGGTGCAAGGAAAGAATACACAGGGAGAACGGACATCCATAGGGCTGTCAGACCTCGTGAACTTCTGTCCGAGACATCATCGGGCGGAGATATCCCTGGCAATCCTGCCAGAATACCAGGGGATGCATGTCGGTGAACAGGTTGTACACCATCTCATCGACTATGCCCGCAGCCTCGGACTGCACCAGCTCTATGCCATCATCGCAGAAACCAATGAACCTGCCTGGAAGCTCTTCAGACGACTGAACTTCCAACCTTCCGCATTGTTGAAGGATTGGTTATATGAGGACGAAGGATATGCTGACGCCCGCGTATGGCAAAAACTAATCAACTATTAACCAACAACTCACCGACTCAACCAACTAACAACTTGTCAACTTAACCAACTAACAACTTGTCAACTTAACCAACTAACAACTTGTCAACTTAACCAACCATCAACTTGTCAACTTAATCAACCATCAACTTGTCAACTCAACCAACTAACAACTTGTCAACTTAACCAACCATCAACTTGTCAACTTAACCAACCATCAACTTGTCAACTTGTCAACTTGTCAACTCGTCAACCTTTCAACTTAACAAACTATTAACCAACAACTTACCAACTCAACCAATGTACTTTTTATGACTTTCAAAAGCAGGGATAGGGAAAATCCCCGCATGGTTTAGGTGTTTCCTCTTGCATACCTCAGAAAAAAGCCCGACCTTTGCACCATCAAAACAAAAAACAAGATGTTTAACACCCTAAAAAGTATACAACTATGAAAAAGATTATCCTCTCCCTCATCATCGCCTGCAGCGCATTCGCCGCAAACGCCATGAGTTACGAACGCGCTCGCGAAGAAGCCCGTTTCATCACAGACAAGATGGCATACGAGCTTAACCTGAACGATGAGCAGTACAATGACTGCTACGAAATCAACCTCGACTACCTGCTCAGTCTCTCCACAGAGGATGACCTCATTTATGGCAACTACCTGGCATATCGCAATGCCGACCTTCGCCACATCCTCTTCGACTGGCAATGGACCATCTTTGCCGCAGCAGATTACTTCCTGAATCCTGTATCATGGTATCGTGGTGCATGGCATTTCCCCATCTATCGTCACTACCGCGTAGGTTACTTCTACTACGACCATCCTCGCGTGTTTTGGAGCTATCGCGGTGGCCACGGACGCTTCCACTACCACACAGGCTACTATGTCTCTCGTCGTCCTCACCACTGGGGTGGTGGCTTCAGGGGAAACGATCGTGGCCCTATCGGACACCATAGTGCAGGTCGTTCCGGTCACGGCATCAACTACCGCGACTCTCGCGGAGGAGGCAACCATCATTCCACATATCAAGGTGGCGGTCGTGCTGGCAACGCTGGACGCAGCCAGGGTTATTCCATCGGAGGCTCCTCCCACCACGACAGTGGCAGTCGCAGTGGAAACACCCCCAGCGGACGCTCTTCCTACCAGCACGAGAGTTCCACCCGCACCACCGTACACAACAATGGATTCAGCAGCGGTTCGGGACGCGCCAGCAGCTCTGGGCGCAGTGCAGGCTCCTTCAGCGGTTCCTCTCGCAGTGCAGGCAGCTTCAGCGGATCCTCTCGCAGCGCAGGCAGTTTCAGCGGCGGAGCATCTCGTGGTGGTGGCAGCTTCAGCGGTGGAGCATCTCGTGGTGGCGGCAGTTTCAGCGGCGGCGGTTCATCTCGCGGAGGAAGTTCCCATGGTGGTGGTCGCGGAGGACGATAACCAAAATAATTCCTTGTCATACTGCCTGAATGAATGGCCATTGATACAGATAGCCCAGGACCATCGGCCCTGGGCTATCTGTGTTCTGGTAGATTTTAACCCCTATCGGTCATTAGGCCGATGTTATTATATTGAAGGGTACTATTGACATCGTTATTGTATAGAAGGACACAAATCCTAATGCCGATCAGACTGTCTGTGGCGTGAGCGTCAACTCCTTCTCATCCTCGGACGCGGCGTCCACACACACGGTCTGTCCTTCCTGTAGCTTTTCGTCAAGGATGAGCTGGCAGAAGGGATCCTCCACTGCTGTCTGCAACAACCGCTTCAGGGGACGTGCGCCGAACTGGACGTCGTAGCCCTTGGCACCGAGCCATGCCCGTGCGCCATCGGTGAGCTGGATTTCGTAGCCCATCTCGCGGATTCGCTTCTGGAGCGGACGCATCTCGATGTCCACGATCCGATGGAGACTCTCGCGAGTCAGCTGGTCGAAGAAGATGATGTCGTCCAGACGGTTAAGGAATTCGGGAGAGAATTGCTTCTGGAGTGTCTTGCGGATGATGCCACGGGCAAATTCGGGGTCGGCAGTGTCGGCCGAACGACTGAATCCTATACCCTGACCGAACTCCTTCAACTGGCGTGTACCCGTATTGGAGGTCATGATGAGGACGGTATTGCGGAAGTCTACGGTAGTTCCGTTGCCGTCTGTCAGACGTCCTTCGTCCATGACCTGAAGCAGGATATTGAAGATGTCGGGGTGTGCCTTTTCGATTTCGTCCAGCAGCACGATGCTATAGGGTTTGCGGCGCACGCGGTCGGTGAGTTGTCCGCCCTCCTCGTAGCCCACGTAGCCCGGAGGTGCACCCACCATGCGGCTTACGGTGTGCTTCTCCATGTACTCCGACATGTCCACTCGTATGAGTGCATCTTCCGAACCGAAGAGTTCCACCGCTAATCGTTTCGTCAGGTAGGTTTTTCCAACTCCTGTAGGTCCAAGGAACATGAACGTCCCGATGGGCTTGTTCGGGTCTTTCAGGCCCACGCGCGAGCGTTGGATAGCACGGACGAGTTTGTCCACGGCATCGTCTTGTCCTATGACGCTTCCCTTCAGAGCCGTTCCGAGATGGCGCAGGCGCAGGTTCTCGCTCTGCCCCACCCTCTGGACGGGTATGCCCGTCATCATGGCCACGACCTCTGCCACGTCCTGTTCGGTGATTTCCTCTCGGACGTCCTTGAGCTGGTGTTCCCAGTCCTTCTTCATCTGCTCCAGCCGCACCTGCTCGTTGGCCAGCTGGTCGCGGTAGTCGGCGGCGAGCTCATAGTTCTGCCGTGCGGCAGCTTCCTTCTTGAGCTCTGCCAGGTGGCGGCAGAGTTCTTCCTTGCGGAGGATGTCCTCGCTGACAGGAATATTGATAAGGTGCGAACGGGAACCTGCTTCATCCAAGGCATCAATAGCCTTGTCGGGCAAGCTGCGGTCGGTCATGTAGCGGTCCGTGAGCTTCACACAGGCCACCAGCGCCTCGTCCGAATAGCGCACGTTGTGGTGTGCCTCATAGCGTTCGCGGATGTTGCGCAGGATTTCTATGGTCTCGTCCACCGTGGTCGGCTCTACCAACACCTTCTGGAATCGGCGTTCGAGCGCGCCGTCTTTCTCAATGCTCTTCTTGTACTCGTCAATGGTCGTGGCGCCTATACACTGGACCTCGCCACGAGCCAGCGCTGGCTTGAGCATGTTGGCGGCATCCATGGTGCCGGCAGCAGAACCGGCTCCGATAATGGTGTGTATCTCGTCGATGAAGAGGATGATTTCACGATGCTCGTGGAGTTCGTTGATGATTGCCTTCAGACGCTCCTCGAACTGTCCACGGTACTTCGTGCCGGCCACCACGGCCGCCATGTCGAGCACGATGACGCGCTTGTCAAACAGCAGTCGGGCAACCTTGCGCTGGGTGATACGCAGTGCCAGTCCTTCGACGATGGCACTCTTACCCACTCCGGGTAATCCGATGAGTATCGGGTTGTTCTTCTTGCGACGGCATAGAATCTGTGCCACGCGCTCTATCTCCTTCTCACGTCCTACGATGGGATCCAGCAGTCCTTCCTCAGCGGCCTTGGTGAGGTCTGTCCCGAAGGTGTCCAAGGCGGGCGTACCGCTGCCTTTGCCCTTACGGGTTCCCGTGGCCTGTCGGGCTCCCTGCTGTGCGGGTCTTCCGCTTTCGTGTGGGTCTTCTTCCTCATCGTCCTCGTCATCTTCCTCATCCTCATCCGTATATCCGAATCCGGACTGCGGGTCTTTCTGGGTGAGTGCGCTCTTGACGGCCTGATAGTCCACCCCCAGTTCGCGGAACTGTTGGCAGAGCTTGTCATCGTCGTTGCGCAGGATGGCCAGTAGGAGGTGTTCCGTGTCGGCCCATTCGGCCTGCATGGCACGGGCTTCCAGCATCATCAACTTGATAATCCTACTGGCAGAGGAGCTGAGCAGGGGATCGTTCTGCAAGGAACCTTTGGCCACGGCATTCTCCAACAGCTGCTTCAGGGCTGCGAAGTCCACATCCAAGCTGTGGAGGATGGCGGTGCCAGTACAGTCCTCCTCGCGCATCATAGCCAACAGGAGGTGCTCAGGTTCCACAACTGGGCTGTGGAGCCTCACGGCCTCTTGCTTACCATAATTCAGTATCTCTGTTATTTTGGGCGACAGTTTGTTCTCCATATAAGCTCTCTTTTACCTAATAATGTTTTTGTTGACAAGAGGCAACCTCGCAGTTTCAAGCCCGATTGCCTCTTTCGTGACTCCTATAGGATTCAAACCTATAACCTTCTGATCCGTAGTCAGATGCTCTATTCAGTTGAGCTAAGGAGCCATCATATACCCTCAAAAACGTTGCAAAGGTAGTGGTTTTCCGCGAACCGCGCAAATTTTTAGGGTATATTCTTTGAAAAAAGTGACCTGTGTCAGTCTGTTCTCGTGTTAATCCAAGGTCTTGCTCATTTCAGCAAGTCCACACTGCGCTTGACGAATCGGGTCAGGGCCTCACCTTTCAGGAGTCCGTTCTGCAGCAGAGCCAGATCGATGAGCTGATGCACGAGTTCGTTGCCTGCTGCGTATGCAGCGAGTACTTCGCGGCGCTTGCCTTCCTCGGACTCGATACTGTCATTACATTGCTTCATGTCCTCACGCTCGGCATTGGTGATTTCGTCGTACTTCTTCTTGTCCTGCTCAGCCTGGAGTACTGCCTTGCGGGCACGCAGTCCGCGCAGTTCTGCCTCGATGGGCTTCAGCGATTCGGCGGTCTGCGCTTCGCTGTCTGTCAGCACATTGCGCACAAGTTCGGAGTCCGTGTTCAGCACAAGGCTGTACATATCCGGCATCTCGCCGTAGAATCCCATGCCGGGCTGGATGCGTGCCATGTCCTTCATGCGGCGCATGTACTCGCTCTGAGTGATGACGATAGGCATAGCTTCTGCGCCCATGGCACGTGTCTCCACGTGGTACGTCGTTTTGTCAGCCGTTGGCACCTGGCTCTCGAAGACAGCTGACAGATTGGCAGCACGCTCGGCCTCCAGTTCCTCGCCGGTCTCTTCTTCCTTGGTGATAAGACGGTCAATGACATCGGCATCAACACGCGTGAAGGTCGTCTTCTCCAGCTTGCGCTCCAGCATCTGAACCAGCGGGGTATCTAACTGACCATTCAAGAGAAGGACGTTGTAACCCTTCGCGTGCGCGGCATCAATATAGGTGTAGTGCTCATCGCGGTCGGCAGCATAGAGGTACACGAGTTGTCCGTCCTTGTTTGTCTGCTGGTCCTTGATGAGTGCCTGATACTCCTCGAGGGTGTAATACTTACCTTCGGTGTCCTTCAGGAGGAAGAAAGCCTTGGCCTTCTCGTAGAAGTCATCCTCGGTCAGCATACCGTAGGAGATGAAAATCTTCAGGTCGTCCCATTTCTCCTCGAACTCCTTGCGGTCGTTCTTGAAGAGCGAGCTCAGACGGTCGGCCACCTTCTTGGTGATATAACCGCTGATTTTCTTCACGTTGCTATCACTCTGGAGGTACGAGCGCGAGACATTCAGCGGGATGTCAGGAGAGTCGATGGTGCCGTGCAGCAGGGTCAGGAAGTCGGGCACGATGCCTTCCACCTGGTCGGTCACAAAGACCTGGTTGCAGTACAGCTGAATCTTGTTGCGCTGCAGGTCGAGGTTATTCTTGATTTTCGGGAAGTAGAGGATACCCGTCAGGTTGAACGGATAGTCCACATTCAGGTGAATCCAGAACAGAGGCTCGTCGGCCATGGGATAGAGCTGACGGTAGAAAGCCTTGTAGTCCTCGTCCTTCAGCTCGCTGGGCTTGCGAGTCCAGAGGGGTGTCGTGTCATTGACCTGATTGTCCTCCTCGGTGTCCTGCATCTTACCATCTTTCCACTCCTGTTTCTTACCAAAGACCACGGGCACGGGCAGGAAGTGACAGTATTTCTTCAGCAATCCTTCCAGTTTGTCCTTCTCAAGGAACTCCTTGCAGTCTTCCGAGAGGTGCATGACAATATCCGTTCCGCGGTCTTCCTTGTCCGTTTCCTCAAGGGTGAATTCGGGCGAACCGTCACAGCTCCACTTCACGGCAGGAGCATCCTGATAGCTGCGGGTGATGATGTCCACGCGGTCGCTGACCATGAAGCTGGAATAGAAGCCCAGACCAAAATGGCCGATGATGGCGTTGGCATCCTCCTTGTATTTATCTAAGAAGTCGTTAGCACCGGAGAAAGCTATCTGATTGATATACTTATCGATTTCCTCTGCCGTCATACCGATACCGCGATCGCTGACGGTGATGGTACCAGCCTCTGCGTCCACGCTCACCGTGACCTTCAGCTCACCCAGCTCGCCTTGGATATCGCCCTTGCCAGCCAGCGTCTTGAGCTTCTGCGTGGCATCCACGGCGTTGCTGATAATCTCACGAATGAAAATCTCGTGGTCAGAATAGAGGAATTTCTTGATGACCGGAAATATATTCTCGGTCGTTACACCAATATTACCTTTTTGCATGATGTGATGGTTTTATTGAACGATTAAACTTAATACTAAATTTCACCATCAACCATGCAAAAAGCGTGCCAGATAACCCACATGGCATAAAATAATCCAAAATGTATTGGATGTTATTGATGACAAAAACAGAAAAAACACCACTACGATGGTCTGAGGTCTATGACCTCTTCGCGAAGAGCATGTCTGATGCTATCTGAGAGCGAGCTCTCACAGCACAGCCCCACTCTTCACAGATTTGTTCCAAATCACTGACCACCTCGTGGAAAAAACAACGCTTCGCTCAAAAATAAGCCTGCGGACGGTACCCGCTTATCCGAACACATAATGAGTTCTTGAGTTAGCAAGAGGATTTGTGTTTTTAAGGGCGAAGCCCGGTGTTCTCCAAGTGTGGAGCACGGGGTCAATCTTTAAGCGGAAGTTCGTTGCCGAAGGTTATGTCTAAGTTACAGGAAGAAGGACTGGAACTGTGTCGTCAAAAGGAGTTGAGCGGAAGCTTGCTTTCAAGTGAAAACTCATTATGACGGCGCATCATCTCTAGCCATAGGCGTGAGATTCAGACATCGCCTGAGGTGTTTTTTCTTGTTTTTGTCTTAAAAACTCTACACTAATTTTCAATTTTTCAATTTTCAATATTTCAATTTTTCAATATTTCAACCTTTCAACGTTTCAACCTTTCAATTTTAGCGGCCTTCGTTATTCCGTTATCACGTTATTCCGTTATTCCGAAAAATAATCGGCCGCCCCATTATAATTTTTCAATATTTCAATTTTTCAACGTTTCAATATTTCAATTTTTCAATTTTTCACCCCCATAACAACATTTTTTTCCCATTTATTCCCTCCATCTCAGAAATTATCCATAATTTTACGCCCCAAAACGAATGATTACACAAAAAATATGAAACAATTTGAAGAAAAAAGGAAAGACACCAGCTCTGGCTTTGCCAAGCTGGACGAATGGGTGACGATCTGGCGCGAGACACTCCCCAAGTATTTCGGCTACCCCTTTAACGAGGTCTCGCCACTGAGCGATTTCTACGAGTGGTACTATGCCGCCGGCATCAACCTGATGAACCTGAATAATGCTGGAGACCCATTTACCGACACGCCCTGGGAGGTGTCGTCGCAAGTGTTCGAACGCGAGGTCATCGAGTTTTTCGCACCGCTTTACGACTTTGATGACGACAACAGATGGGGACTGGTCACCCATAGCGGCTCCGACGGTAACAACCACGGCATCTACTTCGGCGCCAACTACCTGAAGCAAAAGACGGGACAGGCCCCCATCCTCTATGTGAGCGACGAGGCTCATTACTCGAACATGCGACTGGCACACCTGCAGAACCTGGAGACGCGATTAGTGAAGAGCGACACCATGGGACGCATGATACCTGAGGAGCTGGAACAGCAGCTCGACACATCGCGGCCGGCACTCGTCGTCTATGCCATGGGATCAACCTTCAAGGGTGCCATCGATGACATGCCAGCCCTGAACGCCGTGCTCCGCCGTCACCCTGAGCTGCCTGCCTTGTACCGCCATGTCGATGCAGCACTCTTTGGCGGTTACCTGCCGTTTACGGAGCACCGCCATCTGGTGAGCAGTAAGAAGATGGGCTTTGAGTCGATAGCTGTCAGTGGCCACAAGTTCTTCGGCATCGATTCGCCGTGCGGACTCTTCATCTGCACTCGTGAGGTGTACGACAATCAGGCCAACTTCGACATCCCCTATCTTAATAAGAACATGCGCATGATCAACTGTTCGCGCGACCCCATCCAGCCTCTCAAATACTGGTGGGTCGTCCAGAAAGTAGGTGCCGAAGGGTGGTCGCGTCAGGCCCGTCGTATCATGGAGCTGACGGCCTATCTGAAACAGCGACTCGACAACGCGGGCTATCCCTCGTGGGTGAACGAATACAGCAACACCATCTTCATGCGCAGTCCGTCGCCAGAACTGGCCCACAAGTACCAGTTGGCGCAGAACGAGGACCCCCGCTTCGGTGGTAAGCTGGCCCACGTCGTAGTGATGCAGCACTTCACCGAAGAATCCATCGATGCCTTCATCGCCGAACTCTGCCCATAATCCCCTCCCCCATCATTGTTTGGAACAAAAACAATGCTTCAAAAACAGGTTGCACGATGCTGTTGGCTGCGCGGTGTAAGAATGATTCTTCAACGCAGAATCGCAGAGCC
>JAFXTO010000004.1 GCA_017535725.1 Bacteroidaceae bacterium
GGCGCTGCTGCCTACACTTCTGGCCGTGGCTTCGAATCCGAACTGGAAGAAGGCGACGAGACCGCTGTGTATCTGTATGCCGAGACTCCTGCTGGCAAGGTGCAGCAGTTCATTCCTGCTCACGTAGCTGATAACTTCAACGGCACTGGCATCGCTACCGCCATGCTCGAAAATGTAGAGGTTACGGATGGTACGATTACTATCGGTATGGCTAAGGACAAGCCCATGACCAACTGGCATGTTGTTCAGATCAAGGGTGTGACCGCCAAGGTCAATGCCGCCGAACTGCTGGCTGCTACCGTGGCTACTGCCAAGGCTTTGGATACCAATGTTCTGTCAAGCGAACTCGTTGCTAAGATTACCAATACGATTGACGAGTACAACGGCACCTACGATACTGCAGACGAGTACAAGACCGCTATCGCTGCTATCGAAGCTGTGATTGCAGAGGCTCAGATCTACATCGTTGCTGCTCCGAAGCTCGCTGCCATGAAGGAACTGGTAGACGCCACGAACTTCTACACCGAAGAAGCTTTGGCAACCTATTACACCACTCCAGCCCAGAAGCTGGCAGAAGGCACCTTGACCATGAGCGAGGCCAATGCCCTGCAGAATCCTTTTGCCGTCACTGGTTGGCACGCCGACATCACCGTTGACAACTTCCTGCTCTCCGTCTGGGACACCAACGCAGACTTCCAGGATGCTGCTTATTACATCAACAGCTGGAGCGTCGAGGGTGAGAACGACGGCACTGAGTTCAAGGTTCCGTTCTTCGAGTACTGGACAGGTGACGCCAACTCTCTCGGCGAGAAGACCCTGACCGCTTCCTTCGAAGGTCTGGAGCCTGGTAAGACTGTACTGACAAACGTCTGGGTACGTGTCCGCGCAAAGAATGATGTGGATGCAGCTGATGCTACCGGTATCACCCTGCAGGTGAACGACGGTGAACCCACAGACGTCACGGAAGGCGCAACCGTAGGTCAGTTCAACCTGGCTACATACGCTGCTACCGGTGTTGTCGGTGAAGATGGCAAGCTCGAGGTGAAGTTCATCGTCTCCGCAGACAACAACATCAGCTGGCTCTCCTTCAAGAATGCCAAGTACGAGTATGTTGATGCTGATAAGATTGAGTATGCTACCGCCCTTTACAACATCAAGGATGGTGAAAACTACAGCATCACCACGATGGTTGACGGTGCTAAGTACTACCTGACCGCCGATGGTAAGCTGACCGCTGACATCAACGCTGCTGGTATGTTCGGATTCCAAAAAGTGAAAGGTGCTCAGTTTGAATACGGCTTCCTGCTGAATTCTCAGAACGGCACCCGCTTCAGCAATCCTTACAACACCTCAGAAGAATGGTTGACCAATGGCAGTCTGAATACTTCCACGAACAACCGTTCCGATTGGGAGGCTCAGGTCTTCTTCATGAAGGATGGCAAGCTCGCTGTCCGCGGAACCAATGCAGCATACGCTGGTCAAACCAGTGGCTGGGAATGGATTGGCAATACCTATTGGACTGTGAACCAGGGTGAGGACGGTCCTCTGGCTGAGTACAGCTGGGAACCGCAGTATGTATGGCAGCTCGAAAAGAATACGCTCATCGACGTTGAAATGTCTCTGGTTTATGAGGGCGAGATTGTGAAGAAAGCTACAGTTAGTCAGGCTGTCGGCAGGACTCCTATCTATCCCGCTGAGTTTGACAATGGCCTTCTGAATCTTGTTTCTGATGTTGAGACCGTTGCTGCTAACACCACGGCCATCAATGTGACGGCTACTTGGAATGGTCTGTTCGAGTTCACTACCGACATCGAGAATCCGAAGTGGTACAACATGACCATTCGTGGCGACTACTATGTCGGTAAGATTGGCAAGGAAGACGAAGCAGGCGTGATGGTTGAAGAACCCTACTATCCTATTGCCTTTAAGGGCTTAGAGAAGGCACAGCTGCAGGAAGACATCTACCAGTGGGCCTTCGTTGGTAACCCCTTCAGCGTCGTTGTTTACAACAAGGCAAAGGGCTTCACCTATAGCCTGACGAATGACGGCGGTAATGCTGTTCTCCGTGAAGGTGATAGTTCATGGGACATCTTCGGCAATGCTGACGGCTTTGTTCTACGTGAGGCTGGCACAGCCAACAACTTCATCAACCAGAGTGGTGGTGCCGACGGTCCTCTGGCCTTCTGGAACAGCACTGGTGCCAAGACCGACAATGGTTCAACCTTCCGCGTATCCGAAGTTCCCACCGCTATTGGAATCTATCGCGAACAGCTCGCACTTACTATCGAAGCAAACGAACCCGATCCTCTCTTCGCTGGTAACGGTGTATTCCTGAAGCCTCAGGCAGACTACGATACCTTCAAGGCCGTCATCGACGCTCAGAAGGCAATCGCAGAAAGCGAGACCGCAACTCTTGAGGAGCTGGAAGCTGCTATCACAGCTGTGGAAACTGCCGCTGCGACCTACGATGCAGTAGAGACCACGAAGCCTGAAGAAGGCCAGCTCTACACAATCCAGAACAAGGGCAATGGTGGCTATCTGAGCCTCAACACAGAAGCTGGACAAGTCTATGCTTCTACAGATCCTCAGGGCTTCTACTTCACCGCTACAGAAGATGGCTACTACCTCAGCAATGAACTGGGCTACGTAGGTATCGATGGCAACAACGTAATTATCACGACCGATGAGAACAAGGCTCTGTTGGTTGCAACTCCTGCTGAGTTGGCCGATGGTGTTACCTACTACAACATCCTCAACAATGTCGAAGGTGGTAAATACATCAATGGTAATACCAGAATTGACAGAAAGGTTACCTTGATTGCTACACCTAAGGAAGCTGCTCTTTGGACCATCGTAAAGGGACTTGATCTCGCTGTTAATGTCGTACGTCCTATCTATCCTAACCAGTATCAAGAACAGTATGCCGCTATTGACGTGGAAGCTGTCAAGAAGTTCCTCGGCGTTGAAGAACTGACTGCAGAGAATGTTTCTCTTTCCATCATCAATCCTAATGGCGATGAAATTACCGACTATGCAGGCTATGATGGTTGGTTCGGCAAGGATGGTAGTGCTCAATATTGGGGAGAAAACGCCTTCATTTGCGTGAAGATGTTCCAGGCTCTGTCAGATGGACAGTTCTTCCTCTGCCACATGAATGGTCCGACAACGGAGGATAAGGTCAGTGTCAAGTGGGCATTCAAAGCCAATGAAAAGACTGTATTCTATACCGTCAACGTGACGTTTGAAGAATACGTAGAACCTGCTTTCAAGCCTGAAATCATTAAGACTATTGACATTGCTCACACTGAGTTGGCTGAAACTGCTTACAGTGAGGCTGAGCCCGCTCCTACGTTCGACGTAGCAGAAGTATGCAATGCTTTGGGCATTGCTGACATCAGCGAGGCTACGACTTACATTGTCAATGTAACAACTGGCAACTTTGTGGAGAATAGCACTGATGGTTGGCGTAATGCTGACGGTGATGCAGCACCTTGGGGCGAATGCACCAATGGCTTCTGCGTGAAGTTGGATGATCCTGCAAGCGGTAAGTTTAACTACACAGGCGCACACGATGCAAACTTCCAGGAAGGTGACACCTACCTTGCACAGTGGGGTATCGTTGCTAACGAGAAGGCTGTTCTGTTAAAGGTTAACGTGACCTTCGCCACTACCGTTGGCATCAACGGCCTCGACGCTGACCTGAGCAAGGCTGAAATCTACGACCTCAACGGCCGCAAGCTGAACAAGGTACAGAAGGGTGGTATCTACATCATCAACGGCAAAAAGGTTACTGTTAAGTAAATCTTAATTCCCTCTGATAATGGGCGGGGCGACCAGCAATGGTCGCCCCGCCTTCTTTGTATCCGTTAAAAGATAACTTGGTACGATTTGTAAAATGTCTTGAATTGTTTAGTACATCAAACTAATTAGGAACACCTATACTTACCAAGTAACAGTACGTTGATGCGTATCCGAGTCTTCCTCTAAACGAACACGGACTGCATCCGACGGCAGGAGTTCTTCGATGAGTTCTGGCCACTCGATGAAGCAGAGAGCACCGCTATCAAGGTAGTCCTCGAAGCCGATATCGTAGGCTTCCTCGAGACGGCGGATACGGTAGAAGTCGAAGTGGTAGATAAGCCCCTCTCCTACTCCTCCCGTGAAGGGGAGAGCTTTGGAAGCGGGAAAACGGTATTCGTTGACGATAGCAAAGGTCGGCGAAGTAACGGGTTCTGTGACACCGAGCTCGCGACAAATGGCAGTGATGAAGGTGGTCTTGCCAGCACCCATTTTCCCATAAAAGGCGAAGACGCGATGGTCACCGATGGCTGCAATGAAATCACGAACAGCCTCTCCTCCAAGCCCTCCAGTCAGGGAAGGGAGAGGTTGGCGCCCGGTGTTGGATTCATCAATTGTTGTAATTGGAGGAATAATCAGAGTTGGCATAAGCGATGAGTATATTTATCCATTACGGAAATGGGACGGTAGTTCACCTCCTCTTCGGTGTCAGTTCGATGAGTGGGATGAGCATCTCTTCCATGGAGATACCTCCGTGCTGGAAGGTATCGCGGTAGTAGCTGACGTAGTAGTTATAATTATTGGGATAGGCGAAGAAGCTGTCGCCGGTGGCAAAGATGTAGCGAGTGCTGAGGTTAGGCGACGGGAGCTGTGCGCGACGTGGGTCGGTGATGTCGAAGACCTCGCGCGGGTTGTAGTCGAGGTTCTTGCCGAGTTTGTAGCGCAGGTTCGTGTTGGTGTTCTTATCTCCCTTCACACGTACAGGACTCTGACATCTGATGCTTCCGTGGTCGGTGGTGAGGATGATGCGGTAGTTGCTCTGTGCCAAGGCACGGAAGAGGTCGGCAACGGCGCTATGGCGGAACCAGCTGAGGGTGATACTGCGGTAGGCAGCCTCGTTGCTGGCCAATTCACGAACCATGCGGCTCTCCGTACGGGCGTGGCTGAGCATGTCGATGAAGTTGAGGACACAGACATTGAGGTCATACTTCTCCTGCACCGGGAGCTGCTGAACCAGCCGTTCGGCGGCCGCGGAGTCATTGATCTTATTATAGGTGAAGGTGTTCTGCCGACGGTAGCGACGGAACTGCGTCTGAATGAGCGGTGCCTCGTTGAGGTTCTTGCCCTCTTCGCTGTCCTCATCCACCCACAAATCCGGGAACATCTCAGCTATCACATTCGGCATGAGACCGGAAAAGATGGCATTGCGGGCATACTGCGTGGCGGTGGGCAGGATGGAGCAGTAGAGGTGTTCATCAATCTGGAACTGGTCAGCAATCTCCTGCATGATGACACGCCACTGGTCGTAGCGGAAGTTATCAATGACAAGTAGAAACACCTTTTCACCCTGGTCCAAGAGCGGGAACACGCGCCGCTTGAAGATATCGGGGCTCATGACCTCAGGGCGTCCCGGCGATTCGGGTTCGGCAATCCACCTAATATAGTTCTTACTGACGAAGCGGGCGAAGTCGCGGTTGGCCTCGCTCTTCTGCATCGCCAGCATCTCCTTCATGGCACTGTCAGTCTCAGAGAGCTGCAGTTCCCAGGCCACGAGGCGTCGATAGACCTCCATCCAATCCTCCATACGAGTGGCATCGCTGATGAGCAGAGAAAGTTGACCAAAGTTCTGCTGGTAGGCGGTCTGTGTCTGTTCGGTAACAATCTCACGACGGTGGATGTTCTTCTTCAGGGTCAGCAGAATCTGCGTGGGGTTGACAGGCTTGATGAGGTAGTCGGCAATCTGGCTTCCGATGGCCTGATCCATGATGTTCTCCTCCTCGCTTTTGGTCACCATGACTACGGGTGTGGTTGGCGTGATGTCCTTAATACGGCTGAGGGTCTCCAGACCACTCAGACCTGGCATGTTTTCGTCGAGGAGAATGAGGTCGTAGGTGCGCTCAGCCACACGGTCAAGAGCGTCGTAGCCGTTCGTGACGGTATCCACGGCATAGCCCTTCTTCTCGAGGAAGAGCAGGTGACCCTTCAACAGGTCTATCTCATCGTCTATCCACAAAAGGGAAAAAGAACCTCCCCCTACCCCTCCCGTGAGGGAGGAGGGGGAGTGGTGCGATATATCGTTTGTTTTCATAGACATTTTTTATTATGTTCTTACCCTTTAGAACTTCCCTCCCAGACAGGAGGAGGCGGTGTGGGTCTCTCTACGGCATCCAGTCATCGTCATCTACCACTTCTTCTTCCTCCTCCTCACCCTCTTCTCCATCTTCCTCGTCGGCATCCTCAGAGGTTTCCTGATTCTCCTCGCCCTCCGGCACATCATCGATGTCCGTGGGGAAGTCGCCAGTGGGCTCGTCGAGGATGAGTTCTTCAGGTACCTCGTGGGGCGAGAGTTCTGCTTCAAAGAACTCGGCATATTCGTCGTAGCTGTAGCGAGTGCCCAGCAATTTCAGGTTCTGTTCGCTGATGAGGATGGCGCGGATGCCTTCGAGACGGGTCCGCATGTGGGTGTCGGAATAGAGCTGCTGAGCGTAGGCATGAACCTCATCATAACTCTGGAAACCCGTCACACGCAACTGGGTTATCAGTCCGGCAGGTGTTATTTCGATATCAAAGTTACGCGCCATGAAGGACGTGAAGTTGTAGCGCGCCATCTCATATAGTAGCATGTCGTTGTCCACCTCCCCCGTCGGATAGGCCAGGACAAAGACGTACGGTTGTTCGACTTCTGCCACAAGGGTGTCTGCGGCCATCTGGGCACTATCGCTTTCGAGGAAGATGGTCTTGTTGGCCCAGATGCTACCCGCATGCCAATGGTCAGAAGCCAGTAAGCGACCTTCCTGAACCCCCTTGACGATGGAGGCTGCCATCTTGGAAATCTCGTCCTTGGAATACTTCTCTGCCACCTGTTTCATCTCAATGAGGAAGCTGTCGCGATGTCCCGTGTAGAGTTGACTCATAGCGTGGACGAAGAGGAACTTGCCGCGGTGTGCCCCTTCCTCGAAATCCTCGCAACTCTGACGGTAGTACTGATCCACCGTCCAGTAGTCTGCCTGCTTGTAGGCATCGTAGGCAATCGCATACAGGGTGTCCTCGAGATGCTTGCCATAGACCGATAGCTGGAGGAACCGCGGGTTGGTGACCGTCTTCGTGAGTTTGCTTTCAGGGAAGGTATCGCGCAACACGGCGAGGTAGCGTTCCGTGTCGAGGCTGTCGTTGCGGCGCATGGCCAGCAGGAAAAGATGGTAGTACACATCGTCCATCTGCTCGAAGTCCGGGAACTGGGTGACGAGGCGGTTCAGCGTCTTCTCGGCGAGCGGGAAGTTCTCCACCTTCTCCATGAGGAGCACACCACCATGGTAGAGGCCATCGAGGATCATTCCGTCGGAGACGGCCATCTGCTCTTCGGTGAATGGTATCTGCTTGAGGTAGTATTCGCGTTGGTGGGGGTCGTTTTCGAGGGAGTCCTTCAGACGCTGTTCCTCCTCGCTGAGCTCGGAGTCTTCGAAGCCGTCAGCCCCATCCAGATTATCCAGCCCATCTGAATTGCCCGCGTCTTCCGGATTACTCGGATTATCTGGATCGTCAGCTCTGAGCAAACCAGCCTTATCGTTCAGGCGCCAGTTATCCTCGTTGGCACGCTTGCCCCACTTGCGCTGGAAGTCTTGCTTGCCCTGGGCCACGGTCTGCACGTTGTAGAAGTAGAAGGTGGTGGACTGCTGTCCGCGGCGTGCTCCAGCTGCGTTGGCTGCAGGATTATTGCGTGCACCAGCTGCGGCAGCGGTATTTGCACGGGCTGCTTTGTCGCCCAGTTCCGCAGCACGTTTTTCCTCGCGTTTTTCCTTTTCCTTCAGTTCCTTGATGACGCGGTCGATGGCGGCGAGGTACTCCTTCTCAGGCAGTTTGGCCAGCGCTTGCAGGCTGTCCTGTAACTTCACAGCACTCAGATGCGGTTCGATTTCTGTCAGCACCTTGCTGCGCCGTTGCACCTCCTGGTAGTCATCGCGTTCCTTGTCGATGATACCAGCGAGCTGGTTGTAACAGTCCGTAGCGTCAATATAGTTCTCCCGTTCCCAGTACAATTCGCCGAGATGCTGGAGGACAACGGCTTTGGCAAAACCGTTCTGGGTGCTTTCCTCGATGCCCTGTTTCCAGGCGTAGATGGTGTGGAGGGTGTCGCGACTGGCCAGATAGATATTACCGATGGCGTAATAGATACGATCGAGGTAGTTCTCGTTGTTCGGGTTCTTGGCCATACGGCGTAGTTTGCGAATCATCGCCTTGCCCTGTCCATCGGCCATCACCTCGGTCTGGAGGATGCGGGCGTTGAAAGCCAGCTCGTATGGCGGATTCAGACGGACACATTTGCGCAAGGCTTTGTAGGCATTCTGATTGTCGCCCGTTTCTTGATACAGTTGTCCAAGGAGGTAGTAGAGACGGGCACGCTGCAACTTGTGAGAGGAGTTCTTGGCGGTAGAGACCAAGGGGTCAATGGCTTCCTGGTACTGTCCCGTAGCAACATAGTAGGCGGCCTTGGAAGCATCGAGTTCTCGTTGGCCGAATTCACTGATGCTGTCGAGACGTATCTTATTGAAGACATCTTCTGCATCGTAGGGCCAGTCCAGCAACACATAGCACCTCGCCAACTTCGCACGCGCTACACTGGCCACGTCGGGCTGTCCTGCATAGAGACGCATGATGTAATTGTAGCTGGACGCCGCCTCGATGAAATCGCCCTTCTGGAACTGGGCATCGGCAAACATCATCCATGCTTTCTTCATGGCTGGATTGAACTCCAACCGCTGGTAGTTAGCCTTCTGCTTGGGAGACATGCGACCACTGGGCTTTTTGGGCTTGGCCTTGATGCTGTGTTTCTTGATGGCCTTCTCCGCCTTTTCTATAGCTGTCTCAAAATTGCTTTTTCCCGCGGAAGCCGTCTTTGTGCTGGAAACCATGAAGACAGGCAAGATTTCCGTGTAGTTGTCCACATGTCCCTTTTCCTGAGCTTCTATGCCTGCGTCGAAGGCTACGCGACCGTTGTAGAGGGTGTTATAGCGCGCTGTAATGTTATGATAACGACGCGTTATAGGGGTGTTCTTCTTGGTCGAACACGACAACAGCCATCCTGCTGCAAGCAGGACAAATAATATATTAATTATGGTACGCGCGCGAGTCATCTATTAAATAACGTCTTCTGGGCTTGTTTTATTGTATCTTTGCAGTTTTTTTCTGTCTAAACTCTTGAACTCAGACACTCTTGGAACTCCTCAACTGCCGAATCTCTGTTCGCCGATGATAAGCAGAGCCTCTTCGCGTACAGCAACGGGTAGTGTGATGCCACGCGACTCCAAGCTTTGCACCCACTCCTCCACTTCGCGGGCGAGGGTGGTATAGAGCACTTCGCGGAACTCTTCTTCCTCCTCGGGGGTATAGTCCGTGGCGGTGCGTCCGCGAAAACGGTCCAGTTCCTCGTCGTCGAAATAATCAACAGGAGTCTCTGCACCACGCAACAGTTCCTTCTCACAGACAGCGTGCTGGCCACAACAGATAAAAGCTGCCCCACTGCCCTGCCCCTCTCTTACAGGGAGAGGGTTAGATACACTTGAATTATTTTCCTCTTTCTTCACTTTCTTATTTCTATCTCAAACCCAGCTCGCTCCAGGTCTTCCCAGAATCTTGGGTATGACTTGGAGACAACTTCCGGGTGGTTGATGTCTATACTTCCAAGCACCAAAGCAGCAGGGGCGAAAGACATCGCCATGCGGTGATCATCGTAGGTGTCAATAGCCGTGCCGGAAGCAGGCTGCAGGTAGGGGACGTCACCCTCTGGCTGCTTTTCCGAACCGCTCCAACTCATCACGCTGTCACCTTCCACCTGCACCTGGACGCCTAACTTGCGCAGTTCTGTCTGGAGGGCAGCGATGCGGTCGGTCTCCTTGATGCGCAAGCTCTGCAATCCCGTGAATCGGAAGGGAATGTCCTTCAGCGCACAAGTCACCACAAGCGTTTGTGCAAGGTCTGGCATCCGCGTGAAATCGACGTCCAAGCGGGCAGGCTGCTCACCCCTGCGGATGAGGGTGGTCTTTGGCTGGTGGCTACCCGTCGAGAGGAAGATGGAACGGACAGACAGTTGGGCGAAAAGGTCTGCCACGATGCGGTCGCCCTGCAGACTCTGCTCGAAGAGTCCTACGAGGGTGGCCGTCTCCTGTGCGTTGTCGCTCAACAGCACCATCTCATACCAGTAGGAGGCTGCACTCCAGTCGGCCTCTATTAAATAAGGTGTAGGCATATAAGCGACAGGTGCTACGCGGATGCTGCTGTCATCCAACCAATCCACCTGCGCTCCGAATCTCCGCATCATGGCCATCGTCATCTCGATGTACGGACGGCTGATAATCTCTCCTGTGAGTTTCAGTGTCAGCCCCTTCTCCAACCTCGGAGCAATCATCAGCAGTGCAGAGATGTACTGTGAACTGACGTTCCCCTGCAGACTCACCGTTCCTCCCTGCAAGCGGCGACCTGTGATGCGAAGCGGCGGGAAGCCCTCCTCACCCTCATATTCGATGTCGGCACCCAACTCGCGAAGGGCATTCACCAACACGCCGATTGGACGGTGAAGCATTCGCTCGGTGCCGGTGATTAGATGACACCCCTCCCCTATACTGAGCAGGGCTGTCAGAAAACGCATGGACGTGCCGGCGGCTCCCACATCAATCGTGGAGGGCCAAGTCAAGGCTCGCAGCATAGCAGCCGTATCATCACAGTCAGAGACATTCGTCAACAATCGGGTGCCACCACCGCTCAGAGCACTGAGCACAAGGGCACGATTGCTGATACTCTTGCTGGCCGGAAGAGTAACCTCCGCTGAGAGGTTTCTGGGCTTTGAAATGCGATATTTCATACCAAAAAACGTTTTTACTTGAAAAAATCGGCACAAAAGTACGGAAAAGTTTGCACGTATCAAAAAAAAACTCTACCTTTGCACCCGCAAATCGGAAAAGAAGCCAATCTTTCTGCTTTTGCACCCAAGTTTCGGGATGTAGCTCAGTCCGGTTAGAGTACGCGTCTGGGGGGCGTGGGGTCGCTAGTTCGAATCTAGTCATCCCGACAACTTAAAGGTAGCCTGCTGAATTTCAGCAGGCTATCGCTATTTAAAGAAAAAAGTGCGCCAAAAGTGCGCCGCGTTCATGGATGACATTGGGTCGCTGCTGCGAAACAATGTAAAAAAATGTCTGTATTACCGAAAGGCCATCGCGCACGATATGATGGCATTGAGAAGTTCCGGCTCCCCGTCTTGAAGAAGGGTGGCAAGGATGTTTATGTGTATTTCTACGTGCTGGATCCTGAGTCGATTGTTGCGGGCAGTCCGAAGCTGGTTCGTCTTCGTCATCGTTTCAATCACATCAAGTCAGCCCGTGAGCGTCTGCTTGCAGCACGTCGTTTCTGCGAGGATGTGTCTGCCAAGTTGCTTTCTGGGTGGAATCCCCTGGTGGATTCCTCGGGTATCGTTGCCCTGCGTCCGTTCCAGCAGGTGCTGGATGAGTATTGTATCTATCTGGAGAAGGCTCAGCAGGACGGGGCTATCAGGAGGGACAGCCTTACGGACTACCTGAGCCGTGTGAACATCCTGTCAGCATACAATGCGCAGCTGGCGCAGCCGATATCGTATGTCTATCAGATAGACCGTCCGTTTGTCCAGTCTTTCCTGGACTACGTTTATATCAAGCGGAATGCGAAGCCCATCACGCGGAACAATTACCTGAGCTGGCTTCGGAGCCTGTGCAGTTACATGCGTTCTCGCGGCTACCTTTCCTCGGATCCGACGGAGGGCATCCACCGCCTGCGTGTCGGTCAAAAGGAGCGTAAGCCGCTGGAATCGTCTGCGATGTCTCAGTTACGCAGCTATCTTCAGGTCCACGATCCTCATTACTTGCTGGCGTGCATGGTTCATTACTACACGCTCTTGCGTCCGAAGGAAATGTCATATATCCGCATTGGCGATATCAGCCTGCGGGAGCAGACAATCTTCATCAGCGGTGAGTACTCGAAGAACCACAAGGACGGGAAGGTTACCTTGCCCGTGGTTGTTATTCGCCAGATGATTGACCTGGGCGTTTTCAACAGTCCCTCGAACTACTACCTGTTCGGCAGCGGTTTTCGTCCGAGCGCCGTTCGGGCTAGTGAGAAGATATTCCGCGACCGCTGGCAGCGTGTCCGCAAGGCTTGTGGTTTTCCTCCTTCGTATAAGTTCTACAGCCTGAAGGACACGGGCATCACGGACACGATAGAGCGTGCCGGTCTGGTGGTTGCTAAGGACCAGGCACGCCATTCAAATATTGCCATTACTTCGGTCTATGCGAGGGCAGAGCAGTTGCGTGCCCAGCCGGAGCTGAAGGATTTTGAGGGTCAGCTGTAGGAAACGGGCTTCCTTTGTCCTTACGCGCGTGTGCATTATAAATAAGGATAGAACGTGCCTTCCACGATGGGATGCTGGTGGCTGTCGGCGTAGGTGTATTTCAGCTGCTGGCAGACGAAGAGGCGTCCACGGATGAGGAATGGCAGCTTCAGGTCATATCCCCCACGGGCGCGGAATTTAATGGTGCATGCCTCCTGAATGTCTATTGCCTGCTCCGGACGGAAGTGGGTATTGTAGAGGCCTTGCTGGCCGTTCAGTTCCAGTGTCATGTTTGCTATTCCCGTGTAGGTTGGAAGATGTACGAACATACCTACGCGCGTGTCTATGTAGTCCAACGTTGTTGCACAGCTGGGTCGTACGAAGGTGAGAGCATACAGCGTGCGGTCTCCCGAATTGAATCCGAAGGAATACCCAGCGGTCGTATAGAAGCAGACTTGCATATTGTCCACCGTTGTCTCGGAGATGGTGGACCCTATGGCCTCCTTGAACTCCACTTCCTCTTTCTTCTCCACCTCCTCTGCTACGGGATATATTCTGCTGATTCCGGCCAGGTGTAGTTCCGTCCTTGCAGGAATCACTTTCAGGGTGGTTGTGCTTCCGGAGTTTTCGGTGTGTGGCTTGAACTGGTTGACGATGTATCTCTTGTAGATGCGTCTCCATTCCTCCGTCGCGGTGCACAGTTCGTTAACGCGGACGTATCTCAAATCCGGGCTGGTTGAGTGGTATATTATCCATTCGCTGTTCTCGATGGGTATCTGGTCGACTTCGGCGAAGGTTGCCGTCACCTCTGTACACAGGCGTTCCACGGAAGGGTCCAGGCACGTCCTCTTCCAGTACTCGCCGCCTGGCAATTCATACTCGATGTCCTCATAGTGGTGCAGGAAGCCCGCTTCCTCGGCGTCATACACTCTTTCGAAGTCATCCACGATATCCTCCTGCGGAATCTCTATGGCGTTGTTTCTTGACGCGAAGGAGTTGTATGCCAATATGTCAGCCCTCTTGCTGACCGGATTGAGGCATACGACGCAGTTGAAGAAGATTTCCATCTGCTTCAGGAATTCCGCCGCGCTCCAGTCCGGCAGCATTTTGGCGATATCCAGCGTGTCGAAGTTATGAATCATGATCAGCCTCGTCCATCTCGTGTCGTTGAGCAGTTCGTTGGTTCCGATGGTATATCCGAGCAGTCGGATGAACTTCTCGAAGACATAAAGAACAAACGGCATCGGTCGCAGCACTGTGCCCTCCCTGTATGCCAGGGTGTTCATGCTCCAGTCAATTTCGTTGATGTATGTCCAGCTTCCCTCTTCCGGCATCGATGTGACGCACTGTGGGAAGACGTATTCGGCCTGCGGATATACCTTGTAGGCATTTCCCACAGCCCCTGCAGCCGTAGGTGATGGTATGGAGCCGAAGTTCATCTCCCGTATGCGCAGGCTGTCGTCGGCAGTGAGGTAGTTCATCTCGGAGTTCCCTGCGAGGATCTGCACCTTCAGTGTGTCGCCCTCCTTTTTCAGGATGACTTCGGTGCCATCGGCGATGACGTGTCCGTCGCAGATCAGTCGTGCGCGTCGGTTCTGCGGTCGTTTGTTAGCCGTGATTCGGTCTAAGTGCTGGTAGATGGCGCGGTTGTGCGGGTCTCGCAGGCTGATATCGATGTCGTAGGTGTAGTCGCCGCGCTGGTTGAAGAGCGGATTCTCCCTAATCATCTGGAAGCTGAGGGATGCGGAGAGGTGTGGCAAGAGGACGTGGCCGGTGGCGGGGTCTGTGATTTCGAGGCGTATCATGGGGATTTGACGATTTGATGTGTGGATGAAGTAACGCCTACCGCTCCCGGGCATGAGAGCCCAGCTCGAACGGCTCAGGGTGGGCGGGATCGGTAGGCGTTACACCTGGTGGTTATTTCCTGCTGGCGTTGTTCTTGATTTGAGTGAGCATGTCCTGTGCGGTGTTTATGCCTCCGCGTCCTTCGAGGTAGCAGTATGCGGTTGAGGGCTCTCGGTAGGCTTCTGCTGCGCGGGCGGTGGTACGTGTGAGCTGTTGGATGGCGGCGGTGAGTTCTGGGTCACGGGGTTGTCCCGACGCTGACGCGCCGGGCACAGTGGCGGATGATGGAGAGGACGGCGATGCTGGAGAGGGAGGGGATGATGGGCGCGCTGGTGTGGCCACGGCGGCGATGTCTGCGGCGGTAAGGTTGGCGATGCTGCCGTTCTTCTGCGCCTGGTCGATGAGGTCGAGGACAGGCCGCACGGCATCGTTGGCCACGGCATAGCGGTTGGCCACGAACTCTCCGGCATGCACCACTCCTCGCGGTTCGTCCCAGTGACCGTTGCCTGTATATCCACCAGTATAGAAGTTATCCACGAGGCCGTTCAGGGCAGCTCCAGCCGCTTCGATGAGGGCTATTTCCCCTGCCGCCTTGGCCACGCCCCAGAACCCCAGTGTGCGGATATTCTCCACCGTGCGCTGCACGATGGCGGCCACCATGATATTCTTCACCGTCTTCACTACAATCTTCAGCAGTTCCTTGGAGAAGTCCTTGAATGTCGCCTCTGTGTCCGTGAGGAAATCGCCCAGCGCCTCGCCGAACTCCTCTCCGGCAGAGCGCAGGGTGTCGAAGAGTTGTCGCTGGCGGTCTTCCTGCTGCTGTGCCAGCTCGTCCAACCGTTTCTGCTTGCGCTCCTCCTCCGATATCTCCAGCTCGTTGGCCTCGCGTTGCAGCTGCTGGCGTTCCTTGTCCGAGAGGCTCTGGTCCTCGAGGGCCTTCTGGTAGAATGCCCGTCGTATCTCCAGTATGCGCTGCGCATACTCCTCTTCCGTCAGTCCTTCCTCGATGCGTGTGCGTCGCATCTCCGTCAGGGCGTCCTGCATGGTCTGTCTCGAGAGGTTCAGGCGCTCTGTGGCAGCCTTCTCTGCCTCTTGCTTCTGTTTCTCGTCCTGCTGCTTCAGCTGCTCTCGCAGCTTGATGGTCATATCAAGAATCTTTGCTCGGATCTGCTCCCTCTTCTCAGGTTCCAGCCCGGCTATCTCCAGCTGTTTGTTCAGGCGTTCCAGCTCGAGTGCCTGCAGCTGCTTTCCATACTCCTCCTCTGTGGCTATCTGTCCATCGATGCACTGTTGCTTCAGGTCATTGGCACGGGCGTCATATTCCACGTTGATAGCCTCGATGGCCTCGCGGATGCGCTTCTGTCGGTCCGTCTCGCCGCCTGTGTCCCCACTGCCAGACCCGCCAGCATCTCCTTCTGCAGTAGAGACTGTCGAGATGCTGTCTGCCAGCTTCTGATTCTTCTGGCTGAGGTCTTCGATGATTTTGCTGAGTGTTTTCAGTTCCCTATTCGCTTCCTCCAGCGAAGCCTTCCACGCCCGGTATGCCGATGGCGAGACCTGCGCCCGTCCTGCAGCCTCCTCTTCGCTCATACCTTCCGTCTTCTCCATGACGAGAGCATTCGTCATCCTCTCGCTGGCTCCATTCTGCAGGTCGCGTACCTTCTCCTCGGCTCCTGGGAGTTTGGCCAGTGCCGCCTGAATCTTGGCGGTGTTCTTCAGTTGTTCCGTGTAGATTCGCAGCAGTTGTGCGTTGTGCCCTATCAGTTTACCCTCATCGGTCAGGCTGGCATGATAGTCCGGGATGATGGCCTGCAGGTCTTCGATGGCCTTGCGTCTGTTGTTGATAGAGATGGTTTCGTTCTCGATGACGGCTTTCAGTATTTCTATGCGTTTGATATCCTCGCTGGTATTCCTTCGTGCCTCCCGCTCGATGTCGTTCAGCAGCTTCTGTTCGTTGCGTTGCCGTTTCAGAGCCACGACGATGGCGGCAATCGCGGCCACCACAGCAGCGGCCATCAGTGCATAGACGTTCTTGAGGTTTGCCGCGTTCTTCTTCAGGTCTATCATCAGGGCATTCTCTCGCGCGAGGTTTCCCGTGAGTCCTGCCGTGGCCACCTGCAGCGCCAGCTTTGCAGTCCTCAATGTCTGCACGACAACGGTGTAAGCCTTTGTCGCCGCCGTCGTGGTGGCCACCCATGCGTTATGTATCTTCAGTTTTAGGGTACTGAGATGGATGGCGGTCGAATAAGCCGCGTAGGCCGCTGCCAACGTCAGCAAAGTCCCTTTGTTCTTGCTGATGAAGTCTATCAGCCCCGGCAGCATCATGACGAACTTGCGCGTCCAGCCTATCGTCTTATTGAGTATGGGTGCGAGGTCTTTTGCCAGCTGCTGTCCGGTGAGGCTGATCTGGTTGCGGATCTGCGCCATGCGTGCGGCGGTGGTGTCGCTGTTGATGCGTGCCTGCTCCACGGCGGTGTTCGTGTCGGTGACGGCCTCGGTGTAGTACTTCACCTTTTCTGCGGAGCTGATGAGTGCCTTGGCGGTGCTGATGCTCTCCAGGCCGAACATCTTCGTCATCTGCGTGACGTCGAGGTTCTTGGCCGCCAGCGTCTCTAATGCCTGCTGCAAGCCTACCACCGATGGGCGTGTATCCTCGGCCCCGGCTTCGAGTTTGAGGAAGAATGTCTTGAGCTGCGTGCCGGCGATCTGTCCCTCAATGCCTCGCTCGCCCAGAGTCTCCAGCACGCCCACCAGCTGCTCGATGGGCACCTTGGCCATGTTTGCCGCCACACCTGCCTTGACGATGGACTCCGTTTGCGTGGCCACTCCTACGGCACCGAACTTCGAGCCAGCTGCCAGAACGTTGACGTAGCGTGCCGCCTCCTCGGCACTGGCGCCATACTGGTTCATGGCCAGCGTCAGGCCCGCCACGGCATCCTTCAGCTCCATCTTGGCGGCCTCTGCCAGTCGCATGGCCTCGATGGTGACGGCGTTCAGGGCCTCCTTGTCCTGCAGCAGCTCCGGCTTCTTTGAGCCCACGAGCATGTAGGCCTCCAGAATCTCGGTGGCTGACTTGCGTACGCGCAGTCCGGAGGCTTCCATGGTCGTCGAGAGTATCTCGGCCTGCTGCGTCAGCCACTGGATGTTCTCGTCATCTAGTCCAGTGAGCGCTTTCAGGTTGGCGGCAGCGTCCTCCTTCTCTGCAGCCTGCTTGCGGAACTTGTTCAGTTCCATGGCTACGCCGGTGAGTGCGGCGATGGCGCCCGTGATTTGCAGGCTGTAATCCCTGAAGAATTTGATGCCGCGTTGCAGGATGGACGTCTGCTGCTGCTCCACGTGTTTCAGCTCTGCCCGATGCTGTTGCAGTATTTTGTCGAGCTCACGGTACTTCTTCGTTGCCCTGTAGTATTCCTCCGACCCACGTGTCATGCCGTCGATTTCTTCGCGCACCTTCTTCATCTCAGCCCGGATGGCGCGCGCGTTGTTCGGTATCTCCTTGCCGTCGAGGTAGAGCACCACGCCGCGGTGGACATCCTTGTTGTTGGTTCTTGCCATAGCTATTGAATTGAAATGTTATTGCCTTTCTTGACGATGCGCACCTTGCCTATCTCTTCGAGCAGGATCCGCATGGCCGCGTCGCCGTAGAACTCCTGCACGTGGTCGGCCAGCGCGTTGATGCGTCGGTTGATGTGCTGGTCCAGCCAGTCGAGTGGCGTGCGCACCTTGTCCGTTCCTTTTTCCTTGCTCAGGAACTTGTGGGTGTTTATCTCCCGCATGGTCATGCCCTTCCGGAACAGTTCCGTGGTGAATACGTTGAATGTCTTCTCCCGGATTTCCCGTTCTGAGCGGGCCCGGAAGCCCCGTGTCAGCACGCCTCCCACTCGCACCCAGCCGCGTCCTACGCCGTAGGCCCGGAACACGCCGTAGCGGTCGAATCCGAACTTCACCTTGTAGGCCGGGGCCTCGCCCTGTCCATCGACGTTCGGGTCTGTGTGGCGGGTGGTATCCACGAATGCAGCGAACTGTTCGCGCAGGCGACCCGTGCCATGGGTGCCCGTGGCCAGCGTAGCCTGTGCCAGGGCCTTTATCTCCGAAGACCAGCGGCGCACCTGCGCGTTGAACTCGGCAGCAGTGATGAGGTGGGGGGCGCTGTCTTTCATGGTGCAAAGATAAGAAATCCCACCCGGAAGTGGGTGGGACAGTAAAGTTAGGTATGTTTACTTCTCGAACAACTTATCCAGTCGCTTTTGCTCATCCTCCAGGTATTCCTGCCATTCCTCCCGCGTCCATTCGTGCTGGTGTTTCTTCTGATACCCTTTCCTGCCAGCACCCTTGATGGCCAGCACGAGGAACACGACGCCCCAGAAGGCCACCAGCAGGCAGGCCGTTTCAGGGCTGATGTCGAAAAGGAAGAACAGGGGGGGCATAACAGAATAGGTTTTGAGGCAAAGTACGGGATAAAATCTGAATTATGCAAGGAAAAAAGGGAAAAAGTAACGAAAAGGTATTATTTTTATAACTTTTTACTCAAAAAACTTGCATAATAGTATTAAAAGTATTACCTTTGCATCGTCAAACAATAAGAACAACGAACAATGAAACGTTACAAAGTAAAAGAAGTAATCAAGCTGCTGGAAGAAGATGGTTGGTATCTCGCCGCCACGGTCGGCGACCACCGACAGTTCAAGCACCCCACGAAGAAAGGCCGCGTGACGGTGAGAGGCCAGCAGAGCGAAGTCCTCAGTCAATTTCTCTTAAACTGCATCTGGAAGCAAGCGGGGTGGAAATAACCCCGCACTTCCAACCCTATAATAATCATCCCCTAAGAATCATCGAATCATGGAAAAGATTATCGTAAACGTGTCGTGGTGCGACAAGAACTTCGGAGCATCCTTTAGCGAAAATGTACCAGGTGCTGCCGTCTTTACGGCCAAGTCTTTCGAGGAACTCCAGCGCGAAGCGCAGGAAACCCTTGATTTTCACATGCAGGGATATATAGAAGACGGCGAAGCTCCTCAGTGGTATCTTGACCACGACTATGAGCTGGAGTATAATTTCCTCGATGCTGCCACGTTACTCCACATCTGCAGCCCCGACACCACCCTTGCCTCCATCAGCCGCGCCACGGGCATCAACCAGACGCAGCTCAGCCACTACGCCAATGGCGTGAAGACACCCCGTCCAGCGCAGCGCCAGCGCATTGTCGACGGCCTCCATGCAATCGGACGTCGACTCTTGGCTGTCCGTTAGTTCTTATTGTTTGACAGCAGCAGGACGCTGCAGACAGCCTGCGGGCCAGCTCTCCACTTTCAGAGAGTCGGCCCGTTTTCCTTCTCATATATCCCGATACTCCTCGATGGCATCGAAGCAGGGGCATTCCTTGATGCGCTCCCAGCTATCCACGCGGCCGTTGCCATTCCTGTCCGGACTGATGTCGCGGTGTCCGAGGATGCGTGCCTGCGGGTAGCGCCTGTGCAGCATCTTCAGCAGGATCCTCATCTTCTCCTTCTGCGCCCTGGTGCGGTTGTCCACCGCCTTGCCCGCCGCATCGATGCCACCCACGTAGGCCACGTGGACTCCTACGCTGTTGTACCCCCTCACACCGTTGGCCACGGCGCCCTCGTCGAGCAGCTGCTGCACCCTCCCGTCCGGGAACACGACATAATGATATCCAGGATTCTTCCACCCCTTGCGCCTGAACTCTGCCAGCAGGGCGGCCAGCGTCTGTGTCTGCGGCCCTGCCGTGCAATGCACGAAGATGTACTTGATGTTTCTTGCCATGATAAATCCGTGATTAAGTTGCCGCAAAGGTACTCAATCACGGAAAGTCAGCATGGGACGCTATCCGTGGTTCAAAAATAGTTCCACGTGCTCCCGCCGTCATTGGTCTTCTGTATGCCGTTCGCGGCCGTGATACGGATTCCAAAGTCACCGCATACAATGGAGATGCCTCCGTTGAACACCCTGAGGGAGGCATTTATTGCGGAAAGATCAATCACGTTCTTCAACACCTCGAGTGATGCGGAGATGACGTTGTTGTCATACCCCTCTATATGCGCAGCATACCCGTCCATGCGGATTTTGTTATCCCCATAGCTCACATTCACCGCTCCGCCCGAGGCCGTCAGAGGCCCTGTCGACGTGATTCCTCCCACGGCAGTGATGGCAGGCGCCGTCGTTGTAGATGTCGCATAAATGCCAGTTCCTCCGGCCGCGTTGAGGACATAGATGTTTGCGTTCCTTGCCAGTTCCGTCTGGCTCGTGCTTATATACGTATAGGAGTTCGTATTGAGCCCGAAGTGCAGCTTTCCCGTCTTCGAGTCGAATTTGTTGTTGGCACCTATCTCCAAGTCCCCGAAAAACCCGCTGACCGCCTCGACGACCCCTTTCACCTCCGCATCCTTCATCTGAACCTTGCCCGTGAGGAAGTTGATGAGGAAGTTCGGTTCGAACACTCCATTTGCGCCTGACGCCTGTACGGGTGCCCCATAGCTACCTCCGTCCTCGTCCACTGTCTCGTAGCCAGTGATATTGCCGCTGCCGTCCAGGATCCTGTTGCGCCCGTATTGGCTGTACATGAATTCGTCCCAGAACACCGATTTGCCTACGGTGCCGCCCTTGATGATGGCCAGATCCGTGAACAGAGGTTCCATGTTGTTGATGCGTGTCCATTGTGTGAGGTTCTGGTCAGGGCGCGTCCCCACCGTTGCCGTATTCGTCCCCGTCTCCGGCGCCTTAACGATGTAGAAATTACTGTCATGCTCGTTCCATACATACTGTGCCTGTGAGGTAGTGGCAGTATAGGTCTCCGTATTCGTCCATATTCCTGCAGGAATGGGTACGGGCCCGCTGTAGCCACGTGCTCCGTCGAAGACCTTCGGCAGCATGAATTCCACCGTCCCGAACTTCGATGTCGTCCATACGGCGCGGAGTCCCGTGCACTGTGTCAACACCGACAATGACGACCCGGAAACCTGCAGGGAGTATGTCATGGCAGCGCTGGAGAACGTTTGCAGGAAGCTTGTACTTGTTCCCGTCAGGTAGATGGTCAGGCTTCCCGTGTCCGTCAGCACCGCTTCCGTCCCGCTGGCAGACCTGACCATCAGGCTGGCCACCATGGCCGCATGGGTGGGGAAATCTCCCCTCGGCGTCCCGTCGGACTTGGCACTGAGAGTCGTCTGCTCCACACCACCTACAGTCCACCTGCAGCGCAGTGTCCCAGGCACCTTCTCCACGGGTATTTCCTTCTTAGCGGTGTAGTCTGTCAGGAAAGCAGCCTGTGTTGTCGGCAGACTATCATAGACAAAAACCTCGATGGCAGCATCCGAGGCGTTCACCGTGATATCCAGTCCCTCAATACTTCTCACCTTCGAGCTCACGTATATCGCCCTTCTTCTCGTGCCATTGGCGGCACGTACAAAGATCACAGCGTAGAACAAAGCCTCCGCCTCCTGCTCCCCCGTCCGCTTGTAGAAACGGTAGTTACTCGAGAACGTGCTGCTGCTCGCCCCTGCCGGCACTTCTGCCCTCTCTGCGTCCGTACGTATGACGTAGGTCACTCCGTCCTTGGGTCTCACCATCAGCGAGAACCGTGCCCCTATCTTCTTGCTCATAGGTCGCCCTCCTCAATATATCTAAGCTGGTTCGTGGAGCCCTCGAAGATGTATCCGCACTCATTGACGATGCGTGCGTCCTCGAT
Source organism: Bacteroidaceae bacterium (assembly GCA_017535725.1). Lineage (GTDB taxonomy): Bacteria > Bacteroidota > Bacteroidia > Bacteroidales > Bacteroidaceae > Physcousia. The sequence continues at coordinate 21,912 of JAFXTO010000004.1, forward strand.
GGGCAGGAACTCCTTGTTCGGGAAGATTTTCTCCAGCTCGCGGATCCAGCGGATGATGCCATGGTAGTTGCCATGGAACTCGTAGGCCAGCGTACGTCCCGTCGGTTCTCCGGTTTCCTTGTTCAGCTCGGGTGTACCTATGAGGCACTTTATCCAGTTGTCCTCGCCTTTGCTCTGGCGAATCTCATACTTGTAGAGCGTCAGCGTCTGCAGTTGCGGTACGTTCTGCATGGGTATGTTCTTGGCATCCATCTCTCGGTCGATTCGGATCTTTGCCGTCAGTTGTGTCAGTTTCATATCTCTTTCGATTTGTTGCATGATACGGAAGGTGTCAGCGTGCTTCAGCAGTCCGAAGTAGCTGCCCCATGAGCGGTTGTTGTCAGTACGTCTGGCACTCTGCAGTGTAGAGCGGCGCACCAGTGTCAGTCCTTTATTGTGTTCGGTTGCCGTACGTCCCGGGAATCGTTTCAGGACATATCCGCAGATATCCACGCCCCGTTCGTCGATGGCCACGATGCGTGCCGTCTGCCTCTTGGCACGTATTCCCTGCTCATACCACCAGAACTGCCTCACGCGCCACAGCGCCTGGTGTGCCTCGTCCTTGGTGGGCGTAGCGATAAATGTATTGTCGGCATAGCGGACGGCCCACTTGAAGTTCTCACGCAGCCAGCAGTCGAAGCTGAGCATGACAATCTGGTGGATGTACGGGCTGGTGGGCGTACCGATAGGCAGGTGTTCGTCGACGAAGCCCACGTCCTCGCCGAAGTCTGTCAGCCACCGCCACCACCTGTAGTCGTGCCATTCAGTAGGGAACAGGCCCGCCGCTGATGCTATGGTCACAGTGGCCATCACCTTGTCCCGCATCACCTTCATGCCCCTTCGGTATGCCTTCACGCTGACACGTTGGTAGCACTGACGCTGATCCACGTCCACGAGCCAGGTCAAGTCTCTCTGGTCATAGAACAGCCTCTTGGCCTCCTTCAGCAGCGAGAATTCCCGTTTCCGTGCCGTGATGCCATGCTGCGGCAGGCAGTTCCTTGCCACTCCCGGATTCACCAGTTCAAATACCGGTTTCAGCAGTACTAGCCATAGATGTTCAATGATAAGAGCCGAAAGCAGAGGCGCATCGATGTGCCGCACCTTCTTATCCTTGTTGACGATGGTCTTCTTGTAGAATCTCAGCATCTCCGTATAGGTGCCGTCCTGCACCGCCTCGAAGATACGCTGTATGTTTCCGTCAAGGTCTGACTTGAACGCGAGTACAGGCTTCGTGCCCTGGCGTCCTTCGAACGTTTCCAGGACAGCCTCTCGGATATGTTGTTCTGTGATGTACATATCTAAGGCTTGGGCATGGGGCGCCTACCTGTCACGGTCATGAGACCGCCGCCACCCCTTTGGTCTTTTATCTTTGCCACTTCCGGGCAGGATGCAGCCATGGTACTGAAATATCAAGCTTGGGCCGACCCGCCATAATTCGCATTCGTGTTGGACGCGGCATTGTTCGCATTCCAATTGCGCGGCGAGCTGTTAGTACTGTTCGCATTACCACGAAAGCGCAGGCCTTATGACACCAGACATTGCATAAGCCGAAAGTGTCATACGCCGCCTCATGGCTGCTCATTAGTCCTTATAGCTTGACAACATCAAGAACCTATTGACAGATGGAGGCCAATCCCGCATCTGTGGCTGGCCTCCTTGCATTCAAATATCTAAACATTCATCTTTAAGCTACTTTAGATATCTTGGTCATCTACGAATCTGACGTAGTCTATGCTTGTGCCAAAGGGTTATCACCAATTGATAATAGTTTGGTAAGAACAAATATAAATATATTAAGAAAATTAATACCATTATAAACACTGATAGATTAAATAAACTACCATAAAAAACTTCACAGAATCTATAAGGGTCGAAAGAAAGGTTAAACAATAATGTGGCAGTAACAATCATATACGGAAATCCGATTAGAATGCCCCATCCAATTCTTAATCTTCTCCTAATTGAATCTTGTCGGAAAATCCGTTTCTTGTAGCCTCTTGCAATGAGATTGTATCCAGTAATGTTATTATCAAAAGTTGATGTCTTGTATCCGGTGCCCTCACTTTTCAAGAAGAATCTCTTCTTAAGAATACTATCCTTGATATCCGGGAAACCTATAATTCCATGCAACTCGCCTCTGACATTGAGATATCTCTTTGTATTCGTTACAATATAGGTGGTTTTGTCCTTCATGTTAGCAGATTGTTCAATCTCCCAGACGCAACTTGGTCTGTCATTGACTAAGATAAAAATAGATTCTGCCTTCTGCATCAGTTCCAGTACATCCCCTTGCCATGATTTGTCATCTACATATACTCGAATTGCGCCGTCTGGGCTGTCTAGCTCTTTCGTCATTCCGACGGCGCACGCCCTAATTCGTGTGTTCAGCAATCTTATGAATTGGTATTCGGAGAACTGACTCCTGCGAAAGAAATGCCTCTTTGAGTAATCATCATCAGCAAATCCTCTCAGATAAAGAGCAAAACGGGGATGTTGTTCGAGAAATGCCTCTTTAGTGAATGTGGAGACATTGCCTATGTGCCGATTTGTGGCTTTGCTAACAGCGAAATACCAAAAGAGGACGATAGTGTTGGCAATAACCGTTTTCAGAAGTTCGACTTTCAGGTTGCACACAAATTCTATTTCCCGATATGAGAGGTAAGCGGAAATCAGCAAGTACACGATGTAACAGATGATAGCGAAGAACAGGAGTATTCTTCTTCGCCTCTTGGCTTTCTCTCTTAGATATATTGCAGTCTGTGTATTGCTTGCCAACTTTATTTCTCTCTTGATGGGCAAATCAATCAGAATGGTCTGCAAGCATGCTACGATGGAGAAGAAGATGATGATGTCTAACATTGTGGAGAAAATTATGTGGATGAAGTCTTAGTGTTTGAGGAATCCGTAGGCATAGACTTTTGGCTGGATGGCGGCGGCGAGTGCTCTCATGCGCTGTCTCAGGGTGGTGATGAGGGTGGTGTAGGTGGGGTCTGTGCTCTCGGTGTTCATCTGCTGGCGGCCGCTGGGAAGTGTCTTGGTGCCTTGGAAGTGGAGACGTATGTCGTAGAAGGAGGCGTTGGGGTGAGTGGCAGCAATGGGCTGGGCGTGATAGTAGCGCCATAGCTCGCGGCCAGCATTCAAGACGGCGGTGGCTTCGGGTGAGAACGTTAGAGGCTGGGGTGTGATGGTTTCAATTTCGGCCTCGGTGAATAAGTCAGTTTCTATGGAAGTCGCCGCTTCTTGTGGCAAACGCCCCGCGATGTAGTCGCTCATGAAGTGACTCTCGAACTTCTCTTGTGCGTTGACCTCCTTCTCGGTGAAGGGTATCCAGTGGTTCACACCATGGGCAGAGCTGATGCGGTTCTGACCGTGGAAGAGAGTATATATGAGACAATTGTTGATGAAATCCTGGTCGGAACGCCATTCTGCTGTTGGTACCAAGTATTGGTCCCGGTCATTCTGCCAAGTGGCTTCAATGGCTTGGCGTATGGCCAGATAAACGCACATAACACCAACATTGCCTTTTGTGATTTCTGCATAGAAGTGATTATGCAGGTCATTGGGTGATAGCTGGCTGGTGACGTAAATGCCAAGATTGTTCTGCACATTTGTACCGTTCATCCTCAGATAACCTATCACTTCACCCTCCTTGTCGTAGTAACGGCGTAACCATTCTATGATGTTGGTGTCATTCAGGTAAGAACTGATGAGTTTGGTTCCGGCAAAGGTGCCGTCAGCTTCATAAACATCAACCCCTTGCTCCGTAAAGTCCTCGTGCTCATCTGTATGCTAGATAAAGAAGCCGATGGGGAACTGTCCTTTGACGTTATCGAAGGTATTGGCTGGAACCATGAAAAATCGACCGGGCTTCGCCCGGAATTGCCTTCGGAACTCACGGAAGTTGGGTGCTTGCACAATTTTCAACTTTGAAAATTGTGCAAGCACCGCTGTATGGAGTTCATCATAGACCCGCATGATGAATTGCGCGAACAATTCACGACAAGCCAGGCCTATGAGAGGCTTATATTTCTTATAAGTATAGGTGTCAAAGGAAACGCCGGACTTGTTTTTCCCCGTCCCGCTCCGTTGCTTGCTGTCTCCCGCCTCTGCATAGGGCGGGTTGATATACACCACCAGCTTTCTGCGCTTCTCGGGGTCACGGATGATGTCTTGGAGGGAGTCGGGCAGTTTGGACTTGATGACGTTCCCCTCCTTGTCTGTGCTGTCGAGCAGCGGATCGTTGAGGAAGTCGAACTGGAAGACATGGCTGTCGAGGAGGTTGGCACCACCCTTGATGCGCTGGCGCATGGCCTGCACGTCGGCACGGTCGAGGGTGGAGGCGTAGATGTGGTATTTGTTGGTGAGTCCGGCCAGGAGGTTGCCCGTTCCGGCACAGCAGTCCCAGACGTAGTACTCGTCCTGCCAGTTTTCGCCCAGCTCGGCGGCCAGGTACTGCTGCGAAAGTTCCACCCATCGGGCAGGGGTGAAGAAGCTGCCCTTGCGCTCGCGCACGTCCTGCGACACCAGCAGGTCGCGGCGGTTCACGATGTAGTCCCAGTACTCGCGGCGCGGCGGGCGGGCATAGCGGTTCCAGAATTGGGTGTGTGCCTGCTGATGGTCAGAGAACTGTGCCTTGGTGAAGTCCTCCAGTCCGAGATCATTGATGCGGCGGTCGAGCAGGTAGTGGTCGGTTTGCAGCAGCACAAAGAGCTTCTCGCCCAGTGTGTTGTTCTCCTTGGAGAGGATGTCTGCCAGATAGAAGTCTGCATCGATGATGCCAGCCTGTTTGGCCAGATCCCAGTTGATGTTGATGGTGGGTTTCACGGCTTCGAGCCACTTCAGGTAGATGTGCGTGAAGTTGTTCTTATTGATGCGTATGTGGCGAACACCAGTTCGGCGCAGTCGGAAGTTGTGGAGGATGAAATGGGTCAGTTCCTTGATATCACGTTCGTAGTCGTAGATTTCGAGGCCGGAATGCAAGGTGTCCGTGAGCAAATCCATGAGCTGCAGGAACTCCTTGGTCTGGTGGTCACTGGGAGTGACGTTCCAATTGAAGTCGTTCTGTCGTAAGACATCAAGGATGGAGGAATAGGGCAAAAAAGCTATCTTGGCGGCATCGAATGCTCCGAGGAAGGCGGGCGGCAGCATACGGTCATGTGGGCGTTCCTTGCCGAGTGTCAGAATGAGCTGGATGAACGATTCGTAGATGTCGTGTCCTGTGCCCTTCTTAGCCTCCGCCCATAGCAGTGGCTCTGGCTCATTCAGCCCGAGCGGGTCGGCGGGCACGCAGACGCAGAAATCTACACGCCCGATAATCTGCGTGCAGTCGAAGTCCGGAAACAGGTCTGCCGCCACTTTGTTCTTCAATTCCTCTTCGAGGATGTTACCGTAATATGCCATGCCTGCATGTTTTGATATTTTGGGGGCAAAGGTAGTATTTTGTATTGAGTTTTGCCCCAAAATTCCATGAAAAATGTAATCTTGTGCGAAGAATGGATGCATTTTCGCGCGCGAGGCGACCGGCGTGGCTCACGGCTCCCCCAGGAACCGCACGATGGTGCGGACCTGCCGCGGCGTATAGACTTTCTGCCCGATATGCCAGCCCTGCCGACGCAGCGCAAGGGAAAGGGTGCGGCAGGCCAGCAGCTCGCGGTTGAAGCAGCGGCGGGCCCAGGAGGGGGAGCAGAAGGGGTAGTACATGACGGCTAGTTCGGAGGTGCCGTAGGCCCGGTGGCGAAAGGGTGTTTCCATGATGACAGAGGTTGGTGCGTCTTCGGTTACTTTTTCACGACACAAAAGTAGTCATAATCTATCAGAGCGCCAAACAGATAGGGAGTTTTTTCGCCCGCAGCGCACCGGATTGCGCCGTTTTGCACGACTGCGTGCGCCTCGGTGCGGGAAATGGCGTACCTTTGCACCGGCAAACGACAGGACGTAAGCCCGGACTCCGGCGCGCAGAAGCCCAGAGGCACGGACACCGCTCCACACTCCCGTCGGCGCGGAAGTATAGAAGAAACGGCGTGGAAGTATAGAATGAAGCGCGTGGAAGTACTACTCCCGCCGACACGGAAGCCCGGAGAGACGTCCGGCGAAGCCTGCCCCAGCCACGAAATCAACCCTATTATTAACCATCAAAAACACAAGAAAGCTATGTTAGACTATTCCGTAGCAATGCTCAAGAACCCCTTGCACGAGAACGACCCCGCCAAGGCCTACGCCTACCTGCAGTCGCGCGGCCTGCTCGAAATCGAGGAGGTTGCCGAGCACATGGTGCAGCACGGCTGCGCCTACGATAAGGCCGACATCGTGGCCATCATCACCAAGCTCGTCAGTTGTACCCGAGAGCTGCTCACTGACTGCTACAGCGTGCGTCTGGGCGACCTTGGCCGCTTCTTCCTCAGTGCCAAGAGCCGAGGTGCCGTCAGCCTGAAGAAGTTCACCGAGGAGAACATCGAGGAAATCAACATCAACTTCGTTCCCTCCAAGGAGTTCGAGAACCTCCGCTCCAGGGTCAGCCTCCACAAGGTGCCCAGCCGCGCCGCCGTGGCCGCCACGCTGGCCGCACAACTCGAGGGCCTCACCCAGGCCGACTGGACGTCGGAGGACGAAGAGGAGGACGACGAGCCTTAAACCTTAAGTCCCGGCACCGCGCCAGGCACCGCGCCTGCGCTGCCATGCCATGAATGACGAGTCCCGCCCCGCACGACGAATGAGCGTGCGGGGCGGGCGTTTGTTTTCAGGCATCCTTCCCTTCGTGCCCGGCAGCGGGCGGCAGGCGGCACTGCTCGAAGGACAGGGCTACACACAGGGCTGCAATGGTGCCGACGAGCCACGAGGTGCCGCAGCCGTCCGGCGCATCGAGGACGAAGTATCCGCTTTCGACGCTGTTTACTACTGCCATTGCCAGATATCGTATTTGAGGGTTACGCTTGGGGCGTGCAGGCGCAGGTCATAGCCGATGCCGAGCTCTGCGCGCTTAAGACGCAGGCCGACCACGAGTGCCGCCTGCTCGTTGCCGTTGTCGCCCGTCACTAGTAGGTTGCCCTCGTCGAGGAAGAGGGCGGGATAAAGGAGGCGGTGTGCCATGAGAGTGGCGGCATCGTCCATGGAGCAGGCGAAATGGGGTTCCGCCTCGCTGTGTCGGATGAGGGTGTGCTCGGTGGCCAGCTGTGTGAAGTATTCCTTGACGGTCATGCCTTCTGCTGCTTGATGCGTTTATCGAGGATGCGTATGACGTCCATGCAGGGCAGTTCCTTGTAGCTCTCAATGCGTGTCAGGTCATCGCCGACGAGGGTGTCGAAGATGTTCAGCCACGAACCGGGTCTCTGCTTGATGGTGCGTGCTGTGTCCGCATGTTTTTCCTGTGTCTCTGCCGCAGGAAAGAGATGTGGATAGGCACCACTGAGCCACGTCCGGATCATTCCCCAGTTAAAGGCTATGCCCTCCAGCAGCCAGCGGTCCGGGTATTCCTCCAGCCGTGCGGTGACGTGCTGGATGTCCAGCTCGGCGAAGGTCTTGTCCTCCTCGAGGTAGAGGGCGGCCACCATGGATAGCGCGTACTGAGCCTTGCCCGTGTAGACGTACCACTGGTAGAACTGATCCACGGTCATGAACTGCTGGAACGTCATGCCCTTTAGCTGTGCGGCAGGTGCCTGGAGGCGCAGCGCCTTCGTCCGCTTCTTCTTGTCCGCAAGAAAAATGATGTCGGCAATGGGGAAGTGATCAATCTTGTCCACCTTCCAGATACCGCGCAGCTGGTCTGTCAGCACATACAGGTGCCACAGATCCAGACGTGGCAGCAGTTTCTCGGGTATGCCGAAGAAATTAAGGAAGAACTGTTCCTCTGCGATGCGTCCCTGGGAAAGGGCGAGCAGAGCGGTGAACTGCTGGCCCGTGGCCTCGCTGAGTCTCTCGGGGATAATGGCGGTGTGATACTTCACGCTGCCATGTTCCCGGAATTCAAATCGAATTGTTTTCATGCCCAAAAAGTTTTTTTATCGTTGTTGTCTCTTTTGAAAACGTCGCTCTGGTGTCCGCAGAAATATTCAGGCCATTTCCATTCGATGAAGGCGAGCAGGTTGTCGGCGTTGCGCTGTGCCTCTGCCTCGGCGATGGCGGCCGCGTCGTGAGCCTCGCGCCGTGTGGCGGGTGTGGTGGTCTGGTTGTCGGAGCTTCCGGCATCCTGACCGATGAAGTACAGTCCCCGGTCTGTGAGGGAGCCTGTTTCGCGGATGAGCTGTGCCACGGCCTTCTTCACGACGAAGGGGATGCACTTTTGGCGCAGCTCCTCGTAGGTGCGGGAGGTGGAACCCGACGCTGATGCTACGGGCACGGGGGCAGTGGCAGTTCCGGCTTCGAGGGCCTGCTGCATGGCGGTGTAGAGGTTCCAGCCCAGTAGGGGGCGTAGCTCGTTGTTGCAGACGGTGGTCAGGATGGGAACGAGACGCAGGAAGACCAGGCGGGAGTTGTTAATGAAGTGGGCGGCGTTGACTTCTGCCGTACGCTGCACGATGGCGGTGCGGGTGTTGACGTGTGCGGGCATCTCCGCATAGCCTTCCAGTTCTGTGAAAGATGCATCGAGGAGGTCGAGGATGCGGTCTATGGCGTTGAATCCTCGGTTCTTGAAGGTCTGGCGCAGGCGGTCTTCCTGATATTTGAAGGGACTGCCGAAGTTCTCCGTCTGCTGCCGCTGGAACCCTTGGTCGGTAATGCGGAGCTGCAGGGCATCGTAGTTGGCGTAGCAGGCCAGATTGGCCTCGGCGGCCTGGAGGATGCGAAGGAGGGTGGTGAAGGCCCCGTCTGGAAAACCGACGGGCACCGCCCCAGAATAGATGGCCTCGAAGGTAGCCATGAGGGCAGTGCCGAAGACAGGGGTGAGGTACAGCTCATCGGCGGCCATCAGGCTGGACTGCACCTTCTCAAAGCTCAGGGCAGAGGATACGGGGATGACATCGTTCATCTCCCTGCCATTGTTCCATTTTTCTGTGCTGAAAAACATATTAACTCAGGGTTTTCTGGGTGCCAGCACCCGTGTCAAGTGTTGTCAATATGGTATTGCGGTAGCGGAGCTGCACGTCGTCGCCATAACCCCATGAGCGTAGCATGAGGTAGATGGGGTCGAGGAGATTCTGGCGGTCCACCCAGGCGTTGGCGATGTTGACGAGGAAAGCCTCGCTTATGTTCGAGCCGCCCTGGTTGCCGGCGTAGGTACCGCCCGGCATACCGGCACCGAAGACGTTGGGGTTGACTCCGAGGGTGAAGAGGATTTCGGAGTTCGCGGCGGCGGAGGTGACGAGGTTCTCACCGCCCTTGTACTTGTTGTCCAGTGCCTGGATCTTCCACTCTTCCTCCACCTTGCCATTGGCCTCGTTGACGGCGTACATGGTCATCAGTGGTTTCTCGGCGTTCTCCACTCCCGTGAGGTTGCGCTCCATGTCATCCATGTACTTCTGGATGTCGGCCTTGCGTTTCTCCACTCCGGATGCTCCGAGGTTGCTATAGTCCTGCAGGGGGAATCGTCGGTCCCAGAAGCTGTAGGGAATCTGCACGTGCCATTTCCAGGTAATCTGGTTCTGATAGGCTTTTTTCAGGAACTTGGGAACCTGCTGTGCGATATCCACCCATCCGAGGACGTAGGCCGGCAACCACACGGGTTCAGCATAGACGTCGTGGTTGCTCCAACTGTCGCGCAAGAGGCATACCAGGGGTTGCTTCAGCGTCCCCTTCAGTCGGCGGGTGTCATACTCCAGCTGCGGGTCGTAGTCCATGAGGGTGTCGAGCACTCGCGGCGTGTCGCTCTCCACGGTGGCTGGCAGGCTGGGCCAGCATCCGCTGACGATGCACTTGGAGCGCCCCACGGCATCTGGCACCGTCTGGCGGGCATAGAGTGCATTGATGGGGTTCAGTCCGATGATACGCTGTCCGGTGGCATCAGGAATGAGTTCCACGGGCGAGCATCCCATCTTGAAGTAGTCGCGGGAGGCTGTCTCGGTGAAGCGTCGCACCATGCGGCTGCCGAGGAGGGCTGTGAGCTGCGGGTCATCGATGGGCTGCAGCTGCTCGTTGCCCCGTTCGTCGTAGCCCGTGACGCGGCAGGCGAAGAGTCCCTGCCCCAGCGTCAGGTTGCGCAGGAAGCGCAGGCCGGTGTTGAGCACCGAAGTCTCGCCCACGACCTTCGCCGCGCGGCGGGGGAAGTCGTTGTCCGGTCCCCATGGCAGGATGCGGTGTCCCTGCCATTCGAGGTAGGTGGTCTGCAGGCTCTCGAAGGGTGCCAGGATGTCGCGCTTGCGCACCTCGTAGTTGTCTGGGCGCCCTGTGCTCTCTCCGAAAACGGCGGAGGACTGCATCATCAGGGGCGTGGCCTCGTTATTGAACAGGATGTCCATTGTACTGTACGATGTTATGGATACGGACGGGATAGACGTGTATGCCGGGTTCGGGGTTGCCCTGGCAGTCGCATGCTTGGACGCCGCGCACGCGGAAGACTTTGTTGTTCATGCGCCCAGCACCGCAGGCGTATGCCTGGGGAAAGTAGATGAGCTTGCCTTCTGCGGTGACGAACTTGATGCTGAAGATGCGCTTGCGGCCATCAGGCAGCGTGCGCACGTCCAGCTCGTCGAGCACCTGGCGGCGGTAGATGGGTTTTTTCTGTTTCGTTTCCATTGTTAAGTTATTGACAAGTTTGTTGAAAACTTAATTGAAACTATCGTCAAAGGTATAGTCGAAGATGCCGTCCACCAGTTCCGGGTTCACGCTGGCACCACGGCTGACCACTTCCTGATGGCGGTGGCTGGGGCGCAGGGTGACATAGGCCGTCTGGAAGGTGGTGTGCGGTCGCTGGTCCTTCAGCTCGAGGTCCGTCACCGTCACGCGGTCGAAGCAGCTGCCTCCGACTCCATAGGTCAGGTAAACCTCGGGGCTGGTGGTGATGTCGCGTATGCTGTTCCGCCGTTCGTCGTTGACGCTGCCTGCGCACACGCGCTGGGTGGTCACCAGCTGCTGCGCCACCTTCTCATACTGGTCGTCCATGTAGGCATATTCTCCGTCCATGGTCGTGTCGGCTGTCTCTGTGCCCGTGAATGCCTCTGTCTCCAGCATGCCGAAGCAGTTGGTGAAGGCCACCACTCGCAGCAAGCGCTTCGCCCGTCGGTCTATGCGGTAGCGCAGGCGGTCGGCGATGGTGTTGCCGTTGATGAGTTCGAAGTCCACCTGCACGATGCTGTCGGCATCCACTTCTGCTGCCGTGCCCAGTGCCTCGAGACGGTAGTGGAGCACGGCAGCCTGTGAGGGCGTCTGCGTGGCCACACCTTCAATGGTGGGCGTCACCAGCTTCTGGTGCATGGCTCCTTCAGCGTCGAGGTAGCGCACACGGATCTGCACCGAGAGTCCGGGCGTGAGCATGAAGCTGGCCAGCAGTGGCTGCTGGGGCACGACGTCGCGCTGGGTGTAGCGGCTGAGCCAGATGGCCGTGGCTCCCGGGCGCGTGTTGGTGCGCTGGCTGGAGTAGTAGGCGTAGGAGGTATGCACGGGAGGGACTACCGTCTGTCCGTCCCCGGCATAGAGCGTGGCCGTCCACTGTGCACGGGAGAGCGTGGCTATCCACACGCCGGAACCCGTCAGCAGGTTCTGCGTGATGGCGGTAGGGCACGGACTGGTGTAGGGCTGCAGCAGGTCTGCCAGGCCGCGCAGTGTCACGCATCCGTCGCCGTCGGGCATGTAGGCCTCCTGATAGGAAGCTGTCGTGCCGTTCAGTGGCGTGATGGCAACGGCCACCGTGCGCCCCTCCGAGGCCACTGCCCATCGCACGTCCGGTGTGTCGAGGACGAAGTACCCGCTTTCCACGCTGTTCACTACTGCCATTGCCAGATATCGTATTTGAGGGTTACGCTGGGGGCGTGCAGGCGCAGGTCATAGCCGATGCCGAGCTCTGCGCGCTTAAGACGCAGGCCGACCACGAGTGCCGCCTGCTCGCTGCCCAGCTGGGTGCCCAGCGAGAGGGCCAGGCGGGGCGGTGATAGTTGCCCTGTGCCGCCGGACGCAGGCCGGGTATCCGCTGAAGGTGGGATGTATGTGATGCGCGGCTGCATCAGCGCCAGGTCATAGCTGACCAAACGTCCGTGCAGCGCGTTCTCCGTCACCGTGTCCGAGAGGTAGACCGTGGCCACGTCCTGCAGGTGCACCGTGTCGGCATAGGTGCGCACGGCGTAGAACGACGCCAGCAGGGCGGCCGTATCCACTTCTGCTGGTACCATGCGCACCACTTCATTCACCATGCCCGGCTGGCTCAGGAAGAGCGTGTCGTGCACCCATACCGTGTCCATCCGCACCTCCACGGCGGGCAGGGCGGCAGGCGGCAGCAGGTCGCCGTCCTCCCTCCACGCCAGCAGCACCACCAGCACAAGGGCGATGGCACCCAGCACCACGTTCAGGATCCTTTCATTCTTCATTGTCACTATCTTTTTTTTCGTTGGAAATACTCATGCTCGCATCGCCCTTCTGCAGGCGCAGGTCGTAGCCCAGCTCCACGGCCCTCATCCCGAAGGCCAGCGCCGGAAAGACAATCAGCTCGCCCACGGCCGTCAGCACCGAGCCGTCGATGACGCCCATGGGCGGGACGAAGAAGCCGCCGATGATCAGCGCCAGCGCCACGGCGAAGGTGATGCAGAACACCACCGTGCACATCCGGCATTCCTTTTTCTTCATCTCGCGGCTCATATATATAATATGGTATGGGTTTCACTTTTCATGGCGCAAAGATAGCGACAAAACGCCGAAAGGCGTGGGACACTAAAAAGCCGCCCTGCATCTCTCGACGAAGGACGGCTCCAATGTAAAAAAATGTATGTTTGCTATTCGAGTCGGTCGTACAGCACCCAATAGGGGATGCCCATGACGAACGTGAACTGATATCCCAGCTCCTGCATCACATCGGCCACCGTGGAGACAGTGACCGTGCACATGTCGCGGTAGCGGTACTGCAGGTCGCGGCTCGTCAGCAGCTGCCTTGTCTCTTCATGGCCGGGGATGTCATCCTTCGGCTGGTACATGCTCTCTATCATTTTCTGGAAGAGTTCCTTGTCGCTCAGGCAGTCGCCGCCCTTGGCGGTCTGCTCCGTCTTCTGTTTCTTACTGGAACTGCCCATACGACCGGTCTCCTATCATTGAGTAAAGCAGCTGTTTCATGTCTGCCACCACGCGCACGGCGGCGGCAGCTCCCTCTTCGCTGGGTCGGTATTGGTCACCCAGTGCCAGTGCGGTGACCACGGCGTCGCCGAAGCTCACCATCTCTCGCACCGTGGCCCAGTCATCCTCGGCCAGCAGCGCCAGCACCGCCACCTGTTCTGCATTCAGTACTATCTTCGAGCCGCCCATGGCCACGGTCACGCTCTGCGACTCCTCTGTATTATTATTCCTATTCATGACTTTCGGTATTTAGGGATTGATACTTATGTCGGGCTTCCGGCCTGTCTCTCAGATTTGACCGCGCAGCTCTTCGAAATAGCGTCCGTTGGTGATGGCACGCACGGGGATGAAATTCAGGATTCCCACTTTATCGGTGTACTCTTCCGGCCCCACGGAAATAGTGAAGTAACCTCCGCTCCTATTGTTGAAGTGCTTCTCCACCTTCAGAGGTTTCTGGCGCGGGTATTTTCTGTTTAGCTCGTCGGCCTTCTGGCAGAGGATTCCGAACAGGGTATCCACGTCGTTGACATCTTCCTGCACCGTCAGCAACAGGCGCAGCACTTTGTGGTCACAGAAGTCCGCCATCTCCGTCCTTTTGCGGTTGGGCTGCATGTTAAACGGATGATGATCTACAAGGTACATCATGCCTCACCTCCTTTCCGTCTGTTGTCGCAGCGCAGCACGGCACCGCCTGTGAGGATGAGGGTGGAGCTGATCAGCGCAGAGATGATGGTCTCTGCTCCGGAACTGAGCAGCACGCCCAGTACCAGCAGCGCACTGCCGACGACGGGCAGGGCGTGTGTGCTTGCTGCAGCAATAAATTGTTTCATACTTCTCTCCAGTTCCTTTGCTGCCGGAGAGATTGCGGGCCGTAGCCCCAGGTGGATGGATGTTGTTTCCATACTCTTGGTTGTTTTAGCATTATAGACAGAGAAACGGCTGCCATACCCCGTTCGCTAAAACAACCAAGAGTCTCGGCCCCGAAGAGCTTGAATCTGATTTTGGGTAGGCAGCCGCCTTTATCATGGCCTCCCCTTTCGGAGGAGTTCCTCGCAGGACATAAGAAATGCCCACCGAGGGAGTGAGCAGGTGACCGATGCTCGACGGGAATCCAAGGATTCTTAGTTGTTTTAGCGCTGCAAAGGTAAGGCGATTATTTGAATTGACAAAGTAAAAGGCGAGAAAAATTCATTTCTCGCCTGCAAATATGCTTATTTTGGCTCATTCATACTGCGAAAGCCACTTTTTTTTCATCTTTTCATAGACTAAGTCAGAGAAAAAGAAACCATTTTCCTTCTTTCCTTCCATCCATGAAATGACATCCGCAGGTTCCACACTCTCTAACTCATGAAGCAACTGCGCTTCATGATATGGTTTCAGTATATCTGCAACCTCTTTGAACACAGCATTCGATAATCCATATTCAGCGGTCTCATAAGTTCTCCTGAACCATGACTCCACAGCAGATGGACCTGCATGTGTCACTTCGTTTGGAATATAGTCCACCGGATAATGACCATTGATAATTTTCATCAAGCCACGATACACGTCATCATCCACCCATCCATCACGTTCCTTCAAACGCTTCAATTTACGTTCTGCAGCCTCTGGAGAGAGGTTGGAATAATCTTTGATGGGTGACTCCTGATCGCGGAATATCTCCTTGGCTTCTTTCTTCCGCTTTTGAAGTTCTCTCTTCTTTCGTTCAGTTTGCTTTTCTTCAGGCGTCATTCTTCGGAGCTCTCTTTGTCTGGCAAGACGTTTTGCTTTCTTTTCGGCTCCTGCTCTCGCCATTAACTCAGGGGCTATCACAGAAAATAATGGACGATGTTCAGTATCGCTATTTTCTTGCTCCTCTAGTTCATAGTCATCTGAAACAATATGCGACTGAGAAATCGCTGCCTGTGCAGCGGCTTTAGCTCGTTCCTGGTCAATCCGTGCCCAGTATTCTTCCAACTCCTTTTTTTCTGCTCCTCACTTTCCTTCATAGGAGAATTGGGAGAATAGTCTGTCATTTTTCGATTTGTTTTGTTGTTATTAATCCTTTTGAAAAACGCAAACAAGACAAAAAAAATTGCTATAAAAATGACTATTGTCATACTATATCTATATTTAGTCCTTGAATCTCTTGTGAGACAAAGTACGGGATATATTCTGAAATGTGCAAAGAAAAGGGGGGAAAAAACGCATTCAGGATGCCGAAAAGCATAAAAAACGCCCCTCACTGTCTCAGCGAAGGGCGTTCAAAACGTTCTTAATTTTATGAAAGTGTCAACCTTGATGGCTGACGAGGTTTAATATCCAGGTTAACTTACTTCTTGTTTGTATCGGCCTTGCCTGTGACGAAAATGGACACGATGCTTATGATACCTATGCCACCGAATATGCCAGCGAACCATGGGCGGTCAAGATACAGCGCCCATGCGGCCACGCCCATACACACCACGATGGAGAGGAACGCAAAGAACATGCCCCACCAGTTGATGCGTTCCGTGCGGCTTTCGGACTTGCGCAGCACCTTCATCTTCATCTTGTCCATTTCGTGGCGATGCTTTTGCTCATCGCGGGCGGTTTCAACAAAGTATTTCACAAACTCAGGATCAACCTGCTTGTACTGTTCCAGTTCCTGAGGGGTGGGTATGACACTATCATCAATGGTATAGTTCTGTTCCAGCGAATGTCCAAGACCGCCTTGTGTGGCTACCTGTGTCTCACGTGAATGTATGGTCTTCTTACTCATGAGTTAAAGCATATTTATCGATGGCAACACGGGCATCGCGTCCCATCATACGCCAATCCAGGCGCACACGCTCTGCGTCGGACAATTCCTCGCCGAACATTTCTGCACGGATTTCACTTATACTCTCGCTCTCGTGGGAGTACTCTCCCAGGGCGGCGTCGTGCAGATTTTTCGCCCCGTCAGAGACGAAGCTACTGAAAAAGTTGAGTATGCACATAAGAAGGCCTCCTTTCGTAAGCATAAAGTGATTTTCCTTTATTATTCTTTCTCAGGGGTCAGCGCATCCATTATCAAGAATAAGCGGCAGTTTGGTGGTTTGCAGCTTTCGAATGCGCCTCGCCATGAGCTTAATCATGCTGCAAAGTACGGGATAATATCTGAGTTATGCAAGGAAAAAGGGGAAAAAAGTGTGGAAGATGTACGAATATTGATACTTTTTCGCCATAATATTTGGCAGATAGTACGAATATTCGTACCTTCGCGGCGCAGAAGCAACATTCTATGAAATATCGTGAACTTGAAAAAATAGTTAAGGCTTGTGGGTGTTACGACACAGGAAGACAACAAGCAGGTCACCCACTCTGGATAAACCCGAAGACAGGCAAGGAGTTCCAGATGAGCAACCATCGCAGCGAGGAAGTAGCTACAGGAACTCTGAACAAAATCCTGAAGGCAGCGGGCCTGAAATGACCTGCAACCTTCCCTTCAATATCCACCATCAAAATCAGATAGACAATGGAAAAGGTTAAGGCAATCATTGAAATGGCCTCCGACGGCCACTACAGTATCTACATGGACGATGACAGTAAGGACTATCTCGTCACAGGGACAGGAAAGACCGTGGACGAAGCCATGAGCATTTTTCTTGGCGGCTATGAGGACATCAAACGTGTACGCCAGGAGGACGGACGCCCTTTCGAGGAAGTGGAGTTTGAGTTCGGCTATGACATGGCCTCCTTCCTCTCCTATTTCAGCAAGGCCTTCTCCCTGGCAGGCCTCTCCCGCATCACTGGCATCAATCAAGGCCAGCTCAGTCACTACGCCACGGGGCACAGCAAGCCGTCGCGCCGCACGATGGAAAAGATACAGCAGCACGTCCATCACTTTGCGGATGAACTGCGGCGGGTGCAGTTTGCTTGACTGACACTATCTCATAGACCTTTCGGAGCGCATCCGTCGTGCTGCCGAAAATATCTGAGGCGACTCTGTTAGGCTTCATGGGCATACCCCCAAGGTTAGACATGTGAAAAGATCTCTCTCTTAAGACACCCGAAAAGGAGACCTGCGCCTCGGTCTCCTTTTCTTTTTGCGCCGCTTCCAACGCCCTGGGAGCGGCGCAGGGTGATTTAGGAAGGAAAAAGTCTATTTGTTAATGAACGTTATTAAAAACACGATTCCCTGAGAATGAGACAGACAGCCCTTTGAACCTGTGGACAAAGGGCTGTTTTCTCACGGCGAAGCCCGACGCGCCCTAAGCCGCGCCGCAGCCCTCACCGCAGTGAAATAGGAAATATGACAGCCACCCCGCCCCCCTGCCGCAGTCGAGGGCGCAGCAGCGGCGTGTCGGCGCAGCAAGCCTTGTCCTACAGCGCAGGGCAGGCGCAGTCCTGCGCTGCGGTGGTGAGTCGAGTGCATAGTCCTATGCTCTCGATAGGAAGTCCCAGCAGACTCTTCATCGTGCAAGTCACAGTCACCAGCTACGGGCGCGGGCGTGCGTATGATAGAAAGATGTGTGACCGTGACCTGCGCGATGATGTGTCTGCGGGAGCGAGGCCTTGTGCGCTGTGGTGTCGCGCCTACCGTCCCCGGGCATGAGCAATGGCCTTGGCCACTGTGAACGGCTCAGGGTGGGCGGGAACGGTAGGCGCGACACTGCCGGATGCCCTGGGGCTGCGGGAGCTTCTTCGTCATGCGGTCCTGTGTCCGCGGGTCTTGCCCAGGAACACAGCACCGCAGACTGTGGCACCCACGGCGCCGAGACGCCGGATGAAAGCATCCGATGTCGCGCCAGTGGTGTAGATGTCGTCTATGACCAGCACCTTCCGTCCACGGAGGCTGCTGCTGATGGCGACGTTTCGGACCAGGCTCTCGTCTCTGGGTGCTCCATGGTGTGCCTTCCTGCGATGGCCGATGACTTCAATGCAATCGAAGCCGTCAGCCGTCCCGAGGATGGCACACAGCATCTGCGAGAACTTCTTATAGCGCCTGACGTACGTGTGCTGGCAGCTCGCCGGCACACACACGATGACCACTTCGCTGAGCTTTGCCGCGTGGAGTGCCCGTCCTATCTCCGTGACCGCCCACTGCCTGGCGTAGGTGCGCCCGTCCTTGAAGTCAAGGATCCGTCGGCACGTCTCCTGCTGCTCGAAGGTGGTCCGGCACTGCCGCCGGCGGGGGATGTAATCATAGAGTGCGTACTTCAACATGGCCGTATCTCTTTTCTGTTGGTCATCCATTGACGTAGAAGGCAGCCTCACTGGGCTGCCTTCTCCCGCTTCGTGCGGCGGGTCTTGCGCTGCTTGGTCGGGGTGGCTTCCGTGTCGGGAGACTCGACGGGAACTGGCGCGGGTTCTGCCGGCTGCTCGGCTTCTGCGGGCTGCTTCGCTACCTTGTGCAGCTGCCGGAGCGTCTGCAGGGAGGTGTCCGAGATATTGTAGCCACTACGTTGTTTCAGGACGAACGCCAGGCGCATGGCGGCCAGTGCCTGCTTGCAGTATCCCTGCAGTTCCGGGTTGTCGACTCCGGTGACGTGGACGAACCACACTTGGTTGTTGCTCTTGTTGGATTGAACCATCTCTGCTACGATCATATTCTTTTCCATGATGTCTGTCTTTATTTAGGGGGTTAGACTTTAGTATTCGTAAATAGTCATGATGTTGATCTGGATGCCGTCTGCATAGGCCAGTTCGTGGGCTTCGCGTGCGGCCTCGTGGTGTGAATCGGCGCATACCTCGTAGGTGAACTGTACTCCGTCGAAGTCCTGGATTTCTACGGTGAATTGGTTGCTGAGGAAGCAACGGCGGCTGCGGGTGCGGAAGTTGGAGGTCATGTAAGGAGTTGTCATTGTGATGAAGTTTTTTAGGGGTGAATGAATAGATTTTTTACGTTGCTTTACCAAGGTAAGCCAGGCGCATCGGTGCAAGGACGCAGAGAATTATTTTCACCCTTCAGGGCGCAAGCAGAATTCTGACACACAGAAGGTGTCCGTCAGAATTGTTTGAAAATAATTGTTGAAGCCAAGTCCTCCGGACATCCTTGCAGCGGAAGACGGCGAATTACCTTTGCAGCGGAAAAAGTCGTTTTTCATTCACCCCCAAGAAACTCACTACGACAACTCCGTGACCTCCTGCTGCGCCCCAGCAGCCCTTGCTCCCTGCAACCGACGTGGGAACCCCGGACAGGAGCACAGCCACCTGCGAGCCATGCGCTGCACCTCGTGCCCGCACGCTGCCCTCAGAACTCCAATGCCGACGGCATCCCGACACCGTGACCATCTACGAATACAAAAAAAGAACCCCGCGGCAGACGTCACGGAGTTCCATTACAGAAGCAGAGGTGGTGCAATAAGAGGAGGTGAGTGACAACCGAGATGTCGCTACACGCGGATGTCGACAAACGAGTACTGCTTCTGCAGCAGGTCGCCGTACTTGGTCCAGATGCGCTTGTCCACGACGTCGCCGAAGTGCGTGGCTTCCTCGGGCAGTACGCTGTCGTTGCGCTCCGAGCGCTTGTCCTTCTCGAAGCGGCCTGTAGAGGGCGACTGCCGGACCCGTGTGTTGTTCATGGAGATGAGGATGTACTTGCAGCGCTGGGCATTGAAGCGCTTGATGGGGAAGCGGCGGTCGGTCTCTGCGAGGATGTATGACCACAGGAGATACTTGTCATGTTGTGGCGGCTCCATACCCCGGTGGGTGCGTGTCTCCACGGTCCACCCGTGCTTCTGCAGTCGTGCCACCGCCAGTTCGTTGTACGTCCGGCGGCTGTTTGCGCGGTGTGCGTCGCCATAGCGGTCACGGTAGAAGATGACGAGCTTGTTGGCGTGGTGCCGGTAGTAGCCAGCGAAGCGGTCCACGAGTGCGTTCACCTCGGTATCCTGTTCCTCCTCGCGCTTGACGAAGAACTCGTTGATGGTGTTGTCGACGATGCGGTCGGGCATGAGTGTCTTCGTCGTCCAGTCGAAATGCGAGGGCTGTGCCACTTCCATGAACGATGCGGAGGAGCCCCAGTCGAAGCACACCTCCAGCGGTTCCGAGGGGTTGCAGTCGGCATCCATGCGGCTGTCGCGGTCTGCCAGCTTCGTCCAGGAGAAATCCGTTTCCTCGGCGAAGTCCCGGATGAAGGCGTCGTTGTCGGCGTGGTAGTATTTGTGCTGATCCGAGAGCTGGTAGTAGCAGTGGTCAATCTTATCGACCACGTAGTTCAGGATTTCGATCATGAACTGCAGCTTGGCCATCACCTTGTATTGGTTGACGATGTACGACATGCCCACATTGGCGATGTTGTCGAAGATGGAGGCCAGCATGAACAGTGTGCCGTCCTGCGAGACGAAGGGCTGGATGGTCCTGCGCAGTCGCGCTGCCTCGTTCCATATCTCCACGAACATGCCGGCGTCGTTCGCCAGCCGGGCATCGATGAGCTGCATCTGCAGGCGGACGACGCGGTTCCATACGTCGAAGAGCTGTATGCCTCGTTCCTCCTCGTAGTATTTGGCCGGTTCCAGCAGCCAGCGCTGCGAGGGTTCGTAGGGCATGGAGGAGAGGAACGTGTTGCCATGGTGCTTCAGCAGCGGGTGGGGCGACAGTCGGCCGAAGACATGCTCATTGCCGCGGTTGGTCGGCGCCACTTCCTGGTCGAACTGTTCCTTGTCCAAGGTCAGCGCCTCGTCGGTGATGTTGTAGTCGGCATTGGGTCCACGGCTGTTGCCGTCCTGGGTGAGGATGTAGAGAGCGTGTCCGTTGGAGAAGGTGATGCAGTGCTCGAAGCTCAGCAGGTGTTCGTAGGGCAGGTACCACCCGGCAGGGGGTTGCCGGCAGACCACGTAGTCGCCCGTGCCGGTCTTCGAATCGTATTTCTTGTATCCCAGCATCTCCAGCATCTTGAAGGTGGATGGGAGCGTCTTCGTCAGCGCCTGCCCGTAGGTGGCCTGTGCCAGTGTAGTGATTCCTCGTGGCATCAGGCGCACGTTCTCGTCCACCTCAGCACCCACGATGAAGCTCTTGCCCGTGCCACGGCTCCAGACGATGTACTTCTGCCGTGCCTGCAGCAGCATGAAAGCCATCTGCGGCGGGTTCACCCGGATGTTCTCTTCCCAGACGTTTTCTTCTTTCATAGGCGGAGAGACCCGAAGGGGGAACCTTCGGGCAGCAACGTTAATAGCGTTCGAACCGGATCCAGAGCTCCAGCTGTCCGTCCTTGCCTCGGTTCGTGAGTGGTGTGGCCTGCGGCTGGCCCACCGCATTGGCGATTTCCATGAAGTCATTGGCCGACACGCGGTGCTGGTCCACGCGCGACTGCTTGATCCTGACCGTCACGGCATGGTCATTGATGACGATTCGGTCGATATGCTTCATGTCCATCAGCCGTGACAATAGTCTCTTGTTAGTCAGTTTCTTTTGCATAGCTTGATGTGCTTATGAGTTCATGATTTCCGTAGCCTGCGCATCGTTGATGGGTGCGTCCATGATTTCGATGAGCGTTGCCACGTCCTCTGCGGAGTAGCGCAGCCGGTCCAGCGGTATCTGTACGGTTCTTCCCTGTGCATTGATGAACTGAAACAGGAAGAGGTTCCTTTCCATCCGTCGCGGATCCTCTCCGCCCTCTGGTTTCTCTCCGATGATATCGTGCAGCAGCTTCTTGGCGTTGTTCCATTCCCGCAGGTCTCCTTTCCTCTTTGCCTCGCGGATGAGTTCCAGCTGATCCTTGATTTGCCAGCTGCGCCAGAAGTCCCAGTCGAAGGTGAAGTCCGTCCTGAACAGTTCCTTGGCCAGTGCGATATCCCGTCGTATCTGCGTCCGGCTGACGCGGTGGCTCTGCAGCATGAGGGTGATGACGTGCGCCTCGTTCGGGTACTCCTCCATGAGCATGGCCGCCTGCTGCACCCTCTTCAGCTGCCGTTCCTCCTCGGCTGTATGCAGGGGATATTGTTCGGGATCCAGGATGTGGTTCCGTATGGTCTCGAACCGCTCCTCGTCGATGCTTCGTGCACCTCTTTTGACGATTCCGTTGTTAGGCATGGTCGATGGCGTTTTGCATTCTGTTGATGAGCCGCAGCAGCTCCACTTGTGCCGGGTTGCTTCCGTTGTGGGCCGCCTTGACGATAGCCTGGCGCGTTTCCACGAGCTCGCGAATGTATCCGCTGTAGTAGGCCTTCTGAACCTCAGAGCCCACAGTCTTCAACTCTGTCAGGAACTCCAGCTCGTCCATTTCCAGATTGATGGCTGCCAGCTGAGGAGGGATGAGCATGTAGCCCATCTGCTCCAGCTGTTCACGTTGTTCCTTGTTCAAATTCATCTTCCAGTGTTTTAAGGTCGAAATCGAAAACTTCCTTGGAGGTATAGATGATACCTCTCTCCAGTTTGGGGTTGTGCGTGGCGTTCATCGACGTGACGACGGCGACGTGCCACTCACTATTCCAAAGCAGTGCCACCTTGGCATGGAGG
Source organism: Bacteroidaceae bacterium (assembly GCA_017535725.1). GTDB lineage: Bacteria > Bacteroidota > Bacteroidia > Bacteroidales > Bacteroidaceae > Physcousia. The sequence continues at coordinate 44,532 of JAFXTO010000004.1, forward strand.
GCGCAGCACCTGTACTTGCCCTCGAATGCCTCTGCGAGGTATGCGAACGGCTTAGGACTGATGCTTCGCACTCGGTTGTCGATGAGAAACCTGATCGAGAGCAGCTCTCCCTTTTCTTCTCTTCGCTTCAGGGTAGCCAGGCTGTCCTCAGCGATGGAGTAGGAAGAGAGGAACACATGAGCTGGGCCTGTCTGCCGGAGCAGGTAGAGCACCAGCTGTACCAGGTTGAAAGCCCCCTTTGAGTAGAAATGCTTCTCCAGCCCCGTCTGGATCTGCCCGAGCCCGCTGGGCGCGAGCAGCATGGTGGCTACCATCTCACTGCGGTCGGCGAAATCGCTGGCGCAGACCCGGCCGGGGAAACCGGACGGCACCAACGGGGATGAGTTGTCCGCTGTCGGCTTCATGGCCGGGGCGGACGTGCCCGCTGTCGGCTTTTCAGCCGGTGTGGGCGGCGTGGTTTCCGGGCTGGTGATGCGGTAGAGCATTATCCGAATTTAGCGATGGCCATGTCAATAGCCTCGATATCCTTCCGGATGCTCGCGGCCCGGGTCTCGAGCTTCAGGCGTTCGGCACCTTCCGGCATGGGGTTCTCAGCTTCCAGTTTCTTCTCGCTCTGGTAGAGCAGCTTGTTCTCCGTTCGAAGGAGGCGCACCAGTGCGTTCTTCTTGAGCTTCAGCAGTTCGTCGCGGCTCTTACCTTCGAGTTCACCAGAGGCCTGCCCTGCTGGGGAGTCGGAGGTGTGAGTCGCAGGACTGTCGGTGGCAGCAGAGTTTTCGGATGAAGCGGAGGAAGAGCCTTTAATGGCCTTTTCGACCTCTTCACCTGAAATTTCTGCGCCACTCTGGTACTTCTCGAAGAGCGGGTAGAGGCGCTCCATCAGAGCGGTGCACTCCTCTATCTCGTCTGAGAACTCCTTGCGGCGGGTCATGGACTCCTCGTCGTTCAGCTCGCCCACCTCGGCCATCAGGCGCTGCGCCTTCTCTCGGCGGCGGTAGGCGGCAGCATACTCATGGATGACATGCACAGCGTTGACATCCTCCACCGTCATCTCTTCTGCCTCGATTTTCTTGGACATGGCCATGATGCCCAATTGCTGTTGTTCGTCCTGGTCGGCGTGAGCCTCCTGTCCGTCGAAGACATGCAGTTCGGCATCCGTGTCAGGCACCACCCTGGAAGTGCCGAATGCCTTGGTGAACTCGCGCAGCTGGAAGTCCAGCCGTTCATGTGCAGCAGGTCCCTGCTCGCCGTCGCGTTCCAGCTTTCGCACGACAGCAGGCTTGAAGCCAGCCTCCTTCAGGATGGCGATCCCCTCCTGGAAATCTTTTCTCTTCCCGTTCAGCCAGTCCACGGCCTTCTGGAATGTTTCTTGTTTGTTATTCATACGGTTTCCTGTTTAAGAACGCTGCAAAGATACTGCGTTTTTCACCGTGTCCGTAGGACAATTCACTTTTGGCCCTCACAGCCATGTGTGAGAGTAATCAGAAAGTCGCCCGAATAGCTATACTTACTCAGGCGACTAACCATATTTATATCTTCAAGGTGTGTCAGTTTCCACCTTGGACGTTGTTGCCAGCCGTCTTCTCAGTGAAGATGCCTTCCGTGTCGCCGGTGTAGACCAGCTTGCGGGGGCATGCGTAGGTGAAGCGCAGTGGCACGTTGTTCTTGTCCGTGGTGGCCGTGCCGGTGGTGCTGGCGTCGGCGGCAACCATCTTGGCGCCGTTGAGCTTGTCGCCCATCAGGTAGCAAGTGCCGTTCTTGTCCTTGACCAGGATGACGAGCTTGCGACCCCTCAATGCGTTCTCGAAGCCAAAGATGACGGCGTTCATCTTGGCACGCGAGATGTCCAGCTGGTAAAGATAGTTCTCTCCTCCGGCCTCGCCCTGTTGGGTGATGGTGAATGCTCCAGCCTCGTCGGTGAACGTCACCTTGAACAACTTCTTGCCCACTGCCTGGACAAGATCGCCCGTCCATGCTCCAGCCGTTGCCAGTTGCATTTCATTGCTGTTTCCGGCAGGTGCTGGCAGGGTTGGCCACGTGGCAATGTCTTCGGCAAAGGCGATACCGATTTCCTGCACCAGTCCGCCCACGTTGTCTATGTCCGCGCAGTTGATGGCCTCGTCGATATCTGAAAGTGCGATACAATTAATCATAGTTGTAGCGTGTTAGAGGGTTAGACAATCAGGCTATGCCGTCTTAGCCGTTGGAGGCAGCCACGTTGACGGTGACAGTCTTGGTGGCGGCGGGGAAGGTGTTGAAGGCAGCCTGTGCGATGGTGATGGTGGCGGTGCCCTCTGCCACACCTGTCACCTTGCCCTCGTCGTCGACGGTGGCCTTGGAGGTGTCAGAGCTGGTGAAGGTCAGGGCGCCGGGGGAGTTCGTGGTGAACTCGATGTCGGCAGTGGCGTTGGCGGTGACGGCCAGCGGTGTCACGGCGTCGAGGGTGTTCGGGGAGATGGGCTGGTCGTTGCAGCAGAAGATCAGCTCGTGGATGCTCACCAGCTGGAAGCCGATCACGTACTTGCCGACGGCGGTGTACATGTAGGGATTTCCGCTGGCGAAGGGCTTCAGCTGCTTCATGTCGCTGTCCTTGTCGTAGCCGTAGAAGATGGTGCGTGGCATCATCAGCATGACGAACTGCGAGCCTTCGGGCATGTAGGGAACCTCCACGAGCTTCACCTTCTTGGCGGTGTTGCGCAGGTAGGCGGTTTCCTGTGTGGCCTCGCCCTGGGTGCCGGTGACGTGCACGCCCTGGTCTTCGAGCCAGTCCACGTACAGGTCCATGACGTCGGAGCTGATCCACATCTCGCTCTGCTTGTCGCGGAAGCTCTTCTTGCGGCTGCGCCACATCTCGAGGAGCTTGGTGCCGACGTTGGCGCGGGTGAGTGCGCCGGTGGCATAGCGGTTGCCCTTGGCCACGGCGATGTTGCCGGCAGCGATCTCTGCCTGGATGATGGTGAGGGGGCCGTCGAAGGCGTACTGCACGCCATCCTTCAGCTTCGTCTCGTCGCGCTTGGCGGTGAGCAGGGCGGCAGCGAGGTCCTCGGAGGCGCAGTCGATGCCGTAGTTGTTCAGCCAGATCTCGAAGGGGTGGGTGTTGGGGATGATACCTCCGGCCACGTCACCGAGGTACCAGCGGCGGTAGCGTTCGGGCTCGTCCTCCATTTCCATGACCACGGGATACACCTTCAGCGTGCGGGGAACGATCTTGCCGCTCTCCAGCTGGCCGAGGAACTTGCCCGTGTAGCCGCGGCTCACGCTGCCGAGTTCAGTGCGGCCGAGGACGATGCTGTCCTTGATGCCCGGCATGGGGGCGAAGAGAGACAGCAGCCTGGAGGCCTCCTTGTCGCGGATGGACACCAGCAGGTCCTGGTGCCTCTTCACTGCGTCTTGTACCGCAGTGATGTCAATAGGCTTTGTCAAATCCATAGTGATTGATGTTTTTGAGGGTTATACGTCAGATGTTCTTGGCTTCCTGGTTGATTTCGTCCTTGGCGGACTCAGCCAGTTCCTCGGCCTTCTTCTGCTCTTCGCTCTTGGGCAGGGGAACTTGTGCGGTGGGAGCCACGAGGGGTGTGCGGTCGAGCACGGTCTTCACGGCCATGACCTTGTTCTTCAGTCCGTCGATGGACTTCACGTTGTCGCTGATGGCGTCGAGGGCGTCGGTGGCCTCACGGACAGCATCGTCGGCAATCTTCTTCTGTGCCAGTGCATCCTCGATGGTCTGCAGCTGGTCTACGGTGAGCGTGACCTTGCCGTCGTCGCTCACTTCCAGCGCTGTTGTCAAGGCAAGCAGCGCGTTCACGAGTAGGAATTTCTTTTCCATCTTTTTTGTTTGTTGGTTGTTAATAGGGTTATCTGGTTGCTTTTCGCCTTCAGGTTGTGGTTCCTGTGTGGGATTCTTGCCAGGTTCTGGTAGTTTTCCCCCGAAGAGTTCCGTCACGATGTTGCGGACGCGGGTCATCAGGCCTTCATCCTCCTGAACCGTTTCTTCCGGCACGGCGGGCATCTTCAGTGCAGCGTGATTCTCCACCACGAACTGCCGCACCTCGTTCGTCATGCTCTTGGCATTCTTGATGATGCCGTCGGCGAATCCGAGGTCTACGACTTCCTGTGCCGTCAGGTATTTCTCTTCCTTCACCAAGTCGAGGACTTTTGCCAGCGTCGTGTCCTTGCCGTTGGCCGTGGCCTTGTCCAGGTACTTGCGGGCGATGATGAGGTCAGTGGCCTCGGCCAGCTTCTGGGATTTCTTCAAATCCTCGATGGTGCGTTCCAGCTCATCGGCGTTCAGGCTGGAGTAGATGCTGACCAGTACGCTGGACTGATGGCACAGCCACAGGGCGTCGTCGGCAATCTCCACACGCTTGGCACCGAAGCCCATCCATGTCACTGCGCTGGCGCAGAATGCCAGGAGCCGCACGGTCACGTTGCCGTGATCCTGAATTTCCTTCGAGATCATCATGGCGTCGTTCACACTGCCGCCCAGGGAGTTGACTTCTATCGTCACTTCGTCCTTGGCGTGATCTGCAAGGAACATACGCACGCGATACAGCTGCCAACCGTAGCTGTCGATGGGTTCGTAGATTTTGAGAGTTGCTTGTTTCATGAGTATATAAAAAAGATTTGCAGTGCAAAGGTAATAACTTCTCACTGCAATTCCTTGTGACGTCAGGGATTCCACACCCCGTGAAAAAGCCTTTTTTCTATTCGGTTGGCAACAGTACTGGTACTTCAGTTTGTGCCACGATGGCCGAAGGCATGGGCTGCACCCCTTTCAGGGTGAATGCCGTTCCGTTGCGTCCATTTCCAGTCCCCTTGTTCCCCTCGAAGCTCAATGGAACGTCCGGACTGCCACATAGTAGCACGTCGCCATTGGCATCCTGAATCACGGCCAGCCATGCACCTACCTCCAGCTGGTGGATGGTGAATGACTGCCCTATCCGGGGGATGAAACCCCGAATCTGCACGTCGTAGGCTTCTCCGGAGTCATTGTGTACCATGTTTTCTTCGTAGGTAAAGCCATCCAACACGGATACCTTATATATATTGCAGTACTCCCTGAACACAGGGCGTACGGTTCCGTTGGTAGCACTTCTGTCTATACGGATCAAATCCGAGACATCGAAAAGGTAGAGTTGGGATAGACCATCCACGTGGTCGAAAAATAGTTCAATCTTCTTCATTTTGATATTTGTTTAGTCCCTGCGCTGATATTGTCCCAAAACTGGACAATTGCAGCAGTATTTTTTCTGTGATTTCGGCCTCCAAGCGGGTTCTGAGTGTCACTTTTTGCGATCGCGGCACGTTTCTGTTCCATATTTTGCGTATGCTGTCGTATGGCCAAGTGTCCTCGGACTGGTGGAAGGTGCGGTAGAAGGCGCGTATGCTCTCGGAGGCATCGCCGGAGATCATGTAGTGAGCTTGCAGGAAGGCCAGCAGGATGCCCTGACAGCGCAGCTCCAGCATGCGGGCCAGCGCGGCCTCGTCGGTCGGGGAGAGGGCCCAGCCGGAGCGCGAGAAGCGCGAGGCGGAGATCTCGATGGCCACACGGGCTGTGCGGTAGGGCGTGGTGCCACGCTGCTGCAGGCGGCGGTCGTAGGTGTGGGAGGACTTCTGCAGGCGCGGCGTGAAGAAGGCCATCAGGGCGGCGTCGCTGCGGATGTCTATAAGGTTTTGGACGTTGGAGTCCCGCACGCCGAAGTTATCGACGAGGTATCGGCAGACGTAAGGAGCGACGCTGACCCACACGACATAGCGATTTTCTGATTTTTCCATTTGAGATATGTCTTTTTTGGTTCAAACGTTCCAACAGTCCAACAGAAAAGCTACCGACTCTTATTTTCAACAAGTTAGCTTTGTCGGAACCGCAAAAAACGCTTCCAACAGGCCGTTTTCTGTTGGACGCCGCAAAGGTACGCATAATTTTTGAAAGTAGCAAAAGATTTTGCATTTCCAACAACTTCCAACGCCATTTCCAACAATTTCCAACAGCGTCCAACAGGAAAAACACCATCTATTATATTATATTTCACCTATTTATATAATATTTTATAAGGTGTTTTGAAAGTCGCCGTTGGACTGTTGGAACGTTGGAAGCATTTTGCGTGATTTCTGAAAGTGGTTTTCAAAATTTCCTCTAACCTCTCTTTTTTAATATTTAGGGGGTCATCGGGGGATGCGACGAAAAAGGGTGGCCACACCGTCACGGTGGAGTCACCCCAGTGGAAACTGATTCAATCTCTGGTTACCTTTGTGTGTTGTTTTCTTCAGTTACCTTGGCCGTCCGCTCAAAATCCACTTGTGTCAGCTTTTGCAGCACATCGTAGTTGAGCACGACGGCGGAGGTTTGTTTCTCCATCTGCTTGCGCACGCGCTGTACGACCATGTTCTGCGGAAGGTAGTGTCCGTCGGAGGTCGTCCTGGCCTCGGCATTCATGGGCACTTCCACGGTCTCGAACCAGCGGAAGCGGGTGCCGGAGACCACGCCGAGGAACGAGCTGTGGGAGCGCAGGTTCACCTGCAGCGTCTGCATGGTCAGCGGTTTGTCGCCGCTGGTGCTGTGCGCCTTGTAGTATTCGTGGATGTTCGAGAGGTTCATGAACAGGATGCGCTCCCCGTGCAGCTGGTGCTCGCCTTGTCCGCTGAGCGTGATCTTGGCAGGCTGCTCGATCTTGAAGTCGCGCCCGTCGAGGATGCGTCCTTGGTCGATGAGTTGGTCTATTTTGTGGAAGAACCCTGCCAGCTTGTCCGTCTGCACCAGCAGCGACACCTGCTTCTGCACCTTCTCCACGGCCAGGGAGAGGAACCGCTCGTAGGTGAAGGGCAGCTGCAACTGCGGCGCATGTTCCTCCACGAGGCGGCACATGGCCAGGAAGAGGCTCACCGTCTCGATGACACGCGCCTGCTCGCCGCTGCGGGAGCTGGTGGCCTCCACGCGGGCCTGCAGTTCCCGCTTGCACTGTTTCAGGATGTCGCCGAAGTGGCGCTGCACCAGCGGGCGCAGCTGCAGCACTTCCAGCAGGAGGTACGAGAGTCCCTGCTTCTCGGCCTCCTTCAGCTGCTCGAAGACAGCTTTGGCGTGCTCCGAGTTGATGGCCTCGCTCTTCGGGACCTCGCAGAGGATGACGCGGTTCGAGAGCGCGTTGTCATCCTTCTGCGGCGACTCCTGACCCAGCAGAACGATGGGCGCGTTGACGCGTGAGGAGTCAATGTCGTTGGTCGTGGCCGTCTTGCGCTTCTGCTTGCCCTCGCCGTCGTAGATGACCTGCTTCAGGCCCTGGAACTTCACGTCGCTGATCATGTCGTCGTTGTACTCCTCCATGACCTGCGGCACGTCGCGGAAGCGCTCCAGCACGGAGAAGAAGGCGGCATCCGAGCCACTGTTGAGGTTGAAGCTCGGGGCATCCGGCTTGATGAACAGCGAGCGGATGCTGATGGCCACCTGCGTCTTACCCGACATCGTGGGGCCGACGAAGAACAGCGCCGTGAAGATGCGCCCGATGGGCCAGATATCCGAGCGGAAGGCACAGAGCATGGCGTAGAGCGTGGCCCACTTGCCGTTGTCGTTCAGCTGATACACCTCGTCCATCAGCGCCGCCCACCGCTGGAAGGTGATGCGGCGCGACACGGGGACGTCGGTATATATCAGCCAGCGGTCTTGCTCGTTCTCGCGGTCGTCATCCTTGCGCAGTCCGGCGTTGACTTTGGAGAAGGCGGGGCTGTAGAGCGTGTCGTCGCCGTGGCGCATCAGGCCCAGCTCGTCTGCTGCGTCGTAGCGCCAGCCCTCCTCCGTCTGGTGGAAGATGCCGTTGGCGAAGCAGAAGTAGCCCTCCGGCTGCTGCCCGAAGACTTTCAGCTTGGAGCACTGCTGGAACTGGTAGCTGATGTAGTTCCAGATCTTCACGTAGTCCGCTGCCGTGCCGTTGGTGAAGTTGAAGGCGCCCTCGTTGATGAGCATCTCCTGCACCGTGGAGAGCTTGGCGAAGACCGAGCTGGGCCACTCCACGTATGTCGGCGTGGAGACGTAGAGGCGGTTGATCTTGATGATACGTTTGTTCTCTTCCTTCTGCTTCGCGTAGATGTGCACCAGCGGCTCGATGTAGAAGTCCCCCACGCGGCGGAACGAGCCGCTGTCGGCGCGGAACATGTAGCAGACGGGCGTGCCGTCCTCGCGGATCATCGGGTAGAAGCCGAACATCTGCAGCATCTTCAGGTATTCCTCGTTCTGCTCCACATAGTCCGGCACGCGATCGCTGTCCACCGCCACCAGGCCGGCGTAGGCCGAGCGCTCACGGTCCAGGCGTTTCTTCGACCGGCGCTCGTTCATGTAGGGCTTCAGCACCGCGTCCAGCTCCGAGGGTTTCAGGCCGAGGGCCTCAGACCACGGGCGGCGTTCCACGGCCAGCACGGCAGGGCGCACGTAGGAGATGACTTCTGCGCAGCGCTGGATGTATTCCGTCTTCACCTCCGACGTCAGGCCGTTCTCTATGAGCTTGCGGTACTGTCCGATGTACCAGTAGGGGAAGCTGATATCGCCCTCCTGCGTGGAGACGTCCACGATCATGCCGCGTACGAACAGGGCGCGCATCATCTTCACGGCGGTGCTCTCCTTCCGTCCCACATGGTCGGCGGACGCAGCATGAACAACCACGTGGTCCACGCGCTTGTTCAGTTCCTGTATGCTCTCCGTGGGCGGGATGCCCTGGACGTAGAGCCACGGTTCCCCGCTTCCGGCATGGCGCTGCCAGAGGCCCAGCGTGTCCGTCAGGCACACCACCGGCTCGTCTTCGTCGATGCTGCCCTCGATGAACTCCATGCCGTAGAAGCCGGGGTCGCTCTTCTGAGGGGATTCCGGCGCCGTAGCCTCTTCCACGTAGGGCAGCAGCACGTCGATGGTGTATCCCTCTCCGGCAGCCACGGCCACGTCGCCCAGCAGCTGTTTCCTCACGACCTCCTCACGCTCCTGCGCCACGATGGCCACCACCCGCTTCACGGCATCCAGCCGCTCGTGCGCGCCCTGCCCTTCCGTGAAGAGCAGCTTCGTCAGGAACTCCACGTAGTCCTTTTTGCGTAGATTCAGCCAATCTCCAATCGTCGCACCGTGCGCCCGGGCCATGTCATCAGGATCCTTCCCTTCAGGCAGGCGCACGCACTTCACGTTGAAGCCGCTGGCCACCATGCCCGGCAGGTTCTTCTCTGCGGCATGGAGGCCAGCGGCGTCTCCGTCATAGATGAAGGCCACATTGGCCGTGAAGCCATGCAGCAGGTGACGCTGTTCTTCCGTGAAGGCCGTGCCGCTGCCGGCGATGACGTTCTGCACCCCGGCCTGATACAGCTGCAGTACGTCGAACTGTCCCTCGACGACATACACCATGTCGGCCTTCGTGATGGCCTTGCGCGCCTGGCTGAGTCCGTAGAGCACGCGCCCCTTCGTGAACAGGCACGTCTCTGCAGTGTTCTTGTACTTCTGGGGGCTCCTCCCCTCGATGTCGCGGCCCGTGAAGCCCACCACCTGTCCGCGCCGGTCCAGGAACGGGAACAGCAGCCGCTGGCGGAAGACGTCTTTCAGCTCGCCGTGGTCATCCCTGTATGCCAGTCCCGCATCGACGATGGCCTCTCCAGAATAGCCTTGTGCCAGCAGCGCCTTCGTCAGTCCGTTGTACTCCAGTGCAGCACCCAGTCCGAACACCTCTGCCGTCTCCATGCTGATGCCACGGTCTGCCAGGTACTTCATCATTTCCGGGCGTCGTTTCAGTTCCTCGCGGAACAGGGCGTAGGCGGCGGTGATGGCCACGCTGGCACTCTCCACCCGCCGCTGATGGGCGCGCTGCTCATCCGTCATCTCCACCTCGGGAACTTCGATTTTGTGCTGCTTGCCCAGCAACCGCACGGCCGTCACGAAGTCCACCTTGTCCCGCTTCATGACGTAGGTGATGACGTTGCCGCCCTCGCCGCAGGCGAAGCATTTGCAGATGTTCTTCGACGGGCTCACCATGAAGCTGGGCGTGCGGTCGTCGTGGAACGGGCACAACCCCTTCAGGTTCGCCCCGGCACGCTTCAGCACTACGTCCTCGCCCACCACGTCCGCGATGGGAATGTCCATGATTCTCTGCAGAACTTCTTCGGGTATTCTATGGTCGCTCATAACACATATTATTTTGCATGGTCAACAGGCCGACCCGTGCACAGCGGCAGCCAGCTCTTCCGGCATTCCTCCACATCGTCGCAGATGCAGCACGGCCATTCATCAGGTTCACATTCCACTCTCATCTTCTCAACTCCTTTCTCTGAGATACGCCCATCCCAGCGTCATATTTACTGGAACATCCACCCCCATCGATGGGGATTCCGGCTTTTCCCAAATCGAAAAGCAACCCGTTTCATCAACCTCTCCTTCACTATAGCCAAAAAAAATCTCCATATTAACAACAAAAAGGGCTTTTCTTTTGCGAGAAATGCCAGACAGTTCTTCGGTTCCCTTTAGCTTATAACGATGGAGTCTACCATCCTTGGTCTTATATGTAACCGTGGTAATCATACTCCCCCCTCCAGCTTTAAGTCAAATTCTGGCAGCCATTGGCCGGAGCGGCGCAGATGGCACATGCCTTTTTCATTCCATATAACCATCTTCACCTCATCCGTCCATGCACCTGCGCCCACTGGGGTTTTCACTTTCACCGTCCCTATGACACAGTTCACTTTCAGTCCACTGCGCGCATTGTAACGCACTTCGTCGATGACCGCTCCCTCGGGGAGAGCCTGTTCAAAATCTGCAATTCGGTAACCAGTATTTTCCATATCTTCCAACAAATTAAATTTTTAGTTTTTACTTTCCTCCTCTGCCTGAGCACGGAGTTCTCTTTCCTTCTCATTCACCCAGAGACGGAGCTTCTCATAGCTTCTTTCAAGCTCATAGTAGAACTCGCGTACCTCCGGAAGATGCTTCCAGTCCACACGAAGCAGACAAATCAAGCCCATGTTCAGGTTCTTGATGCCATCCATCAGTTCCATGAAATCTTTCTTTTCCATACCTATGATATATTAATCAAACAAATCCAGTTGCGTACACTCCTGCATTGCCAGCATCTCATCCGGCTTCATCGACAGCGCACGGGCTATACGGATGATTTCCTCCTGTGTCGGCTGGGCGTATCCCCTCGACAGATCCTGAAACCTGCGACACCCGATTTTAGCCCGTCTGTAGAACTCACGGTTGGGAGCAAACAACGTTTCGTCGCCAAATTTAGTTTGAAGCATGATTTGGATGATAGGACGCGCCACCATCCTGCGAAGAGGAATCCGCCGCCGATAGATAAACAGCTGAACCGCCATGGCTGTCCTGCCAGGCAGCAGCTCAGCGATGGATTCAAACGACATCATCCCAGCGTTCGCACGGACAATGCGCTCCTCCTCAGACGTCCAGTTGTGACTGCCAACTTCCCGTGCCATAGTCAAATCTCCTGTATTTCCCAGACCTCATCTTCTCTCACGCCATACTCTCCGAATAGCGCAGTGATGGCGTTGTACATGTGTACCGGAATGTCCCGCCAACCCCTGTTGGCGATAGCATAATACGTCGATTTACGCTCAGGACTAATCAGCGAAACAAGCCTTTCGCGAATTTCCCTGCTATCAGAAACTTTCACTTCCGACAGCCCTTTCTTGAAAAAATACCTAAAATGTTGCCTCATTCTAAACAATTATATATATATTTGTACACGATTTCAAGATTTCGGGGGCAAAAGTATATAATATTTTATATACTTCCAAACAAATTCATAAAAATTTATACAGATATGGCAAAAAAACAAATACAACTAAGACTTAACGCTGTCGGAGAAGCCCTTGGCATATCCATGAGACAGCTTGCAAAAAGCATCGGACGCTCAGAAGGTTGGGTGAGTTCCTTGGGTAATTTAAAGGGCGACGGCATCTCCTCGGAAGACCTGTCTAAAATAATAGACACTTATCCAGAAGTCAATAAAGACTATCTCTTGACTGGAAACGGCTCTCCCATCCGCGAAGACTATGACACCCTCACAGAGCTACCCGATACCTATGAGCCAAAGTCCGAGGACTATCGGGAACTCTGCATGGCCTACCGTGCAGACCTCGCAGAAACGCGCGAAGACCTGCGGCGTCAGCGCGAAGCATATTTCGCGCTCATGGAAGTCAACAACAAGCTTTTCGCCGAACTCGCCCGCATCCAGGCAGCATGCCTCGCCGCAGGACTCCGCATATCTGACGAGCCAAACCATCTCTCCCCCACCCCTTCATCCCTTTAATCCCCCTTATATATAATAAGGTGTATTCACCCCTAAAAACCCGAATACTAGCAAGGTGCGCCCACCCCTAAGAACACCTCATTCCTACCAAACAAATTCAATATCAAACCATTTCCCCTATATGTCCTGCGCCGTTTTTGTGCCAAAACCCTCCTAATTCCACAATAAAACAAAATCCTATATAGCTAATATTCATCCACTTATAAGCCAACCAGCAGCACCATAAAGTCTAGTCATCCCGACAACTTAAAAGGTAGCCTGCTGATTCAGCAGGCTATTTTCATTTCATCCCTCCATTTTCACTTTCCCATATTTCAATTCTCAATCTCTCAATATTTCAATTTTCAATATTTCAATTTTCAACATTTCAATTTTCAACATTTCAATTTTCAATTTTCAATATTTCAATTTTCAACATTTCACCTTCTCATGCTCACCCGTTTCCTCGACTTTTTCTTCCCCCGCACCTGCGCCATTTGTGACACACGTCTGGCTACCAGCGAGCAGTTTGTCTGCCCCCAGTGCCTGCTTGCGCTGCCTTTGGAGGATGTCACCACAGACTGGGAACTGAACCGCCACGTCTTCCAATGGCGTAGCGAGCATCCGTCGCTGTACCGAATGGGAGCTCTATGTATCTATCAGCGCGAAAATTCCGCTGCACATTTGGTACACTCGTTGAAGTTCGAGCGCAACCGTCGTCAGGGCGTCTGGATGGGTCGTCTGGCTGCGAAGAGATTGGTGGGCACGGGACTGTTTGACGGCGTGGATGCATTCGTTCCCCTACCATTGTCGCGACAACGACAACGCCACCGAGGCTTCAATCAGGCCGAGGCCATCGCCGAAGGACTGAGCCAACAGACGGGGATTCCCCTGAGGACAGACCTGCTCATCCGCCACGCCAACCGAGAGTCGCAGACCCATTTCCGGCTGGCAGACCGTTTTCGCAACGGCCGTGACCTTTTCGCCTTGGCAAAAGGCGCAGAGGCCACTGGGCTGCACCTGATGCTGGTGGATGACGTGTTGACCACCGGAGCTACCATGATGAGCGCCGTGGGCACGCTCGAAGCACTTCCCGAAGTGCGGCTGTCCACGTTTGCATGGGCTTGGGTGAATATGTCTTCAGAGGTATGGACACGAGCAAAAAGGGAGTCGATGGAATGATTTTATGTTTAAAAAAACTAAAAATGAACTACTTTCGTGCCCGACAAGCTAAACTTTAAACCATAAACTTTTATCTTTAAACGAAAAACACTACCTTTGCGCGGTTTTTTTGAATAATCGACCAAAAAATCATCGCTATTCCGCAATATCATTATATTTATTCCGCAATTATTAGACGCAAATTGTAAATCGAAAATCGTTAAATTGTAAATCGAAAAGATGAACGTAATTACCAAGACAGTCCAGCTGCCCGATGGTCGCGAGATTTCCATCGAGACTGGCAAGCTTGCCAAGCAAGCAGACGGAGCCGTGATGCTCCGAATGGGTAACACAATGCTTTTGGCCACCGTATGTGCCGCCAAGGATGCCGTACCCGGAACTGATTTCATGCCCCTTCAAGTAGAATATCGCGAGAAATATGCCGCTGCCGGCCGTTTCCCCGGTGGCTTCACGAAGCGCGAAGGCAAGGCTAATGACGACGAAATCCTCACCTGTCGCCTTGTCGACCGTGCGCTCCGTCCTCTGTTCCCCAGCAACTACCACGCCGAGGTCTACGTGAATGTGAACCTCTACAGCGCCGACGGCATCGACATGCCCGACGCTCTGGCTGGCTTTGCTGCCAGTGCCGCCCTCAGCTGTTCCGACATCCCCTTCGAGGGTCCCATCAGCGAGGTGCGTGTGATTCGTCTCAACGGCGAATACATCGTTGACCCCACCTACGAGCAGATGAAGGATGCCGATATGGACATCATGGTCGGTGCCACCGAAGAAAATATCATGATGGTAGAAGGCGAGATGAAGGAAGTCAGCGAGCAGGACCTGCTCCAGGCTCTGAAAGTCGCCCACGAGGCCATCAAACCCATGTGTCGCCTCCAGAAGGAACTCGCCAAGGAACTCGGCAAGGACGTCAAGCGCGAATACTGCCACGAGGTCAACGACGAGGAACTGCGCGAGCAGGTCAACAAGGAGTGCTACCAGCCCGCCTACGACATCACCAAGCAGGCTCTCGAGAAGCAGGCCCGCGCCGAGGCATTCGAGAAGATTCGCGAGGACTTCAAGGTGCGCTACGCCGAGGCTCATGCAGACATGGATGCTGCAGAACTCGAAGAGAAGAACGCCCTCGTGGACCGTTACTACCACGACGTAGAGCGCGACGCCATGCGCCGTTGCATCCTCGATGAAGGCATTCGTCTCGATGGCCGCGGCACCACGGACATCCGCCCCATCTGGTGCGAAGTCAGCCCCCTGCCCGGTCCTCACGGAAGCAGCATCTTCACCCGCGGCGAGACCCAGTCTCTCTCCACCGTCACCCTCGGCACCAAACTCGACGAGAAGCTCGTGGACGATGTCCTCGACCACAGCTACATGCGCTTCCTCCTGCACTACAACTTCCCGCCCTTCTCCACGGGTGAGGCCAAGGCTCAGCGCGGCGTAGGTCGTCGTGAGATTGGTCACGGCCACCTCGCATGGCGTGCCCTGAAGGGTCAGATTCCCGCAGATTATCCCTACACCGTCCGCGTCGTCAGCGATATCCTCGAGAGCAACGGTTCCAGCTCTATGGCCACCGTTTGCGCTGGCACACTCGCACTTATGGATGCTGGTGTACCCATCAAGAAGCCCGTTAGCGGCATCGCTATGGGTCTCATCAAGAACCCCGGTGAGGAGAAATACGCAGTCCTCAGCGACATCCTTGGCGACGAGGACCACCTCGGCGACATGGACTTCAAGACCACTGGTACCCGCGACGGTCTCACCGCTACCCAAATGGATATCAAGTGCGATGGCCTCAGCTATGAGATTCTCGAGAAGGCCCTCATGCAGGCCAAGCAGGCTCGCGAGCACATCCTCGGCAAGATTCTCGAATGCATGCCCGAACCGCGTCCAGAGCTCAAGCCCCACGTACCCCGCATCGAGCAGATCATCATCCCGAAGGAGTTCATCGGTGCCGTCATTGGCCCCGGCGGAAAGATTATCCAGAGTATGCAGGAAGACACCGGCGCCACCATCACCATCGACGAAGAAGACGGTGTCGGCAAGGTGCAGGTCAGCGGTCCCAATGCAGAATGCATCCAAGCTGCCCTGTCCAAGATTCGCGCCATCGTGGCTGTTCCCGAGGTGGGCGAAGTCTATGAAGGCACCATCCGCAGCATCATGCCCTACGGTTGCTTCGTGGAATTCATGCCTGGTAAGGATGGTTTGCTCCACATCTCCGAAATCGACTGGAAGCGCCTCGAAACCGTGGAGGAAGCTGGTCTGAAGGAAGGCGACAAACTGACCGTCAAGCTTTTGGAAATCGACCCCAAGACGGGTAAGTTCAAGCTCTCTCACCGCGTACTCATCCCCAAGCCTGAAGGCTATGTGGAACGTCCACCACGTCAGCGCCGTGAGCGTCCTGAGCGCCCAGAACGTCCTGAGCGCAATGGCGAGCACCGCCCCCGTCGCGAAGAGTAATCGCACGAACCCCTAACAGAGCCCCAAGAGTCACACCGACCCTTGGGGCTCTTCTGTTTAACCCATATTGCTTCAAGAACTTATCAGAATGATTGGATGTTTTGTGTGTGCATTAAACCCTTTCGCCTATATTGGGTCATACTAATAAATCCATAATTATCCAGAAGCGAAATGAAGGTTTTTAAGCATTATGCGCTGCTGGCAGTGCTGTGGTTCACGGCGCTGCAGATGAGCGCACAGCCACGTATTTCCATCTTTTTTGACCACGTGGCAGAAATAGCCCGCCAGGAACACATCTCCATCCATGAGGCGGCAGAGAAAGTAAAGCAGCTCGGAGTCGAAGGCATTGATGTCCGAGTGACGATGAGCGATGCACAACTGAGTATGCTTGACTCACTGGGATTCCGCCATGCGTCGGCCATAGCAGACATCAACTTTGTGAAAGGTGAACAGCCAGAGGCCGTGCGTCAGGCGCTGGACTTCATGCGCCGTCACCGCTACTCGCGCCTGCTGGTGATTCCAGGTCTTTTGCCCGAGAACGCCACGCCTGAACTTATGAACGAGGTAGCCGGGAGAATTGCGGACTTCGTGAGGATGGCACGGCGGGGACGAATCGACATCATGGTGGAAGACTACGACAACCCGCGCTCGCCATGCTACAACACGCAGACGCTGGATCAGCTCTTTCAGGCGTCGCCACAACTGAGCCATGTGTTCGACACCGGCAACTACCTCTTCTGCGGCGAGGATGTCATGACGACCCTGCGCCATTTCAAGGACAAGATTCACCACGTGCACCTCAAGGACCGCAAGGCTCCTCGCGACTATGCCTCGTTACCCATCGGCACCGGCGTTGTGCCCCTGAAGGAGGTCATCCGCGAACTACTGCGCGACGGCTACGACGGCTGGTTCACCGTGGAGCACTTCGGCGCTCCCGCCATGTTGGAGTACACGACCAAGTCCGTCGCTAACATCCAGGCGGTGTGGAAAGAGTACATCAACGAGATGCAGCATTCATCCTCCATCCGTTCCGGCGAGATATGGCCCGACGAGAACGGCCAACATATCAACGCCCACGGCGGTGGCATCCTGAAATACGGCGACACGTACTATTGGTTCGGCGAGCACAAGAGCGACCGCACATCGGACGCCCTCGTCGGCGTGACGTGCTACGCCTCGAAGGACCTGCTCCATTGGCGCAACTGCGGCGTGGCACTCAGCGTGACGGACGAGCAGGGACACGATATCGAACGAGGCTGCATCCTCGAGCGTCCGAAGGTAATATATAATAAGGTGACGAAGAAATTCTGCATGTGGTTCCACCTGGAGTTGAAAGGACGCGGTTACGATGCCGCCCGCTATGGCGTCGCCGTCGCCGACAAGCCCGAGGGACCGTACCAGTTCCTCTACTCTCAACGAGCCAACGCTAACACGTGGCCTGTGGAGTTCGACAAGCAGGCACTGGCCATCGTAGATACCCTCAACGCCGCCAATTTCCAGGAGTCGTGGACTCCGGCGTGGCGCCAGGCTGTGGCCGAAGGACTCTTCGTGAAGCGCGATTTCAGCACCGGTCAGATGTCGCGCGACATGACACTCTACGTCGATGACGACGGTCACGCCTACCACATCTTCTCCAGCGAGGAGAACTTGACGCTACACATCGCCGAGCTCACCGACGACTACCTACACCATAGCGGCCGCTACACCCGCGTAGCACCCGCCGGCCACAACGAGGCGCCCGCCATCTTCAAGCACGACGGCACGTACTGGATGATTACTTCCGGCTGTACCGGCTGGGCACCCAATGAGGCACGTATGTTCTCCGCTCCCAGCATCTGGGGACCGTGGACGCAGCACCCCAACCCCTGCCGCGGACCGAAAGCAGAAATCACCTTTGGCGGACAGAGTACCTTCATCCTCAAAGTGAATCAGGAAGGGGGAAACAGCGAGAAAATCATTTTCATGGCAGATATTTGGCGTCCCCACCATCCCAGCGATGCCCGATACATCTGGCTTCCCATCGAGTTCGAGGACGGAAAGCCTGTGGTGCATTGGCGCAACGAATGGACTGTATTTGAGTGACAGGGCTGCGCAACGCGTTGCGTCGATTTTTTCAAAAAATCCCAATTATAATCATGAGAAAAAATATTCTTTTGGTGACCATGACGGCCATACTCTTCTGCTTTGGCGCGTCGGCACAGGAAACCTATCGCTTCGCGGAGAGGGATACCTGTGCGCTCTATCTGGACATCTTCCGTCCGGACTCCAGCGCTCAGACCACCTTCAAGGGTATTGCCAAACCTGCCATCCTGTTCGTCTTCGGAGGGGGCTTTAGATCGGGATCACGCAGCGATCAGGCCGTCCGCGGGTGGTTTCGCAGGCTCAATGCCGACGGATACACCGTGGTGGCCATCGACTACCGGCTGGGGATGAAGGGCTATCGGATGGGCAAAGGACTGCGCGGTGCCGCCAAGGCTCTTAACCGCTTCGCAGCTTCGCAACAGATGGGGGTGGAGGATGTCTTCTCCGCCGTGGCGTTCCTGGCAGCACATCCGGAACTGAACGTGCCCGCCAATAATATCGTCCTCTCCGGCAGCTCGGCGGGAGCCATCATCTCATTGGCCTGTGCCTGGTCCATCGCCAACGGAGAGACATACGGATTGCCCGAAGGGTTTACGTTCAAGGGCGTGATGAGTTTTGCCGGCGGCATCATCAGCAAGAAGGGTGCTCCTAAGTTCCCGAAGGCGCCATGTCCCATCCTCCTCTTCCACGGCACGGCCGACAAGATTGTAGCATACAATCACTTCGGGCTCCCCAAGCGCGGCATCTGGGGCAGCAATTACATCGCCAAGCGCCTGAAAAAACAAGACTGCAACTACAACATCTGGCGTTTCAACGGACTCTCACACGCCGTGGCAGCTTATATGGGCATTATGTGGAACGTAGAAAAGACGTTCTTAGAGAAAAATGTCATGCAGGGCATCCATGCAAATGTCGATGCGATGGTGGATGACCCCTCCTTGCCTACATGGGGCTCGAATGGCAAGGCCAAGACCGCAGACCTGTACCAATAAGTCCTCACGATACATCGGAAGCGTGATGCGCTATGCAGAATACATCGACAGCCTGGCCCAACAGAACCCGTACGGTGTGCCTATCGGACTCGGCAACTGGGCAGGTGGCGGTCAGGTGCTCAGTTTCGGCACCACCGTATGTATCGCCCGCCGCTACTACCCCGATATCATTCCACTGGAAGCCGTCGTGCGCACAGCCGACTGGCTCTTTGGCTGCCACCCATATCACAACTATTCGTTCGTGGCTGCTGTAGGAGCCGCACGACCCAAGCAGGTGTTCTACGGCAACAACCGTGCCGACTTTTCTTTCATTCCCGGAAACGTAGCACCCGGCCTACTCTTCCGCAAGCCCGACCATTTCGAGAACTTCGACGACTGGCCATTCCTCTGGGGACAGAACGAAGGCACCATCGCGGGTAACACCCAATACATCATTTTCAGCTCCGCACTGAAAGAAATCGTTCTCAACGAAACACCCTAAATAATACGTAAACCTTATAAAACAATGAAACGAATCATGATTCTTGCGAGCTGCTTTCTCATAGCCCTCGGCAGCCTCGCACAGCAACAGTTGGGGCAACGTCCAAGAGTGAAATCGCCCGTAGTAAATACCGATGGGACCGTGACATTCAACTTCTACGACCCCACGGCACAGCAAGTGAGTATCAACGGTGACTTCGAGGAGATTCGAGGGAAACGGTTGGAGATGACCAAGCAGGACAACGGCGTCTGGACCGTCACCACCCAACCCCTCGCGCCAGAACTCTATTCCTATAGCCTCAATGTCAATGGACAACGCTTCATAGACCCCGCCAACAGTTACGTCAACCGCGACATCTCTACGCTGAGCAACATCTTCATCGTTTCCCACGCCAACGACGACAAAGGACATCTCTATTCCGTCAATGACGTGCCCCACGGAACGCTCTCACGAGTTTGGTATGACAGCCCTACACTTGGCCAGCAACGCCGCATGACCATCTACCTGCCACCCACTTACGATGGCAAGAAGCAGTTCCCGGTCATGTACCTCCTCCACGGCCACGGAGGCGACGAGACATCGTGGGGAGACCTCGGACGTACTTCGCAAATCATGGACAACCTCATCGCCGAAGGCAAGTGCGTTCCCATGATTGTGGTGATGCCGAATGGGAACCCGACGTGCAATGCCGCTCCTGGATGGTGGCACGAGGGCATGTACACCCCTGACGGCAACGCCTTCCGCGAGCGCGGAAGCAAAGCATCAATGGAGGAGAGCTTCATGGATATCGTGAAATTTGTCGATAGTCACTACTGCACAATCAAGGAACGCTCGGCACGTGCCGTCACAGGACTTTCCATGGGCGGAGGACACACTTTCGGCATCTCACGGCTCTATCCTGAAACCTTCGACTACTATGGGCTGCAGTCCGCAGCATGCCGCATGCCGCAAGACAAAACGCTGTTCGACACACAGATGGCCCGACTCTTTGCCTCCAAGCCCAAACTCTATTGGATTGCCATTGGCAAGGACGACTTTCTCATCCAAATGAACACTGAACTCCGCCAGTACCTTGACCAAAAAGGCTACCCCTACGAATACTACGAGAACGACGGAGGACACATCTGGCGCAACTGGCGCATCTATCTAACTCTGTTCGCACAGAAGATTTTCAAATAATAAGCACAAGCCTTATGAGAGTAGGAATCATTGGAACCGGATGGATTGCCGAAAAGGCGGCCATCACACTATACCAGCTCGACACCTGTCAGGCATACGCCGTAGGATCACGTAAGAAGGAGACGGCAGAGGTATTTGCCAACAAGTGGAACATACCGAAAGCTTATGGAACATACGCCGATCTGATTAACGATCCCGCCGTGGATCTCGTCTATGTCGCCACACCACACTCTCATCACTTCGACATGACGCGTGAGGCACTATTGGCAGGCAAGCCCTGCCTCGTGGAGAAAGCCTTCATGGCCAATGCGCGTCAGGCAAAGGAAATCATTGAACTCGCACACAAGCAAAAGGTGTTCCTCGCCGAAGCCATTTGGACACGCTATCAGCCCGCCGTAGGCATCATCCGCAGCCTGATAGCCGAAGGACGCATAGGCTCCCCACGCCTCATCACTGCTACGCTCGGCTACTCCATGGGCGAGAAACCCCGTATCATGCGTCCCGACCTTTGTGGCGGTGCACTCCTCGACCTCGGTATTTACGCCCTCAACTTTGTAAGAATGTTCAACGACGCCGACATTGCAAGCATCGACGGACAATGTGTCAAGTCATCTACGGGTATGGATCTGACCAATGCCATTACCATCATCCTCAAGGACGGTGTGTTGGCCAACTACAATCATCTGCACAGTGCGTGGGCGACAACATCGGTGTCATTGCCGGTACCGATGGCAATCTCATCATTGACAATATCAACAATCCGCAGACCATAACCGTCAATGGGCCCGACCGCACTTATGTAGAAACCATTCATGTGCCCCAACAGATCACAGGCTACGAGTACCAGTTCATCGCCTGCCGCGAAGCACTGGCAGAAGGACTGTTGGAACCACGGCAGATGCCGCATGCCGAGACGCTCTACATCATGCAACTCATGGACGGACTCCGGCAGAAGTGGGGCGTGCACTATCCCATGGACTGAACATAATACAGCGCATGAAATAACCCAAATTGTACCAAATTATATTTAACTGTTACTTATAAACACCAACTTAACCAAAAAAGATTTATAGGAAACCCATACAAATTCTATCAGAACAATGAAAGATTTCAAGTACTACGCGCCGACCGAAGTAGCATTCGGACAGCAGGCCGAGGAGCAGGTGGCTCCACTTATCAGGAAATATGGTGGCACGAAAGTGCTGGTACACTACGGAGGCCGCAGCGCAGAGCGTTCGGGGCTCCTCGACAAGATTTGCAACCTACTCAGTCAGGACGGCATCCCCTTCGTCAAGCTGGGAGGAGTAGTTCCCAACCCACGCCTGTCACTGGCCAGACAAGGCATCGAGCTCTGCCGACAAGAAGGCATTGACTTCATCCTCGCCGTAGGAGGAGGAAGCGTTATAGACTCTGCCAAGTGCATCGCCTATGGCGTGTGCATGGACGAAGACGTATGGAACCTCTATCTCGGCAAGACAGAAGTACCAAAGACCATGCTACCCGTGGCCTGTGTTCTCACCATACCCGCCGCCGGCAGTGAGATGAGCGAGGCCAGCGTCATCACCAACGAGGACGGAGGCGTCAAGCTCGGATACTCCAACAACCTCTCGCGACCCAAGTTCGCTATCATGAACCCGTGCCGCACATTTACGCTGCCACCCTATCAGACGGCCGCAGGAGTCACCGACATGATGATGCACACCATGGAACGCTACTTCACCATTGACGACGACATGGACCTCACCACAGACATCGCCGAAGCCATGTTGCGCTCGATGATGAACGCCGTATTCGCCGTACTGAAGAATCCCGAGGACTACCGCTATCGCGCACAAATCATGTGGGGAGGAAGCCTCATGCACAACGGACTCACAGGATGCGGCGTACAGGACGACTGGGCTACCCACCAGCTGGAACACGAACTCAGCGGGATGTTCGACGTCACACACGGAGCCGGACTCGCTGCAGTATGGCCCAGTTGGGCACGCTATGTCATGCATCAGAACCTCAGCCGCTTCGTCCGATTCGCCGTCAACGTCATGCAGGTACCCAACGACTTCACAGACCCCGAGGCCACCGCACTCCGAGGAATCGAAGCCATGGAGCGATTCTACCACGCCATCGGAATGCCCGTCAACATCAAGGAACTCATCGGACGTGACATCACAGACGAAGAAATACAAGAGATGGTACGCAAATGCAGCCGCGACTACACCGCCACCTGCGGAGCACTCAAGGTGCTCAACGCACAGGACATGGAACAAATCTATAAGATGGCACGAGGATAAGGTGCTCATATTTTTTATGAATTAAACAACTAATAGAACATCTACCAATAGAGTTCTTGAAAAATTGATATAGACGAGTGGATCGTTCGACAGATGTCAAATGGTTCACTCGTCCGTACGTGTTTGCCAACTCGGCCGTATGTGTTTGCTAACTTGGCCATATCTTATTGGACTTACATACGAATCTTATTGAATTAAGATACGTATCTTATTGCCATCACGTCCGTATCTTATTGACCTAAGATACGTATCTTATTAGACTTACGTCCGTATGAGTTTATGCTTTGGTTCTACGCGTGAACGCGCACGCGCGCGGGCACGAAAAGCAAGAAAATCCCGTCACTTCGTCACAAATGGGTGTAAGGGAGATGTATACAGCTTGATTATTAGAAGTTTAAAAGTGTGACGAAAGGTGTGACGGAGCGTGACGAAGTGACAAAATACACAAATTTTGACAAATTTATGATAAATTCATGGCTAAATTCTTGAAGTGTCAAGCGTCTCTTCGAGCCGAGCGCATGATAAATTTGTGTTAAGATAAATCAATTAGTTTAGAGTGTAGAGTGTAGAGTAGTTCTTGAAGTATCAAGCGAGCAAGCTCGAGCAGAAAAGTTTAGAGTGTGTAGTCTGTAGTTAAAAGTAAGAAAAAAATTGCGCCAGACCTCTGCGTTGAAGATAAAAATGATAACAACCTCGTTGAATAATACAGCAATTCTCTTTCTCACATAAATTATCCACAAATTTTCCCACGAATTATCCATGAATTATTGCTGCGCTTGTGACGATTTCGTCACTTCGTCACGGTTCGTCACGGTCTTCGTCACAATGTATATTTCTGGTATACAATAGATTTCTATCGAATGTGACGAAGTGACGAGTTTTTCGGCTTATTCGTGCCCGCGCGCATGAATATGAACACCAATTTAGAGTAGTTCACCGATTTAGAGTAGTTCAATTGTGTAGTATGTAGTTAAAAGTAAGAAAAATTATCCATGCGCTCGGCTCGAAGAGACGCTTGACACTTCAAAAATTAACCCATGAATTTCCCATGAATTATTGCTATGCAAAGTCAACAAGAGACAAGGAATTATTGCGCGATGTGTTGATGAATGAATGTATCTGTGACGGGTGCGCTCTTTTTCTGTTAAAAAAATGTTTATCATCGGACTAAAATGGTGGCTTCTGTGACAAAAATTCACGAAAATGCGTATATATGTATATAATTTTTTGGATAAAATAACAACGGAGTTTGCGTAAAACCACGTATATTTGCGCCCGAAACTCTTTGTTATTATCCTTTTAAGTTGTTAACTTTATTATTATCCTTTTTAAATTAATAATTTTATGCAAACAAATTACACAAACACTTCGAGATGGCGGCTGTGGTTATGGCCGCAAGGTCGCGACGGCTCCCCTAATGGGGGCTTTGGAAGATGGTTCTTCCTTTTGACACTGCTCGTAACGGCAGTTACAGGAGTGAAGGCCGACGGCTACATCACCGACCTGATTGTCATTGGTAATTCTGACGATGACCAGGTAAGGAATCTGAGAAACCAGTACACCAACGACGGCTGGACTGTGGTCAACAAGGACTTAAACGCCAATGCTGGTGGATGGGACATCTATCTGGCCTACAAAAAAAGCACGGATGCCAATCCTGAGACGGGCTACATCACCGACATCTGCACATCCACCAAGAATGTTGAGTCTTTCACTTTCGAGGGAAGAACCTATTACAAGGCTCCAGCCACCAATTTCAATGGTGACCTGAACCGTGACGCTGGCGGTAAGGATATTTTCCTCTACTACACGCGCAGTCGCTATGGTTTAGAGAATTCATCGTATGGAGGCTCGAAACGTGTTATAACAGGCATTAATACAACCTCTAAATCAGATGACAATGATGATGCCACTGGATGCGTACAATGGCGCAACGCTTCATTGACCGGTTCTTGCGATGTGAACGAAAGTGCTGGTGGCGATGACATCTATCTCCAGCAAGTCTTTACTGAACAGACTCTGACCATAAAGAACCATCCAGAGTTCGCCACCGACCTCACCTTCAACGGTTCGGCTCTGAACCTCGTACCCAGTACGCCAGAGAACTACGGCACGATAAAGTATCGAGTGAACGGTGGCTCGTGGAGCAACAGTGCCACGGCAACGAACGTAGGCACCTATACGGTGGAGTACTATCTGGATGGCGGTACATTTGCCAACAACTCCGACACCTATACCAAGAACAACGTAGTTATCGCACCGCCCCTTGTCAAAGCCGCAACGTTCAGCAGTGCTTTCAGCCAATTGGAAAAGAAGGTCACGCTGAACTGGAGCGTCGGTTCTATACCGGGTAACTACGCAGATTACAACTGGGTTGTTTATCGTGGTAATGACAAGATTGCCACGTTGAATTCGGGCGTCACCATCTATACCGACACTCATTTTGCTAATGAGGAGGATGTGACCTATAACATCTATTACGTGCCATCGCCCTTCGACATCAGCACCAAGCGCGATGACTGCAAGGCCGTCACGACGGTGAACACCACACGCTCTGTGCCGGTGAATAACCTGCAGGCCGTGAGCAGCGAAGATAAGGTGACCCTGACATGGACGTCTGTAGCCTTCCTCGCATCGGCCAATATGAACAACAAGTTCGACGTATATATTGATGGCGTCAAGGTGGTCACCATTACACCGGCTGAAGGCCAGACCTCCTTCAAGTGGGAGCACCGTGACGCCAATGGAGCTACCGAGCGCATCAACTACACACAGGCTCAGACCAGCGAGGCAGGTCTTGATGCCTATTCTACAGAAGAACTCGATGCCTGTAACTTGCATACCTACCGTGTAGTAGGACAGATTGACGACAAGGAACTAAACAGTGGCACCGTGAACGACAAGTCCATCGGAGCCGGTACGACCTACGAGAACTTTGTATGCTCGAAGGGCGACAATCAGGGCTCGGTGCTGCTGACGTGGAACGTGCGTCGCTTGGCCCACCAGACTCAGGCTGAGACCTACATCATCGAGCGCCGTGTGATGAAGGCGGACAATGATGATGAGGGCTGGCAGAAACTGACCACCCTTGACAGCGACAAGACCTTTATGACGTGGGAAGACAAAACCCCGCTGCCCGGTGTGTTCTACGAATACCGTGTTACCGTGTATAACTGGTGCGAGAACGGCAACCGCCCCGCCACGACAGCATACGACACAGGCTTTGCCCTGTCCTCGGGTGTCATCAGCGGTCGTATCACCTACGGCACAGGTACCGCTGTAGAAAATGTGAAGGTGACGCTGCGCCAGAACAACGACGACGGCGAGACCGTGAGCCACCTGCGCTCTCTGCAGTTCACAGGTACTGGCACGGGTATGCTCTGTACCACCACCACCAAGGACCTGAAGAAGCTCATTGGCGGCGATTTCTCCATCCAAGCCTACGTGAATCCCAGCAATGCGCAGATGAACGGCGACGGCACGGCCTACGTGCTTTACGACATCTCCAGCCTCTTCGCCATCGTGCTTAAATACAATGCTACGCAGCAGGCTTACCAGCTAGGTGCCTACATCAACGGTGAGAACCGCTTCACCGACCAATACATTCCCGCCAACAAGTGGAGCCACGTGAACTGCGTCTATAGCAAGTCGGCACAGAGCACCACGTTCTACGTCACCACCGATGCCGACCACATCGCTTCCGGCTCCATCACAGGGCAGACAGTGGCAACCGCTACCAATGAGACGGGGCTGGCTTTGGGTAACAGCGTGACAATGGACAATGCCAACAACTTCGGTGGCTATCTCGACGAGTTCCGCTTCTTTAAGCGCGCCCTCTCGCAGAATGATATCCGCAAGAACTTCAACCACCCCATGGGCGGCACCGAGAGTGACCTGGCCATCTACTACCCGATGGACGAGAACATGGGCGTGCAGAACATCGTCTATGACTTCTCTAAGAGCAACAACGCCAGCAACGGCCACCACGCCACGGCCCATGTGCCGGCAGTGAGCAGCGGCCATATCCCCACTGAGGAGCAGCTGAGCCTGATGGGCCTGACCGACGGACAGGGCAACTTCGTCATCCGAGGCGTACCTTTCAGTGGTGAGGGAACCAACTACACCATCATCCCAACTATGGGCATCCATGAATTCTCGCCAGCCTATCTGTCGCGCTACGTCAGCGCCTCGTCGTTGGTACATAACAGCGTCGATTTCGAGGATGTCTCTTCCTTCCCTGTGAGCGGCACCGTGCGCTATGCCAACACCGACTATCCTGTGGAAGGATGCAACATCTATGTTGACGGGCAGATCTGCTCAAAAGACGGGAAGTCCATCACAACCAACAGCGATGGGTCCTTCAACGTGAGCGTACCCATCGGCGACCACTACTTGCAGATAGTGAAGAGCGGACACGTGTTTGCCTCTGCTGGTCGCTATCCTGCTGACCCCAACGAGACGGGTATGCTGCACACCTTCGACCAGAAGATAACGGGCTTGGAGTTCATCGATGAGACGCTGGTCAACTTCACTGGTCGTGTGGTCGGTGGAAGCATTGAGGGCGACAAGCCTGTGGGCTTCGGACAGAGCAAGAACAATATCGGCGTGGTGGAACTGGTGCTTTCACCCATCAATGAGCTTTACCGCATGAACGTGGTGAAGAACGTGACAGAGACCACCAGCAGCCTCGATACCAACAGTGAGGAACTGCCTGTAGCTTCGGCTACATCGAACATCAAGAGTACCTCTGTTCGCGGAGCCACTGCCGACTACTGCAAGAAGATCTTCATCCGCACAGATGCCAGCACGGGTGAGTTCTCGGCCATGCTACCCCCGCTCCAGTACAAGATAGAGAGCATGAAGGTGAAAAAGAATGGTTCCGATGTGGGCGAAGCTACCACCATCGACCTTACCAACCCGCAAACCGAGCTTGTGGATACCATTCGCGATGAGAACGGCGAGCTGCTGTCCTACTCATACAACACCATCCTGAAGAAGACCTTCCACAGTGCACCAAGCTTCAGCGTAGAACAGCAAGGTCGCAACGACGGTTCCTTCGGCATCAGCAGCTATACGCTCACCGACGCACAGGGAAAGGTAGAGATTAATGACATCTACTCGGTTGACGGCAGCGGCAACGTCACTTACAAATACGGTGGTCCGATATTCATCAAGGAAGACCCATACACTTTCCTGCTGAAGGGCTACGAGGAGTACACCAACCCCGACGGGGAAACAGAGGTTACCTCGCGCGTACCTTTGAAAGATGTCATCGTCACCATCAACAACGCCCTCTCTTCAAGCCAGAGTGTCTATGTAGAAGACGGCGAGGTGGATGGTGCTCAGGTAGTGGCCGGACAGGTGGTCGAACTGAAGAGCAACCAGATATTGCTCAACGAGGACGGAGAAGCCGAATACACCTGGAAAGGCGGTCTGCCCAACGTTGCAGATCCATACTCACGCACTATCAGCATGACATACGAAATCGATGGACGCAGCTACCAATGGAACGAAGGTGGAATTGAAGGCATTGTGCTGGGTGACCTGCCTACGGGCAACAACTTCGTAACGCAAGGCCCCGACAAACTGCTCATGATTCTGCGTGACCCGCCAGGAAGTGCCTCTTCGGCCGAATGGAGCACAGGCTCATCGACATCGAAGACCAAGCTGGTCGGTTCTAACTTCACAGTAAACTCGGAGAACACCTTCCAGCACAAGTTCGGTGCTAAAGATGCCATAATTGTAGGTACGCCAGGCTCTGGAACCATCACCGAAGCTGAAAGCAAAGACGACCTGACAATAGGCGCAAAAATGGAGTCGGAGGGTGAGAACGCTACAACGAAAAGTACCACCATTACCCTCACACAGGCCGTGGCTACAAAGGGCGAACCCGAATATGTAGGTCACTATGGCGACGTGTTCATAGGCACATCCACCAATGTGGTGTTCGGCAATGCACGAAACGTGACCTTCACACGCGCACAAGGAGGGGAACCCACCATCGGCGTTGAAGATTGCATGGTCACCAACATGCGTTTTGGCACCATGTTCAATTACACGTTGAAGTACATTGAGGAGGACCTGTTCCCCAACTTCATTAAGATGCGCAACAGCTTGCTGAATACTGTGAGTGAGAGTGACTATAACAAAGAAACGCATGAGAACACCACAGGCAAGTCGATTTATATCACTATGCTCACCCCCGACGACGAGGACTATGGCGAGGAAGGTACATACAAGTTCATTCCACCAACTACTAACGACGGCCAGAAGCATGTGTATGAAAACGAGGTGATGTGGGTCAACAACCAGATTGAGAACTGGATTACCTATCTCGCACTGAACGAAGAGGAGAAGGTGAAAGCCTATCAGAACAGGACCGACGAAACCCTTAACCTCTCATTCGATTCTGGTTCCGATGTTAGCCGCTCAAAGGAAACCGAAGCAGCAAAAGGCTCGTCATGGGAATGGACGGTGAAAGCCGGTGCCACCATACAGAATGAGTTTGGCTTCTCGATAAGAGGCTTTGGTATCGATGCCAGCCTGACACAAGAGGCTCTAGGCGGAAAGCACGAGTCGACGGAAAAGGAGGAATCGGAGACAACGTCGTTCAGCTACACACTCTCGGAGACCGGCGATGCCGACGCACTCACGGTCGACGTGTATGAATATGGTAAGTTCAGCCCCATCTTCCGCACACGCGCTGGACAGACAAGCGCGCCATACGAAGGCGAGGTACGCACTAAGTACTATGTAGATGAGAATGGCGACCATCCTGTCATTATGGAGGCCACCATGCAGATTGAGGTGCCACAGATTGATGTGGAGACGGCTGTTGTGAGCGATGTGCCCAGCGGACAGGCTGCCAACTACGTGCTGAAACTCTCGAATGCTTCGGAGACAGGTGCCGATGTGGCTTACCGTCTGATGATGCTCGACGATACTAACTCTGAAGGGGTGCAACTGACGATGGACGGCATGCCGTTGACTGGTGAAGGCCGACTGATTAAGGTGCCTGGCAGCCAGACTCTGACCAAGGCCCTGCAGCTGCGCCAGACCGATACCAGCGTGCTCGACTATGAGAACATCGGCATCGTATTCGCCAGCGACAGCGAACCCGACGACATCTTCGACGATGTCTATATCACGGCTCACTTCACGCCGTCGTCATCGGCTGTCGACCTGGCCCTGAGCAACAGCACCATGAACACGCAGACGGGCACCGACCTGAAACTGACGTTCAACAACTTCGACCGCAACTACAAGAACCTGAAGGCTTTCCGCCTGCAGTACAAGAAGCAGGGAAGCACCGACTGGACACAGCTGCACGAGTATGTCTTGGACGAGAACGCTGTGACCCAGAACAATGAACTGCTGCCCGCAGGCGCCAGCATCGACTACACATTAGACATGAACCAGTTCACCGACGGCGACTACCTCTTCCGCGTACTCTCCGTGGCTACCTACGGCACAGGCGAGGTCTATCGCTCGAGCGAGGAACTGGCATTAGTGAAGGATATGCAGCGTCCGCGTCCGCTCGGACAGCCTGAGCCAGCCGACGGCGTATTGAGTGCAGGCGACGAACTGAGCGTGACCTTCAATGAGACTATCCTGAAGGGCGAACTGACACAAGCCGCCAACTTCAAGGTGACAGGTGTACTGAATGGCGCAGAGGTGGCCCACGAGACCGCACTGAGCATGCAGAACACCGATGTCACGGCACAGACCGAAGACGATATTATGCTGGCCGGTAAGAACTTCAGCATCGACGCTTGGATGAACCTCACGGGCGGCGAAGGTACGCTGCTCAGCCACGGTAAGGGTAAGGGCAACGCCAAGATGACGGTAGGAACGGATGACACCAACCACCTCGTGGTGAAGATCGGCTCCGAGACCTACACCTCTGATAATATCGTGCCCACGGGTGCATGGGTGTTCCTGACCATGAACTACAACGCAGGCAAGCTGACTGCTAAGGTAGCCAAGGACGCTGATGAAACCGTACTCTTCAGCGAGGAGGACGTGGTAACCTACGAAGGCAACGGCCCGCTGACCGTTGGTAAGAACATGACGGGTGCCATCCACGAGCTGCTGCTCTGGGATGAGGCTCACGACATGACCGAGGCCCTGCTGCAACGCAGCCGCACGAAGAATCCCGCCACACGCCACCTCATCGGCTACTGGAAGATGGACGAGGGCGAGGGTACGACCATCCGCGACTACTCGCGCAACCGTCACATGACCATGGGTAATGAGACATGGTATATGAATAATGTGAACAAGGCCGTGAGCCTGACGGGCGGTCAGTACCTGAGCGTGGATGCTTCTGCATTGCCCGCCTACGATGATGACGACTACGCTCTGGAGTTCTGGATGCGCGGCGAGGAGCAAGGAGCAGCTCAGCTGTTGCAGATGGGCGAGGTTGGCCTGTGGCTGAATGGCAATGGTGAACTGCAGCTGACTGGCAAGGGGGCTTATCTCGATGCTGATGCATCGAGCACGCTGGCTACGACCAGCGGTACGCTGACTGACAACGCTTGGCACCACATTGCCCTGAATGTGCTGCGCCAGGGAGCTGCCGCCGTCTATGTGGACGGAGTGCGCCGCCTGACCACCAATGCCGCCAACGTAGGTAGCATCGCCACCAACAACCTGCTGATGGGTACACACCGCAAGACGCTCTCGGAGCACGGTGAATACAGCTACGACCGTCCGTTCACGGGAGAAATTGATGAACTGCGCGTGTGGAACGCCACACTGAATGCCGACAAGCTGCTCTCGACCCGCAAGGTGCGTCTCACTGGCAGCGAGGACGGCCTCGTGGCCTACTATCCCTTCGAGACTAAGGAACTTGACCAGTATAGTCAAACCGTGACCGTGGGCACCGATGCCGACCTCTGTGGCAGTGGAAAGACAGCTACCGTTTCAAGCGGTGAGATTGCTTACAGTGGCGAGGCTCCCGCCCTGCGTGCGAAGCAGACGGAGGTCAACGTGCCCTTCACCTTCGTGGCCAGCAACGAGAAGATTGTCATCACCATCGATGAGGATCCCGCCACCATCGAAGGCTGCACGCTGAACTTCACCGTCCGCGACGTCCGCGACGAGAACGGCAACTACTCCATGCCCGCCGTATGGTCGGCATTCGTCAACAAGAACCAGCTCGTATGGTCTGAGAACAGCCTCAGCGCAGAACTGCGTCAGACTACTACCACCACCCTGACCGCCTCCGTAGTCAACAAGGGCGGACAACAGCAGATGTGGACACTCACCGGTCTGCCCGCATGGTTGGAAGCCAGCGTGGAGAACGGCGAGACCAACCCGCTATCGGAGACCAAGGTGGAATTCACCATCCTGCCTTCTGCTCCCTTAGGCCGCAACGAGGTGACCGTTTATCTGACGGGCAACGATAACATCGACACGCCGCTGACCCTGAATATCAAGGTGACGGGCGACGTGCCTGACTGGGCTGTGAACCCCAACGCCTTCGAGTCATCGATGAATGTCATCGGACAACTCGTCATCGACAATGTTGCCAGCGAGGATGCGGACGACATCCTGGCAGCCTTCATCGGCGAGGAGTGCCGTGGTATCGTTCATCCACAATACAACGAACGCTACGGCGGCTCGTACATCACGATGGATATCTACGGAAACAGCGACGAAACGGGCAATGTCACCTTCCGCGCCTATAATGCCTCTACGGGAATTACCTATCCCGTGGTGAAGATGGGTAATGCAGAGTCTGTCTCATTTGTACCCCTGAGCTTGAGCGGCTCCTACGCTGAACCCGCTCAATTCACTGCCCAGGACCTCCAGGAACAGAAGATTGAGCTGAAAGCCGGTTGGAACTGGATATCCTTCTATGTCGCAGCTTCAGACATGACAATTCCCGCGCTCTTTGAGAAGGTGGCCGCCGATGTGCTGACCGTGAAGAGTCAGACCGAGTATCTGGATTATAACAATGTTTGGGCCGGTTCTTTGACCAGCGGTTTGTCCACTACGGAAATGTACGCGGTCAAGATGAATGCTGACCGCACGCTGCGTGTCGTGGGAACCAAATCCAATAGCAAGGCCACCATCTACGAAGGCTGGAACTGGGTTGGCTACAATGGCAGTCAGGCTGCTTCCCTCAGCGATGCCCTCTCTGGTATGACGAAGACCAATGGCGACATCGTGAAGGCCCAGAGCGGCGTGGCTTACTGGGATGGCTATGAGTGGGCAGGTTCTCTGCTGCTGATGGAACCCGGTAAGGGCTACCAGATAAAGAGCAATGCCAAAGCCTCCGCTGGAGTCAAAGCTTCCGACACATCTGAGTTATCAGACGGAATGTCCTTCATGCCCGTTAACTTCCGCAAGTATCCCGACAATGCCATCATGGCCGTGAAGGTGGTGCTTAACGGACAGTCCCTGAATAACATCGAGCTGGGTGTTTTCGACGGTGAGGAATGCCGTACGGCAGCAGTGACGAACGGCGAGGGCATGGCCTACCTGACCATCCCCGGTGATGAGACTTGCGAACTGACCGTCAAGGTGGCTAACGGCAACGAGGTGTCCAACACTCCGCTCACTTTCACCTATGAGAGCGATGCAGAATATGGTACACCCAGTAACCCGATTGTCCTTGAGCTGGGAACAGCCACGGGCATCCACGTGATTTCCGACGGGGCAGACGACGCCATCTACGACCTCAGCGGCCGCAAGATTGTGAACAGTCAATCGTCCAGCCGTAAATTGCAGAAGGGTGTATATATTATCAACGGACAAAAGAAGACTGTGAAATGAGAATAAGTTTAAGATTCTTTAGCTTGCTGGCACTCCTCATTGCGGGGAGTGCCAGCATCCTTGCTCAAGCTGATGACCCCTTTCCCGATTTCAATTACAGAATTTATCAGGGAAATATGAAACTGACAGCGCAGGTCGTACAAAATGGCCAGGTTGTCACCGACGCCATCGTGGCCGTCTATTGTGGCGACGAGATTCGTGGTAAGAAACCTGTTGGGAATGGGACAAACCCCAATCTCGTCTATCTGACGGTCTATGGTAACAACAAACAGGAACCGCAGTACCTTTATTTTAAGGTGTATGCCAATGGAATCATATTCACATACAACCCCGAAAGCCCTCTCACCTACACATTCGACGGCGGTGTGGGCTCCGATGCCGAACCCTACATTATCACCCTTACCCTGAGCCTGGCCAACAAGGCTGAAAACACGGAGACCCTGACGACCTGGAACGGGCAGACATGCGACGTCGTCCTGGCAGGTCGAACACTATCCAGAGACGGCAAGTGGAACACGCTGTGCCTGCCCTTTGACCTCAGCGCCGAGGAGTTGGCAGGCAGCGAGCTGGCAGGTGCAGAGATACGCACCCTCAGCAGCACAGCGTTCGCCGACGGCACGCTGACACTCAACTTCACGCCTGCTGCACCAGCCGAGGGAGCTGTCACGGCTATCCAGGCTGGAACACCCTACATCGTACGCTGGCCAACCCCTGAAGAAACGAATCTGGCGAATCCCGTATTCGAGGACGTGACCATCAAGAACGTCACCGCCGACGTCGAGACTGACTGCGTGAACTTCGTAGGAACCTTCTCGCCGACCAACATCTTCACTACTGAGAAAACCAATCTGTACCTCGGATCCGACAACAAGCTCTACTATCCTTGGGCGGACGGCATGACTTCGTTCAACATCAACTCCTGCCGCGCGTACTTCCAGCTGAAGGGGCTCACGGCAGGTGACCCAGACATCGAGGGGGGTATCAAGGCCTTCGAGCTGAACTTCGATGAAGAAACCACGTTTATCCAGCATATTGCAGCTGAGAAATCGAATGGTGTCTGGTATGATTTGAGTGGACACAAGGTGTATGGTAAGCCTGTGCAACGTGGTATCTATTTCAGCAAGGGACGGAAAATCTTTTATAATTGAAAAGTTGAAAAATTGAAAAGTTGAAAGGGGCCGCCGCAATTCATATTGTAATAACGTGATAACGTAATAACGAAGCGGCCCGGATAAAAGTTTAAAGATTTAAAGATTTGAGGATTTAAAGATTTAAAGATTGAACACGATGAAGAAGAAAGAGTATATACCCCCCTGCATCTCTGTGTGTCACCTCTGTCCCATGAAGGTCCTCGCGAATAGTGTGCGTAGTGTGGCAAACCCGGTTGATCTTCAATACTGCGGTGGCTCCGATGAGGAAGCTTGCGTGAAGCAGGCGGGATCCTACAATGTATGGGACGACGACTGGAGCCTGACGGAGTAAGTGGAGAATGTTTTGCGAGGCGCTGCGGAGTTGAGAACTCCTAAATTATCCTAAAAGAATCTCTCACATGGCTGCTATGTGGGGGATTTTTTATATTTTTGCGACGTAATGAAGTAATTAATACATAATAATTTTTGCAACAGCAACCACATTTTAGTCGGCTTAGGAGGTACTGGAGGTAAGATCCTCCGCGCCTTCAAGATGAGAATGTTCGAGGAGTACCCAACACAGGAAGAAAGAAAGAAGCTCCCTATAGCTATCCTCTATGTCGACACCACCGAAGAAATGATGCCTCAGGACGGAAAGGCTCGTCCTGATTTCAGGGTTATGGGCCAAGATGCATCATTTACGAGAAACGAATTTCTGAATATCAAGGCAGTAGATGTAGAACACATCCTAGATCATATTGGCAACTATCCTTCTGTGAAGGGAATTGTCAATAATGTGACTGCTGTGAAATCAGCTATAGGTTCTTTAGGTCAGGCTGCTGGTCAAAAACGTCGTGCTGGTCGTTTACTCTTTGCGGCCAACGCTGTTGGATTTGTTAATAGTCTTCGCGATGCCTATGCTCGTTGTGAAAAGATATCCGGTGATGCTAGCAATACTAATATACACATTTTTGCAGGTCTTTGTGGAGGAACTGGATCTGGTTCAATAATAGATGCAATAGTTCAAAGCCGTAAAGCTTTCCCTGATGCCAAGATATCCGTTTATGCCATGATACCAGAAATGAACTTGCCTAAGAGCGATATGGACCAAGGCCGTTACTATCAGAATGGCTATGCGGCCATGAATGAACTGAATGCCTTGCAGACCGGTCGATGGTTCCCCCAGGATGTAACAGGAGTAGGTGAGGCACGTCTTTATAATGATTGTGTAAAAGGCGTAGCTGATGGCTTGACCATCTATTGTAACGTCAATGAGAATGGTTTGATATTCAAGTAAAGTTAGCAGATATCATTACCACGTGGAAATGGCCGGAGACCGCTGTGAAGCGATGCTCCGGCCATAATTCGTGTTATACGTCGCCGAAGGGGCGACGTTCTTTCGCCATGAGGGGCACTGCAGCCGCCTTCTTACATTTTCACTGGGTCGGCGAAGGTATAGACTACCCTTTTCACGGCATCATAATACTTCAGCGTGAC
>JAFXTO010000056.1 GCA_017535725.1 Bacteroidaceae bacterium
TTCCGTCCTCAGCAGAAGAGGTCTGCCTCGGTCGTTCGGGGCGATTGACATTTAGTCAATCACCTGATTCCTCACTACCCCTGAAGGGGCGAGAGAAAAAGAGGCCCCTCTCCGACTCTCCCCTGAAGGGGCGAGAGAAAAAGAGGCCCCTCTCCGACTCTCCCCTGAAGGGGCGAGAGAAAGTTGAAACGTTGAAAAGTTGAAACATTGAAACATTGAAACATTGAAACATTGAAACGTTCTCCAAGTATGGAGCGACCAAGGTCGAGCGGAAAAATTGAAAAATTGAAATGTTGAAATTGAAAGTGAGGCGCACCGCTTTGTCGTGAGACAGGGCGGTGCGCTGTTTGGTGTTTATTTTCTTTAATCCTTCGAGGTGTTCCAGTTTTTTCGCACATAAAACATGAAACGGAGGAGGCAGAGGAGGGTGATGATGGCGGAGGCAATGAGGGATGGGATATAGGGTAGGTTGAGGGTGGTGGCGTGACTTGGGACTCCTGCCCCGAAGTCAGTGAATTGTCGGTAGAGGTGCCCCAGAACGAAAAGTTTCTATGCTACTGCATTCGCCGGAGTCCTTCCCAGCGGACGTTCCAGGTGCCGTCTTTGGGGAAGCCGGGATTGTGGGGGTCGGGACAACCGTCCCAGCCGGCACACATCATTGCTATCGCCGAGAGGAGGGCACCGTTGCCGGGAAGATAGATGCGGAGGCGGTCGGGAGTCTGGAAGTTATGTCCGTTGGGCAGATTGGTGTTTTTCTGCGTATCGATGAGCAGCGCCCTGAGGGCGGTCTCGGTGTCGCCGAGCCGGGCAGCAGCCATCGCAATCATTCCGTAGTCCCAGCCCCACGTCGTCTGCCAGTTCCAGTTCTGCATCACCCAGCCGAGTGTCGCCTTCATCTTCTCTTTTTTATATAATAAGGTGTAGGGCGTCCACTCTGAAGGCAACATGCCACACGCCCCGAGTACTGCCGGGTGGTCGCTGCGGCATTTCTCCAAGAAGGACTCCGTCTTTCCGCTGGGGGCGTCGAAAGGATCGAAGGCGGCAGATGGGGCTTCGTCGCCCGCGGGAATGCCTGCAGTATAGATGCCTTTGGATTCGGGCAGGGGAGAGAGCTTGGTGATGATGTCGTCCCAGAGTGCCACACGCGGCTTGCCTTGTCGCTCGCGCCAACGTTGCGCTACCGACAACCCATACTGCCAATAGGCGAGTTCAAAAGGTTGGTTGTAGGCGATGTCTTTGGAGAGGGATTCCTGCATCGCGGTAGCACCCAGCAGCTGATAGCGCCCGCTCTTCTTGTCGAACGACACGAAGTCTGCCATAAACTCCGCTGTCGCCTCCACTTGTTCGCTGTAGGCATTGAGGGTCTCTGCAGCAGGCTTCGCGCGATACATCTCTTCTGCCAGATAGATGTAATGAGGCTGTTGCCAAATCAGGAAGGAACCGGTGTTGGACGGCGCTTCACC
The DNA here is from genome assembly GCA_017535725.1 of Bacteroidaceae bacterium. Lineage (GTDB taxonomy): Bacteria > Bacteroidota > Bacteroidia > Bacteroidales > Bacteroidaceae > Physcousia. The sequence continues at coordinate 1,464 of JAFXTO010000056.1, forward strand.
AGCCCACGGGTCGGTCATTTTCATCCAACGTACACCTTTGAATCCCTGCCGGTTGGCAATGTTCCGGGCGATGGGGTAGGCGGTTTCGTTGTACCATTTCAGGATTTGTCCTACGGTCTCGGGACGGTTCCACAACGCAAAGTGCGTAAGGTGCCACCAGGTCATTTCGAGATGCGGGCGCCCGAACCACGTGTTGTAGGTCAGTCCGCTCTCTTGCGGCGGCAAGTTGTTGGCACAGTTGATTTGTGTGAGGTACTGCGAGAGCACCACTCTTCGCTCCAGTTCCCTCGCACGCGGATCGGTGCATTGGGAGAAATCGACGATGGCTCCCGCATTCCACCAACGGCTCCAGAAGCGTTGTGTGGTCTTGTGATATTGGTCGTACTCGTAGGCGGCAGGATTGCCCTCGGATGCCTCCTTCAGGTATTCTGCAGCCAGAGTCAGGACATCGCCTGTGGCAGCCAGCTCAAAGTGGTGACTACCGCTTTCGCGCAGGGAAGCATCTCCTTCCCACTGAAGGCGCACATAATAGGTGGTCTCGTCGAGCGTACGCCGGATCAGCGCTGAATGGCTGTCCTGAGCCATGATTTCCGACTGATGTCTTTCCGGCTTCTCCCAGTCGTTGGCGTCGTCGGCGTGTTTTCCTGTGGGGTAGGAGAAACGGAGCGTTACGGTTGCCCGACGGTCTCTCAGCAACTTGCTCTTGATTCGTGCATAGAGCGCATCTTTAGCGGGATGAACGCCTGTGGTCACCTCCACCGATTCGCCATCGGCAAGGAAGGTCGATTCTATCTCCCCGTCCTAGAGTTTCTGCTCCTGACGGATGGCTCGAAGCGACTGCAGAGACAGCGTACGCCCCTGTTTGTCCTTGAGTGCGAGGCCGAGGGTTCCGAGATTCAGCCGGTGGGGATTCGAGCGGAAGTATTCCGTTGCTTCCTTGTGGCGCCCGTCCTCCGCTTTCTTGTATTCTACCGCGTAAACCTCCTTGTGCCCGTGACCTAAGTCGAAGGTTTTCTCACTCTCAGAGGGTTTCAGCTGAAGGGCGTTTTCGAACTTGTGCCAACCCCAGTCGGACATCGCATTCAGAGGTACACCAGCCCGATATTCAAGAGGATAGCTCTGCAGACCCGTCACATCGACCGTAGCGGCAAAGTGTCCGTTCCCGACGGAAAGGGAAGCCAGGTTGTCGGCTTCCGTCACTACGGGATTGTTGCGACCCACGACCGCCTGACGGTCTATGGGAGTCATCACGTTACTGGTATTGAATCCCAGCTTCTCGATTTCGAGGGAAGCCCAGATGAACGGCCCGATACCTTTGGCGTCGTTGTCGCGGACGGGCTCGCTGATGTAATACTCAAAGGAGCCGTCGCGCCTCCGATTTTCCTTCACCTTGGGGGCAGCTTTCAGCACTTTAGCGCTGACTCCGGGCCCCAGGCCAGATACCTCGCAGCACTTAGTCAGCGACAGCGTCTGATCAGCCTCCACACGGAGGAACTGCCTGACGATTCCCCGATAGGCCTTGAGACCTGCTTCGCGGTATCTCTCGTCCACGTAGCCTTTGTTGTAAGCTTTCAGCAGCACGTAGGCGAACATCGAGGAACAGGTGGCTTCGAGGTAGTTACCCTGTCGGCCGGGAGCGTCCATCACCTGATACCACAAGCCGCTCTTCGCATCCTGCCACCTGACGACGGCCTCGAGGTCCCTGCACAGCAAGTCGAGAACTTCGGACCTGCGGGCATAATCTTCCGGAAGGACATCCAGCAACTCGACGAGCGCCATCGAGAACCAGCCTTGGGCGCGACCCCAGCAATGCTGTGTCTGTCCGGTCTCCTTGTCTGCCCAAAACATCTCTTTCGTCTCGTCCCAAGCATGACGGTTCAACCCGGTTGCCGGATCAAACGTCTGTTGGTAGGTGGCGATGATCTGGTTGACAGCGTCGTTGAAAATTGAATATTGAAAATTGGAAATTGAAAATTGAGAATTGGAAATCGAAAATTCTTCAGACTCGCTATCGCTCGAAGAAGCGGCAAAGCCGAGCGGAGAGTTTAGGGATGCGGTCAGCGTGTAGAAGGGTAGCCCCATGAAGATGCCGTCGAGCCACACCTGATAGCTATAGATAGCCTTGTGCCAGAAGACTTTGTCCTGTTCGGTGCGCGGCTGTTTCCTGAGTTGTCTAATCAGTGTCTGCAGTGCCAGCAGGTTCTTCTTTTCGGGATAGAGCTGATACATACGGGCGACGAAATGTCCCGTCCGTACTTGGTCGAGGTTGTAGTCTTCGAGCTTGTAGCCTCGAATCTCGCCCTTTGCGCTGATCATCGTGTCGGTGTATTCCTGACAATATCTGCGGATGTCCTCACCTCCATATTTCAAATACGTATCGAGCATTGCCTCCAGCTCGATGCCCATCACATAGCTCCACTTGGGTCGCTTGGAGAAGTCCAGGAGGTAGGAATGCGGCGTGCGCTTCATCTCGGAATAGGTCATCCATTCGGAATAGTGTTCGTAGGGTGGTTGCTGCAGCGCGAGGCTGCCGTTGATGAAGAGGTTGTCGAAATGTACATCACGTGTCTTTCCGCTGATGAAGTTCCCGTCTCTGACACCGTTGAAGCGGCAGTTCCTCACCTGGATGTCATGGACGTAGGTGTCTTCCTCCAGACCGATGATCTGCACACCGTACTGCGACTCCTTGCTGGTCACATTCTCCATCGTCACCTGACGAACGGTAGGGTAGTTCCCGCGACAGCATACTTCGTGATGCTCGTAGTCCAGGTTGATCTTCAGTACGCTCTCCTTGCAGACTCCCACCTTCACATCCTTCACGTTGATATTCTCGATGATACCTCCTCGACACGAGTTGGTCTTGATGCGCAGCACGCGTTCGAGGTTGGGCGAGTCCATCACGCAGTCGTGGGCAAACACATTCCGGCATCCTCCGCTGATTTCCGACCCGATGACGACGCCTCCGTGTCCGTTGCGCATCTCGCATCGGCGGACGATGATATTCTGCGAGGGCATCGCCCGCAGGCGCCCGTCGCGATTGCGTCCGCTCTTGATAGCGATGCAGTCGTCGCCCGTACTGAAATAGCAGTCTTCTATCAGTACGCGGTCGCACGACTCGGGGTCGCAGCCGTCGCCGTTAGGGCCGTCGTTGATGATTCTCACGCGCCGCAGGGTGACGTCGGTGGACATCAGGGGATGTACTACCCAGAAAGGCGAGCGCAGCAGCGTGACGTCCTCCACGAGCACTCGATGACAGCGTACGAAGTTCACCAGCTGCGGACGCATCCCGTCGGCGGCCGTGAACACACGCTCGCTCTGCCGCTCTCCTTTCTCGTTCGTCATCGGAATGCCGTCCTCGCCGTTTCGCAACAGACGGTCGCGCCCTCCCAGCCGCTGACTGGGCAGTCCTTCGTGCCAACCGAACTTCGGATTCCCGCACCACGCCCACCACGTCTCGCGTGTTCCTCCGCCGTCGATGGTGCCCTTTCCCGTGATAGCGATATCCCGGGCCTCATAGGCATAGATGCAAGGTTGCAGGTTGTAGCATTCCAGCCCCTCCCAGCTCGTGAGCACGATGGGATAGAGCGTCGGCTCGAAAGCAAATTCCAGCCGGGCACCTTCCTCAACCACCAGATTCACACCGCTCTTGAGGGTGACGGCACCCGTCATATAACGTACGCCTGCGGGCACTACGACGCGTCCGCCGCCTCGCTGCGAGCACTCGTCGATGGCGCGCTGAATAGCCCGCTGGTTCTGAGCCGCCGAAAGGTCGGGGGCTGCACCATAACGGGTTATCACGTATTCGGCATCCGCTATTCGCGGAGCCGCAATGCTCTGTTCAATCTGTCGGTACAAACCGTCGTCCCACGCCCGAACTTCCAGCGGCAGCGCCAGAAGCACGATAAGCAGGGAGAGGAGGTAGCGGCATTTCATAGAACATATCCAGAAAGCCTACTTGGTGCTGTCGAACTTCCGCTTCCACACGATGAAGCGGAGGAGGCAGAGGAGGGTGATGATGGCGGAGGCAATGAGGGATGGGATGTAGGGTAGGTTGAGGGTGGTGTCCGACACCAGGAAGAAGTCGGTGACAACGAGGGTCATGAAGATTGCCGGGAACAGGGTCAGCCAGTAGCTTTTGTGCTCGCGGAAGAGATAGACGGTGCATACCCACAGGGTAACGGCTGCCATCAGCTGCGTTCCCCAGGCAACGTACTGCCACACGGTGCTGAAGCCCGAGGGGTTGCCGATCTGCCAGGCCAGCAAGGCGATGCCTACGGCAAAGACGGGCAGGCTCAGCAGCAGACGTGAGCGGGCACTGCCCTGTGGCAGATGGAAGGATTCGGCAAGAATCAGACGGGCGGTGCGGAAGGAGCTGCCGCCGGTGGTGATGGGGGCGGCTACCACACCCAGCAGGGCGAGCACGCTGCCGAAAATGCCTAACCAGGAGGAGCAGATGGTTGTGACGACCGTGGGTGCATCGAAGAACTGGGTGAGCGTGCGGCCGTCGGAGTGGCGAAGGAGGCCGTCGGCGCCCTGGGTGAACTGCTGTACCAGCTCGGGCGAGCAGACGTCACGCCATCCGTCGGCGAAAAAGAAATAGCTGGAGATGGTAGCCCAGACGAGGGCCACAAGTCCCTCGGTGACCATGGCGCCATAGAAGACGGGGCGTCCCAGATGCTCGCTCTTCATGCAGCGGGCCATCATGGGGGACTGGGTGGCGTGGAAGCCGCTGACGGCTCCGCAGGCGATGGTCACGAAGAGGGCGGGGAAGAGGGGTTGCTGGCGACCCAGGCGCTCGGCTCCCCAGTTGCCTAAGCCATCCCATATCTCGGGCAGTACGGGCTGTTTCCAGAACAGGACGAGGCCGATGGCTATCACCATGAACAGCATAGAGAGAGCAAAGGCGGGGTAGATACGGCCAATGACCTTGTCGATGGGCATCATCGTGGTGGCAATGTAATAGAGGAAAATGATGACCACCCACATCATCTTCTCGCCCCAGATACCGCTGAGGATGATGGCTGGACAGTAGACGAAGAATGCGCCGACAAGCATCATCATCAACATGGTGATGACAATCATCGCTTTGCGCGCAACGGAACCGAGGTAGATTCCTGTCATTTCGGCCTGCCCGCAACCGTCGTGGCGCAAGGATATCATGCCGCTGATGTAGTCGTGGACGGCACCGCCGAAGATGCAGCCAAAGACAATCCACAGATAGGCGGAAGGACCGAACCACATACCCATGATGGCGCCAAAGATGGGGCCGGTGCCTGCAATGTTGAGAAACTGAATCATGAAGATGCGCCACGTGGGTAGCACGATGTAGTCAACCTTGTCGGCCTTGCGGATGGCGGGGGTAAGACGGTCGTCGGGACCGAAGATGCGTTGTGCAACGCGGCTGTAGAGGATATAGCCGATAAAGAGGGCGATAACGCTGATGGCAAAAGAGAGCATAATGAATGAATTAGCTGTTAACGAAATGTTGTGATTTTTGGATTCTATTTCTTTCTTCGGAAGAGTTCACCGAGTGAGTTGAAGTCTTTCTTGAGTTGGATGCCGACGCCCTGTGTGGTGAGTGCCGACTTGGTGAAGTAGCGGTCGTTGGTCTCCGAATATCCTTTCAGGCTTACTGTACCAGAGGGTGTCAGCAGCCACCGCACGTCGAAGTCACCGATGAAATTGGTGTTGGCCACAGGGGTGTCGCGGTAGCCGAAGGTTCCGTTGATGAGCAGGCGGTTGTTGAGGAGGCGTCCGCTGAGCGACCCTTCGACGTCCATATCCTGCCATCCGAGCTGTCCGGTGGAGAAGGTCGTGCCGAAGTTCCAGTCCTTGCTGCCTATGGCGTTGGAGAGGATATCGTTGAGCTGCCCGGAGAGGGTGGAGGAGAGGAGGCCTTGCATGGCGGTATTCGTCTGGGCGCCATTGGCGTTGAGACCGTAGGTGTAGAAACGGCCTATTCCCAAGAGGTAGATGACCTGCATGTTGCGCTCTTCGTCGGTGGAGATAAGCGAACGTATCATTTGTTTCTCGTCTTCATTCACGTTCGGGATGTCGAAGTCAAAACTGATTTGCGGGTTCTCGGCTCGTCCGCCGATATTCATCAGGCAGTTCACGCGAACGCTGGACGATGAGAAGTTGGAGCCAGCCGAGAGGTCGTTAAGGCTGACGCCAGGCACGGTATAGATGGCGCGGAGGTTCAAGTCGCCGTTCATGGGATTGCCGCCGAAGGTGATGCTTCCTCCGGGCTCGAAGGTGAACTCCTTGCGGATGAATTCCTGAAGGGAGAGGCGGTAGTTGCCGTGGTCCACGTGATAGGTGCCATACATCTGGAAACGGCCTTTGTTGTAGAACGTGGCACGGATCTGCCCATTGCCCCATAGGTTGATGTAGTCCTCCGACCGCGGATCCATGAGCAGCCGCATCTGTGCTACGGGCGTGATGTCCAGGTTGAAGTTGATGTACATGTCCATGGGGTCGGAGGAGGAAGACTCTCCCCCCGCCCTCCCTGTTAGGGAGGGTGCAGAATGCTCAGACTGGGCATCCGCCAAGTTCTCAGATAGACTCTCAAGTGAACACCCTTCACAGGTAATCGCTCCCTCCCTAACAGGGAGGGCGGGGGGAGAGTCTTTGAGGGCAGGGGGTGGGTCTATTCCTTCTGGGAGGGCGGGGGGAGAGTCTCGGAGGGCAGGGGGTGGGACTTCTTTTTTTCGGAACGTGATAAACGCATTGTCGGTCATCGTTTCGGGCTTGGTGACATTGTAGGTGAAGACGGTGCCAGCCGTAGGAGTACCGGTGATGTCCACCTGGAGCAGTCCGGGTTGTCCGTGGAGGCTGACAGTGCCGTTGGCGATGGCTGTTCCGCAGAAACTCTGGTCTCCAAATGTGCGGAAGTCGTAGCCCAGAAGGTCCTGGGCAGTGATGTCGAAGTCGTATTGCATGTTGGAGAAGTGTTCGAAGCGAAGGTTGCCATTGATGATTCCGCTGTGAGGACGCTGGTCGCTCTCGTGGAGGTTATCGAAGACACGGACGTCATGGAAAGAAATCAATCCGGGCTGGAGATGTACGCTGTCGCCTCCGTGGGTGTGGTACCGAGTCCCCAAAACGGGAATGCCGAGCGAGATGGTATCTACCTTGATTTCCCCTTCGAGATCGAGCTCGGAGAACGGTCCATAGAGGTGTGCGAAGCCAGAGGCGCAGCCTTCCACCCGGTCGAAGATGCCTTTCGTGAATTCATTGATAAAATAGGTGTTGAGATGGTCGGCATAGACAAAAAGCTCCATACCTCGGCCCACCTCGCGGCCAGGTTTGATGATGCCCACCACGTGGCTCATCCGATTGGCCTGGGGTTCGAGAATCAGGCCATTGACATCAATGGCGCGGTCATCCTTGCGTCCGAAACCGATATCGAGGTTAAGCCGTCCCAGCAGGCCTCCGTTCAGGGTGAAGTCCGGGACGTGCAAGAGTCCTTCCACCCAAGGTATGCCGCTGAAATTGCTGACTTTCACTTTTCCCGTGGCTGCTCCGCTGAACTCCACATCGTGGAAGTCGATGATTCCAAAGACATATTGTAGTTCTACGCCTGCAAGGTCAGCGAAGAGGGTGTCAGAGGGGTTGGAAGAGATGCGTCCATCCACCTTCAGGTGGCGTCCCTCCTGGGAAATCTGGAAATCGTGGATATGTACCCTTTCGTCGGCGAGGCGCACTTGGGCGGGGTGTACGTTCCACACCGTGTCTGCCACGACAATCTTGGTGGGGTGGAAGGAGATGTCTGCGTTCAGGTGCTCGGAGGCAGAACGGCTGAAGCGTGTGCTGGTGGATAGTTCGCCCTGCTGGACGGGGACGTTGTGGTCGTTCCATTCGACAATGGAATTCAGGACGTCGTTGGCTCCGTTGGCTATCACCGACACATCCAGCGGTCCTGATTCCATCATGCGCTGGGCAGAAAGATAGGTCTGCAGGCTGTCGCCATCGACATGAGCAATCAGACTGAGGGCGCGCAGGTCTTGGTCGCTGTAGATGATATGCGGGCAGTCGAGTTTCAGGTCTAACAGTCCGACGGGCCCGTTGAAGGAGCCTTCGATGTATGCCGCTTGTGGTAGCTGGAGATCCAGATTGAACAGCTTGAACAGTTCGTCGGAGTTCCAAACGTGGAGCTTGAAGTCCATTTGGTCCGCACTGGCGCTGCTCTGTCCGGTAGGAGCAGGCACCAGCGACGGCAGCGATTGGTGGAGGACCTGTTGCAGGCTGGTGGCAAGCGTCTGGTAGGAGTAGTCTCCTTTCATTTCGGCATCGATGAAATCACCTGCTATCTTCAAGTGTTGCTGCTGTTGGCCATTGTGGTCAAGATGGAGGGCCAGCTCGTCCAAGCGGTAGTTCCGTTCGGAGTCGTGGATGGTGAAGTCCTGGACGCGAATCTGTCCGTTCAGCGTCTTGAGGACGTCAGAGCCGGAGAGCAGAGGCAGTTCGCTGGTCAGGTGGCTGCTCAGGAGGATGTTGTAGTGGTCGTCGGAGAGTGTCAGCCGGCAACTTGCATCCTTGGGTGTGAGGTTCAGTTCGGTTTGGAAGTGATCAATCTTCTCGGTCTTGAACAGGAGGTCGCCTGCAATGGTTCCGCCGATGCTCTTGTTCTTCACGCTGCCTTCCAAGTCCGCCGTGAGTGTGAGTTCATCCACGGGCAGGGTCGTAGGGTTCTCGAAGAGCAGAAGGGGACGCAAATGGTCGGTCGTGAGTTGTACCTGGAACACATCGTTGTGTGTGATGTCCCCTTGCACGTTGGCATTGCCGATGGACGTCTCTGCGGCGAGGTCGCTGTGGAGCTGTTCGGGAGTGTAGCTCACACGTCCATTGAGGCCGATGTCGCCCAGTCGTTCCAGGGCAGAAGAGAGGGTGGGGGAGACAATCCCTGAATCCGCGAGCAGCGTCAGGACTTGCAGGGTCAGCGGGGCCTTCACCTGCAGTTGCCTGATGTCGGAAGTGATGTTCAAGGATGTTTCCTCCGACGGAAGACTAACGGAGGCAGAGGCATTCAGTGTTAGTATGCGGGAGTTGACGGTAGCCTCGTCTATACGTACGCGATTATTTAATAAGGTGGCAGAGGTGTAGAACCAGATGGAATCGGTGAAAGTGGACAGCGTCGGCACTAAGGGAGAGAGGTCTGATGGAGTGATACTTCCTTGTGCCGTACCTGTTGCCGACTGCACCTTGATGGCAGCGGAATCCGAGGGTGAAGTGCGGTTTGCCAGTACTTCTAACTGAGGTATTTCCAGCCTGGATGAAGGCAAGGATAGGATGAGGTTGCTAAGCTGGAGCGAGAGGTCGCCGTCCTTTGGGAATTGGGCAGAAAGGAGGAAACGAAGGTTTTGCAAGGTTAAACCGCTACGAGAATCACGGAATGATAACTCGCTGAAATGTGCTGTAATATGTTCGTTCGTTAGAGTGTCGATGGAGAAGTTCATGCGCAACTCTTCCAGCGCGACGTGATTAGGTGTGAAAGCAGCGGAGAGAGGGGCGGAAAGGACATCGTGGGTCAGTCGTCCCCGACGGATGACTACCTGCTGGAGGGCGAGGTTCAGTGGGGTGGAGGTGGTGTCCTCCGAGGTGAAGTAATCCACGATGAACTGGAAGTTGTAGGGCTCGTCGGGAGAGGGCTTGGTCAGGTGAATGGCGAATCCGAACAGCTGGGCTGAGACAATATGAATCTGGTCATCGAGGAGGTCTTCGAGCGATATCTTCACGCTCAGTCGGGTGGCAGACAGCAGGGTGTCCTCCGAGAGGTCCTGCACCAGCACATCGTCCAGCACCACTCGGTTCAGTATTCCAATCCTTGCACGTCCTATCTGCACCTTTGTCTGCAGCTCCTCGGAGAGTATGTCAGACACTTTCGCGGCCAGCCACTTCTGGGAAGCGGGCAGGGTCGTGAAAAGTACCAGACCGAGTGCGATAGAAAGCACCAAACCGGCCAAAAAACGGACGATGTAACTGAGAGTTTTGATAGCTGTGTCTCTTTTCGGAAGACAAAAGTACATTTTTTTTTGCTTTCGGACAAAAAATATATCTATTTATGCACGAAATGTGGCCAAAAAGCATTACTTTTGCGCAGTTTTTTAGCTAAAACCATTTTATCATACTTAATTTTATATGGCAAATGTAATCAAGTTACGCAAAGGCCTCGACGTAAACCTGAAGGGCAAAGCGAGCTTGGAAATCATCCAGACGAAAGTCGGGGGACAGTATGCGCTGGTTCCCGATGACTTCTATGGCATGAAGCCCAAGGTCGTTGTCAAGGAAGGTGACACCGTCAAGGTCGGGGATGCCTTGTTTGTTGACAAGAACCATCCCGAAGTGAAGTTCGTTTCGCCTGTAAGCGGTTCCGTGGCCCTCGTGGAGCGCGGTGAACGCCGAAAGGTGCTGAGCGTTCGCGTAGATGCCGATGGAAAGCAGGAGTCTGTGTCCTTCACAGAGAAGGACCCGCTGAAGCTGCTGCTGGCAAGCGGCTTGTTCGGATTCTTCCGCATGCGTCCTTATGACGTGGTGGCGAACCCCGAGGACAAGCCCAAAGCTATCTTCGTAAGCGCTTTCAACAGTATGCCGCTGGCAGCCGACTTCGAGTTTGTCCTCAAAGGCCAGGAGAAGGAGTTCCAGGCTGGTCTCTCGCTGCTCAGCAAGATTGCCAAGGTGTATCTCGGTGTGAGCAAGCAGCAGACGGCTCCGGCGCTGACCGCAGCCAAGGACTGCACCGTCAACATCTTCGACGGTCCGGCTCCCGCAGGAAATGTCGGCGTACAAATCAACCACATCAGCCCCATCAACAAGGGGGAGGTTGTCTGGACACTGGGTGCCGAAGAGGTTATCTTCGTGGGACGCCTCGTCCTGACGGGCAAGGTGGACCTTACTCGCACAATCGCCGTTGCTGGTTCCGAGGTGAAGACTCCCCAGTACGTGAAGACGCTCGTGGGACAGCCTCTCGCCGCTGTGCTGAAGGGACAGATTGACGAACAGAAGAGCCTGCGCATCATCAACGGTAATCCGATGGTGGGCGTGAAGACCTCCAAGGACGGTTTCCTCGCTGCTCACGCCACCGAAGTCACGGTGATTCCCGAAGGCGACGACGTGTATGAGATGCTCGGATGGATTGCTCCCCGCTTCAAGGAGTTCAGCACCAGCCGCAGCTATTTCAGCTGGCTCAAGCCTAAGAAGACCGAGTACGCACTGGACGCCCGCATCAAGGGTGGTGAACGCCACATGATTATGTCCGGCGAGTACGACCGTGTGTTCCCCATGGACATTTATGCCGGTTATCTCGTGAAGGCGATTATCACGGGCGACATCGACCGTCAGGAAGCTCTCGGTATCTACGAGGTGGCTCCCGAGGACTTCGCCATCGCAGAATTCGTAGACAGTTCTAAACTTGAATTGCAACGCATTGTTCGCGAAGGATTGGATATCCTACGCAAGGAAAACGCTTAAGTAGTAGACAAGTTGACAAGTAGACAAGTAAACCAGTAAACAAGTAGACAAGTAAACAAGTAGACAAGTAAACAAGTAAACAAGTAAAGTAAACAAGTAGACAAGTAAACAAGTAAAGTAAACAAGTAGACAAGTAAACAAGTAGACAAGTTGATACCAAAACAGCTTATAAATCAAACAACTCGTCAACTCGTCAACTAATAACTCGTCAACTACAAGACAAATAACTTGTCAACTCGTCAACTAATAACTCGTCAACTACAAGACAAACAACTTGTCAACTCGTCAACTAATAACTCGTCAACTAAATAGATTATGAATGCATTAAGAAAATACTTCGACAAAATAAAGCCGAACTTCGAGGAGGGTGGCAAACTCCACGCCTTCCGTTCGCTTTATGATGGCTTCGAGACCTTCGCCTTCGTGCCCAACACCACGGCACGTGTTGGCGGAACGCACATTCACGATGCCATCGACAGCAAGCGCATTATGTCGCTTGTGGTCATTGCGCTTGTTCCTGCGTTGCTTTTCGGAATGTACAACGTAGGTTATCAGAATGCGCTCGCTGCCGGCCAACTGGAGAACGCTACCTTCTGGGGCATGTTCTGGTTTGGTTTCCTGGCCGTGCTGCCCAAGCTGATTGTCAGCTATGTGGTCGGTCTGGGCATCGAGTTCACCGTTGCGCAGTGGAAAAATGAGGAAATCCAGGAAGGATTCCTCGTCAGCGGTATCATCATCCCGATGATTGTTCCCGTGAACACTCCGCTGTGGATGCTCGCCATCGCCGTTGCCTTCTCCGTCATCTTCGCCAAGGAGATCTTCGGTGGCACAGGTATGAACATCTTCAACGTGGCTCTTATCACGCGCGCGTTCCTTTTCTTCTCTTATCCCTCCAGCATGACGGGTGACGACACCGTGTGGGTGGCTCAACAGGCTATCTGCGGTCTCGGTTTCGATGTTCCCGACACGTTCTCCGCAGCTACTCCGCTGGGTGAGATTGCTTCTGGGCTTGCAGCTCCTACCACAAGTCTCTGCGACCAGATCTGCGGCTTCATCCCCGGCTCCATCGGTGAGACCAGCGTTATTGCCATCGCTCTCGGCGCCATCCTGCTCCTGTGGACGGGCGTAGCTTCTTGGAAGACGATGCTGAGTGTCTTTGTGGGTGGTGCCCTGACTGGTTGGTGCTACAATGCCCTCGGTCTCTCGCCCCTCGATGCATGTCAGCACATCGTGCTCGGTGGCTTCTGCTTCGGTGCCGTCTTTATGGCTACCGACCCCGTCACCTCTGCCCGCACGGAAGGCGGTAAGTGGATCTATGGCTTTATGATTGGCTTTGTGGCAGTGACCGTACGTGTCCTCAACCCTGGTTATCCCGAGGGTATGATGCTCGCCATCCTGCTCATGAACCTGTTTGCTCCGCTGATTGACTACTGCTTCGTTAGCAGAAATATCTCGAAGCGCGCAAAGAGAATTCAAAAGTAGACAAGTAGACAAGTGGACAAGTAAATAAGTTGATACCCTAGTAACTCGTCAACTAATAACTTGTCAACTCGTCAACTAATAACTCGTCAACTTAATAATTATGGCAAAGTTAAATACAAACAGTAATGTTTACACCATCTGCTACGCAGCAGTGATGGTGGTGCTCGTAGCCTTCCTGTTGGCCTTCGTCAGCAGCGCCCTGAAGGAAAAGCAGGACGAGAATGTGGCTATCGACAAGCGCACTCAGATATTGGCTTCGCTCAACGTTCGTGGCATTGCCAAGAGCGATGTAGAGGCCAAGTACAACGAATTGATTGAAGAGACCTTTGTGTTGACTCCCGATGGTCAGGAAATTGAAGGCGCTGACGCTTTCGATGTTGAGACCAAGGAGATCGGCGAGAAGTTCCCTGTTTACAGAGCTAAGACTGCCGAAGGCGCTGACGCATTCGTGCTTCCTCTGAAAGGCCGCGGCCTGTGGGGCGGCATCTGGGGTTATGTAGCCGTGACACTCGACTGTGAGAAGGTACTTGGTGCTTTCTTCAACCACGAGAGTGAAACAGCTGGCCTCGGAGCCCTCATCAAGGACGAACCCTTCCAGAGTCAGTTCATCGGTCGCCCCGTGATGGCCGATGGCAAGGTTGCTCTCACCGTCGTCAAGAAAGGCGAGAGCAAGAGTGAAGCAGAAGTGGATGGTGTCACCGGTGCCACGCTGACTTCCAAGGGTGTTGGCGAAATGGTGCAAGCCGGCATCCAGCAGTACGTTGATGTCATTGGCAAGGGCATCGAAGGTGCATTAGCCAAGGCTGCTGGCTGCGGTCAGCACGAAGGTTGCCAAAAAGCCGAGAAGTGCTGTGATAAGCCCGACTGTGCCTGTGCTGAGAAGAAACTTTGTGCCTGCAAGGATGGCAGTTGCGGCGATGCTGCTTGCAACTGCGCTTCTGATGCTAAGTGCTGTGCTCGTGAGGAATGCCCTTGCACCTGTTGTGAGAAGATGACCCGCTGCGAGAAGATGCACGAAGGCTGCGACCAACACGAAGGCTGCGACCAACACGAAGGTTGTGATAAGAAGCACGAAGGCTGTGGCCAGCACGAAGGCTGCGAAGGCTGCCCCGAGGCTGCCGGCGAAGCTCCTCACAAGTGCCAGTCCGGCAACGACTGCTGCAAGAGCGGTGTATGTGACAAGAGTGGTTCCTGCGGAAAGCCCGGTTGCGATGGTGACAAGGCTTGCTGCGGACACAAGTGATAAATAGTAAATAGTAAATCGTTAAATCGTAAATTACTATCATGAGTATGTTTTCAAAAGCTAATAAGGAGGCGCTGATCAATCCGCTGAACCTGAACAACCCCGTGGTGATGCAGGTGCTCGGTATCTGCTCGGCACTGGCAGTGACGGCCAAACTCGAACCTGCCATTGTGATGGGTCTCTCTGTGACTATCATCACCGCCTTCTCCAACTTGATTATCTCTATCATCCGCAACTCCATCCCCAACCGCATCCGTATCATCGTGCAGCTGGTGGTTGTTGCTGCGCTGGTGACCATTGTCAGCCAGGTGCTCAAAGCCTTTGCCTACGACGTCAGCGTACAGCTCTCCGTTTATGTAGGTCTGATTATCACCAACTGTATCCTGATGGGTCGTTTGGAGGCTTTCGCCATGATGAACAAGCCCTGGCCTTCGTTCCTCGACGGTATCGGCAACGGTATTGGCTACGCCATCATTCTTGTCATCGTCGGTTTCTTCCGCGAGCTCCTCGGCTCCGGCACCTTGCTCAACATGCAGGTCATTCCCGACTGGTGTTACGAGCACGGCTACGTGAACAACGGTATGATGACTATGCCCGCCATGTCTCTGATTATCGTGGGCTGCGTCATTTGGGCACACAGAGCGTATAATAAGGAGTTAAGCTAAAGTAGACAAGTTGACAAGTAGACAAGTAAACAAGTTGATACTATCCAAGACTCAACTCCTATACAACCAACTCGTCAACTCGTCAACTGATAACTCGTCAACTAAAAGACAACTATGGAACATCTATTAAGCCTATTCGTCCGCTCCATCTTTGTGGACAATATGATTTTCGCGTTCTTCCTGGGTATGTGCTCCTATCTGGCCGTCTCGAAGACCGTGAAAACCGCCCTCGGCCTCGGCGTCGCTGTCACCTTCGTGCTCCTCATCACCGTTCCCGTGGACTACCTGTTGCAAGTTTATGTCCTTGGCCCCGACTGCTTGGTTGAGGGCGTGGACTTGAGCTTCCTTTCGTTCATCCTCTTCATCGCCGTGATTGCTGCCATGGTGCAGTTGGTGGAGATGATTGTGGAGCGCTTCAGCCCCTCGCTGTATGCCGCTCTCGGTATCTTCCTCCCGCTGATAGCTGTGAACTGCGCCATCATGGGTGCTTCGCTGTTCATGCAGCAGCGTATCACAATGCCCGACACGAACTCCCAGGCCATCACCGGTATTTGGGACGCCGTGGCCTACGCCCTCGGTTCGGGTATCGGCTGGCTGCTGGCTATCACCTGCCTGGCTGCTATTCGCGAGAAGATGGCCTACACCGATGTGCCCCGTCCCCTTCAGGGCCTTGGCATTACGTTCATCACCGTCGGCCTGATGGCTATGGCCTTCATGTGCTTCAGTGGACTTAACCTCTAAGGAAGACCCACCCCTCACCCTCCCTCAAAGGGAGGGGGTGGTTACATTCGAAAAATAGAAAAGTTTTTATTAACAGTAAAGAAATGACCCTAAAACCTTCCAATAGTCAGTTACATACTACTCTCCCCCTTGAGGGGGAGCGGGGAGGGGGTCTTCTATTATGAATACTTCTTTAATCTTAACAAGCATTGTGGTCTTCCTCGTGATTATCATCGCGCTGGTTATCATTCTGCTTGTCGCTAAGGCATACCTCTCTCCGAGCGGTAATGTCACGATAACAATGAATGGCAAGGACACGTTGTCCGTGCCTCAGGGCGCAAGTCTCCTCTCCACCCTCGCTGCAGAAGGCGTATACCTTCCTTCGGCCTGCGGCGGTAAGGGCTCTTGCGGCCAGTGCAAATGCCAAGTAGTAGAGGGCGGTGGCGAGATTCTCGACTCCGAGAAAGGCCACTTCACCCGCAAGGAACAGAAGGACCACTGGCGTCTCGGCTGTCAGTGCAAGGTCAAGGGCGACCTCGGTATCAAGGTGCCCGACAGCGTCCTCGGCGTCAAGGAGTGGGAATGCACCGTCATTGGCAACAAGAACGTCGCAACCTTCATCAAGGAGTACAAGGTCGCTCTGCCTCCCGGAGAGCACATGGATTTCGAGCCGGGTTCCTACGCTCAGATCAAGATTCCTGCCTTCGACTGCATCGACTACGACAAGGACTTCGACAAGTCCCTCATCGGCGACACCTATCTGCCCGCCTGGGAGAAGTTCGGTCTGTTCCCACTCAAGTGTAAGAACCCCGAACCTACCATCCGTGCCTACTCCATGGCCAACTACCCCGACGAGGGCGACATCATCACCCTCAACGTGCGTATCGCCACACCTCCCTTCAAGCCGAAGGATCAGGGTCCTGGCTTCATGGATGTCAACCCGGGTATCGCTTCTTCGTACATCTTCAGCCTGAAGCCTGGTGACAAGGTCATCATGAGCGGCCCTTATGGTGAGTTCCGTCCTCAGTACGGCACAGGCCGCGAGATGATTTGGGTCGGCGGTGGTGCTGGGATGGCACCTCTGCGTGCTCAGATTATGCACATGTTGAAGGGTCACGGCGTGAAGGACGAAGACCGCAAGCGCCCCATGCACTATTTCTATGGTGCCCGTGCGTTGGAGGAGATTCCTTTCCTCGACGACTTCCTCCAGTTGGAGAAGGACTTCCCCAACTTCCACTTCCACCTTGCTCTCGACCGTCCCGATCCCAAGGCCGACGCAGCTGGCATCAAATATACCCCGGGCTTCGTGGCACCCGTTATGGGCGACACCTACCTCAAGGCTCACGAGGCACCTGAAGACTGCGAGTACTACCTCTGCGGTCCTCCAATGATGGCCAAGACCGTCCTCGACCTCCTGCACAGCCTCGGCGTCGAAGACGATATGATTCGATTTGACAACTTTGGCGGCTAATGAGTGCCGTGAATGCATGCATTCATCTAATGAAATGAGCACCACCTCGGTGCTCATTTCATTTCATCTGTTGGTTATATAGTAATTCTGTTCGTCACCTCTCATTCTTCATCTTCCCATCCACCGTGCGTCCCCTTTTCTTCCTCCTAATCCTTCTCCTCCCCTGCGCCGCTCAGACCTATGTCTGTTGGCGCACGTGGCAACTGCTTCCTTTCCCTTTCTGGGGCAAGACCATCGTTGTGGCCTTGATGGTTATTGCCTTCATCCTTTTCTTCATATCCTTGATGCCCGTTCTCGACAAAATGCCGATGGCGATGGCCTCTGCCGTGTATAACGTTGGTACATCGTGGGTGGTAATTATGTTGTATCTGCTGATTTTGTGGGTTGTGCTCGACCTGTTGCGCCTCTGTCATATCCTACCAACAGCGTGGCTACACAACAACGCTGTGACCTCGTCAGTCATATTTGTGGCCTTGTGCGGCCTCTTTGCCTACGCCTTCGCGCACTATAATTATAAGGTACGTGTGCCCCTCACATTGCAGACGCAGAAGCCGGTGGAAAAGATGCGTATCGTGCTTACTTCCGACTGGCATCTGGGTTACCACAACCGCCGTGCAGAACTCGCCCGCTGGATAGACCTTATTAATTCCGAGAAGCCCGACCTTGTGCTTGTGGCTGGTGACATCATAGACCACCACTATCGCCCCCTCGTCGAAGAACACATGGAAGAGGAGTTCCATCGGTTGCAAGCACCCATCTACGCTTGTTTAGGCAATCATGAATACTTTGCTGGCGAGCGCAATGCTGAACGTTTCTTCCGCGAAGCTAATATCCAACTGCTCAGGGATTCCGTTGTTGAGTTCCGTGGACTCTCGCTCATTGGACGCGACGACCGCACGAATCCGCACCGTCGCCCGCTCGCAGAGCTCATGAAGGCTGTTCGTCCCGGCACTTACGCCCTGCTACTCGACCATCAACCCTATAGCCTTGAGGAGGCCGAGGCCGCGGGTGTTGACTTCGAATTCGCGGGTCACACGCACCATGGGCAGGTTTGGCCTGCCAATTGGATTACCGACCTTCTCTACGAATGCGCCTTCGGTCTTCATCGTCGCGGCAACACCCAGTATTACATCTCCAGTGGCCTTGGTATCTGGGGAGCCCGCTTCCGCATAGGCACTCAGTCGGAATACATCATTGTCGAGATAGGCACCGACTAATCTCAGTATTTCTTCTTTGTGCTCATAAACCGATATTTACGACGACAAGTAGGTGCTAATAATTAGTTTATTAGAAGTTGCCTAAAAAGTGTAGACAGGGGGCGTGAAAGAAGGATAAAAAAAAGAGAAAGGAAGAAAAATGAAGTCCTAAAACAAATTATCAGGATAAATTTTTGTTGTTCGGTAGAAAAGCAGTATTTTTGCAGCAAATTTATGTGAAAATCCTATAACGATGAAAAAGTTTTTCTGCACCTTTTTCTTATTGCTCGCGTGCGCGATAGTGTTCGCTCAGAGTCCAGTTAAAGCCACAGTGACTCAGAAACCCGTAAGCGGACATGATGACCTCATAGACCTCATCTTCTCCTTCGCCATCGACCCCGGCTGGCACGTCTATGGCCCCGATAACGATGGCGGTCCAACGGCGATGTCATTCAATATCGAGCAGCTGGAGGGTGCAAAGCTGGAAGGTGTCCTTCGTTTGGCTCCAGTACCAAAGCGGGTGTATGATAATGTATTCGGTTGCGAAGTGACTTATTTCGAGTCCAAAGGAACCGCCACACAACGTCTGCGACTCACAGGAGGAGCCTGGAAAGCCGCGGGCTATTTGGAATACGGTACGTGCAACGATGAAGCTTGCATGCCACCAACGCCAGTTGAGTTTAGTTTTGAAGGAGAAGGGAAGACCCTCCAAGACCCACCCTCCGCAGCTTCTCCAGCTGGAACACTTAATAGTTCCCGCTTCGAACCACCTGTGAGGGAGGGAACGGTCACCGATGAAGGGCGTGAGCAAGGTAAGCAAGATGAAGAGGCATCCGCGGACGAGGCCGAAACGGACACCACCGCTCAAACACAAACCGCTCCCTCCCTAACAGGGAGGGCGGGGGGAGAGTCTTTATGGACTCCAGTCATCGACGAACTCCACGCCCTTGATGCCGCCTCTGATACTCAGTCCCGTTCCCTCTTGGGAATATTCCTTTTAGGAGTGGTGGGCGGACTTATTGCCTTATTGACGCCCTGCGTGTGGCCCATTATTCCAATGACTGTAAGTTTCTTCCTCAAGCGTTCCAAGGACGACAAGAAGAAAGGAATCACAGATGCAGTTCTCTATGGTTTGAGCATTGTAGTTATCTATGTAGGATTGGGGCTTCTGGTTACTCTCATTTGGGGACCATCATCCCTCAATGCGTTGAGTACAAATGCAATCTTTAACCTTTTCCTCTTTGCGCTGTTGGTGGTCTTTGCCGCCTCGTTCCTCGGTGGCTTTGAAATCATGCTGCCTTCTTCCTGGAGTACAAAAATTGATGAGAAGGCCAGTTCTACTACAGGCTTACTCTCCATCTTTTTCATGGCGTTGACCTTGGTGCTCGTCTCATTCTCCTGCACAGGTCCTATTATTGGCCTCTTGCTCGTGGATATGGTCACCAGCGGATCTGTCGTTGCTCCTACTGTAGGAATGCTCGGCTTCGCGTTGGCGCTGGCTGCTCCCTTCACCCTTTTTGCCATGTTCCCTACGTGGTTGAAGTCAGCACCCAAGAGCGGCAACTGGATGAATGTCATCAAAGTTGTTCTTGGTCTCGTGGAATTAGCTTTTGCGTTGAAGTTCCTGAGTGTGGCAGATCTGGCCTACGGCTGGCGTTTGCTGGACCGCGAGACGTTCCTCTGCCTCTGGATTCTGATATTTGCGCTGATGGGCTTCTACCTACTCGGATGGATTCGTCTGCCCCACGACGAGGATGAATACGATGATGACGGTAATGTCATCGTTCGTCCTAAGATTGGCGTAACGCGCTTCCTGTCCGCTCTTTGTGTATTGGCCTTTGCCCTCTATATGGTTCCTGGCCTTTGGGGTGCTCCGTGCAAGGCCGTTAGTGCCTTTGCTCCTCCCATGTGGACACAGGACTTCAATCTGAATCAGAACACCGTGGAGGCTTCCTACACGGATTATGAGGAGGGTATGGCGGCAGCTCGTCGTCTGGGCAAGCCTGTGATGCTGGACTTCACTGGTTTCGGTTGCGTGAATTGCCGCAAGATGGAAGCTGCCGTGTGGCCTGATGCCCGTGTGCGTCAGTTGATGACCGAAGACTACGTGCTCGTAAGTCTCTATGTCGATGACAAAACTCCCTTGTCTGACCCCATAGAAGTCACGGAAGTGGACGGCACCACCCGCAAGCTCCGCACCATTGGCGACCGATGGAGCTACCTCCAGCGCACCAAGTTCGGTGCCCAGACCCAACCCTTCTATGTCCTTGTGGATCACGACGCACGTCCGCTGGCTGGCTCGTTCAGCTACAAGGAAGACGTGCCTGAATTTGTCAGCTGGCTGGAAGGGGGACTGAAGCGGTTTAAGAAATAGCCCCCCCTCCCCGCCTGCCCGTCCTCAGATTAGGAGTTAATCTTCGGTCGCTCAGGACGGCTTGACATTCTTCAAGCATGAAGCGACCATAGGTCGAGCGAAGTCAACCCGTTAATTCCTTCGCTACCCCTCAAGGGGGGAGAGTGGACACCATTCAAGAACAGTATCTTTATAGAAACCTTTTAAAACATACCTTATAATGAAAACAGCTTTTCAAATACGATCTATTCTCCCCTTTAAGGGGGAGCGGGGTGGGGGGCTTTGTCTCCTTGTCGCTCTGTTCTTCAACCTTTCCGCCACGGCTCAGCCTGGCACGTGGGACATGGAGAAATACCCCGACCTGCCCGATCCTAATCCGAAGAATATCAACTATGAACTCTATCGGAAAATGGTCAGACGGGTGAAGCGTGCAGAAGCTCAGGGCAAACGCCGTCCAGACCACGTGAACAATGCCTTGAACCCCTCGTTTCCGCCCATTATCAATCAGAGTGGAGGTTCGTGCGGTGCTGCTTCGAGTATCTATTATCAGTTCACCAACCAAATCAACACCGCCCGTTTCACAGCTGCTGACAGCGACGAACGGCGCTATTCCACTCATTTCCCTTGGATGCTGAATACCAATGGCACCGATGGCACTGGTTACGACCGACTGGGGCGTGAAGTGGGCATCGCCAGCGTGGCAGTCTACGGAGGCACCACCTACAGCCGTATCTATGGACGTTCCGGACAGGACGATCAGGACGATGATTGCGGATGGATGCAAGGCTACGACAGCTGGTTTGCCACTATGCACAATCGCATCCTAACGGGTAACAGTTTCCCCATGAACTGCGGCACTGATGAGGGTCGGGAAATTGTCAAGAACTATCTTTGGAACCGCTGTGGCGACGATAGCTATGCATCGGGTGGCATTTGCGGTATTGGCGTAGCAGCAGGGCCTTTCGAGGGAAATATCCCGAAGACGGAGACCAACGATGCAGTAGGTGTCACTGGTATGAAGTATGTTACCGACTGGAACGAGACTTACAACCACGCGATGACCATCGTAGGATACGACGACCGCATCGAGTTCGACCTCGACGGAAACGGCATTATTGGCGAAGCCAAGAACGCTGATGGGGACAACGAGGTGGGAGCGTGGATTATCTGTAACTCCTGGGGTGATGGTTACGCCAACAATGGTTTCATCTATTGTCCCTACGAAAAATCCAATTGCGTAAAGGGTTGGCCCAAGGAGAACAGCTTCACGCCAGGCTTCTACGATGTGATGCGTGACTATCGTCCCCTACGCACCCTGCGAGTCCTGATGGAGTACAGCCATCGTTCGGAAATCGCCCTGAATGTGGGCGTGGCTCAAGATGTTAACGCCACGAAGCCCGAGAAATCCATCATCCTGACTCACTTCAACTATTGCGGCGATGGCAATCGAGGCAAGACGCAGCCCGCCCCTGAAATTCCAATGCTTGGTCGATGGGCCGACGGTCAGCTGCACACCGAGCCCATGGAATTTGGTTATGACCTCACAGACCTCACCCAGGACTTCGATCTCTCGCGTCCCTTGAAGTACTTCTTCTGGGTCGAAACACGCTCCTGGGGTGTGGGTTCGGGCAAGATTCACGAAGTCAGTATCCTGGACTATACCCTCGACCGCGATGGCGTAGAGGTCCCCTTCCCATTGAATGCTGCTGTGGACATTCCCAGTGCAGGTACGAAGACAGAACTGACGGCTGTTGTCTTGGGCGAGGCAGTTCCCGTTCCCAGCAACCTTGTCATCAGTGGTGAGCAACTCAGCTGGCAGTTGCAGGCAGCTGGTCGCTACCAGGCCGACTCCTATAATATATACAGAAATGGTGAATTGCAGACCACTGTGCTCGCTCCGTCGCTGTCCGCAACGGTCGACGGTAGTGGCAGCTACTCCGTCAGTGCAGTTTACAAGGTGAATGGCTACGACTGCGAGAGCAAGCGTTCGGCAGCCGTCATCGCTACTGTTGAGCCTGTTACGGGCGAATTTACCAATACAACAGCATACCTAAAAAAGGGTGCCAAACTCGTGATTCCTCACCTCGTGGAGAAGGCCACGCCCAATTTCACGCTTGAGTTCTGGTTCCGTCCACGTGTCTCGCCTTCCTCGGACTACTTTGGTATCAAGGCCAGCTCTACCAATTTCTTCTTCAAGGTAATCAATGGTGGCAGAGTTGAAATCGGTCACGATGGCGGAGATTACACCCGTTCATCAGGCACCATCAGCAGTAGCACCTATCATCATGTGGCTATTGTCAACGAAGGCCTTTCTATGCAGGTCTACATCGATGGCAAACGCTTCATCAACTGGTCCAGTGGCTATGGTCACAAGGGTCTGGAAGGCGCCACCGATCTCGTCTTTGGCGAGACGGAAGGTACCACGACCGACTACAAGAAAGTTTACGATGCCCCATGGAATGCCGAAATCGATGAAATCCGTTTTTGGAACTGTGTTCGCACGGCAGACCAGATTAAGAAAGATATGAAGAGTGTGATTGCTTATCCCGACCTCCATGAAGGGCTGACACATTATTATAATATGTCCACACGCACGGAGGGCGAAGACATTTATCTAATAGATAGCAAGGGAGAGAGCGATGCACAGGTGTTGAAAGCAGAAAACTTCTCAGTCAGTGATATCGCCTACGGTCAGCGTACCAATCCGTTGGACACCCTCACCTACACGGGCTTTGAGTGTTCCAATAAGATTAATGTCGGTCAGCCGTTGCCGCTGCATGATGTCAGTAGCCTGAGCACTGTGCAGTGGGATTGGACGTTCACGGGTGCCGAAAAGGAGGGTGTGACGGGAACCGTAGACCCAGTGGTCGTCTTCACCGAGCCAGGTACTCAGACCATTCACCTGAAGACCACAAACCTCTTCGGACAGGTGGCCGAGCAGACAACTGAAGTAGAAGTGCTGGCATCCCAAATGCCCGAAGTCGATTTCACCGTTCCCGATGGCGAGATAGGTGCAGGTCAGCATATCACTTTCGTCAATACGTCAACTCCTATTGATGCCGCCACCTACGAGTGGGAGATTCAAGGTGCCGACAACCCCGTTGTGAAGACGGCGAATGCAGCGGCAACCTTCTCAGCCATAGGCTCCTACGAAGTCAAGCTGACAGCCTATAACAGCCTTGGAAGTGCCTCGAAGACAAAGACCGTTGAGGTGGTGGGTGTGAAGCCGCAGGCGGCCTTCACCATCCAAAACAATATCGTCCTCCGCGGCGAGCCCATTAACCTGATTGACGAGACCAAGTTTGCTCCGCAGAAGTGGACGTGGGATATTGCCAGTGGCGTGGAAATCTATCGTGTCGAAGGTCAGAACAAGGCTGTCTCAATTGATGTCCCTGGAATTTATGATGTCACCCTCACGACCGAGAACGACAAGGGCAGCAGCGGCTTGACCCGCGCGCGAGCCGTTGTCGTATGTAATGCCGACGGACAGAACGGTCTGAAGTTCGACGGGGAAGATGACCTCGTAGAAACTGATTCGCCCTTCGGCGAGACCTCTCCCAAGGAGTTCTCCATCGACTGGTGGATGTACCCAGGTCGTGTGAAGGACGCCGCTATCCATTTGGGTGATGCGGCCTCTACTTTCCGCATCAGTGTGCTGCCTTCGGGTCAGTTCACGGTAGAAAGCAGTGGCAAAAGCGTACAAAGTACCGAAGGTACAGTTGTCTTCGACGAATGGCATCACTATACCATCACTTTCAAGAGTGCTACCGTCACCTTCTATCGCGACGGTGAGAAATTCGGTTACGGTCGCCTGACAGGTGTCTCGACGCTGCCTGTTCTCTCGCGCTTCACTATAGGTGGATCCGAACGTCCCGTCAACGCATTCATCGATGAACTGCGCATCTGGAACTACGCTATCGCCCAGAAGAAGATTCTCGACCTCGCAAACTCACCCGTCAGCAATCCTGAGACGAACGACTCGCTGCTGCTCTACTACGACTTCAACCAGAACGGAGGCGATGTCATCGATCGTTCGGGTCATGGTCTTACGGGCAAGCGGCTCAACTTCGGGCCCGACGGCGATGCGTGGGAAAGCACGAAGGGTATCTTCTGCCTGAATCCGAAGGGGACGACAAATGATGTTTCGGCCACCTACCTGAAGAACTACAAGCATCCCTTCAAGAGTAGCGGCACCTGCAATCCTAACAACAGCTCTCGCTACCTCCGTCTGCTGATGAACAAAACCACTTCGCCGTGGATACAGAAGAACACCGTTCAGAAAGGTAGTATCTACACGGAGTGGCATGTAGATGCAGAAAAGAACAGCTATTTCACTCTGGAGGATTCCTACTCTGGTTTTGAACCTGTCATCAAGGATCTTATGGCTTATCAGACCGTGGAACTGCCCGCCGGTGCCTACACGTTTATTGCCGACCGCGACGGTGATGACTATTACTATAACTGGCTGACGGATGGCACCTACGTTGCTGCCGCTGTGGGCGATGAGTTGCCTGTTACCGCCGACCTCGAGACACAGGCTCTGGCGTGGTCCAAGCTGAGCGAGACCGGAGCCATCTCCTTCTTCCTCGATGAACCTACGAAGGTCAGTCTTGGTGTCATCGCCAATATGAGTGACAAGAAATGTGTGGCAATCGGTAAGTTCGTCCTGCTGCAGAAACCCATCATTAGTGAAGAGGGAAATGTGATTGACCCGACGGGCGTTAGCGAGCATTTCGTCAGTGCTGAGATGACCCTGCAGGCAACGGGCGGTCTCGGATGCATCCATATCGCAGTTGCCCAACCGCAGCACATCACGGTCTGTGACCTCAGTGGTAAGGTTTTCTTCAATGAATGGATAGACAGCAACTGCTGCATTCCTGTGCGTCGAGGGCTCTATATCGTCAATAGACAGAAAGTACTTGTGCGCTAAAAACCGACGAATTGGACAGCGTAAAACTGCTGTAAAACCTATAAAACGTGTTAAAAAGTTGTGCAGAACGGAAGTTTTGCACAATTTTTTTGCCTCTTCGGAGAATGAAAAGAACGCTATTTCAATAATTCTTTGTACCTTTGCGCCCGATTTGGGGAAGCAGTCTCTTTCAGAGACGGCTTTCAGTTGTGGAATGTCAAATAAAACAGCACGAATCAGACAAGAGAAAACGTAAAAATAACACACAAAAACAACAATCCATTTAAGGTAAAAAGACAACATGAAAAGAAGCATGAAATCCATCGCACTCGCAGTTGCAGTCCTTGGAACCACTTTGTTGGTATCCTGCGGAAAACAGCAAGGTGGACAGGGACAGCAAAACGCTCCCGTCGAGTACAAAACCGTCAAGGTGAAGGCTGAGGACCGCACCATCGACACCAAGTACAGTGCCACCATCCGTGGCCGTCAGGATATTCAAGTCCTGCCCCAGGTCACAGGTACGTTGCAGCAGCTCTGTGTCACCGAAGGCCAGCGTGTCCGCAAGGGGCAGACCCTCTTCATCATCGACCAAGTGCCCTATCAGGCAGCCCTGAATACTGCCAAGGCTAACCTCGAAGCTGCACGTGCAGCAGAGGCTACCGCTCAGCTCAGTTACGAGAGCACCAAGAACCTACACGCCCAGCAGGTCGTCAGTGACTTTGACCTCCAGACAGCCAACAATTCCCTGATGCAGGCCAAGGCTGCTGTGGCTCAGGCCAACGCAGCTGTGACCAATGCCGCAAACTCCCTCAGCTACACGGTTGTCAAGAGTCCGGCTGACGGCGTAGTAGGCACATTGCCCTATCGTGTAGGTGCACTCGTGGGACCATCCATCCCTACACCACTGACCACCGTCTCCGACAACCATCAGATGTATGTTTACTTCTCGATGACCGAAGCCCAGCTGCTCAGCAAGATTCGTGAGGCAGGCTCCGCTGAAGCTGCCGTGAAGGCGATGCCTCCCGTGCGCCTGCAGCTCGTGGATGGCTCTGAGTACGAGGAAAGTGGTGTCATCGAGACCGCCAGCGGTGTCGTGGATCAGTCCACCGGCAGCGTCTCGCTTCGTGCTGTGTTCAACAACCCCAGCGGACTACTTCACTCTGGCAGTACGGGTAATATCGTCATTCCTGTTGAGTATAAGCAGCAGCTTATCGTCCCTGCAGCCGCAGTGAAGCAGCTTCAGACGGTCCATCAGGTCTTCAAGGTCGAAGTCGTTGACGGAAAGCGCACTGCCGTAGGAACCAATATCAGGGTTGCTCCATACAGTACTGGCAAGGAATTCATTGTTCTCTCCGGTTTGAAGGTTGGCGACGAGATTATTGCCGACGGAGCTGGGATGGTGAAGGAAGGCGCACTGGTGAAATAACCGATTAAGGATTTAAAGGTTTTAGGATTAAAGGATTGTCTTGTTCTGCCTAAATCTTAAAATATTAAATCATTAAATCATTAAATATCGATATGAAAGGAAATATATTCATCAAGCGCCCGGTGATGGCCATGTCCATAGCCATCGTCATTGTCCTGCTCGGCGCCATCAGCTATTTCAACCTGCCCGTAGAGCAGTTCCCTGACATTGCACCTCCAACGGTCGTTGTCAACGCTACCTATCCGGGCGCTTCGGCAGAGACGGTCACCAAGGCCGTCATCCAACCGCTGGAAGAAAGTATTAACGGCGTGGAGAACATGACCTACATGACCTCCAGTTCCAGCAACTCCGGTACCGCAACCATCACGGTCTTCTTCAAGCAGGGTACTAACCCCGACATGGCTGCCGTGAACACCCAGAACCGCGTCAGCATGGCTCAGGGTCTGCTGCCACAGGAGGTCACCATGATTGGTGTCACCACCTTCAAGCGCCAGACCTCCATGCTGCAAATCGACGCTATGGTCAGCGATGTGCCTGAGTACGACGCCAACTTCATGGGCAACTACATGGCCATCAACATCACCCCGCAGCTCAAGCGTATTAAAGGGGTGGGTGAGGTCTTTGCGCTGGCCGCCAACTATTCGCTCCGCGTATGGCTCAAGCCCGAAGTGATGGCCCAGTACGGCCTCGTGCCCTCCGACATCACCGGCTGCCTGGCCGAGCAGAACCTCGAGGCAGCCGTAGGTAAACTGGGCGAGAAACCCATGGAAGGCGGACACGGCGACCATGTGGACAACGTCTATCAGTACACCCTCCGCTACACCGGCCGCCTGAAGGAAGTCTCGGAATTCGAGAACATCGTCATCATGGCTAAACCCGACGGTTCCCTGCTCCGCCTGAAGGACGTCGCAGACCTCGAAATGGGGCAGGTGGACTATGGCTTCAGCGGTAAACTCAAGGGTAAGCCCTCCGTCACCTTCCTTGCCTTCCAGCTCTCTGGAGCCAACGCCAAGGAGACCAACGACCGCTTCACAGGAGCCTTGCGCGAGATGGAGAAGACCCTGCCCAAGGGACTTCACTTCGAACAGATGATGTCCTCCAACGACTTCCTCCTGGAGTCCATCGCAAATGTGGAGGAAACGCTTGTCATCGCCATCCTCCTCGTCATCCTCGTGGTATACTTCTTCCTCCAGGATTTCCGCGCTACGCTCATCCCGTCTATCTCTATCATCATCTCCCTCGTGGGCACATTTGCCGCCCTGCAGGCTGCCGGCTTCACGCTGAACCTGCTGACGCTCTTTGCCCTCGTGCTGGCTATCGGTACGGTGGTCGATGATGCCATCGTGGTCGTCGAGGCCGTGCAGGCGAAGTTTGATGCGGGCTACACCTCGGCCTATCAGGCCACCAAGGACGCTATGGCCGACGTGACCATGGCCGTGCTCTCCTGTACTTTCGTCTTCATGGCCGTGTTCATCCCTGTCACGATGATGCCCGGCACCTCTGGTATGTTCTACACCCAGTTTGGTGTCACCCTGGCTGTGGCCGTGGGTATCTCCTGTGTCTCAGCCCTCGTGGTATGCCCGGCTCTGTGTGCTATGCTCATGCGTCCTGCCAAGAGTGACCGCGTGGCCAAGAATCCCGTCAGCCGCTTCTTCCTCGCGCTGAACAAAGGCACGCGCAAGGGCTACAATAAGGTCTATGGAAGCACGGCTCGCCGCTACAACCGCGACCTGCGCGGAGTCATCAACCACCGCTGGGTGGCACCGTTGAGCCTCGCTATCGCTGTGGTGCTGCTCGTCTTCTTCATGACTTCCCTGCCTAAGGGCCTCGTGCCTCAGGAGGACCAGGGGGTGCTTATGGTCGACGTCACCTGTCCGCCGGGAAGCAACCTCGCCTACACCGAGAGCGTGCTCGACCGCGTGCAGGAAATCATCAAGAACGACGAAGACATCCAGACCTACTCCCGTACAGCCGGCTACGGCATGATGGGTGGACAGGGTGCCGCCAACGGTATGGTCATCCTCCGACTGAAGCACTGGGACGAGCGCAAAGGACTCCAGCACAGCTCCAGCATCAAGAAACTCATGCTCATGGGCCAGTTCATGAAGGAAATACCCGAGGCACAGATATTCTGCTTCGAACCCGGTATGATTCCTGGCTACGGACTCGGATCTAATGTCGACCTGCACCTTCAGGACCGTTCGGACGGCGACAAGGGTGTCTTCCTCGAGCAGACACAGCAATTCCTGGCCGCTCTGAACGAACATCCCGAGATCCAGATGGCCATGACCTCATACGCCCGCAACTTCCCCCAGTATCAGGTCGAGGTCGATGCTGCCCAGTGCAAGCTCGCCGGCATTTCGCCCTCGCAGGTCCTCTCTGCCATGAGCGGATACCTCGGAGGCAGCTACGTCTCGAACTTCAACCAGTTCGGTAAGGTTTATCGCGTCATGATGCAGACCGACCCCAAGTACCGCACCTCTGAGTCCGACCTCTCTAACATGTACGTACGCAGCTCCAAGGGCATGGCTCCCATCTCCCAGTTCGCCAAGCTGACACCCATCCTCGGACCTGAAATCGATAAGCATTTCAACCTCTTCTCCGAGATCACCTGTATGGTACAGCCTGCACAGGGCTACACCACTTCGGATGCCATGCGCATCATCGACGAGGTACGCACGCAGACCCTGCCCGACCATATCACCTACGAATACGGCAGCATCTCCCGCGAGGAGTATGAGCAAATGGGCTCCAATCAGACCATCCTCATCTACGCCATCTGCGTCATCCTCATCTTCCTCATCCTCTCGTGTCTCTACGAGTCCTTCCTCGTTCCCTTTGCTGTCATTCTCTCCGTGCCCGCAGGTCTCATGGGCTCCTTCGGACTCGCATGGCTTTGGAACCAGGTTAGCGTCGGACTCGGCCGGCTCTTCACCGGCGCAGACATGTATGTCATCGGTCAGGTTGAGAACAACATTTACCTCCAGACTGGTGTCATCATGCTCATCGGCCTTCTGGCCAAGACTGCCATCCTCATCACCGAGTTCGCACTCGAGCGCCGCCGCAAGGGAATGGGTATTGTCGAGGCTGCCTATGCAGCTGCCGAGGCACGTCTGCGTCCTATCCTGATGACTGTGCTCACTTGTGTGCTCGGTATGTTGCCACTCATCTTCGCCTCCGGAGCTGGAGCCAACGGCGACCGCACCATCGGTATCGGTGTCGTCGGCGGTATGATTGTAGGCACCTTCGCCATCCTCTTTACCGTCCCCGTCTTCTTCATCTTCTTCGAGTACCTGCAGGAGAAAATCCGTCCCGCTATGAAGGTCGAGGCCGACCAGCAGTTCCTCCGTGAGAAGCTCCGCAGCGCAGAAGAGAAGGCCGAAGCCGAACACGAAACAGAATAAAAGACCCACCCCTCACCCTCCCTGTGAGGGAGGGGGTGGTTACTTTCAAGATTTGAAGTCCTATACATTATTATAATAATAAATAGATGAATACTATCAACAACAACCTTCATAGGTATATACTCCCTTCTCTCTCAGGGAAGGGCAGGGGTGCGGTTCTCCTCAGGGGGATGGGTCTCCTTCTCCTGACCAGCCTGCTCTTCACCTCCTGCGGCATCTATAAGTCCTACGAGCGTCCCGCAGACTTGCAGACCGACGGTCTTTACGGCAGCGCACAGACGGGAAGCGGCGAGCAGAGCACAGGTGCCATGCACTGGCGTCAGTTCTTCACCGACCCCACGCTGCAGGCACTCATCCAGCAAGCCCTTACGCAGAACACCAGTATGCGGCAGGTGGACTTGCAGATTCAGGAGGCGCAGGCTTACCTGAAATGCTCCAAGCTGGCCTATATCCCCAGCCTTGTCTTCACTCCGCAGGGTCAGCTCTCCAGCTGGGACTGGTCAGCCCCCAACAAGACCTACTCGCTGCCCATTACCGCTTCGTGGCAGATTGGTAGTTTTGGACAGCTTCGCAATGCCAAGAAGTCCGCAGAAGTAGCTGTGGAACAGACGCAGACGGTACGCATGGCTGTTCAGCAGTCCCTCGTTGCCAATGTGGCAAACCTCTACTACACACTCTGTATGCTCGATGCCGAACTGGCCGTCAGTGAGCAGACTACTGCCAACTGGAAGCAGAGCGTAGAACTCAACAAGAAGCTGATGGAGGCTGGCCGTTCCAACAAGGCTGCCGTGGCGCAGTCTGAGGCCAACTACCTCAATGTATCAGCCAGCGTGCTTGATCTCCAGGAGGCTATTACACAGGCAGAGAACGCCCTCTGCACGATTCTCGGCGAGGCTCCGCACCACATCCAACGCACCTCCCTCGAGAGTTTCCAGGCACCAGCCGTGCAGACGGGTCTTCCCATCTCACTGCTGCAGAATCGTCCCGACGTGCGTCAAGCAGAGCTCAAGCTGGCCAGCGCCTTCTACGCTGTGAATACTGCCAAGGCTGCCTTTTATCCCTCGCTAACCATCAGCGGAACGCTGGGATTCACAAATAGTGCAGGCAGCACAGTTATCAATCCCGGAAAGTTCATCTGGAACGCCCTTGGACAGCTGACCCAGCCTCTCTTTGCCAATGGACGTCTGCGTGCCCAGAAGAAGGTGGCAGAGCTGCAGCAAGAAGAAGCCAAATTGGCATTCCAACAGAGCCTCGTTGCTGCTGGCAATGAGGTGAACACCGCCCTCGCTACCTTACAGAAGACCACTGGCAAGGACGAACTTATCAAAGCGCAGGTGAAGGCACTTGGCGATGCCGTGCAAGCCACCGAAGCTCTCTACAAGGACAACGTCAGTCGCAGTGTGAACTACCTGAATGTCCTCACCGCACAAACAGGTCTGCTCTCTGCTCAACTGGGACTCATCAGCAACCAGTTTGCCACCGTGCAGGCCACCATCGACCTGTATCAGGCACTCGGCGGAGGCTCGATAGAATAAGGTAGCTTCTATCACCTTAGCAAATAAGAACGCTCCCCGGCAGAACTTGTCTGTCGAGGAGCGTTCTTATTTGCTATAGCAATGCGGTCATAAATAGGGATGCATACGGGTGCATGATGCAAAGCAGAAGGGTTCATACCCTAATGCGCAAGGGTTCATGAGGAAGATAAAGAAGTTGGATGGGCGGAAGGTGATACATCGATTATCCCTAATCGGTCATTAGGATTGATGTCAGATTGGTATTTGTTTCGAACAGATTGGCCATATTGTTATCGAAGGCGTAGCGGGCTACGGCGAGATGGCAATGTGGACAAGATGCCGAAAGAAATGCTAAGATGACATCAATAGACCGCAAAAAGAACCAATTTATATATTTGTCGGCCTAATGACCGATTTGGGATTAGCGCTTACGCATTAGTTCTTCGGGCTGTACTTCCACCACCTGTCCTCCGCGCGAGACGACAACAGTGGATTGGAACAAACGGGAACGTTCCAACATGCGTTGCTGAGCCAGAAAAATGCCCTTGTCGATTTTTTTCTGCATTTCAAAGATTTCTCTGTCACTCATTGTTCTCAGGGGCTTTATAGGTTTCCAACAAGGTTGCATATCTCTCTTCATCGACAACGTTTATCCGCTGGTCTTTCCATCCGCAGGCAATCTTGCTGGAAGGTACCGTGGAGTTGTCATATAGTGTCCAGTAATCAACAACTGGAATGTAGAGCTGGAAGAGGTTTTGGAGTCCAGCTGTGAAGCGCCGGAAGATGACTTCCTCGGGGATGTTGTG
Source organism: Bacteroidaceae bacterium (assembly GCA_017535725.1). GTDB lineage: Bacteria > Bacteroidota > Bacteroidia > Bacteroidales > Bacteroidaceae > Physcousia. The sequence continues at coordinate 34,122 of JAFXTO010000056.1, forward strand.
TCCTCCTTGGCTCACGCGCTTGGCTACTCGTGCCACGGCTTGTTCGGGTGTGGCGAGGGCGAAGAACAGCAGGGTTATGAAGTAGCCTCGCTTCTGGGCTTGCTGTATGAGCTTTACATAAGAGCGTGTGGCCAGCGTCGTTTCAAAGGCGAAGGTGTCGCCCTCCTTCAGCAAATGGAGGATGCGGTCTATCATTAGTCGTCCTGCTTGAATAGCCACACCCTCAGGATTGAAGGGCGACAGACCTTTGGCGATTTCATCGGCATTGACGAACTCACGGCAGTCCAGCATTTCCGGCAAGACGGTGAAGGAGGCGGTCGTCTTGCCGGCACCATTGCATCCTGCTATGATGTAGAGGTTATGTTTCTTTTGTTCTGGCATAATGAATAGAACTTTCTTTGGGGCAAAGATAGATGTTTTTTGTATTGGCTGTTCATTGTTTCAGGAATAAAGTTTCCTGACGCATCGTTCTTTTTCTTTTTTTAACGTTTGGGCTCATCGCACCACTATCTTTTGGCCTCCTCGGATATAAAACCCCGGCTTATAAATGTGGATGGGGCGTCCTGTGAGGTCGAAAGTGATGGAACTGCTTTGTTTGTCCCTTTGTCTGTCGCTAATCGAACCGATATGAGTGGAGATGAGCGTGGTCTGTGCGGCATTCAGGACTTCGTTGTCACGCAGGTCGTTCTTATTAACTTTGTGGATGAATGCGACGATGCGTCGGCCCGTGCCTCCGAATCCTTCCTTCTCTGTCATCGGGTAGGAGCATGAGAAACGTCCATCAGCTTGTATCTCCAGCTGGTCGCCAATGGCTTCGCTATTGAAATGGTGCAAGATGACTCCGTTGTGGCGGAAAACGTCCTTCAAGTCAGCCGGGGCATCGTCATCATCCATCCCCAGCTGGGGATATGCTTGAGTCGTTATTCCGTCTTCGACCAAATAGCACGATACGTAGAGTTGTGTGGTGGCGAGGTCACGCGCCACGCGGCCAGAAAGCTGTACATGCTGCTCCGTTACCTGAATGTTCACCTCGGCCTTGGCAGGCATTTCCGCCGCCATCGCCAGTGCTTCGAGGTAGGGCGTGGGCGACATGTCCCGAATACCCTGAACAATGGTGTTCTCGCCCTCGAAGACGGTTCGGTTATACATAATAGCCGGGTTGTATTCATTTTCGTATCCTCCGAAAACGTAGACAACGGCCTCGTCTGCCGGATTCGTGAAGGCATCCTTCACGAAGCCACTGTGATGCGAGACGTAGACAACTTCACCCTCGTGCTCATCCAGCGCTTTCTCCAAGAAGTATGCCATCTGTGGGCAGTTGATACAGCGCTGGCTGGTGAATTCTTCCACCAGGGGAGTGCGGATGAAGTTGTCGATGGTGACGAAGAGCGGTGTGGTGCCCGGTCGCCCGGGTTGAGCCTGTGTGCCATTGATTTCCACGACGGTAGCAGTCCAGCTCACCTGTGTTCCTTCGTCTGTTCCGGAATGCAACTGGGTGGTGATGACGGTGCTCCCGTAGGCTTCAATGGGCTGGGGCAGGGTGATATCGCGGTAGGTGGGTTCATTGGCTCCAGCTCCTTGCATGCTAATCCGAATCTCGCGGATAGGTGTTGTCGAGAAGTTGTGAACGTACAGCCCTCCCTGGAAGTCTGCATTGGGAGCCACGGTCTGTGGATGAGTGGTGTTCTGTGCGTAGGCCGTCTGTTCGAGGGCTGCAGCAGCCTCTTCTTCCAGAATTGCACCGATGAGCAACGTGCCGCGGTCGGTATATTCCTCCCACGACTTCTTCCCTTGGTTTACATAGCAGGAGTGAGGCACGGTGGCAGGGGCGTAGGCCACGAGGGGGTAGGGTGTTCCCAGGGTCTCATAGACCTGAACGCCGAGGAAGATTTTCTCCTGTCCGATGGTCAGCGGTTCTTCAAAGAGCACCTCATTCCATCCTTCGGTGAGGTCTGCGTAGGTGGTCTGGACAAGGTTACCGGGTGTCCCTGTGGCGGCCAGGATACCAGAGCGTTTCTGTCGTGCCTGCTTGTAGTCAGCCCGCAAATAGCAGCGAACCCCAAGAATATGTTTTCCCTGCAGACGGGACAAGGCAGGGTCGGCTGCCGGATCGAAAAGCACCATACCCTGTACGAACTGACTCTTGCTGCCTCCTAATGCTGTGAGCTCTTCGACCAGGGCGTCGGCTGGTGCATAACTATAGGGCACCTGGGCGCAGAGCTTCGGGGTACAGAGGAACGCTAATATAAATAAGGTGTGGTGGAGCAGGGATTTCATTTCAGGATTTTTTTGCCGTTCAGGATATAAATACCGTGTCTGGGGGACTGGACACGTCGTCCCGTGAGGTCGTGGAAATCGGTTTGGGTTGCGGGATGCTTGTCTGCGGTATTGTGGATGCCCACGGGCATTTCCAGTTCTCCTTCAGCGCTGTTGAGGACTTGCATGTACAGGCCCCCTTTCTCTCCGTTACGGTGTGCGAATGCCACCAGATAGAGATTTTCCTTTGTCCATTCGGGTGCGATAGTTGTCTGGTAGGTCTTCTGGAAGTCGCCAGAGGCGGGGAGCTCATCGCCGTCTCTGTCCGAGAGGATTTCGCGAATGACGTTTGCGTGGGTATATTCACCTTCGCTCTCCACCTTCTCCTTGTCTGTCCAGAAGAGTTGGCTGTCGCTGAACACATCGTGTTCCATGAGATAGACGGTCACTTTCAGATGTTCTCCGTCGGGAAGGACACCCTCTGCAATCTCTCCACTCACCTCAACGTCCGTGGTCTCCAAGTCTTCGCCGAGCTTGCCGGAGGTGTTGATTTCGACGAAGGTGGGTGCTTCCAAGGCTGCGTTGTAGGCTTGAGAGGCGTAGGGTTCGTAGAGCACGCTGAACATTGAGTAGATATTGGCGTTCTGCTGGAAGCTGATATTTCCCGTACAGGTGGCGCGATCTATAGTCATAGCTGGAATACTGACAGAAGCCGAGTCGTTGTTGCAGAGCTGCAGGGCGAGGTGGGTGGCGTCATCGTCGCCGGTCATGAACTGGTCGTCGAGATGCTGACAGACAAAAGTCATTTTGCCTAACTTCGAGCGGAGGCTGGGCTGTACGATTTCATCGTAATAGCGGGGTGACATGTAGTTGTTCTCGGACTCGTAGTATTCCACCAGCGGGCGTCGCAGGTAGCGGCTGGCTACGTCCTTGGATACTCCAAGAACATTCAGCGTCTGCTTGGTGGGCGTATTGACAGGGTTGTCATTCACTTTCGTGATGCTCAGCTCCACGTCTCCCGAGTGGAAGCAGTAGAGGGGCATGAGAATACTGCTGCTGGAGCAGCTGGGGCCGATGGCCTTGGAGAGCGTCACTTTCTTGCTGTAGGTCTGTTCCCCTTGGGTGGATGTCACTTCCACCGATTTGATGGCCTGCGAGCCTAAATTCTTGATACGCAGGAGGCAATCTGATGCGTTTTCTGTCTGTACAATGCTGTTTCCCGTACAGGACGTGATGACGGGCAGGAAGTTGAACTCACCCTTGGAGTCTTTTATTATGAGCAAGATTGGCAGGATGCCCCTGTCTTTCATATCAGACCAGACGGGATTGCCCATGATGTCGTTTTCCCCGTCTACCCAGAGGTAGCAGCTGTTCTTCGTGTTCTTGGGACTGAGAATTGGAATGGAGCAAACGCCTTTTGTCAGTTTCGTGGTGAAGCCCACCACCAGCTGGTCCACGTCTTCTGGTATCTCCCATTGTGTCAGGGTCAGATTGTTCCATCCTGGAGCCGAGGCGCTGTAGTCGTATTTCACGGTCGTTGCGCGACTGGAGGTGAGGTCTTCGCCGTTGAAGGTTCGACGAACGAAACCCGTGTAGGAGCCCGTCCGCTGGGAGGTGTCCCATCCCACACGCATTCCTGTGATAGTACCTCCGATGTAAGGCTCCAGCATGTCTCGAGTGAGCAGGATGGCGCAACCCACGGTGGCGTTGCGGTCCAGCGAAAGTCCGTCGTATTCCCAAATTTGGTCTTCGTATTTTGCATATCCGACGTACACCTTTCCAGTCTTGTTTTGTGCAAAGCCTTGGCCGCACAATAAGCCTGTCAGCAGGATGGCAGTAAGAATAGAGTAGAGAGGCTTCATATATTCCAATAATAATTAGGTTTGAGGACGATTACTTAGGCAGTCCAAAGACGTCGGAGAGCTCCTGCATCTGCTCGTTTGTCATGCCGTCTGGTTCAAATCCCATGTTCTTGGCGGCGATATAGATGAGAGCCGACTTGTTGAGCACATCAATCTGGTCGAAGGCAGCCATAACGTCCACATCTACAGCGAAGACACCGTGCTTCTCCCACATGACCACGTCGTAGTCATCGTCAATAGCCTCGATGGTGGCATCGGCCAGTTCCACACTGGAGGGTAGCATATAAGGCACCATACCCAAACCACGCGGACAGAACGCTTTGGTCTCCGGAATCATGGACCACAGCATCTTCGTGGCAACGTCCTTCTCCATCCATTTCTTGTTGTGGGTCAGTGCCACTAGTTCAATTGGGTGGGTGTGTACACTTGCACGATAGGGTGAACCTTTGGCCAGCAAGTAGTTGTGTACGGCCAGATGCGAGGGCAGCTCGCTCGTGGGCTTCACGGGTTTGTCTGCGATGATGACATAAGAGGCACAGTCATCCAGTATGCGGATGACACTTCCGTTGTCCATCGGCCAGCGGGCCAGGTCACGCATTCGCATATTCGTGCCCTTGCAGTAGAAATAGCAGCCCTTCAGATGGGGCAGGGTAGTGCCAATCTGGTACACGGGCGAGATAGCGGGCATCTGACGAATCTCGTCGTCGATATGCTCCGTGATGTTTACTGTGATGTTGCCGCCGTTGCGCTCGGCCCATCCCTTCTGCCATAGGTAACCGGCAACCTCGGCCACTTGGTTGACTGCGGCTGCGAGGGCTGCACGGTTGTCAAGAATGCTTTGCATAATGTATCGTTGTTATGAGTTAATTTTGTTGTTTCCACCAGTCGTCCTAGGTGCGGTCTCTTTCCAGTAGGTGGGCTTATCCATTATATCTCTTCGCCGTAGCGTTCACGGGTTATTTGTGCCAAAGACTTGCCACGGGTTTCCGGGCAACCTGCGATGCCGATGATGAGGGAGAGCACGAGGAGAGCAATCATGCAGTAGGCGGCCAAGGTGAAGCCCTCGCCGTTTTCGCCATAGATGTAGGTGAAGACGAGACCCCAAACGGCAGAGAGGCCGCGGACAATGAAGAACATCAGACCTTGGGCACCGGCACGGAACTTGGCGGGGAACAGTTCGCTGCCCCACAGGGCGTAGAAAATCTGTACGGAGAGTCCGCCCTCGATACCCCAAAGAATGGCGAATGCCCAGAGGGAAGCCGTGCTGCCGATACCTGTCGTGACCACCATCACCCACGGCGCAATGGCCACGAGGAGGCCGAGGACATAAATGAACTTATGGCTTGTGCGGTCTATGAACTGCGACAGGACAGCCGTGGTTGCTACCGTGCAGAACCACAGCACGCAACTCAGCCAGTTGGCTTGCTCGTTGGTCACGCCGCCAGCGGTCTCATAGATATGGGGCAGGAAGAAGCCCATCACGGAGGCCACGAGGTTCCAGGTGAGATAGATCGCAGCGAGATAAGTGGCCGTGCGGACGGCTATCTTACTGGTAAACAGGGCTCGGATGTTATTGGCAATGGAGGACTTTGCGGATTTCTCCTCGGTTTTAAACTCCTTACTCTCCTCCAAATTACGCTGTAGCAACCAAGCTATGAAGGCCACCACAAAGAGAGAAAAGAACACCACACGCGATGAGAACACCATAAGCGCGTCGCCCTCGAGGTCGGCACCACCGATGGCATGTCCTATCGCTTCCACCCAGCCGAACAGGTAACCGCCAGGGGCAAAGAACATACCCAGCAGCAGAATCATCATGGGACCGACGCCCCACGACATCTGTGAAATACAGATGTTACGACCGCGGTTGCCTACTTCGGAGCTCTCGGATATATAGGTCCATGAGGCTGGTACACCGATACCCACGCTGATACCTGTCACGAGAAATCCCGCAAGCAACATGGGAAAGTTCACGGAGAGCATAACGATAAGTACGCCAGTCATATACACCAACAAGTTGTATGTGAAGATGAACTTGCGCCCGAACTTGTCGGCCAAGAAGCCACCGATGATGGCTCCGATAGCGGCTCCCAAGGCGTTGGCACTGATGGCATTGAGCCATCCCAGATGCATCTCGCTCAATCCAAGATAGTTCTGCCACAAGGTAATACCGCTGGCTCCTGCCACTATAGCTCCTGCATCCAGATAATTGGTCAGGGACACTGCAATGGTAGATTTCAACGACCCACCCCTCACCCTCCCCGTAGGGGAGGGAGTGGAATGTATTTGAGAGGATGTTTGATTATTCATTATGGTGTTGTTGAGGATTTTTTTCAAAGGTGACCACTCCCTCCCTCACAGGGAGGGCGGGGGGTGGGTCTTTTATCGCTTTGATGTCACATTCTTCTCATACTCCTGAATGGCGGGGATGAATTCTTCGCCGATGGGCACGTTGTTCTTGAGGTTGAAGTAGTCGAAGACGGCACCGAAGGGGAGTGACTTGGCTTCTTCCAGAAGGGCAAGGCGCTCGAAGTGCTGACCGCGATCCTCGTACTGGCGTAGGAGTGCCAGCGGCTCGAGCAGGGCTTGGAGCAGGCACTTCTGGGTTGCGCGCGTTCCTATTATATATGCACCAATGCGATTGATACTGGCGTCGAAGTAATCGAGCCCAATGTGAGCCCGGTTGAGGGCGTCGGCACGGATGATTTCCTTGAAGAGGTCCAGCGTTTGGTCGTTCATGATAGTCACGTGGTCGCTGTCCCAGCGGATGGGTCGCGAGACATGCAGCATCAGTTCCGGCACGAAGAGCAGTAGAGAGGCTACCATATCACTGACATTCTCTGTCTGTTCGTAGTGACCCGTGTCGAGTGTGTACATCAGCTTGCGGGTGGCGCAATATCCTGCCACAAAGTCATGGGAACCAACGGTGTACGATTCGAGTCCGATGCCGAAGAGCTTGGCTTCCAGACAAGTCTTCATTCCAGGCAGGTCTTCCTTCAGGATTTCATCGAGGCTCTCGGCGAAGATCTCGCGATAGCGCTTGCGTTCCACAGTCATGTCCTTGCTTCCGTCGTGTACCCAGATGTTCATGATGGCGGGGTCGCCCTGAGCCTTACCCATCGCATCGGCAATGCGGCGGCAGCGCTTGGTGTGTTCAATCCAGAACTCGCGGATGGCTGGGTCGGGATTGCTGAGGGTGAGTTCGCCGCTCTTGGGGTGCGAGAAGCTGGTGCTGTTGAAGTCCAGCTTCAGCCCCTGTTCCTTTGCCCACTGCATCCAGCTCTCGAAGTGCTTGATTTCCACTTGGTCGCGGTCAACGAACTGCCCGCCGAAGTCTCCGTAGATTTCATGGAGGTTCAGGCGGTGGTTGCCTGCCAACAGGCTTTTGGCAAAGCTCACGTCGGCACGCACTTCTTCGATATTACGTGCCCTGCCAGGGTAGTTACCGGTGGTCTGAATACCGCCGCTGAGTGCTTCGTTTCGCTCGAAGCCTACGACATCGTCGGCTTGCCAGCAGTGGAGGCTGATGGGTGTTTGCTCCAGCAGCGCAATGGCTTTGTCGGTGTCCACGCCGATAGCGGCATAACGTTCTTTGGCAATCTCGTAGGATTTTTGAATCAGATCTTGTTTCATGAGTGTTCTGTTAATCACTTCCAGCACTTTTTTACTTCTCGCACTTGTCGCAGTCACAGCCGATGCAGCACCAGATACCAGCAGCCAGGGCAGCGCCGATGAATGGGCCTACGATGAATACCCAAAGTTCACTGAGAGCCTGACCACCTTGGAACACAGCGGGAGCAATGCTGCGGGCTGGGTTCACGCTGGTGCCGGTATAATGGATACCTACGAGATGGATGAGAATGAGGCTCAAGCCGATAGCGAGGCCTGCGAAGTTACCTGCCCCCTTCTTGGAATCGGTAGTACCCAGAACCACAAGCACGAAGATGCAGGTCAGGACAATCTCCACGATAAGGCCATTGGTCGTGCCGGCAGCGCAGGCGTTAGCTCCTGTGGTGGTGCCTTCTGCCAGACCGGGTGCGGTGGCGACGAGGGCATACAGGAGAGCCGAGCCGATGAATGCACCGATGACCTGGAAAATCATGTACATCACTGCGTCTTTGCCTGAAATGCGTTTTGTCAGCAGGCAGCCGAGAGTGATAGCGGGGTTGATGTGGCAACCGCTGATGCCGCCGATGGTATAAGCCATGGCAACCACGGCAAGGCCGAAGGCGATAGCTGTTCCGATGACCGAAGCCGGGTCAACACCACAATTGAGACTGACGGCTGTGCCACAGCCCATGAGTACGAGCACCATTGTGCCCACCATTTCTGCAAGATACTTTTTCATAACAAAATAGGTTTAAAGAGGTTTGTAATAATAAATTTTTGGTGTTTTTACGGCGTAAAAGTAATCAGATTCTTGCTATTGACCAAACAAAATTGAAGAAAAGTGTGTTTTTCGGTTTCAAATGCCGTTTCTTTCATTTATTTTTGCTACCTTTGCCCCCGAAAAAGGACATCTGTTGTCCAAAGTAAAATAGCATAACGAACGAAAAGCAATATCGTATGGACTTGAAAGTACTTGAACTAAGCGAACAGGAGATTGTTCGCCGTCAGAATATGGAGGCACTGCGCTCCATGGGCATCGAGCCTTACCCCGCAGCAGAGTTCCCCGTCACCGCATGGAGCACTGATATCGTCCGTGACTTCGTGGACCTTCCCGTTATCGGAAAAGATGAGGAAGGAAATGAGGTGCGCGAGACGGCAACAGCCGAGAACAGCCCCGTCGTGAGTATCGCCGGACGCATCATGAGCAAGAGCATCATGGGTAAGGCTGGTTTTGCAAAGCTGCAGGACTCCAAGGGTCGTATTCAGATATATGTTCAGCGTGATGCCATTTGCCCAGGTGAGAATAAAGACCTCTACAATGTGGTCTTCAAGAAGCTCCTCGACCTCGGTGATTTCATCGGAGTGAAGGGATATGTGTTCCGCACCAAGACGGGTGAAATCAGTGTTCACGTGATGGAGATGAAGTTGCTCTCCAAGAGCCTGAAGCCGCTGCCTGTCGTGAAGACGGATGCAGAGGGTAATGTCTACGACTCGTTCGACGACCCCGAGCTGCGCTATCGCCAGCGCTACGTGGACCTGGTGGTGAACGCCGGCGTGAAGGAGACCTTCGAGAAGCGGGCCATCGTCGTTCGCACCATGCGTCGCATCCTTGACGAGGCGGGCTATACGGAGGTGGAGACTCCTATCCTCCAGATGATTGCAGGCGGAGCTTCTGCTCGTCCGTTCATCACCCATTTCAATGCCCTGAATCAGGATATGTATATGCGTATTGCCACCGAACTCTATTTGAAACGCCTCATCGTGGGCGGCTTCGAGGGCGTCTATGAGATGGGCAAGAACTTCCGCAACGAGGGCATGGACAAGACCCACAACCCCGAGTTCACCTGCATGGAGCTGTATGTCTCGTACAAGGACTACAATTGGATGATGTCGTTCACCGAGAAGATGTTAGAGGAAATCTGCACCGCCGTCAACGGCAAGCCCGAAGTGGAAATTGACGGTCAGGTCATCTCGTTCAAAGCTCCCTACCGTCGTCTGCCCATCCTGCAAGCCATTCAGGAGAAGACAGGCTTCGACTGCACCGGCAAGAGCGAGGAGGAAATCCGCGCCTTCTGCCGCGAGAAAGGGATGGAGGTGGATGATACGATGGGCAAGGGAAAACTCATCGACGAACTCTTCGGCGAGTTCTGCGAGGGCAGCTTCATCCAGCCTACGTTCATCATCGACTACCCTGTGGAGATGTCACCACTCACCAAGATGCATCGCTCGAAGCCTGGCCTGACGGAACGCTTTGAGTTGATGGTCAACGGTAAGGAGCTGGCCAACGCCTATTCCGAGCTCAATGACCCCATTGATCAGGAAGAACGCTTCAAGGAGCAGATGCGTTTGGCTGCCAAGGGGGATGACGAGGCCATGATTATCGACCACGACTTCCTCCGTGCCCTGCAATATGGTATGCCGCCCACCAGTGGTATCGGTATTGGTATCGACCGACTGACCATGCTCATGACGGGCAAGTTCGCCATCGGTGAAATCATGCTCTTCCCGCAGATGAAACCAGAGAAGCGCATCCCCAAGGACAAGCCCGAAGCCTTCGTGGCTCTCGGATTCCCCGAATGCATCGTGCCCATCCTCTACAAATGCGGCTACAACCTCGTCAGCGACCTCGCCGGGCAGAAGGCACAGAAGGTGCAGCAGCAAATCGGCGAAGTCATCAAGAAGTACAAGCTGGAGATAGAGAAACCCAGCGTGCAGGAACTGGAAAAAATGCTTCCCCCGGCACTGGCGGCAGATGGAGGGGAATAAACACCCTTCTGCAAAAATTTCATATAAACTAATTTTGAACACCTACTTATGATAGGTTTTGGCTCATATTTTTCAGGTGCATCCACCCCTTCCTCCTCGGGGAGGGCAGGGGGGAAGTCCCCTATTATTGCCATTATGGGCGGAGGCAGTTGGGCGACCGCCATAGCGAAAATGATGTTGGAAAAAGTCGACAGCATTTGGTGGTATATGCGTCGGCAGGACCGCATTGAGGATTTCCAGCGTCTCAGCCACAATCCTGCCTACCTCACGGGTGTACACTTCGACGTAGAGCGTATTCACTTCTCTGCGGACATCAACGAGGTCGTCGAGAACAGCGATACGCTCATCTGGGTGATACCCTCCCCCTACCTGAAGCCCCATCTAAAGAAGTTAAAGGTACGCCTGCGCGAAAAGTTCAACATTACCGCTATCAAGGGTATTGTTCCAGACGAGAACCTGGTCTGTTCCGAATACTTCCATCAGATCTATAATGTGCCCGATGAGAATCTGGCCGTGCTCTCCGGTCCCTCTCATGCAGAGGAAGTGGCGCTGGGTCGTCTGACCTACCTCACCGTGGGGTGTGCCGACGAGGAGAAGGCGCAGGCTTTTGCAGACCTGATGGCATCGGACTACGTGAAAACCACCACCTCCCGTGATGTCATAGGCATTGAGTATGCTTCCGTGCTGAAGAACGTTTATGCCATAGCCGCAGGCATCTGTCGGGGACTGAAGTACGGCGATAACTTCCAGGCTGTGCTCATGGCCAACTGTGTGCAGGAGATGAACCGCTTCCTCGCCACTGTGCATCCCATCCAGCGCAGCATCTTCGAGAGTGTCTATATGGGCGACCTCATCGTCACCGGCTACAGCCAGTTCTCTCGCAACCGCATCTTCGGCACGATGATAGGGCAGGGCTACAGCGTCAAGAGCGCCCAGATAGAGATGGAGATGATCGCCGAGGGATATTTCGGCACCAAGTGCATGAAGGAAATCAACGCACACCTCCACGTGAACATGCCCATCCTCGACGCCGTTTACAACATCCTCTACGAACACATATCTCCCACCGTGGAAATCAAGCTCCTTACCGACAGCTTCCGTTGACCGACCTTTTTAAACTACAGCGCATAAAATCCACACCCAAGAAACTACAGCGCATAAAATCCACACCCCTCCAAAAACAGCGCATCGCCGTGTCTCGCGACAAAGCGGTGCGCTTCACTTACATTCTTTAATTTTTCATTCTTTATTTTTCACTTAGCGGCATTCGTTATCACGTTATTTCTAATCACAATTAAATGACATGTTTTAGTACACACAGACACGGAGACTCAGAGTCTTTATTTTATCTTTTTTCCAATAGTTTAGAATTAAAGTCTCTGTATCTCTGTGTTCTAAATAATATTGTGTACGCTATTTTTGAGCACCTACTTATAATATTAAGTACATGAATCTACGTGCATGAGCCTCTACACGTAGCTTCATACGTCAATCCACGTAGATTCATGAGCTTATCCACGTAGATTCATGAGGCAATCCACGTAGATTGATATGCCGATGCACGTAGCTTCATCTGCCGTTGGTGGCGGCTGATTTTGCGGCTTTTGCCTCCTTCTACTTATTTTTTCCTCATTTTTTTTGCTTGATTCACGAATAATCACTATTTTTGTCCTCGAAAAGTCTTTAATAACTAAATCTAACAATTATGCAAATACATTTACATCTTCTCAGAAGGCTGTCTGCGTTGGTCGTGTTGCTGTTCGCCTGTTGGACTTGCATGGCTCAGGACGATGGACAGACCAGCGCCGCAGTCACCGTGAACGGTAACGTGGTGACGTACAAAGTGACAAGCCTCTATCTAACCACGGGTAAAAATGGTTTCTTATACCAAGGGACGCTTCCCCGAGTGGCCATTGTCTATGAACATGATGAAGACCAACCGCTTCAAGATGGTGATTATGACTTGGTGCATCCCATGGTGTGCCGTGTGCTCTTCGGTAAGGATATAGCCACGGGCTTGCGCAACCTGTCTATCAACGAAATCCAGCAGTTGGACGGCAACGAGCTGCGTCTGGGCGGTCTCCGCGAGGGCGAGACGGTGCGGGTCTATAACGCTGCCGGTCGCCTCTGCCTCACCACCCGCGCCACTGCCACCGGCGCTGTGGTAGGCCTGAAGGCCCTGCCACGGGACCTCTATATCATCAAGGCCGGGAACACCGCCTTCAAATACATCAACCGCAAATAACGAACAGGAGGACATGACTATGAAACGTATCACTTCATTACTGGCCTCGCTGGCCCTCTGCTGCGGTCTTGCCGCACAGACTTACAATATGCGCATCGTCCGCACCGACAGCACGGAAACGACGGACTTACATAGAATCAATTTCCTGGACGACGGCCGCGTGGCCATCGTCACGAACGAGTGGGACGATGAACTGGGGCTGCACCGTGTGGATACGGTCGATGCTTCCAGCCTGAAGACGGTGGACTTCCTCACGCAGGGAGGACGACTGTGGGAAATGGATTATGCCCGCGCGGTCTTAAATAATGATCGCCATAATGACTTTGGCTATGGCAGCGTCATGCATATACGCGATTTGCTGACAGAGGACATGACCGTCATTTCGTCGGGGTACAACTGGTACAGCTCTATCCTGGAGGCCGTGAACGCCCCTGCTTATGCAAACACATACATTCCATGGTATTATTACCTCGAATCCATCGCCGTGTGTAATGATGTCATCCAAGCCATCCCGTCCGATGCTGCCACCAACGAAGAGAAAGCCGTGCTGGCTGAAGTACTGACCATCCGCGCCATGCTCTATCTGGACTTTGCTCGGATGTATGAGTTCCTTCCCAATGAACGCGCCACTGGCGTGACAGATAAAGGTGTCGATGTCAACGGCCTGACCGTTCCCCTCTTGGACGAGGACTCGCAGGACTTGGGTAGTGCCTGCTTTGTTCCCCGTGCAAGCAAGGACGAAGTGGTGGCCTTCATCCGTCGTGACCTGGACCGCGCCGAGGAACTGATGCCGTTCATCACAGAGTCGTCGCACGAGGTGCCGCACTTGGACGCACTCTATGGCCTGCGTGCCCGTCTGGCACTGTGGAACGGCGACTATCGTGAGGCCGCCACCTACGCCGCCCGCGCCATCAACATTTCCACTACACGGCCCATGACCACCGAACAGATGCTCTCCACCACCAAAGGCTTCAATGACATCAACTGCTGGATGTGGGGCGTGCAGCAAACCGGTGATAACAATTTAAGCAATTTCGCATCATGGCTATCGGCTGAATATGATGGTGGTTATGCCTCTCTCGTACCGCCTATGGTCGGGCGCAGTTTCTATGAGCGCATCAAATACGCCGACCCGCGCAAGCTCTGGTTTGTAGCTCCTTCCGGCTCACCCCTTTATCAGCAAACACCGCTGATTAGCCCTTATGCCTCTTTTGAGCCTTACACCGCAGTTAAGTTCCGTCCCGCCAACGGCATGACCTCATGGCAAGACGGTGGTCATTTCACCGGCTACCCAATCATGCGTGTGGAGGAGATGTATTTCATCCGAGCCGAGGCTACGGCCTATTCCGACGCCACCGCGGCTCGTGAGCAGCTCACCGACTTCATGCGTACCTACCGCTATGACAGCTACAACTGCAAAGCCACCGACTTGGACGGCATCCTGAAGGAAATCATCCTGCAGAAACGTATTGAGCTGTGGGGCGAGGGACAGACGTTCTTCGACGTGAAACGCCTGAACCTCGATGTCACCCGCAACTACGCAGGCACCAATTTCTACGATGAAGCTGCCCTCAATACCGTCGGTCGCCCCTACTGGATGAACATGCAGTTCCCCAGCAATGCCCCAGAATTGAACCCGGCACTCTATGGAAAGGAGAACCCCTGGGAGAACTGCAAGGGCACTCCCCAGCTGAATGAGAACCTGCGCTTGGCGGCTCCCGCTTATATGGAAACTCACGATATCCTGCCGCTGGACTCCATCTATCGTTTCATTCTGAAGGCCTATTCTCCCGAAGGCCTGACGGGCTCCGTAACCATTGAACTGTCTCTGTCACCCGAGTTCGAGCTGGGTAAAACAGTCGCATATACCACTTTATATCTTGAAGGTGAGGAGCAGGAGACTGACTTCTCTGCAAGTGACCTCTGCCAGAAGATGAAACGGTTGCTCGGCAGCAATAGCCTTCCCCAGAGCGGACAGGTAACAGCATACCTCCGCCTGCTCACGGACGATGCTTATTCACCAGCACTGGCGCTGCCACTCCTGCTGCCGGAGAACTACGAAGGCTATTACAATGACTTCAGCTTCGCACCTCGCGTCACCGCCACCACTGTGGGTGAGATAGATTGCGAGCTGATGGCCGGAGAAGACCGGGTGAAGGTGGTGAACCTGAACATCAACGGCGAAGGGGACTTCTACAGTTCGGACAATGGCAATTACGAAGGAGCTTTCCTCGGAATCGGCACCTTGTACTTTGCAGATTATAGAGACAATTTCTATATCAATGCAGAAGGGCAATGCAATAACGCATATAGCAATTTCAACGAATATGCCTTGTTCCCATATAATTATGTTATAAACCAGTCTGCTCAAGGCTATACTTTTGGTGATGGCTGCGTTGTCGGTAGCACAGTCCGCGATGGCCTTATCTTCCGCTTCAGCACAGACTCTGTGGCCGTCAACCTGCGCTTCAACCAGCAGATGATTGCCGAGCAGACGCACTCGTGGAGGCAAGTGGCGAAGGAGCAGATGACCTCTACGTACGACACCGAACTGACGGGCACCCAAGTAACCATTGAACGGGCCGCGGATGATTCAACGCTATTCCGTCTCGTCACTCCTTACCAACGAGGTCATAATTTGATGTTCTACCGTGATGCCGAAGGCACCTTGACCGTGCCGCGCCAAATGGCAAGCTACAGCAACACCCAAGGCGTCGTCTATGTGGAAGGCACAGGTGCCTACGCAGAAGGTGTTTGGACCTTCCAACTCCGTTTTACGGGCAGAGAAACGCCTTGTACGGAGCAACTTGGATTTGTGGAAGAATGGACTTCTTTGGGCACGGGAACCTATCGTGACGACCTTGTTACTTCTATTTACGGTGTTGGCAATGAAACCTACTCCGTAGAAATAGAACAAAGCAACAAGGGTAAAATCAGGTTGCTCAACCCGTATGAAACCTATCCCTATAATGATCCCGGTGATTTTGACACCAGTAACGCCTACAACCTCACCTTCGACGTTTCTGACCCCTATCATGTCGTGATGGTTCCCGAAGAAGCAGACCTCGGCTTCGACTGGGGTTATGGCATGTTCCGCATCCTGCACCGGTCCAATTATTATGGCACATTTGCAAATGGTGTCATTACCTTCCCGCCATACGCCTTCTATACGGCCATGAGTAACTATAGTGGTGGAAGCTGGAGTTTCTACGGCAATAGCAGTGGGCTGTTTGCCATTGCCTTGCCTGGCTATGAGATTCCGGAGAAAACTGATGATCCTGATGAGCCTGTAGATTACGATGACTATTCTGTCTATATCTCTTCAAAAATAACAGAAACCAGCGACGGAGCCTCCATCAGCTACACCATCCAACTGGGTAATGACGTGCAGTGGGCGCGCTATGCGTTTGCCACCAGCGAGAACTACCTCACCGTCTGCTCTGCATTGGAAGAGGGAGCTGGGACTGTGATTCCCATCCAAGGCGCCACCGTCACACAGGAAGTCACGGAAAACGGGCAGTATTATATCGTTGTCATTGCTGATGACGGCAAGGGACGCTGGAACTTCGAACTGAAAACCACGGAATATGTCAAGCAATCGTGGAGTCCCATTGCCACGGGAACGTACTACTACAGCCTGTTCAGCGATAATGACGAAGGCGAGCTCTCTGCAGAGCCTGGTCACACACTTTACCAAAGCGCGAATGACACGGTGACCTTCAAGATTGATAATTGGCTCAATGGAACGAGTTTCCTCTTCACCTGGGATAAGTCGACCAATGCGTGTGTCGTTAAAGACCAAGCCACCGACTTTGAATATGCCAGCTATGGCATGATGTACATCATAGAGGGTAAGGATTATAGTTCGAGGTACGCCGAGAAGACTTCCTACTACGACCCGGAGACCAAGACTTTCCACTTCTTCCTCGTTTACTATGTGGAAGCAGGAACCTTCGGACAATACGAAGAGCTCTTCGAGATTACAGAGGGCGGTCAGGTCAAGCACCGCGCCACCCGTCGCATCAGCCCGCAGGCTCTCGGCACGCGGACACTCACAAAGAAGCCTGCAACCCGCAAGCTATCTGACAATGCCCGCAGGAATTTAATCCGCGAGGAAGGTGCGCTCAAACCTCAGATAGAAAAGAAGGAAGCCTTGCTGGTAAGGTAATGTCTTAGGTTCTGAGTCCATTAGAAAAAGTGTAAAAAAATAGGAGATAAACACGGGATGGTGTTTATCTCCTATTTGAATTTGAGAGGTGCCTAGCAGATTCGAACTGCTGTGGACGGTTTTGCAGACCGCTGACTAAGCCACTCATCCAAGGCACCAATTGTTGCAGTTTCTTGTTTGCAGGTGCAAATGTACGACTTTTTTTTCATTCAACAAGCATTTCGCACAACTTTTTTTCATTTTTCGCGTTATTTTATTGTATAGAGGTTAAAAAACTCGACTTTTCACGATGAATCTGCTACAAAGTATTCGTAAGAACCTTCCGTCGGACCTCGCTTCCGACGAACTCCTGCTGGTGGGTCTCTCTGGAGGCGCCGACAGCGTTTGCCTGCTGCTTGCCTTGCAGGAATTGGGCTTCAGGGTGGAAGCCCTGCATTGTAATTTTGAACTCCGTGGCGTAGAGAGCGAAGCGGATGAGGCTTTCTGCCGGAGGCTGTGCCGTAACATCAATGTCCCGCTGTCTGTACGTCATTTCCGCACTCGCAGCTTTGCCCAGCGCCACACTCTCAGTCTGGAAATGGCGGCTCGCCAGTTGCGTTATGACTGGTTTGCCGAAGTGTGCCGGCAGCGTGGCGCCAAGGCTGTATGCATCGCTCACCATCGGGACGACAATATTGAAACGTTGCTCCTGAACCTGGTTCGGGGAACGGGAATCCATGGCACCACAGGGATGAAGGCAGTCAGCGAGCTGAACGGCCTCACCTTGTTACGCCCCCTGCTCCAGTTAGGCCGGCAGGATATCGAAGATTGGCTGACGGAGCGCGGTCAGACTTGGGTCACGGACAGCACCAATTTGCAGTCCGATGCGGCCCAGCGCAATCTCATCCGTCTGGAAGTGTTGCCGCTCTTGGAACAAATGAACCCGCGTGTGCGCGAGACCCTTCAGGAGGATATCCAGCGCATGACAGAGGCTGAGGCCTTGTATGACATCGCTGTCCGCGGGGCCTTGAAGGAGGCTATGGACTCGGACGGCCAACTGAATATCGCTCGCTTGTCTGCTGCCACTTCTCCGAGGACGCTGCTTTATGAATGGCTGCATCCATTCGGTTTCAACAGCACTCAAATCAAGGAGATACATGAAGGGCTGGAAGGCGAATCGGGCCGTGTCTGGAATAGTGCGACTCATCGTCTGCTGCGCGATCGCGGACGCCTGCTCCTGCAGGAGGTGTCGCCAGCCTCCGTTGACGAACAAGTATTGCCGTTGGAGGGCCTCTTCATCTCAGCCGAAAATGTGCGCCTGCTGGTTCGCCGAAAGTCCGTGGACAGCAGTTTCGTCATCCCTCGTGATGCACGAGTAGCCACTTTTGACCTCGAAAAGTTGGAATTGCCGTTGACGCTGCGCCGCGTCCGTGAGGGTGACCGGATGCAGCCTTTTGGCTTCGATGGCACCCGTCTTGTCAGCGACATTCTCACAGACCGCAAGCTATCGCTCTTTGAGAAGGAGTCTCAGCTCGTGGTCATGAGTGGTGAACGTATCGTCTGGCTGGTGGGACAGCGTGTGGGGGCTGGCGCAGAGGTTGACGCTGCCACACGGCACGTCATGCAGATTCATCTATTGTAAATGAAAAATGAAAGAATGAAAAATAAATATCACAAATACATGATGTGTTTTAGAACACAGAGGCACAGAGCTATCATATATTTTTCATTCTTTCATTTTTCATTTTTCATTTCTAAAAGAGATGCTCAGCGCAGTTTCTTGATGGCTTTGTGGAGTACGCCTACGGTTCGGTCCGTGTCAAAGACTCCGTAAAGTCCTTGTTCTTCCTGCGCAGGATCTGCCATATAATCATCACCGGGCTGCCACCAGATGTGATTGGTTCGTGCCTCTCCGTTCCATCCCCAGAAGTTGATTCCACAAAGGACGTCAGAAAGCTGTTGGCTCTGAATCAAATGGTTGAGGATGAACTGATAGTATGCATCGCGGCCGCGTGTGGTGCTCTGGGGCGAGTAGAGGTTGCCGTCGCGTGGATATCCAAATTCCTCGATGACCAGGGGCTTGTGCAAATCACGTGCCAGGGCTGTATGCAAGCGGATGTAGTCCTCCGTGTGGCGATAGACGGCATCCAACTGCTTGCGCATGAGTTCTTTTTGCTTGGCAGTAGCCACTTCTCCCCGTTTCAGCCAGCTCCAATTCTGCGGCCAAATATGAATGGTGAGGTAATCGATATTAGGGTCGGAGTGGAGCTGGGTGTAGAGCTTGATATCTTGCTCGCAGCCCATGGAGCCTTCACTGCCGACGCTGACCAGATGGTTGGGGTCCAGCTGTTTGATGAGTGCTGCCGTCTCTGCAATCCATTTGGAAAAAGGCTCCTTGGCCTCCTGCGAGAAAGCACGTGGCTCGTTGCCTATCTGCCAAGCCATGATAGTGGGGTCGGCGGAGTAGGGTAGGTGGGTGATGCTGTTGGTGCGGGAGACGATGGCCTTGACGTGGTTGAGAAACAGTTCCTGCGCCTTGCGGTTCAGGGCAAACTGGGCAGCGTGGCGGCACCAGTCGGGCCAGGCCATGGAGTCCACTTGTTCCGTTGCATCGCCATTGGCCCAGCGAAGGTAAGAGGCGTAACCCCCGCTCCATGACCAGGAATTGTTCAGGTAGAGAACCGCCTTCATTTCCCTCTTGCGCAGTTCGCCCAACAGGCGATCGAGCGCTTCGAGCAGGGTGGGGTCGTAGGTGCCTGGTTCTGGTTGAAGGATAGGTTGTACCTTGCGGGCAGTGGGGTGCCCATCGGCTCCAACAAGAATTCTTATATTCTTGATACCCAGCTTTTGGAGCACTTGAAGTTCACGCTTTAATCGAAGTGTGTCACCGCCTGTACCCGTGCTGGCCAACAGCGGCAGATACCATGCGTTGGTGCCTACGTAGTAGTAAGGCTGACCGTCGATGGTGAACCGACCGTCTGTCTTTCGGACAAAGCCCGACTGGGCGAAAACCAGCAGCGGACAAAAGAATACTATCAACAGGAACTTTCTCAAATCCTTAAATCTTTAAATCCTTAAATCCTTAAATCGTTCAATCGTTCAATCGTCAAATCGTCAAATCGTTAAATCCTTAAATCTTCAAATCCTTAAATCCTTAAATCTTCAAATCCTTAAATCCTCAAATCTTTAAATCTTTCAGTACTGTTCGTTCTCATTGGGGAAGTCGCATTTCTTCACGTCGGAGACGTATTGTCCGATGGCATCGGTCATGACTTCATAGAGGTTGGCATAGCGGCGCAGGAACTTGGGAGAGAATCCCTGATTCATGCCCAACATGTCGTGAACGACGAGCACTTGACCGTCGCAAGCGCCACCTGCGCCAATTCCAATAATAGGAACCGGCACGCTCTTGGTCACTTGTTCTGCCAGTTTGGCTGGAATCTTCTCCAATACGATGGCGAAGCAGCCAGCCTCCGAGAGAGCCTTGGCGTCGGAACGCAGTTTCTCAGCTTCGCTTTCTTCCTTGGCTCGCACAGCGTAGGTGCCGAACTTATTGATACTCTGGGGGGTGAGTCCCAGGTGCCCGCAAACGGGAATACCAGCTTCCAGAATCAGTTTGATGGCAGGGATGATCTCCACTCCACCTTCGAGCTTCAGGGCATCGCATCCAGTCTCCTGCATGATGCGGATGGCGTTGCGTACGGCGTCCTGTGGATCTACCTGATAGGTGCCAAAAGGCATGTCGCAGACCACCAAAGCCCTCTTGACGCCACGAACGACGCTGCGGGCATGATAAATCATCTGGTCGAGGGTGATGGGTAGCGTGGTCACGTTGCCGGCCATCGTATTCGAGGCGCTGTCGCCAACGAGAATCACATCCACTCCAGCACCGTCCACGATTTGAGCCATAGAATAATCATAAGAGGTGAGCATAGCAATTTTTTTGCCGCTCTGTTTCATTTCATACAGACGATGGGTCGTCACTTTGCGTGTGTCGTCTACTAGATAACCTGCCATTTTTTTGCTTTTTGTTTAAATTTCGGCGCAAAAGTACAACATTCTCCCCATTTTTTGCTACCTTTGCACCCAAATTTTGCACTTTTATCTGAAAATAGTGACATGAATGAAGTCCGACAGTCCGAAACCGCACTGGATCACGTGTTGAAATACACGGGAATCTTTGGTGGTGTGCAGGGGCTGATGATCCTGATGAGCATCGTGCGCAACAAGCTTGCCTCGCATTTTCTCGGGCCTGTGGGCTTCGCTATGATTGCCATCTATCAGAGCGTGGCAGAATTCGTGAACAGCACGACCAACTGTGGCATCCCCTTTTCTTCCGTTCGTGAATTGGCCGAACGAAGTTCTGATAGTGAGGATGCACAATTCATCGCCGTTATCAGGACGTGGTGTTTGTGGACAGCTGCGGTCGGCGCCTTGTTGTGCGTGGCCGGAGCCCCCCTGCTGGGCGGCTGGTTCTTCCCCGAAGACGATGTGAACCGATGGACGATAGCCTTGTTGGCTCCGATGGTTGCAGCCCTGAGTGTCACGGGTGGTGAGATATCTATCTTGAAGGGGCTTCGCCGTGTGAAACGGGTGGCATCGGTCTCTGCGGTAGGTGCCCTGAGTACGTTTTGCCTGACCGTTCCTTTCTTCTGGGGTATGGGAATGCAAGGAATACTTTTGGCACTGAACTGTTCCACGGTGGCTATCACGGCCATTCACCTGGCGTTCACCATCCCCTTGTATCCCTATCGCGTCCGTCCCTTTTCAGTAGCCGTCTTCCATCAGGGCTGGGACATGGTGCGCATCGGTTTGCCGTATGTACTCGCCGCCATAGCGGGCTCGGGTGTTGCGATGGCCCTGCCTGCGCTGATGAAAAAATATGGAACGATGGAAGATTTGGGGCATTATCGTGCCGCCTACGGTCTCATGGTGACATACGCAGGTATCGTCTTCACCGCCTTCGAGGCCGACTACTTTCCGCGTTTGTCCAGCGTCAATCGCGACCGCGAGCTGCGGAACCAGACCATCAACCAGCAAATCCGAATCTGCGTGCTGCTCATCGCTCCTCTGCTTATCGCCATGATTGTCGGAATGCCAGTCATCGTGCGTCTGCTCACCACCGAGGAGTTCCTGCCCGCCGTTCCTATGGCTATCTGCGCTTCGTTCTACATGTTCCTCCGTGCCATCACCACACCCATTGGCTATACGGCGCTGGCCTGTGGAGAGTCGCGCCTTTTCCTGCTGATGGAAATCATCTATGATGTCGTCTCGCTGGGTCTGATCTTCTTCTGCTACAAGGCCTGGGGACTTGCGGGTGCAGGCACAGGTCTGTCCTTGTCGGCCTTGTTTGACCTGCTGCTCATCGGTTTCACCTACGGCCACCGCTATGGCTTCCGCCTAAACCCTTCCACCAGTTTCCTGGCTTTCCAGCAGGCTTTGCTGCTGGGCGTTGCGGTGTTTGTCTGTCTTTACCTGACCTCTTGGTGGCGTTGGTTGCTGGGGCTGCTGCTGCTGGCGGTGAGCCTGCGACGGAGCTATGTCATCCTCGTTGCTGAGACCACAATCATTGCAAAGATACGCCGCCGACTTAAACTCCATTAATTGTTAATCCGCTAATTTTCACTCCAATTATATGTCTCAAGTTGCCGTCCTCGTTGCCGCCTATAACGCTGAGCGTACCTTGCCAGCCTGTCTGGATTCACTCAGTCAGCAGACTCTCCGTGATATCGAGGTATGGTGTGTGGATGATTGCTCCACGGACGACACTGCGAGCATTCTGCAGGCCCGCTCACGCTTGGATCCGCGCATTCATGTTCTCAAAACGCCGGTCAACAGTGGACAGGCTGTAGCCCGCAATCTGGCTTTGGAGCAAGTGACGGCACCCTTTGTCTGTATGGTCGATGCGGATGACTGGCTGTCCACGGATGCGCTGGAGAGTGCCCTGGATGTTTTCCATCGCTATCCCAAAACGGACTGCTGCGTCTTCCACCTCATGCAGCACTTTGAGGACGGGCACGAAGAGGACTTCGGACTGCCCACTCAGCTGGAACTGGGCGAACGGCTGACGGGTGAGGAGGCCTTCGAGCTCTGCCTCGACGGTTGGCAGTTGCATGGGCTCTACGTCACCCGAACCGAGCTCCACCGCAAATACCCGTTTGATACAGCCACCCGCCTCTACAGCGACGACAACACCAGCCGCATTCATTACCTCCACAGCCGTGAAGTGCGTGCGTGCGCGGGTACCTATTATTATAGGAAACACGCGCAGTCGATGACGCTCAGCTTCAACCTGCGCCGTTTCGATTTCATGGAGGCACAGTTGAGCTTGAAATGGGCCCTGAAGAACGTGGCGTTGCCTCAGAAGTTGCGAAAGCGTATGGAAGGAGACAGATGGATAACGTTCATTGCATGTTACCGCCTCTACCTGCAGCACGAAAAAGAGATTGCAGAGCATGAAAGAGAGGCGCTCCACGAACGCTTCAACACCATCCTCCACACGTTCCGGCCTTCGAGGTTGCCCTTGCATTATAGGTGGAAGCCAGGCTATTGGCTGACATTAAGCCTGCGATTCTTCGACTTACAACAACAAGCTTATAGACTTATACGAAAATAAATCAACTTATGAACTAGCTAATAAAGTAAATGAACAAGCTAATTATAAAAAAAACAGTATTCCTTGCATTATGGCTATGCTTCCTGAGCTCAGCCGTGGGTGCCAAGAGCCTCGTTCCGGGAACGGACTATTATCTGTGGTTGAATATCTATGAGAAACTGATAGGCAACAACGAGGCAGGTACAGCTCCCGCACTCTCGGCCTTTGGCGTGGCAGCAGACCCTCAAAGCTATGTCTTCACAGCAGAAGATGCAGGAACCGAAGGCTATGTCCTGCTCAAGCAGAAAAGTAGCGGACGCTATCTTGCAGCCTCATCTTCAAACAGCTATTCCATGACTTTCGAGAATTCTCGCAGCACAGACAACCGTTTCCTCTGGTCTGTGGACGAAGGAACCTACGTCTATTTGAAGAACAAGAAAAGCGGTAAATTCCTCGGAGTGGATGGTGCCAATAAGGGTTCTGAGTATGTGGGCGTTTACTACGACAAGCCCAAAGGCAGCCACTCCCAGTTCACGGCTATCCCCGTCGTGGGCGAGACATGGGACGAGGCACGGGCAGCTTACGTCTCGGAAGAGTACACCAATGCACAAGGGGTTCGCGAAATCGACTATTGCCTGATCAAGGACCAGCAGATAGACCGCGACGATGCCATCGACATCCACGTCACGGCCAACGAAAAGCCCCTGCAAGGCACCACGAAAATCAACCTGGGCAGCGACAGTACATGGCTCATCATCGACAACATCGTGCCCTCGAACGTCATCAACAACTATCTCAAATATGTGACCATCAACGGCAAGAAAGCATCCAACAACAGCAACTGCCGCGTGGCCATCTATTTAAATGGTGCCGCTATCATCCCTCTTCCCAAATCGCCCATGACGTGTCAGGGGACCAACGGAGAGTTCACGCTCACGGCTACCAACAATTCCGACCTCGGCAAGAACGCGAACAGCATGACTTCGTTCACGTTGCGCAGGGGGTACATGGCCACGGTGGCTTCCGGCACCAAAGGCTCCGGCTATAGCCGTGTCTTCGTTGCCGACCACGCCGACCTCGAAGTGACGCTGCCAACAGCACTTGCCAAGCGCGTCAGTTCGGTGAATATTAAGCCTTGGCCCTATCTTAGCAAGAAAGGAATGGGGAACCGGAAGGGCTCCAGCGGCATTGATAAACTGAGAGCCAACTGGTACTGGACGTGGAGCGCCGGGTACAGCTCAGCTACAGACTATGAATATGTACCCTGCCTCCAGCACCGCTACTGGCCCAGCGCCAGCGACGTCAACAGCAAGACCGCCACGGCCTCGCTCTCGCTGAACGAACCCGAACACTCTGAACAACATAACAACTGCTCCTGTGGAGGAACCACCGACGAGTGGACGGCCTACACCTTCAATGATAATTTCCTTCCCAGCGGAGGACGCATTGGTTCGCCGCAGCCTACCGACTTCGGTTATCTCACTAATTTCTTCAAGCACGTGGACGACATGGCTTCGCGATGCGACTTTGCCGTGACCCATTCGTACTGGGACTTGGCTGGAATGAACGAGACGGCCTACGCCGACTGGTACTGCAATACCAAGTGCAAGAGCGTATGGAACAATACGGGACGCCCCCTGTGGATTAGTGAGTTCAATATCAGCGCATCGTGGAACAGCAATAATATCACCAGCTATGAACAGCACCGCAAATACATGCAAGTGCTGCTGCAAAAGGTAGAGGAATGCCCCTGGATTGAGCGGTATGCCGTTTACTTGGAAGATAAATGGGAAACCTATATGTTCTATGAGAACAACCCCGAAAAGGGACTCACTCCCGCCGGGCAGGTGTATCGCGACCACCGCTCTACCTTTGCCTATAACTCCAAATACACAAAAGTGCCGACTTGGTGGGCACCGGCAGCAAAGACCCCGTCGCTCGTTGTCAAGCAAAGCACGTCCACGGGGAAACTCACCTTCCAAATCACGAATCCCAATGGCGACTTTACGGAGAGTTTGGTCATCGAACGTCTGGCTAAGGACGGTATGACGTGGCAACCCTTCGCAGAAGTTACAGATCGATACCGCTTTGATTCGGAGAAGTTCTCGCTCTCGGGGATTGATTCACAAGGTGCGGACATTGAGGTGGATCAGTTCCGGGTCACCGTCACCACGCTTTCGGGGAAGGTCGTCAGTAGCTCCACGACTGACGGCTACATCCTGAATCCGCGTATCGAAGCAGATTCCAAGGAGAGTATCAACGGTTGGACCTGCTCGCGCGATGCTGCCAATGGAAACACCAAAGCCACGGGGGACACCTACCTTGAAGTCTGGGATGCCACAGCAGCTAATATCAATTTCGACTATTATCAGGATGTAACGGAACTGGAGAATGGCGTTTATGAACTTTCTGCCGTGGTGTTCAATACAGCCAACGGTGTTGAAGGAGCTTACGTCAATGGTGCCGTTGGACTCTATGCCCTCACGGAGGACCAGTTCTACTTTGCACCTGTCACGGACGATGCTGCCAACGACCCAGAGCATCCGATAGAATCTTCCACGACAGATATCAACAACCTGCCTCGTATCACCATTTCCGATATTCTTGTAACAGATGGTAAGCTCCGCGTAGGCGTACGCAATCTCGGAACGATGACTGCGCGCTGGGCGGGAGCAGATAACTTCGTATTACGTCGCAAAGGTGACATCGCATCTGTTGACATCGCAGAACTGAAAGCAAAGCAGCAATTTGCCCTCTACAGGCTGATGCCCGTCCTTGCTCAGACAGACGAAGGCGGTGCCCCTGTGTCTCAGGACGAAGAACTGGCCACACCTCGCGATGCCACGCGCTTCCTCATTAATCCCGACTGCAATCGCAAGAATAACTTTGGCTGGACGGCAAGCAATGTGGACTTCAAGACGGACGCCGAAGCCTACGATGCAGTTGCTACCAACACCTATTGGAATATATGGAAGAGTGGAGCGTTCAACTCATCGCTCAAACAGGAAATAAAAGGACTGCCCGAAGGGTCCTACAGCTTCTGTGCAATCCTTCGTGGACAGAATACGGCCAAGATGACCCTCATCGCCACAACGCCCACGGATAGTATCGGTGAGTCCTTTGTAGGAGGTGGAGCTACGGCCATTGAAGGTTCTCCCTATCCAATGGGTTGGCAACTCGTCAAGACACCTGCTTTCACTGTTCAGAGCGGAGAGACCGTAACCCTTTCTCTCGCAGTCGAATGCACTGCCACTGCCTGGTGGAGTGCAGACCATTTCGCACTTACCTTGGAGAGTATTCCAGAAGAGCTGACGGTTGGCATGGAGGATTATTTATTGGTTCCGTCATCCACAGGTGTCACCCGATTATATGATCTCTCTGGGCGTGCGTTCTCTGCTCCGTCAGCCCCAGGGCTTTATCTGCTTAATGGCCGTAAGGTACTTATCAAGTAGCGAATGAACATTCTCCTTGTAGGTGAATATAGTAATGTCCATTGGACGTTGGCCCAGGGGCTTCGTGCCCTGGGTCATCAGGTTACCGTTGTTTCGGATGGTGACCGATGGAAAGCCTATCCGCGAGATATAAACCTTAGTAGACACTATATTGATGACCCCTCCCGAGTCAAGAGGCTCGGAGGGGCCATTTGCTATCTTTTTGACCTCGCCCGTATCTGGCCTACACTGAAGGGCTACGACATCGTGCAGCTCATCAATCCCGTCTTCATTGACTTGAAAGCCGAACGCCTGTGGCCATTCTACCGGTTCCTTCGCCGCCACAATGGGCGTGTGTTCCTCGGAGCCTTTGGTATTGACTATTATTGGGTGAAGGTCGGAACAGACTGTAAGACCTTCCGATACAGCGACTTCAACTTCGGCAGCCAGCTTCGTTCATATCCCTTCCTCGATACGATGGTGAATGACTGGCTCTATGGTGCCAAAGGCATGCTGAACCAGCGTATTGCAGAGGATTGCGACGGCATCATCACAGGACTTTATGAATACGAGGCGTGCTACCGCCCGTTCTTCCCCGGGAAAACCCGCTTCATACCTTTCCCAATCGACCTCGCCTCCGTTACTCCCGTTCATACTCTCAACTCTAAACTCTCCACTCGGCGCGAAGCGACGCTTGACCCTTCAAGCGCTCGACCTTTGGTCGCTCATTCGAGCTTGCGAGTCTTGAGCGCTCGACCTTGGTCGCTTGATACTTCAAGAACTCTCAACTCTCAACTCTCAACTACTCTCAACTCTAAACTCTCCACTCTCAACTTTTTTATAGGTATCCAGCGCTCTCGCTCTTCCTACAAGGGAACAGACCTAATGCTCAGTGCTCTTCAGCGCTTGCAAACGGACTACGGGGCTGACCGCGTGCGCATCGTGAAAGCTGAGAACGTGCCCTTTGCACAATATCAGGAGATGATGAACTCCAGCCACGTGCTCCTCGATCAGCTCTACAGCTATACCCCTGCCATGAATGCCCTCCTCGCCATGGCCAAGGGACTCATCGTCGTGGGTGGCGGAGAGCCCGAGCACTACGACTTGCTCGGCGAACACGAACTGCGACCCATCATCAATGTGCAACCCAGTGAGCAGGATGTCTACGACCAGATTGCCGACCGCCTTCTCAGTGGGAAGGAGGATGTGCACCAACTGCAACTCGACAGCATAGAATATATTCGCCGACACCACGATCACGTGAAGGTGGCACGGCAATACGAGGACTTTTGGCAAAAATGATTAGGTGGGTTCGATAAATGAAAGGAACACACCTTTATTTCAGGAGCTTGATAGCCAGCCTCCAGGCACCACGCCCGCCTCGTGCTGTGTACGCCTCCAGAAAATAACCAGCCAGTCGAATCGGAAGGGAACGATTTGCCATACACTTGTTTGCCCAGGCTCGACATTGTATTCTTCCCTCTTGCTTGCCTTCTTTGGCAACCTTTCCTGCCAGGATTCTCGCACGAAAGTACAACGCTTTCGTCATCCTCCTGATTTCTGCTTCCAATAGATTCTGTGACTGGTGTACATCCTTTAATGCTGCATCCATAGCCGTCAATACCCCTTCCAGCGACTCGGAGAAACTATTTCCCGTGATGCTATCTGCATGAACTACAATGTGATGGAATGCGCGTGTGGTATACCACTTCCAACGTGGACGCGATAACAACACCCTCACACCCAGTTCCCAGTCTTGCCAAATACTCAACTGTTCATTCCATCCACCCATAGACCGCAGCCACTCCGTACGGAAAAGCATAGATTGGGTGCTGAGCATCGAGGTAAGAATATGGATGGCTGCGTCACCGGTAGGCTGATAGCTGCGTGTGCTGCATTTGCCATTGGCCTCCATCCAGACAGGGAAGAACAGGACATCTTGTGTTGGGTTTGCCGATGCAAACTCCGTTGCTACCTCAACAAACCGTTCGTCAAATAGATCATCGCTGTCGAAAAAGTACACCCACGGTGTCGTGCATTCCGCTAATCCGCGATTACGGGCTGCTGGGGCTCCGCGACGGTTCTCTTTCAATAACTTCGCCTGGAAGCCCAGACTTGCATGGCTCTCTATCCAGCGGCGACACACTTCTGGCGTGGTGTCCGTCGAATTGTTATCCACCACAATCAGCTGGAAGTCTCTAAGGCTGGAGGCTGCCAGGCTGTTCAACGTGCGAACCACCAGTTCTGCTCTGTTGTGCACGGGGATTATTATCGTCAGTAGATGATTCATCGGCGGATGTATTTGACGCCATACCATATATTATTGAACAACGGGGTCACAGCACAATGATTCCGCCATGCCAGCGACAGTGCCTCGCGAAGGCTTCGGAAGAACGCTCCTACCAGCGAGTGAGTATATCCGTAGATGGCTCCTTTGGAACGTAATGCCTTTACATCAAGGACGTTGCGTCCTGTTGTGGCGCGGCGAGTACTACATAGTATTTGGGGGTATATCCAGATGCGGAGTCCCTTTCGCTGTGCCTCCTCCAAGAACACGGCTTCCTCGCCTGCGGACAACCGTTCGCTGCCCAGTCCAAAGCGTTCGTCGAAACGTACCCCGGACATAAAAACACGACTGCGAAATGTCATTTCCACGGAACTGGCGTAATAGCTCCGTGGGCGATGACGATATTCCGTGGGCTGGGTGGGGTAGGGCTTCAGGAGTTGTCCGTCCTCTGATGACGCCATTTGCCAGAGTACAACATCCAACTTGGGCTGCTCTGCATAGAGTTTCCTCACCTGTTTCAATGCATCGGCAGACAGTCGCTCGTCATCATCTGCGACAATGAAAACGACATCTTCCAGCTCATCGTCCAACAGCGACAATGCCACTTCCATCGCATGATTGCGGTTGCGGCTCAGCCCCCGACCTTCCATCGGGCT
This sequence comes from Bacteroidaceae bacterium, assembly GCA_017535725.1. Taxonomy (GTDB): domain Bacteria; phylum Bacteroidota; class Bacteroidia; order Bacteroidales; family Bacteroidaceae; genus Physcousia. The sequence goes on from JAFXTO010000056.1 coordinate 63,976, forward strand.
GACCGTGACATCAGACCGCTGCAACTCCGGTGGGCATTCCAGCCCAGACGAGGTCTGTTGCCAGCTGACGACATACCTCACCCCTTCCTCACACGGAAACAGCACGTCAGCTACGTGGAAGATGCCATCGTCGATGGTGCTAATCAGCACGAATAACTGGGGCGTATGATTCATCATTGCTGGACATTAAAGAGGTTGACGGCTCGCACCACCCGTTCCACTTCCTGTTCTGTCATCAGTGGCGAGATAGGCAGACTTAGCACTTCCCGATGTATCTGTTCTGTTACAGGGAGCTTCATTCCCGCCAGTTCTGCTAAAGCGAGCTGACGATGGGGAGGGATAGGGTAGTGGACGATGGTTTCCACACCTTGGCTACGGAGCCATTCCTGCAATTCGTCGCGGAAACGGCATCGGATGGCGAAGACGTAGAAGACATGTTCCTTCTCGTCGCGAGGCAACGTGGGGAGCACTATGAGCGGGTTGTCTATAAGTTCAAGATATCGGTGGGCTATCCATCGACGACGCTCATTGTCAGCGTCCAGGCGTGGCAGTTTCACACGGAGTACAGCTGCTTGTATCTCATCCGATCGAGAGTTAATACCCGGTACTTCATGGATGTATTTCTTGGCCGAACCATAGTTGCCTATCTTGCGAACCAGTTCAGCTAGTGTGTCGTCGTCCGTGGTCACGCAGCCTGCGTCGCTCAATGCACCAAGGTTCTTGCCTGGATAGAAACTGAACCCAGCGGCATGACCCAGATGACCAGCGCGGAGATCGCCATACTGAGCCCCGTGAGCCTGTGCTGCATCCTCGATGACCAGTAGATGGTGCTCTGCGGCAAAGCTGTTGATACGTTCCATATCGCATACCTGACCGTACAAATGTACTGGAAGGATAGCCACAGTCCGCTCCGTCCGAACTTCTTCCAGTCGGCTGACGTCTATCAAATAGTCCTTCATCGAAGGTTCCACGAGTACGGGTCTGAGTCCTGCTTCCTTGATGGCCAGGATGGAAGCGATGAACGTGTTTGCGGGAACGAGGACTTCGCTGTCGTCTTCCCAGAGGTTCATCAGCTTGCACGCACGCAACACCAATGTCAGAGCCTCCAGACCGTTGCCACACAGGATGCAGTGTCGTGCACCGACGTAGGATGCCCACAGTTCTTCGAAAGCCTTCACGCAGTCGCCCTGCAGATACCATCCGCTTCGTACCACCCTCACGACTTCTTCCGTCAATAAGGGTTCGAAGCTGGCCGTGATACGCTTTAAATCCAAGAACTTCACAGTCTTGGACGGCAAATTTTCCAAGGGCAGCATCTGTTCGATAATAGAGCGGTCCAGCTCCAGTTCATACGTATCGTAGCAAACGGAGCGTGCCCCGAAGCCTTCTTTCTGGAAAATCAATCCCTCGTTCAGATACGTTCCTCCGCGCTCCGTGGAGATTCCGAAGTCCACCCAAGCCATCTGCTTGAAACGTTCGTTGATGAGGTGGCGGAACAGCAAGTCCAGCGCACCCAGCTCCCGACCTTCCTCAGAGGCTGCGATGTACTGGAAGTGAGCCACCCTCTGGGTGATGAAGACCACACTGCCGGCCACGACCTGTCGTTCCTTTCTCACCAAATACAATTTAATCTGCTGGGGAAAGCGTGACATCAGCAGCGCCATCTCTTCTTCCGTGTGTACAGGTGCTACATGATGATACGTTTCCAGCACATCAATTAGAATTTCCCAGTACTCGTGCAGGGTAGCTCGGTCGTTTTCTGTCAGTCGGTCGATGTACAACCCATTGTCTATCGCCTTCTTCGCTCCGCGCACCCTTAGTTTGCGCATCTTCAGAGGATTTGTCATCGCCACTGCGCTGCTGACCCCTCGGCTCTTCAGTTGGGCACCTGCACGGAACAATGCGTACAAATCCTCCGATGCAGCACACGTACTATATATATAAGGTATAGGTTTGTAAACCAGAAATCGTGCCTGCAAGTAGTCCAAATACCACAGAAGGATAGCTTGCAACATCTCTAAGACCTGTCGTTGCGTAGCCTCCTCCCCAAGTATCAGACCGCCGTATGTCAATCCCTGATGAGACCACACTCGCCGTCCCTGTTCCTCCCAGTTAGCGGGAAACAGTCCAACGAGCACATCGTCCTCATACATCATAAGGGAACAGTCTGTGAATCGGTCGGAATGATAATCCATGAAACTGCGTTCCAATAGGAATGTCCCATTCTTGGAATCACGCACGAAAGCATCCCACTCTCCCGACTGCACATTTGTATATTGTACTATTTTCATCTCTCTATTTTATCACGATAATCAACTTTTAATGGTCTTGCTGATGCCCACACAGCCTCGTAATCGAGGAACGCCAATCCTCTTTCGTATATGCATACCCGCTTGCATCATATTCTTGCGAAGCCATTACCACGCAAACCGTCCCAGGAGCAAAATGGCGGAGTTCGCACCATACTCCGGCTGGTACTGTGATTCCTTGGCTGGGATTGTCCAGTAGCACCACAACCGACTGCTCGCCGTCGTCCAGCTCTATCTCCAGACTCCCAGCTACGCAGAACACCGCCTCGTGACATGTCCAATGGGCATGACCTCCTCGGGTCTTCTCAGCGGGTACATCTGTAATCCAGAAAACTCGCTCCACTTCGAATGGAATATGGCGTTTTCCCTCCAAGAATGTCAGGCAACCTCGTTCGTCCACATTCTGAGGCAATTGAAGGTGTTTCACACCTCGTGGCAATACTTCCATAGACATCATTTTTCAATTATTTTGGTGCAAAGTTACATTTTTTTTCTCAATTTTCTTGCACATTTCATAAAAAACATCTACCTTTGCACCGCAAAACAGAGGAAGAGTCCACTTCTGCCACCAAAAATGACAGATTTTGCACAAAAAATGAAGCTCAGGAAGTTTGGGTGAGTGGCTGAAACCACCAGTTTGCTAAACTGACGTACGGGTTACCGTACCGGGGGTTCGAATCCCCCAGCTTCCGCAATTTTGACATCACAATAACTACGAATATAAATCGTAAATTGTAAATCGTCAAATCATAAATTTACTTGGCGCTTTCGTCTAGCGGCTAGGACACATGCCTCTCACGCATGGAACACGGGTTCGATTCCCGTAGGCGCTACTAGGGAACCTTTCCGAAGGTTCCCTTCTTTTTTCAAAAAGCATGGCTCGCTCCTACTTTACCAA
>JAFXTO010000057.1 GCA_017535725.1 Bacteroidaceae bacterium
CTCTACGTTCTTACTCATGTCATTCGCTCTTTAAGGGGTTATGTGGCGACAAAGGTAGCTAAAATCCTGCAACTATGTGCAAGGGGCAACCCTTTTTCATTCCCTTTGGCGAACGAAGTCGCTCATGTACGTTTCATATCATTCATTATTTAAATCGTTTGCCTTTTTGACGCAATAAAGGCCCATAAAGTTGCGTTTTTATCTAATTCTGGGATAAATAGCATATCGCTGTGATGAATGGTTACAGAATTCCAATAATCGTTCTTGTCTTTATACAAAATAAAAAATCGTTTCTGGGTGCAAAGGTACGGCATACCGCTTATCCCTCCAAATTTCTGGGATAAACAGCATGGAAATGTGACGGATGGTGTGAGAAATGGCAGAAATGTGAGGAATGGTTTGGTTGTTTAAGGGAAATATACTACCTTTGCGGCGTGAAGCCGCGAACTTGCTCACACTCGGCTAATCATGCGAGCATGTTCTTGGACGAGCCAAGCAGCATAGCCGAGCGGGCACTCACTTAATCGTAGCTTTGTAACACCGTATGAAACAAGAACATTTAGAAACGATAACGACGAGAATCATCAGCACCATGTTTGTGGTGGTGGCGCTGGCCGTGTTCAAGCCCTTCGGATTGGATGCGTGGCAGTGGCAGGCTTACGTACATTTGGTAGCTTTGGGTGTGATCGGTTTCTCAATTTGCATAATGACGGATGCCATCCTGAAGTATGTCGTCAAGATGCCGAGGTCGTTTAGGAAAGGCGCCGAATACATTATCCGTCGCAACCTATGGTTCCAGCTTATCAATACACCCCTCGTGGCGTTTGGCATTTGTCTCTATCGCCACTTTGTGCTGAGCGATAGGGTGGAGGGTAATCAGTTTTCTGTCATTAATTTCCTTGAAACCTTTGTCATCATTGCCTTCTGCTCCTTCGCCATCGGACTCTATTGGCGCTTCAAGTTCCGCAGCAAGTATCTGGCGATGGAACTGGAAGAAATTCGGGAATTGAATGAACAGCTAAAAAGCCTCACCCCCAGCCCCTCTCCGATTGGAGAGGGGAGTGATTACCCAAGCAATGAAGATTACGAGGCAAAACTAACTACTCCCCTCTCCAATCGGAGAGGGGCTGGGGGTGAGGCTTCTGAGGGTGAGGCTTCTGGGGGTGGGCTCACCCTCACTGGAACGACCAATGAATCGGTGACGCTCCAGATTTCCAACCTATTATTTATTGAGGCCGTGGGCAACTACGTCAAGGTGAGCCATCTGCGCGATGGACGGGTGCACACCGACATGCTTCGCGCCACCATGAAACAGATGGAGGATACACTGCACGGCTATCCGATGATAGTCCGCTGCCATCGCGCCTTCCTGGTCAACCTTGGTCATGTAGAACAGATTGTCTCACATTCCGGAACCACTCAGCTACTCATCAAGCATTGCCACGAATCGCTCCCCGTCTCTCGCAGCAATATGGCGCAGGTTAAGGCTGCAATTAAGAGAGAAGAGAAATGAGCTTACTCCCTCCTTTTTCATTGCTTCACAATAATAATTCCTGGGCAGCAACTAACCCTAACATTTTCTTAATTTCATTACTTTCACAGGGCGGTCTGACCCCATTTGTAATCGACTGCAATAGTTGATTTCGCCAGTATCGTGGAAGCCACACTTCTCCATCACACGACCTGATGCTGGATTGTCCACAAAGAAGTCACTCCATATTGTTTGGAACTTCTTTTCGTTGAAGCAGTAATCAATCAGCAGACGCAATGCCTCAGTACAAATACCTTGGTTCCAGTATCGCTTAGCTATCCAGTAGCCCGCCTCGGCATCGTTCACGCCTATATTGATGTTGCTCTCGCCGTATATGAAATAGCCCATACAACCTATTGCTTCACCTGTCTCCTTCAGCTCAATGGCCCATGTGCGGTCGTTATGGAAAATGGTGCGGATAATCTCCAAACTCTCCTCCACGCTCTTATGTGGTGGCCATCCAGCACGAGGCCCAACATCAGGATCGGAAGCCCATTTGTACAGCACTTCCGCATCGCTGTCGCGCCAAGGGCGCAATATGATTCTATTTGTTTCCATTGCGATTTGAAATCAATTTAGGTGCTTTATCTTATTCGTTCTTATGAAGTGACCCTCTTGTATGGCGGCAAACGTGGCGACAGAGGCCACAATAGTGATGGGGATAATTGTAAAAAATGTCATGGGGACTGCGATGAAGAGCAGGAATCCCGTTGCCTTGTTCGCGAGGGTATGAGGGAAACTACAGCGCCCGTACATCACAAGTGCCGAAAGCTGATTTATGATTTTAATTGCGACAATGACTCCTGCCCACAACCATAGCCATTGTGGCAGTTCGAGTATCGGCAGGAGCGTCCAGGCACAACATGCTACAAAGCAGAGGTCTGCCAAACTATCCAGCAATGCACCTGTCTTGGTGACACACTTCAGCTTCCGAGCCAGCCATCCGTCAACTATATCGCTGATGCCGCAGAGCCCATAGATTATCCAGTATACCACACCCGTCACATCACAAAGTAGCAAACCTAAAGAGCCTGCCATCCTGAGCAGAGTTATGAAGTTTGGCAACTGAGTCATCTTTCTTCTTTTTTCTTCTGGCTTATCGTTTGACGTTGCAAAGATACAAATAGTTGCGGAGACTACAAAACTTCTGGGATAAACTGCACCGATTTGTGACGAACAGCGTTAAAACTTGTAGATTTTTTCGTGCGATAGCATAGAATGTGCGGAAAGTTTTGTACCTTTGCGCTCAGATTAGGATATGTACATCATGAGAAAGGTAATTACAGCATTGTTTTTCGCGGCGGCGATGATGGCCAGCGCACAAACCTATACAAATGTGTATCCGAAGGAGATGACGAAGCTGGCGCAGAAGTGGACAAAGAAGGGCACTTGGCGCAACGGCTTCACCAAGGCGGCACCTGCTCCCACGGTGAACCTGGTGGAGTTCTACATCCAGTACCATCGGAACCCTGCGCAATGGCAGGCGCTGTTCAAGTGGTTGCAGGAAACGGACTTGCTGGCAATTCCTGCTGGACGTACGCCGATTCCTGGCACGACGCTCACGGTGAGTGTCGAGGACGGCGACAACTGGTGCTCGCAGGATGACTTGCGCCAAGGCAAGGGCAGCGAGAGCCACTACCAGAAGATTGACTTCATGTATGTGGTAAGCGGAACGGAGGGCTTCTGCCGTCTGGATCACGATACGTCGAAGCCTTTGGCAGACTATAAGCCCGACCGGCTGGAATATTCCTTTGTGTACGACCGTCTGCAGCAGTTCACCTCAATCCTCGGCACGTTCAATATCATGTTCCCTTGCGACTGGCATGTGGCGAAGGTGAAGACTTCGGCCGCGAGCCAGCGCCTGCGTGTGTTGGTCATCAAAGTGGATTATAAGATGTGATTTTTATGGCAGAACAGCCCTCGTCGGATTTCGTTTTCATCGATGCCCTCCTTCTGGCCTACCGCCACGGTTGTGTGCGCAGGGATGAGCAAAAGGCATCGCTGTTGGCTGCTACGCGTGCGGCGAAGGATGCGCTGACATTCATGACGGCGATAGAGAAATTCGGTGTTGGTCGCCATACGGCACTTTATACCTTTATCGGGAAATTTCTGTCATCCCCCTCGTACTATCGTGCCCAATATTCAGTCATGCTTGGATTGCGTCGTGAGGGTGAACCCGCCGAGTCGTTCCTGCACAATCAGCGCGTCCTGTTTCTGGTGGAACCCGTTCTGACGGCTCGCCAGCAAGACCTTTTTTACAATACCTATTGGTGGTTTTGCAACAACCACCGTCCCACCTACTTCGATTCGAAGAAGGAATTTCGAAAGGGAATTTACGCGACGGAGCCTCAGGACAACGTTTCCACCCTCCAGCGTTTCGAGGACTACCTGCTCCGTCTCGTCAATCACTCGAGCCAGCGCATCCGCGAACGTTATGAGGGCTTTCCTGCTGATATCGTCCTTGCCATCCTCAAGCGGGCATTTACATAACCCAAAGCGGCCGTTTTGTGTCGTTTTATAGGCAAATAATAGCTTTTTTGTACCGATTTAACCTTTTTTCTCGCCTACGTTTCCTGTATTTCTACTTTTTTCTTTAATTTTGTCCTCACTAAAGGGCATATTATGGCCTTTTTTGTGCTATGATAAACTGGTCAGACACTGAAATACATACCTGTCCTGAACTGATGGACTTCATTCAGGAAATAGGTTTCCTGCCGCTGCTGGATAGCGGCATACCTGGTTTCTCGGCAGAGGACATCGTAGATGAAGACTGCCGCTACGTGGTGTTCCCAGATGGCGGTTGGGACTGGCCTTTGTGGAAATGGAAAGGCCCCATCGTCACCGACGGGCGGTGCGTCTATGGCAAGTTCTTCGCTGGCAAAGCGGGGTTCGTCAGTCGCCAATGGTGGCCCGACCTCTGTAACTACCGACGCAGCCTCTCCCCCACCCCAGAAGAAGGTTCCATCGAAGCAATCATCCTACAGACGCTGCAGGAACACGGCAGTATGATTACCCGTGAGCTGCGCGCCGCCTGCGGATTCACCGGATCGAAGATGCGAAGTCGTTTCGACAACTACATCACACGCATGCAGATGGCTTGCCGCATCATCACAGAAGATTTCGTCTATCCACGTGACAAACATAATCAGGAATATGGATGGGGCTGGGCGTTGCTCACCACGCCCGAACAGCTCCTTGGACGCGACCACTGCCACTGCGGACGAACGCCACAAGAATCGTTCCAGATGTTGCAATCTCATCTGCACGTCCTCCTCCCACAGGCCACGGACAAACAAATCTTCAAACTGATTAAGTAAAGATGTGTTTTACATGACCAAACTAATAAGGATTTTTCATAACGATTATGATACACATTTGTAAATCAAGCAACAACGGAATTGCCCACTTGGTGGCAATCGCACTATGGATGGCTTTCACAGCCACAGCTTACGCACAATCTTCCACCGTCTGTAATGACGATGGTACGGTGACTTTCTATTATACCAACCCTGGTGCCAAGGACGTGCAGGTGGATGTGCAGTTTGCCGGGCGCCAGCCCATGACGCGCGGTGCCGACGGCGTGTGGTCAGCAACCCTCGGCCCTGCCGCCCCCGATATGTATCCCTACTGCTTTGTGGTCGATGGTGTCAGCGTGATGGATCCCCTCTGCCCGCAGTATTTCCCCAACGAGGGCTTCAAGAACAGCCTGCTGGAAATCCCAGCGAAAACGGGTATGCTGGCCCACGACATCAAGGATGTGCCCCACGGGCAGGTGGAGTACATCCACTACTATTCCCAGAGTCTCGGCGGAACCAACAACGCCATTGTTTATCTGCCACCTTCTTATTATAAACAAGGCAATGTAGAGCAGTATCCTGTGTTCTACCTCATCAGCGGAACGACCGACACCGAAGAGGTTTATTACAAGGTGGGGCGCATGAATTATATCCTTGACAACCTGGTGGCCGAGGGAAAGGCGAAGGAGATGATTATCGTGCTGCCCTACGGCAATCCCACCAAACTACTGCCCACGCCGCCGCAGGGAATGGGCTTTGGAATGGATGTCTTCGGCAAAGACCTGGTCGGCGACCTCATGCCATATGTGGAGAGTCACTACCGCACCATCAATGACAGCGACCACCGCGCCATCGGCGGTTTCTCGCGTGGCGGAAACCAAGGGCTGTCTTGCGGGCTCATGAATCTCGACAAGTTCTCTTATCTATGCTCCTACAGTTCCTTCACTTCCACCACACTGCCTGGTGTCTATGACAATGCCTCCGAAACGAATAGCAAGATTCATCTCTTCTGGCTGGGGGTGGGCACCGACGACTTCCTCTACGGCACCGCCCGCGATTACATGGAGTTCCTGGACAAAAAAGGAATCCGCTCCGTGAAGGAATACACCCACGACAAGTTCGGTCACACGTGGATGAACGCCAAGTACTTCCTCGACATCACGCTACGGCTGCTCTTCAATCCCGAAGCCGCGGAGGAAGCCATGAAGAACGGGCAGCCCGCCCTCGCCGCTACAGGTAACGAACAGGCTTTCACCCCTGGCGTGATGGCGCGCCTGTTTCCGCGTCCCATCATCTCGCCCGATTTCGGCACCGACGGCATCACCTTCCGCATGAAAGCGCCTGAAGCCAAGGAAGTGCTGTTGCAGACAGAACTGCACGACAAGCCCCTTGCCATGCAGAAAGACGAAGACGGCGTGTGGAGTATCACCCTCACAGAGCACACCACCGACGTGTTCAAATATTGTTTCCTGATAGATGACACACAGGTAGCCGACCCCAGCAACATGTATCTCTCGCCCGACCGAGGCTTCAAGTACAGCGTCTGCAACAGTCCCGCCAATCCCAATAGCCTGACAGCTATGGGCGACATCCCCCATGGAAAGGTCTGCTACGACCTCAACCGTCACACAGCCACCTACGTGCCCCCTGTCTTCCAGGAGCACAAGCCTGTCCTCATCCACCTGATTCCTGGCTCCGACGATACCCTGGAAAGCTGGTTCAAAGTGGGCGGAGCCGATGCCATAGCCGACAAGCTTCTGGCCGAAGGAAAGACCAAGCCCTGTATCCTTTCTACATCGGTTGACCTCGAAAGCAAGTGGGATGAAATCTACACCCTCCGCGCCTCCGACTACAAGACATGGCCCGACCGCCGCAAAGCCCTTGAGCAACTGCTTATCAGCATGAATAAGTAAGATTCCTATAAATGAAAAATGAACTTTTGGAGCAGCGAGTGCCATGAAAGCTGACCTTTCAAATGGCCGAGTCGTGAAAGGCTACGGGTAGGCGAGCAAGCTCGGGAATCAAAAGTCAACGAAGTTAAAAATGAAAAATTATGATACCTCTGAGTCTCCGTGTCTCTGTGTACTCAAACATGTCATTTATTGTGATTAGATACTAAATTAATTAAGGTATGGCAAAGATTTATGATTTCAAGGCTCTCACGAGCAAAGGAAAGGAACTGGATTTCGCTCAGTTCCAAGGCAAGGTGCTGCTCATCGTCAACACCGCCAGCAAATGTGGATTCACCCCTCAGTTCGCAGGACTGGAAGAGTTGAACCAGAAATACAAGGACCGTGGATTAGTCATCATCGGCTTCCCCTGCAACCAATTCAAGGAGCAGGATCCAGGCACCGACGGACAGATTGAGGAGTTCTGCCAGCTGAACTACGGCGTGACATTCCAGATTATGAAGAAGACCGACGTGAACGGCCCCGCTGCAGAACCCGTCTTCGAGTATCTGAAGACGCAGGCACCCACCGAGGAGTATAACGGACTGAAGGCCAAGGCTACCAAGGCGCTCCTGAAGACGCTCAGTAAGAGTGTGCAGAAAGACAGCGATATCCTTTGGAACTTCACCAAGTTCCTAATCTCAAAGGACGGAGAGACCATCAAGCGCTACGCTCCTACCACAGAGCCGAAGGACTTTGAGAATGATATTGAAGCGATGTTGGCTTAACCCGACTTTGACTCGATTTTGACCCAACTTTGACTCTTTGACTCTTGGAAGTGTAAAGTGTCAAAGTTGGGTTATGTAAACATTTCACTCCCTTTTAGCGTGCGTTTTCTGCAGAAATAAACAGGCTACGTAACCAGAAGAATTTTCGGAAAAGACCTAATACCTCATAAAAATTCAAATAACTTGTTTATAATAAGCAAATTAAACAAAAACAAGACCTCATAAAGACCTCATAGAACCTCATAAGACCTCATGGCCATCGAACGTCTTATGTGCAGTTAATAATCAGTTTATGTTTTGGAAGGCTCAGTATGAGGTCTTATGAGGTTCTATGAGGTCTTCATGAGGTCTCAAATCATTATAACAAGTTTACACATAGATGTTTACGAAGATTTTTATGAGGTCTTAGGTCTTTTGCGAAAATTCTTCTGGTTCTACGAAACATGGATGGACGTAATCACAAACACGTAAGGACGTAACTTCAAACACGTAAGGACGTAACTTCAAACACGTATGGACGTAACTTCAAACACGTAAGGACGTAATTGCATACGCTCAAGAAGCTGGCTGCATACGCTTATGAAGCTGGCTGCATAGGCCAATGCACGTAGCTGCATAGGCGGATGCACGTAGTTGCATCGCAAAGAGCCTAAGGGATGATAAGGGTGGGTTACGTGTTTGCGGCGAGGAAGGGACGGAGTTCTTCGGGGGTGCGCCCTTTGCGGCGGGCGTAGTCGAGGAGCTGGGCTTCGTCGATGTGACCTACGTTGAAATAGCGTGCCTCGGGTAGGGAAAGCATGAGTCCACTGACGGCGGCATGGGGCTGCATGGCTCCGTTTTCGGTCAGCCGAATGCCGATGGATGCGAAGTCGATAAGACGGTCGAGGTCGAAATTCAGGCTTTGGTCGGGCAGACAAGGATAGCCCACAGCGGGACGGATGCCCTGGAAATGACCGGCGAGGAGTTCGTTGATGGAGAGGTTCTCGTCGGATGCATAGCCCCAATAGTGCCGACGGATTGCCTGATGGGCTCGCTCCGTGGCAGCCTCAGCCAGACGGTCGGCCAAAGTCTGACAGAGCAGATGCTTGTAGTCATCAGCCTGCTCGGTTCCTGCCTCGAACAGATGCTCTATGGCTTCGTCAGCTGCTGTGCAGAAGACACCGATGCGATCCTTCCGTCCCTCTGGATTCTCGGGACGGATGAAATCGGATAGACAGAGAAAAGGGGCGGACTGCTGGCGGAGGAAAGAAAGTTGTGTCATTCGTGATTCATCATCTGCCACACGTGATTCGTCGTAAATGATGATATCTTCTCCCTTGCTGTTGCAATCGAAGAGTCCGAAGCGGACGTGTACCCTGTAGCCTTGGCTATCCAGGAAAAAGAGCATTCGCGTTACCTCCTTGAAGAGTTGCATCGCCTCTGCTGCCCTACCCCGCTCGTCCTCCGGAAAGCGTGCAAGCCACATCGCACGGCAGGAGTCGCAACCATGAATCTGGGCGATGCCTGCAAAACGTGCAGGGAATCCCCAGGCGTGGAAAAAATAGGACCAGCTGATGTAAGGTTCTATCTCATGGATGGAGTAATGCAAAGAGAGCATTCAAAGTTGAAAAATTGAAATGTTGAAACGTTGAAAGGATGACAAGAGGATGAAGAAATGAGGCGGCCTAGTTGTTGTCGTAATAACGTAATAACGGGATAACGAAATAACGGAATAACGAAGGCCGCTGAAAAGAATGAAAAATAAAAAGAATGAAAAATGAAAAATAAAAGGATGAAAGAGGAGGAAATGGAGAATTAACGATCGAAGCGGAGGGCTTGGGCGTGGTGGTTGCCGTCGGCGAATACACCTTTATTATATATAAGGCGTCCGTTGCAGTAGGTCTGCTCCACCTGCCAGTGGAAGGTGCGGCCTTCGAGAGGGCTCCAGCCACAGCGGCTGACGATGTCCTTGGCGGTAAGTGTCCAGGGCTGGCGTCGAACGATGACGAAGTCGGCCTTGCGCCCGAGCCAGATGTAGCCTCGGTCGCGGATGTCAAAGAGGTCGGCGGGGTTGTGGCACATCAGCGCCACGACTTCTGCGAGCGAGAGTACGTCCTGCTCCATGAGTTCGAGCATGGCGGGTAGTGAGAATTGCACCATGGGCATCCCGGAGGCGGCGCGGCGGCATCCGCCTTCTTTCTCGCTGAGCAGATGCGGCGCGTGGTCGGTGGCTACGGTGGCGAAGTATCCTTCGGTGAGGGCGCGGCGTAGGGCATCGCGGTCGGCACGTGTCTTCACGGCGGGGTTACACTTGATGCGTGTGCCGAGTGTGGCGTAGTCCTCGTCGGAGAAGAGGAGGTGCGGCAGACAGACCTCAGCGGTAATGCGTGTGCCGTCGCCCCAAGCTTCCGGGGGCGGTGGCGACAGGTGGCGCGACGACCAGAGGCTGGGCTGTTCGGGTTCTGCGGGATGAGGCAGCAGAGCCAGCTCGTCGAGGGTGGTGATATGTGCGAGGTGCAGGTGTTTCTTGTGCTTCTGCGCCAGCTCAATGGCTCGTTTGGTCGAGGCGAGACAGGCTTCACGGCTCCGGATTTCGGGGTGGTGTCGAACGTCGGGGTCTTCGCCATACTGCTCCTGCGCAGCTCGCATATTGCTGGTGATGAGGTCGGTGTCCTCGCAATGCGTCATGATGGGGAGTGGCGAGAGGCGGAAGACGTCGTCGAGGGCCTGGCCGCGGTCAACGAGCATTCCTCCTGTGGAGCTGCCCATGAAGAGCTTCACGGCAGGAACGGTCTGGGGGTCGAGTTCGGGAAGCAGGTGAGCGTTGGCGTTGGTGGCTCCGAAGTAGAAGGAGTAGTTGACGAAAGAGTGCTCTGCGCCGAGAGCCTGACGCTGGGCAAGGGTCTCGAGCGAAGTGGTCTGCGGAACCACATTCGGCATATCCATGATGGAGGTGACCCCTCCGGCTGCTGCCGCGTGGCTCTCGGTGGCAAGGTCGCCCTTGTGGGTGAGGCCGGGCTCGCGCGTGTGAACGTGTTCGTCGATTACTCCGGGCAGGAGGAAGCGGTCGCCGATAAATTCCAGCATCTCGCGGCAGTCGTGGGGGTGGAGGTAGCTCTCTCGGCTGATAATATCGGTGATAATCCCGTTTTCCACCTCGATGCGTCCGCGGTGGATGGTGCCGTCGGTGACGTAGAGGATGTCGTCGAAGATGAGTTTTTCGGAGTTCATGGCGTTGGGGTATCGGGTGTTGTGGGAAGTTCTTCGGGGATGATGGGGCAGTGCCTTCTCAGCCTTGGTATTTGGGATACTTGCGGAACCATCCGTCCCAGCGCAGGCGCATCACTCCGAAGGCAGCCTCGGAGAAGATGCCTCCTGACATCTTGCTCGTTCCCAGCTCGCGGTTGACGAAAATGACTGGCACTTCCTTGATGCGGAAGCCACACTTGTAGGCGGTAAACTTCATCTCTATCTGGAAGGCGTACCCCTTGAAGCGGATGGCATCGAGGTTGATGGTTTCGAGCACGCGACGACGGTAACAGACGAAGCCGGCTGTGGTGTCGTGAATCTTCAACCGAGTGATGAACTGCACGTACTTCGAGGCAAAGTAGCTCATCAGCACACGTCCCATGGGCCAGTTAACCACATTGACACCCGAGACGTAACGCGAACCGATTGACATGTCGTAGCCCTTGTCCTTGCAGGCCTCCAGCAGGCGCGGCAGGTCGGCAGGTGCATGGCTGAAGTCTGCATCCATCTCGAAGATGTATTCATAGCCGTGCTCCAGCGCCCACTTGAAACCTGCGATGTACGCCGTTCCCAGTCCCAGCTTACCGCTGCGCTCAACGAGGAACAGACGATCCTGGAATTCATCCTGCATAAGCCGCTTGACGATATCGGCGGTGCCGTCGGGCGAGCCGTCGTCAATCACCAATATATTAAAGGTGTGCTCCTGTCGTGAGGTGACGGCTCGGATGATGTTCTCGATGTTTTCCTTCTCGTTGTAGGTAGGGATGATGACGATGCAGTCTGCTTGCATGATGGTTGGGTGTTTATTGTTTTCCCATTTTCATCAGAATGATGCCAAAGAATATCCAAAGAATCTCACGGACGCGGCAGATGATGCTGACGAAAATACCGAGGGCTGCCGACAAGCCGAGCGCTGCGATGGAGATGACGAAACCGCCTTCCTGCACGCCCAGCTGCATGGGCAGGAAACCAATGATATTGGCAAAAAGGGAGGTAAAGGAGAGTATGAGGATAGAGTGTGCGTAGGTCAGGATGATACCCGAGACGCCTCCGCCACAATCCACTCCGAAGAGCAAGAGCATGAACAGAATCTCTGAGGCCTGCAGGATGCGCGAGGCATATTCCAGCAGCAGGCTGGTGTAGAAGGCACGGCGGTCTGACTTGTGGAGAGCTATTATCTGCTCGTCCACGTTGTGCAGAGCCTCGGCATGGCGTTCATAGAACCGTTCGCTCCATCCTCGCAAGCCAGGTATCTTGCCCACCCAGCGCACGAGGCGCACGGCCACGCCATTGCGGTAGCCCTGCTTCAGCACACGGAAGGCGGCAAGACAGAAAAGGGCAATGGCGATGAAGACAATCTCCAGCGTCACGTTCAGCGGCAGGTCGCCAATGGCCACCAACAGCAAATAGAGGAAGATGGAGGTGAACCAGAGCCAGAAGTGAGCCAGGAAGTGCATCATCGCATAGAAGATGACGGATGACGTAGCGTGCTGCTTGCCGATGTCCTTCGATAGCTCCATGATGCGGTAGGGTTCGCCACCCAGGCCTCCTACGGGTGTGGCATAATTCAGGGCATAACCCGTGATGGTCAGTCGATAAATACGCCAGAAACTGACGGGCTTCTCCTCCGCGCCACTGTTGCCTCGGATGATACACTGCCAGGCGAGGGCGTTCAGGGCATAGATGAACAGCCACACGCCCACGATGGGGATGAGCCAGTAGCCGGCGCGGCAGAGGTTGTCCCACAGTTCGATGAAACTGACATCAAACGTCAACAGCATCACGACGACCGCCGCGATGCCGATGAAGAAAAAGAGGTTCGTAAGGCGTTTCTTAGTCCACGTCATAGTCTCAGAGTCTCTCCGCTATGCGGCGGCAGAAGGTTTCGTGGCGATGATTGACATACCAGAAGAGCAGTCCCATACCAAAGGCTTCCCACAAGAAGTTCATCGCCGGCACATCGAGCAGGCAGAAGAGGAAGAGCCAGAAGGAGCGGAAGTTGAAGGTCAACAGACCGTTCCACGTCATCAGCGGCAAGGAATTGGCATGAATTTCCTCGCGAACATCAGTGGGAATGTTGTCGAGGCTACCGTACTTCCCGCGCAGTTTCTGGAGCAGTTTCTGGAACTGAGGAGTGACACTCTCCTGCTTGCGGGTGTAATCGATATAAGATTTCTGGAACAGACGCTCGTAGAAGGGGGCATCCTTCGGCAGTTGGTCGTAAATCTCCTGCTGGCGGGCAGAGTTGTCCAGTTCACTGCCTTTCTCGCCCTTGAGGAAGAAGAGGTGAACCTGAATGTAGTAGTCTGCCAGGCGCTGCTGTCCGCCGAAACAATAGAATCCGGAGAACAGGGCGAAGACGAAGAGGACGGCGGTAGCGATGAGGGCGTTCTGCGGCGTGTCCTCGATACCCAACCAGCCGAACTCGATGGTGTGGTACAGGTAGAAGCGGTAGACGAGGCACACATAGATAGGCACGAACCACACGAAGCCAGCCACGCCATCGAGGATGCGACCAATACGGCTCTTCTTGCCTGTCATGCGGGCCAGCTGTCCATCGGTGCAGTCGAGGATATCGGCCACACAGAGCATCAAAATAGCAATGATGTTGAAGACGAGACCCATGGTACCCTCGTAGAAGAAGCTGCCGTGGACGAAGAAGGCCGCGCTGGCCACCCCAATGATCATCGAGAGAATGGTCACCGTGTTCGGGTGGATATCAAACCAATTGAAGAAGACCGCCCAGTAATAACTGAAAGGACGTACAACGTGGTAGTCCAACCAGTCTTCGGTCTCGGCGGACTTCAACGTGGCAAATATTTTCTCGTTCATCTTCTAAGATTATTTGTTGAGGAACACGTTCTTGATGGTATCGACGACCACCTGAATCTGCTCCTTGCGACCGAGGGTGATGCGCAGGCAGGACTCCAGACCCTTGTCGCCCATGAACTTGATTTTGTAGTCCTGAATGGTCAGAGCCTTCAACAGGGCGTCCTTGATTTCCACGGGGTACTTGATGAGGATGAAGTTGGCCACAGACTTATAGACCTTGAAGCCAGGCAGGTTGCCGAGTTCGCTCTTGAAGAGCTGGCGGTCCCATTCCATTTCGTCGGCCACGCGGCGATAGTGTTCGTCACTGTCCAGAGCAGCCAGGGCCACAGCTTCAGAGAAGCGGTTGAAGCCCAGGTACTTGTTGGAGTAGCTGAGGAACTGGTCATGACCCTTGCCGATGAAACCGAAGCCGGTGCGCAGGCCGGGCAGGCCGTAGAACTTGGAGAGGGTGCGGGAGATAATTAGGTTGTTGTACTTGTTCACCAGAGGAGCAATGTAGTCGGTATCGGAGGTGATGAAGCTGGCATAAGCCTCATCCACGAGCACCATCGTGTCTTCGGGGATGTTCTCCATGATGCGGCCAATCTCCTCGGAGGTCAGGCTGTTGCCCGTGGGGTTATTGGGAGAGGCCAGCAGCAACATGCGCGGATGAATGCGGTTGGTGTATTCGATGATTTCATCGACGTTGTAGGCGAAGGTATCCTCCTGCTCATACAGCGGGTACATCTCGAAATTGCCGCCGCACTCGCCAGCTACGCGGTTGTAGTACCACCACGAGAACTGCGGGATGAGGATGGTCTTATTGTCATCGAGGGTGAGGAAATAGTGGATGGCGTTCTTCAGGATTTCCTCGCCGCCGTAGCCCAGCAGCACCTGCTCCTCGGGCACACCGTAGATTTCGCTGACACGTACGCTGATAACACTCTTCTTGCCCTGGTCATAAATGCGGGTATAGAAGCAGAGGTCTTTCGGATTAAAATTCTTGATGGCTTCGAGCACTTTCTCACTGGGCTCAAAGTTAAATTCGTTTCTGTCGAGATAATTCATTATGATGTTAAATTATGATGTTAAAAATAGTTCGATTGTTCGGGATTCCGGCATTGCATTAATCATAGAGGCTCGCCGGAATGAGCTTCTTGGCGTTCTCGAAGTCTTCCACGGTGTCAAGCTCAATCGAGAACAGGTTGGTGGTATCCACCACCTTGAAGGTATGCCCTTGCGGGATGAGACGTTCGAAGGCCCGCTCATAGAAGACATCTATAAGCCCTTCGCCCTCTATCATCTGCACCAGTTCCTGAAAGAGAGCCTTGCTGTAGGAAGCGGTCATCTTCTCAATACCCACGCTCTCACCGATGGCTTCCTGCGGGGAACAGGTCTTGCTGATTTCCAGGACTTGTCCTTCGGCGTCCACAATAACCTTGATTTCCTCGTCGCCCAGTTCATGACGGTTCAGGGAGAGTGCGCTGCCCTCCGTAGCCAGGAGGGTCGGGATAATCTGCGGGTCGAAAAGGATGTCGCTGTCCAAAAGCAGAAAGTCCCGGCCTTCTGTAAAAGGACGGGTCAACCACAACGAGAAGATATTGTTGTTGTGGGCGTAGTCGGGATTGTCAATAAAATGAATGGTAAGTGAGGGATAGTGTTCGGTCAGGAATTCACGAACCATATTGGCGCGATAGCCCGTGACAACCACCAATTCCGTGATGCCGGCAGCCACAAGGCTGTCCACGGTACGCTGGAGCAATGTGCGCGACCCAACGGTGAGCAGGCATTTGGGGCGGTCATCTGTCAGGGGGCGCAGACGCTTCGCCATTCCAGCTGCTAAAAGTACTCCTATCATGTTGTATTCAGATGCTTTTTCTACCTCCTTAATTAATAGGAAGTGTGTTAAACGGGCGCAAAGGTACAAAAAAAAGTTGGTTCAGCGGGTATGCTGTCCAACTTTTTTGTTCAGTTAAGGCCTTTTAAGCCTCATTTTGTATGAAATAGCATGAAATATCAGATGACGACAGCCGTGCCGCTGGTCGATACCATGAGCATAGAACCTGACTGTCCAACGGTCTCGTAGTCGATATCGATGCCCACGATGGCGTTGGCCCCCATTGCCTGTGCACGTTGCATCATCTCGCGCATGGCGGTGTCCTTGGCTTCGATGAGCACTTTCTCATATTGGCCGCTGCGGCCGCCGAAGAAGTCGGTCAGGCTCGCCATGAAGTCCTTGATGACGTTGGCACCGATGATGGTTTCGCCCGTGACGACACCTTTGTATTCTCTGATAGGATGACCTTCCAAGGTCGGAGTGGTGGTAATAACCATAGTTGTACTGTTTAATTATGTGAATTGTTAAGTAGAATTGTTTGCCCTCTATGATTGAAGCTCCTGTTTAGTGACCCTAATAACCCTTAAAAAATAATTCGACCTGTACGGTTGAAAAATATTATTCGGACTTTAACATAGCCAGGAATTCATCTTCCGAGACGATGCGGACGCCCAGCTTCTGTGCCTTTTCCAACTTGGCAGGTCCCATATTGTCACCCGCCAGGACGAAGGAAGTCTTCTTACTAATGCTGCCCACGTTCTTTCCTCCGTGCTGCTCGATGAGCGCCTTGTACTCGTCGCGAGAATGATGTGTGAAGACTCCGCTGATGACCACGCTCTGTCCGGCCAAACGGTCGGATTGTGCCGACAGGACTTCTTCCGAAAGCTGGAACTGAAGGCCGTGGGAGCGCAAGCGTTCGATGAGCATGAAGTTGTCAGCATCCTGAAACCAGCGAATAACACTCTCCGCAATAACCGTGCCAATACCAGCTACTTGAAGTAGGTCATCTAAAGTAGCACGTGAAAGTTCATCGATGCTTCGGAAGGCACGCGCAAGTGTCTTCGCCATCGTCTCTCCGACAAAGCGAATACCCAAAGCGAAGAGCACCCGCTCGAAGGGCACGGCACGCGAATCAGCGATTGCCTGAATGGTCTTCTGCGCCGAACGCTGACGCTCGCCACGCTGACCGTTGAGTTGGTCTACTTGCAGGTCATAGAGGTCTGCAATATCACGGATAAGACGGCGGGAGTACAACTCGTCGATGGTCTCCGGACCCAGCGTCTCAATATTCATGGCGCGACGGCTGACGAAGTGCTCTATACGTCCTTTTATCTGCGGAGGACAGTGGGTGTCGTTGGGACAGTACCAGGCAGCTTCACCCTCGAACCTCACCAATTCTGCCCCACATTCAGGACAACGGTGAATAAACTCCACACGCGGTCCCCGTTCGGCAGAGGACAGCGAAGACTCGTCGATACCAACAATCTTCGGGATGATTTCGCCCCCTTTCTCCACCAGCACACGGTCGCCTAAGTGGAGGTCCAGCCGCTCGATGAAGTCGGCATTATTCAAGGTGGCACGACGTACGACGGTACCGGAGAGTTGCACCGGATCCATATTTGCCACAGGGGTGACGGCCCCCGTCCTGCCTACCTGGAAAGTGACCTCACGCAGGATAGTGCTCTGCTGTTCGGCCTGGAATTTATAGGCGATAGCCCATCGAGGTGACTTGGCGGTCATTCCCAAGGCACGTTGCTGCCGCAGAGAATTCACCTTGAGCACGATACCATCGGTGGCCACGGGAAGGTCCCGACGGGCGGTGTCCCAGTAATCTATGAAGTCATATACCTCCTCCAACGAGCGCACTTTCCGCATGGCATCACTAATTTTGAACCCCCAAGTGCGTGCTTGCTGCAGGTTCTCGAAGTGACCTTCAGCAGGTAGTTCGTCGCCCAGCAGGGAGTAGAGGTAGGCATCCAGCTTCCGACGCGCTACAACACTGGTTTGCTTACTTTTAAGCGTTCCGCTCGCTGCATTGCGCGGATTAGCAAAGAGCGGTTCTTCGCTCGCTTCGCGTTCACGGTTAAGTGCTTCGAAGGACGTCCAGGGCATCAGAATTTCTCCTCGGATTTCGAAATTACGAGGCCAGGAGCCGGGAGCCAGTTGCAAGGGAATACTGCGAATTGTGCGCACGTTTGCTGTCACCTCGTCCCCCTGAATACCATCGCCACGGGTAACGGCACGAAGGAGCCGTCCCTCCTCGTAGTGCAACGAGATGCTCAGTCCGTCGAACTTCAACTCGCAGCATATTTCGAAGTCCTCGCCCTGTAGTCCCTCGCGCACGCGATTATAAAATTCGCGTACCTCTTCTTTATTATAGGTGTTGGCCAAGGAAAGCATAGGACGGGTGTGGCGAAAGGACTGAAAGTCCGACGACAGGTCGCTCCCCACCCGCTGTGTAGGCGAGTTCGGGTCGTATAGTTCCGGGTGGCGTTCCTCCAGCTCCTGAAGTTCACGCAGCAGGGCGTCGAACTCCTGATCGGAGACGGTGGGTTGGTTGAGAACGTAGTATTGGTGGTTGTAGAGGTGCAGCTGCTGGCGCAAATCCTCGATGCGTTGTTGTTCGTTTGTCATTTTATATGAGCTTTACGCCGCAAAAATAAGCATAAAAAACGACGTGGACGAAAAAAAGGGGAAAAAGTATGCGAAAGGGCTTGCATGATTCGAAAAAAAGCTTTATTTTTGCACCCGCAAATGTGAAAACACCCCTTATGTCACCCGTAAAACAATACCTATTGACACAAAAAGAGGCCTTGCAGAAGTTAGCTTGCCTCTACGCTTATATAGGAGGAAATCTCAGTGATGACGATCGCACGCAGTTGAGCGTTCATGGCTCCTGTCTGCTGGGCGAACTGCCCCTCCTTTCCGAAGAACTTATCAAGCAGGAACTGGTGGTTCACCATCCCGCCACTCATTTTGGTCCCGCCCAGCAGTCCATCCGTCCCCGGATGTATGGCGAAATCATGCTGTTTGCCCTGGAGGAACATCCTGAATGGCTGGAGGAGTTCGATTCCTGGCCCCTGACGCGCAACCGTGACTTCGACGCCCTGCAAAAGACCATCCGCCGTCTCTACAACGGCAAGGCTCCTGCCCCCCTAGTACTTGAAAGCACTCTCCCACCCTACCTCATTTCGCTGGTACAGGATCGTCGCTTCGAACCGTTGGTAACCATGATTCGCGACCACGACTTCCCGTCGTTTATCTGCGCCGTTGTCCGCAAGTGGATGCGAGATGACAACACCGACCCCGAGGAAATGCTGCGCCGTCAGATTGGACTACGCAAGCTTGACAAGACTGACCCCGAAATCCGCGAAATGAATGCCTTGGTAAATTACCATCGGTTTGTCTGTCAGGGTCAGTACACCCCACCAACCAGCATTAGGATGACCTACTCAGACCTGTTGCTCAAGGGCGTTCATGCGATGACTCAGGGCAAGAGCGACCTCGCCTGCAAGGTCTTCTCCGAAGCCACAACCGCTTTATCACGCGCCTCCAAGGAAAAGAGTGAGGATGAACGTTTCCTCACGGATGGTATTGCGGCCTTTTACTGGGTTATTGCCATGTGGACCAGCAAGGAGAATGACAGCAAAGGACGCCTGAGCGCCTTCGTCAGGCAAGCCAAGGAAGGCAAGTCCTCTAATCTACGTCGCGTGGGAGCTGCCGTCCTGCTGGCAGACACCCTCGCAAACCCCATGCAACGTATGGATATGGAGTTGCTGACCAAGCTCATGAACCCCATAGACCTCAAGGATCGCGACTACATCCTCCAGCAGAAAATGGCGACCCTGTTGGCTGCGAACTTCACAGAAATGGTTCTCACGGAAGAAAACTTCCAGCCACGTTCGGCCTTCCTGCGTCACGAGGCGGCTCAATACATCACGCTCAGCAAGTTCGAGAAGAAACAGTACACGAACAGTTTCGGGAGCAAACCCGTCAGCCGTTTCGTCAAGACCAAAGACCCCTGGGAACAAATGTTAGACCGCCTCATCAACTCAGAGAGCAAGAAAACTGTTGCCGACGAAGGGGAACATCGCGTGATGTACATCATCTTGAGCGACGGCGAGAGTGTGGAGCTGCGCGAACAGAACAGATTGCGCGATGGCCGCTGGGGTGCAGGCAAGCAACTGCCCTGGAACCGCTTCATCAGCGGCACGGAACCTTTCATGGATCGTACGGACCAAGCCGTGGTGGCAGACATCCGCTTCCTCGGCATGAACCGACTGACCGTGGGAGTCATCTTGCCGCACTTGGTGGGCTCCGACCGGGTTTACACGGGCGAACAGACTCCCTACCGCCGTGTGACCATCGAACAGCAGAAGCCTTACGTCATCTTAGGACGAAAGCCAGAGGGCGGATTCCACCTGCAATCCAATATTGAATTCAAGGACATGCTCTCGCAGACCAGCGTCTATCACCGCGTGGATTCCATGCAGTATGTTTATTACCCAATGAGCGACCACGAACGAGCAGTCCTCACCGAGCTGTTGTCCGTCAGCGACTTCCCAGCCGAAGCAGAGGAAAAGCTGGTACAGCTGCTGCCCCTGCTTGCTCACACCACGGACATCCATAGCGACCTCATCCCCAAGGAACAGGAACTTCAATCGCTGGAACCTCAGAGCACCATTCTCATCCGACTGACACCCGACCCGACCATGCAAACAATGTTCGATGCTTACGTCATCGTGCGTCCGCTGCTGGGAGGAAAGATGTCCATGACTCCCGCACAAGGCGACCGCATCATCATCGACCAGAGCGAGACCTCCGGACGAGTTAGGATAGAACGTGATTTCGAGGGCGAAGCACGCAACCTCTCGGTGCTACTGGACTACTGCCAGCAGCACGACATTGAGTTCACCGCGAACCTGGGCGCCCACCTGGCAACCCCACAAGTGTTGGATCTGCTCGCCTTCGTCAGTACCCACACAGACATCAGTGGCGTTGAATGGCCCGAGGGCGAGAAGCTCAGGATGCACTATACCCGCCAGCAGAGCGACTGGAACATCGGGCTGGCTCCACGGGGTCGATGGTTCGAGGTGGAAGGAAATGTGCAACTCGACGACAACTCCCTCCTCACCGCCCAGCAACTCTTGCAGGCACTGGGCTCCAGCCACGGAGGCTACGTACAACTCCAGAACGGCGATTATCTATGGCTCAGCGAGAAACTGCGCCGTCAGCTCGATACGCTGGAAAGCTTGTCCACTACAGAAGGTGGTCGCACAACGATACCGACCTTGCAGGCAGGAATACTCGGACAGATTGTCGATGGAGAGATAGATATCTATCATGACAACGAGTTCCTTGATATGAAGACGCGTATTGAGGAGGCTGATAAATACAAGCCCGAAACTCCCACCCAGCTCCAGGCCACACTACGTCCCTATCAGACAGATGGTTTCCAATGGCTCTGCCGACTCGCCCTTTTGGGAGCGGGAGCCTGTCTGGCAGATGATATGGGTCTGGGAAAGACCGTGCAGACAATCGCCTTCATGCTCTCGCAATCTTCCAAAGGCGCAATGCTCGTGGTCGCTCCGGCCAGTGTGGTTCCCAACTGGCGCAATGAAATCAATCGTTTCGCACCATCCCTGAACGTCTATGTCCTCAGCGAATACGTCAACCGCACCAATATCATAGAAGAAGCGGCTGCCAATGACGTGGTCATCATCACCTATGGCATGGTCGTCTCGCAGCAGGAATCACTGATCAACAAGCAATGGAACGTTGCGGTACTTGACGAAGCCCACAACATTAAGAACCGAGGCACCAAGACCAGTGCCGCCTGCATGAAGCTGAATGCACAAAATCGCCTCATCCTCACAGGTACTCCCGTCCAGAACCACCTCGGCGAACTATGGAATCTCTTCCAGTTCATCAACCCAGGATTGCTTGGTTCATACGAACAGTTCAATCAGAAATACATCATTCCAATCACCAACCTCCAGGATAGCGAGCGGCAGCAACAGCTACAAGCGCTCGTGGCACCATTCATGCTGCGCCGCACCAAGCAGGCGGTTGTCAAGGAACTGCCAGAGAAGACGGAAATCACCCTCGATGTCGAACTCACCGACGACGAAATGGCATTCTACGAAGTCATCCGTCGCGAGGCCGAGCAGAAGTTCAAGGAAGAAGGCGACCAGCTGACCATCAACGCCCTGGCCGAACTGACCAAGCTGCGCCGCACGGCTTGCAGCGCCGAGCTGACGGACAACACCTGGATAGCAGGCTCCAGCAAGGTAAATGCCTTCATGGAGCTGGTTCAAGCCATTGTCGATGGAGGACACAGCGTGCTCGTATTCAGTCAGTTTACGTCATTCTTACAAATCGTGGAACGTGCCTTGAAGGAAGCTCACCTGCCATTCCTCTACCTCGACGGAGGCGTTCCCATCCGACAGCGCGAACAACTCGTCAGCGACTTCCAGAAGGGCAAAAGCCCCATTTTCCTCATAAGCCTGAAGGCTGGAGGCGTGGGACTGAACCTCACCGCCGCGAACTATGTCATTCACCTCGACCCATGGTGGAATCCAGCTATAGAACAGCAGGCTACGGACCGAGCCTACAGAATCGGACAGACACAGGCCGTAACCGTCTATCACCTCATCAGCCACCACACCATCGAAGAGAAGATTCTGCGACTGCACGAGAGCAAACGCGCCCTCTCCGACAGCATTCTTGGTGGGGCAGACCAGAATTACAAACTCACCGCCAAGGACATCCTCGAAATGCTGTCCAATCAATGGTAGTCTGTTATTCGTTAATCCGTTAATTGTCAAACGATAATCCGTCAACTACGTGAGAATTGATATCATCACCGTCATTCCTCAACTCATCGAGGGTTTCCTTCAAGAAAGCATTCTGGGACGTGCCCAGAAAAAAGGGCTCGTAGAAATCCATTTTCACAACCTTCGAGACTACGCCGTCCGCAAGGATCGTCGCATCGATGACTATCCTTTCGGCGGCTTCGCCGGTATGGTCATGCAATGCGAACCCATCGACCGCTGTATCAGCGCGCTCACCGCTCAGCGCCCCTACGACCAGATTATCTTCACCACACCCGATGGCGAGCAGTTTGACCAACCCATGGCAAACGAACTATCGTTGTGCAAGAACATCATCATCCTCTGCGGTCACTACAAGGGTATCGACTACCGCATACGGGAGCACCTGATAACCAAGGAGGTAAGCATCGGCGATTATGTCCTCACGGGAGGCGAACTGGCAGCGGCCGTGATGACTGATGCCATTGTCCGCATCGTTCCTGGTGTTATTGGTGATGAACAGAGCGCCCTGTCCGATTCCTTTCAGGACAACCTGCTGGCAGCACCTGTATACACCCGCCCTTCCGAATACCGAGGGTGGAAAGTGCCAGAAGTCCTCCTCTCGGGTCACGAGGCTAAAATCAAGGAGTGGGAACTCCAGCAAAGCCTGGAGAGAACACAGCGACTGAGACCGGACTTGCTTAGTAACCGTTAAAAAATAACTTGGTACAATTTGGGTAATATCATAAGAGTATTATGTCTCATCTTTTTGCCTCTTTTCGCACAGTTCATCAGTCACAATGCCAGCCCTCCGTCGCCATAGGAGTTATGGCTCCCCTCATCGGGTACGGATGGCCCAAGGGCAATCCTCTGTAAGACCCTCTTCGCCTTCTTCACCGCACAAAATAGGCTAAAAATTTGAGACCAAATCATACCGACTTATTATTAACAGTTACTTAAGAATAAGAAATGAAACAAGAACTGAAATCTTAAAAAATATAAAGAGAATCGTTTTGGAAGGGCAGAATTGCTTGTAATTCGAACTTTCTTTGTATCTTTGCCCCGTCACAGTCAAAAACGAGACAAAATAGCTAAGTAAACTGACTTTAAAATCATCGAATACAAAACTAAAGAACAATGGACAACGAACTGATCAAGAGTTGTGAGGCCAAGGCCCAGGAGTGGCTTTCCTCACCCGTTTATGATGCCGAGACAAAGGCTGAAATTCGCCAGATGCTGGAAGCCGAGGACAAGACTCCCCTGGTTGACGCTTTCTACCAGACCCTGGAATTCGGAACCGGCGGACTGCGCGGCATCATGGGTGCTGGTACCAACCGCATGAACCGCTACATCGTAGGACAGGCCACACAGGGTTTTGCCAACTACATCCTCAAGGCTTTCCCCGGCCGCACAGATCTCGCTGTGGTCGTAGGTCACGACTGCCGCAACCACGGCCGTGAATACGCCGAGACGGTGGCAAACATTTTCTCTGCCAACGGTATCAAGGTCTTCCTCTTCGAGAGCCTGCGTCCCACTCCGGAAATTTCCTTTGCCATCCGCCAGCTTGGAGCTCAGGCAGGCGTGAACGTCACCGCCAGCCACAACCCCAAGGAATACAATGGCTACAAAGCTTACTGGGAAGACGGCGCACAAGTACTTGCTCCCCACGACACGGGTATCATCGACGAGGTGAACAAGGTAAAGATTGAAGACGTGAAGTTCCAGGGCAACCCCGACCTCATCGAAATCATTGGTGGTGAAATGGACTGGGACTACCTGCAGGCCGTGAAGGAAGCAATGGTAGACCAGGAAGTAATCCTGCGCCAGAAAGACCTGAACATTGTATATACTCCGCTCCACGGAACAGGCCGCGTCATCATCCCCGAGGCCTTGCGCAGCTGGGGCTTCCAGAACATACATGTCGTGACCGAACAGATGGTCATCGACGGCAACTTCCCCACCGTCGTAAGCCCGAACCCCGAAAACTCCGAGGCAATGACTCTCGGCATGAAGCTGGGAACGAAGCTGAACGCAGACCTCGTGATTGCTTCTGACCCTGACGCCGACCGCCTGGCCATCGTATGCCGCAACTCGCAGGGTGAATGGGAAATTCTGAATGGCAACCAGACCGCAATGATGTTCGCCTGGTATATCATCGCCAACAAGAAGAAGCTCGGCCAGCTCAAGGGCAACGAGTTCCTCGTGAAGACCATCGTGACCACCGAGCTGATTAAGAAGATTGCCGACAAGAACGGCGTGGAGATGATGGACTGTTACACCGGCTTCAAGTGGATTGCCGCTCTCATTCGCGAGAACGAAGGCATCAAGAAGTACATCGGTGGTGGTGAGGAGAGCTTCGGTTTCCTGCCCTTCGACAAGGTGCGCGACAAGGACAGTCCTGCCTCCATCTGTCTCATCTGCGAAATCGCAGCGTGGGCCAAGGATAACGGCAAGACACTCTACGACCTGCTCATGGATATCTACCTCGAATATGGCTTCACCCTGAACCACACCGTCAACGTCGTACGTCCTGGCAAGACTGGTGCCGACGAGATCAAGCAGATGATGGTGGACTTCCGCGGTGCCAAGGCTCCCAAGACCCTGGGTGGAAGCAAAGTCGTCTGCATCAAGGACTATCAGGCTCTGACCGCCACGGACGGCGAAGGCAATGTCACCAAGCTGGAAATGCCTGCTACCTCCAATGTTCTCCAGTGGTTCACGGAGGACGGCACCAAGGTCAGCGTGCGTCCCTCTGGCACAGAACCCAAAATCAAATTCTATATGGAAGCACCTGCCACCATGCAATGCCCCAAGTGCTATACAAGCGCATGCGAAGAAGGTATGGCAAAGGTGAAAGCCATCTGCAAAGATTTAGGCATTTAATGAAGTCTTTATGGGCCTGCTTGTGCGCAGGCGATATATTACTAAGGAGAGAGGGTGATGCCCTCTCTCTTCCTATTGGTGAGGAACCGCCCGTGGAGTTGCAGCCGTGGAACAAGGTGACCACACTTCAGCTTCCCTCTTTGACGGGAGGGGTGTTGAATGTGGTTCGCCTCGATCGTCCGGTAGCCAACCATGAAGGGCTGGAGATGATGAACCTCCGCGCCAGCTTCGACGTCCTTTCTACAGAGGAATATAACCTCGCGGGCAAGGCGCAGGAACTCATCTACTGGGATCAGAACACGAAGTACTGCGGCTGCTGTGGAGCACCGATGAAACTCCACACAGAAATCAGCAAGCGATGCACGGAGTGCGGCAAGGAGGTGTGGCCACAGCTGGCCACGGCTATCATCGTAAGAGTCACCAGATTTAAGGATTTAATGATTGACTATTTAATGATTGAGGGCCAAGACCAACAGAAATCCTCTAATCAGAAATCCTCTAATCATCAAATGGAGGAGGTTCTCCTCGTCCACGCCAACAACTTCCGCCGCCCCTACTACGGCCTCGTGGCTGGCTTCGTAGAGACTGGCGAGTCGCTGGAAGATGCTGTTCGACGCGAAGTTCGCGAGGAGACAGGACTTGAAATCAGCGACATACATTACTTCGGTTCCCAACCGTGGCCTTTCCCCTGTGGCCTAATGGTCGGCTTCACCGCCACCTACGTCTCTGGTGATATCCAGCTCCAGCGTTCCGAACTCTCGGCAGGCGGTTGGTTCTCGCGTGACAACATGCCCCCAATCCCTGGCAAGTCATCCATCGCCCGCCGCCTTATTGACGACTGGCTATACTCATAGCGCGAACCAATTCCCCACCTGTGAATTGATGTATCATTAGAACACATTTTGATTCAGAAGGTAAGGGGGAAAATCACCTTCAGGGTGACGTTGCGTCCAGGATTGAAGATGCCACGTCGCCCTGTTGCGTGATTCAGGTCTGTGTATTTCAGTCGGCTCAGGTGGTTCTGATAGGCCGTGTTCAGCAGGTTGTCTCCAATAATATAGACCTCACAGAGCTTGCGCTTACCCTTAATCAGGATATCGGTACCGATGGAGGCGTTGAGGAGAGTGTAGGCAGGGGTGGCCGTCTCTGTATCGTCGGTCATATAATAGTGGTTCTGCCTGAAATTATGGTCGAAACCGATGCTGACAAAGGCATTGTCGAAAATATGATCAAGCCGGTGGTGGTGTGCGCTCTCGCGAAGGTGGTGACTGCCAGCGTTGTGGTGGTCTCCATTGTGTATGAATTCCCACTTCACCTCGCCCGTCCATCGGGGTGCAGGCGTCAGGGGTAGCCAGCGCGTTTCTACTGGTTGATTCAATTGACGTGCGTCGACATAGCTGCATGACGAGGCGATATGCAGCTGGTGGATGGGGTGCAAGTCGAAACCTACTTCGAAGCCTTTCAGGAGTGCATCGCCCTGCGTATAGCTGAAGTGGCGAAGTCCGTCGTCGTCTGCGGAAAGCGTTATCTGCTCATTCGCCTCCGCAAAGATGTAATTACCGATGCGGTTGAGGAACAACGCCGCCTCTAACGAGAAATAATTGCCGGAGTAATCCAAGCCCAAGTCTGTCTGCCAGCTGTGTTCTGCCCGCAAGTCCTTGTTGCCGCGTTCGTAGCGCAACGTTCCCTCATGAACACCATTGCTGCCCAGCTCGCTCAGATTCGGAGCGCGGAAACCGCGAGCGACGTTGGCACGTATATTAATATGCTTATTGGCGTGGAATACAGCCCCCAATGAACCTGTCAGATCTGAGAAGTTGCGGGTGAAGTCTGAAAAGCGTTCGCTACCGTCCTCGATGAGCTGGAAGCTATGCAGGTGGCGGTTATCGAAGCGCACGCCGCCACTCAGCGTCCAAGCTTTCAGTTCCTTGCTGCCGGTGGCATAGATGCCGAAATCAAACAGCCTGTAGGCCGGAATCAGGTACTCCTCACCCTCGTTCAACGAGCGCTGGAACATACCTCCCACACCACCCGTGAGCCGCCATCCGCTGAGTGACGGAGCCACGTAGCGAGCGTCGTAGGTCAGCGTGTGGAGCAGGAAATCCTGAGCGATTTCGGGCGAGGAATCCACGGCGGGAGAACCGTCGGGCACTTCGCCTTCCTCATACTCCTGCCGACGGTTCATCTGGTAGCCCACGATGGCTTTCAGCAAGCCGTTGCCCACGGCGAAGGAGTTATCCAGCACTGCCTTGTAGTGACGAATCTGCTGGTAGGGCACCGCCTTTTGGTATCTCTTCACATCGCCCTCTGCCAGCAGTTCGCCCGTAAGCGAGTCGCGTTCGCCTTCTATCATACTGGGCGTCAAGTGGTAATAGCCCAATGTCAGATGCGAGAATCCCCACTCCCTGTTCAATCCCAGCAGACCGCCTACGGCACGCTCATGGAACTGGGAACCAGGCACGTAGCCGTCGTATTTATTCTTGTAGGCGTGAGCGAACTTCTCGCTATAGCGCCCGTTCCACACGAAGCCTTTTCGATTTCCCCCGAAACGCAAGGAATAATCAACAAGGCCGCTATTCGTCTGGTATTCAGAGGCGAGACTGGCCGTCATCTGTCCTTCGGGCAGGATAGCCTCTGGATGGAAGATGACCACACCAGCCATGGCGTCAGAACCGTAGATGAGCGAAGCGGGTCCCTTCAGGATTTCCACCATACCGACTCCTTGTCCATCCAACTCCAGCCCGTGTTCATCACCCCATTGCTGGCCTTCCTGTCGCACCCCGTCAGCGATGCAGACGATGCGGTTGTAGCCCAGTCCACGGATAATGGGCTTGGATATACCGCTGCCCGTAGTGACCTGAGAGACACCCGGTTGACGGGAAATAGCATCAACGATATTTGTGCTGCTGGTTTGTCGCAACGTCTTCTGGGTTACTACGCTGATAGGTGTCGCCGCCTGCTTGCGTTTCATCTGTCCGGCAGGGGTCGAGACCACGATTTCGTTTAAGTTCAGGTGTTGGAAATAGATATCGGAAGAATCCTTGTCCGATTGTGCCATGAGAGGCAAGCAAAATGCCCAAAGGGCTATAACGAGTGCTATTTTGTGCATAATCTTACTGAAAAACGATGCAAAGGTACAAATAATTTATCTACTACACGCGCGAAATGAGAAAAAATGTGTACCTTTGCACCATAAAATCAAGAACTATTAATTTACATAGCCGTGTTCTCAGGAATTGTTGAAACCACCGCCACCGTAGTGGCCATAGAACGTGAGCAGGACAATCTGCATTTCACACTCCGCTGTCCTTTCACCAGCGAGCTGAAGATAGACCAAAGCATCGCCCACAACGGTGTGTGCTTAACCGTGGTACGCATCAAGGACGACACCTACACCGTCACCGCGATGCGCGAGACGCTGGAACGATCCAACCTCGGACTGCTGCAGGTCGGCGATGAGGTGAACGTCGAACGTTCCATGCAGATGGGAGGCCGACTGGACGGACACATCGTGCAGGGACACGTAGATCAGACAGCACGCTGCATCCGCGTAGAGGATCAGGAGGGCAGTCATGAGTTCACCTTCGAATACGACGTGGAAAAGGAGATGGTTGCACGCGGCTACTTCACCGTGGACAAGGGTTCTGTATGCGTCAACGGCGTTTCGCTGACCGTTTGCCGTCCCACGCGCAACACGTTCGCCGTCTGTATCATCCCCTACACTTTCGACAACACCAACTTCCACAATATCAAAGAGGGAACGGTGGTGAACCTCGAATTCGACATCCTCGGCAAGTATATCGCCCAGTACCAGGCAAGGATGAAGGAATTAAACATTTGATGCCGAAGAAAGCGATTAAAAAAGATAATCAACGTTACAAACCAAACAAGACTATAGATTCTATCAGAATATGAACGCCAACGAATCATCAAAAGTAACCGCTCCCTCCCTAACAGGGAGGGCGGGGGGAGAGTCCGAGTCGGCTCGTGGTCTCTCTTTCATCGAACAGAAAGTCATCAATGACCTCGCCGAAGGCAAGAACGGCGGACGCATGCAGACGCGCTTCCCACCCGAACCCAATGGATACCTACATATCGGCCACGCCAAGGCCATTGCCCTGGACTTCGGTCTGGCCAAGAAATATGGCGGCTCGTGCAATCTCCGCTTCGACGACACCAACCCGCAGAAGGAAGACACGGAATACATCGAGGCCATTGAGAAGGATATCAAGTGGTTAGGATTCGAGTGGGCAAATGTCTTCTACGCCTCCGACTACTTCCAGCAGCTCTGGGATTTCGCCGTTTGGCTCATCAAGCAAGGACGTGCCTACGTGGATGAGCAGTCCAGCGAGGAAATCGCAAAGCAGAAAGGCACCACCACCTCGCCGGGCACCAATAGCCCCTTCCGCGACCGACCCGTGGAGGAGAACCTGCGACTCTTTGAATTCATGAATAGCGGCAAGTGTGAGCCTGGAACGCTCGTACTTCGCGCCAAAATAGATATGGCGCACCCCAATATGCTCTTCCGCGACCCACTCATCTATCGCGTGCTGAACATCCCGCACCTAAAGACGGGCGACAAATGGAACGCCTACCCGATGTACGACTTCACCCACGGACAGAGCGACTACCTCGAAGGTGTCACCCACTCGTGGTGCACGCTGGAATTTGTGGAGCACCGTCCTCTCTACGACCTCTTCGTCACTTGGATGAAAGAATGGCGCGGCGAAACTGACAACATCGAGGATAACCGTCCCCGCCAGACCGAGTTCAACAAGCTGAACCTCAACTACACGCTGATGTCCAAGCGCAACCTGCTCGCACTCGTGCAGAACGGCTTTGTCAGCGGATGGGACGACCCCCGCATGCCCACTATCTGCGCCTTCCGACGTCGTGGCTATTCACCAGAGAGCATCGTCAACTTCATCCAGAAGATCGGCTACACCACTTACGATGCCCTCAACGACTTCGCCCTCCTCGAGAGTGCCGTGCGCGAAGACCTTAACCAACGCGCCACGCGCGTGGCCGCCGTCATCAATCCCGTCAAGCTCGTCATCACGAACTACCCCGAAGGACAAGTCGAGCAACTCACCGCCGTGAACAATCCCGAACGGCCCGAGGACGGCACACACATCGTGGAGTTCTCGCGTGAGCTATGGATAGAACGCGATGATTTCCAACCCGTTGCCGAGAAGAAATTCATGCGACTGGCGCCCGGCAAGGAAGTGCGACTGAAGAACGCCTACATCATCAAGTGCAACGAGGAAGGAGACCATCCTTACGACGTCGATGACGAAGGAAATGTCACCACCATCTATGCCACCTACGACCCCGAAACACGTAGCGGACTCCCCGGCTCCGACCGCAAAATCAAGGGTAAGACCCTGCACTGGCTCAGCTGCGCCCATTGCCTGCCCGCCGAGGTTCGCATGTACGAACGCCTCTGGCAGGTGGAGAATCCCCGCGACGAGCTGGCACGCTTGCAGGGCGAAGGACTCTCGAACGTCGAAGCCATGAAGCAGATGATGAATCCCGATTCCCTGCACATCCTCCAGAACTGCTACATCGAGAAGTTCGTGCAGGACATGCCCGCACTGACCTACCTCCAGTTCCAGCGCATCGGATATTTCAACATCGACACCGATTCCACTCCCGACCACCTCGTCTTCAACAAGACCGTAGGCCTCAAGGACACCTTCAAGCCGAAAGGCTAATATACAAGCCGGAGGGCAAATATACAAAGGCATCCTCATCCCGAAAGGCTAACATACAAGCCAGCTAATATTCATCCCAGAAGGCAAAACGTAGGGTCTGTTGCTGTACCACAGCAACCCAATGAACAATGCGCTTAGACGACGACCTGAAATATTTCGAATCGCCTGAATTCAAGAAGATTCTGGAATCATACGAATCAGCTATGGCGGAGGGTTCGTCCATCTACATGGATGCCGACGAACTCACCGACTTGGCTGAGTACTACACCATGGTCGTTCACGACGATAATCAGGCCACAGATGCCATCAACCTGGCCCTGCAGCTACATCCCGATGCGGTAGACCCTCAGATTTTCCTCGCACGCAACGCAATGCTTAAGGAAGACCACAAGCGCGCCCTCAAGCTCTGCAACGCCATCCCCGACCAGTCGCACCGCGAGGTCTTCTTCCTGCGAGCCGAACTGATGGTGCGCGAAGGCAAGAACAAGCGCGCCCGCTCATACCTCCTTGAATGCGCCGAACAGGTGACCGAAGACCTCGACTACTTCCTCTTCGACTCCGCCTACATCTTCATCGACTACAACGACTACCTCTCTGCTCGTTCCTTTGCCGAGGAACTTGAACGGATGGCACCTAATTGGTTCAAGACGTGGGAACTATGGGCAGACGTCTCGCTTGGAATGGAGGACAACAACAAGGCGCTGGAATGCATCGAGAAGATGCTGGATAAAGACCCCTTCTACATCAGCGCCTGGAACTGGCGGACGGAAGCTTACTGCGGCCTCTACGATTACACGCGTGCCTTCGAGAGCACGGAGTTTGCGTTGGCCGTAGACCCCAACAACGAACGCGCGCTGGAACTCAAGGCCTGGGTGCTCATGCGGCAGGAGAACTTCGAGCAAGCCCATGAGTACTACACCCAGCTGCAGACCCTCAACCCTGACTCCGAAATCCATTGCCTCTACGACTCCTACTGCCTCTTCGACCTCCAGCGCATCGATGACTCCCTGCTGCTCATCCAGCGTGCTGAGGAACTCGCCGAGGGACTCAGCCCCGAACAGGCAGCCATCTATGAACACCACGCCCACATCCTCTCCGAGCAAGGCCACATCAAGGAGGCACTCCACTACATAGACCTCGCAGAACAGGCCTACGTGCAGGACGATGACTACGCCAACCTGGATGAAACCAAGAAGCAAGACTTCGACTATTACCGAGCCCGCATTCACGCCGATAATGGAGATAGCGAAGCTGCCATCAACTTCATCGAACGGATAGCACAGAAGGGACGAGAGCCCCTCCCCACTGTTATCTTCCAAGGGGCAGAAATCCTCTTCGAGGCAGGCGACTATGCCACCGCACTGGACATCTTCCAGATACTCAACCAGTACGAGGTCGAACAGCAGCTACTCGTGCGCACCTACCCTTACCTCGCCGCCTGCTACCACGAATGCGACGACCACGAACGCTGCCTGGACAATATCCGCCTGGCCATCGACAACAACTCACCCCAAATGTTCGAAATCCTTGGCTACCTCTTTGCAGACGGCGTGCAACCTGCTGAATACTACGACTATTACCACTACCGCATTTACGGCTGCTGGCCACAACACCAATGAGCTATCAGGTGAACCTCTGATAAAGGAGCCACCTTCTCGCCATCATCCCCCGATGAATCTATATTCATAAGCACATAAACCTACGTGCATCCGCCAATACACGTAGGTTCATGTGCTTATGCAGGTAGGTTCATGAGCTTATGCACGTAGCTTCAGTTTCATATATTCATTTATTCGAACTTATGATGATCATACCGTAAAGTAATCGAAGCCAACGATCGTATCGACAAAGCGATGGACGTAGTCGGCGGCAGTGGGCGGCCACTGGAAGCCAAGACGATAGAGCACCTGTGTGGTATAATCGTTGGTCGATTCTATCCAGCGAGTCTTGTGGGCGCCACTCATATTGTAAGCCATCAACGGGCGCAACAGGGTGACCAAATCCGGATTTTCCATCATCTTATCCAACGCCTGTTGGAACTCCTCATTTTCTACACGTTTCAGCGTAATGCCTGCCTTGGCAAAGCCTATCAGGATATCGCTAAGGAACTGTCGGTGGGTGTTACATGGATGGAACACCATGCACTCCTTCGGCGTCTGGGAGAGTTGCATAATGGCATGAGCCACCTCATCGATGGGTGAAAACTCGAAACGCTGGTCGAGCGCTTCGTAAGGCACCATTCCGATAGCCACATAGGCACGCAGCGTAGCCAGGAAGTTGTTGGTATTGAAGTTGATTTGGAACTCACCATCTTTCTGACGTGCCGACAGGTTGCCCACACGCATAATCTTCGCATTCAACCCATGGTGAGCTATGGCATCGAGCACCAACTCCTCGGCCTTGAACTTCGAATAGACATATTTGTTGGCATCGATGTTCTGGCCGATGTAGAGGTCCTGCTCCGACAGCTTGACCTCTGGGCCAGGCACATTGTCCACGCTGATGCCGGCAATACTGTTCGTCGAAATATGAATGAGCTTTGACCCCGTACGCAGACAGAAACTAATCAGATGGCGCACCGACTCGATATTTACCATCTCGATGTCGTTGCCAGCAGAAAAGTGCTTCACGTTAGCGACACAGTTGATAACGGTCAAATTGTCCGATTGTGAAATGGTTAAATTGTCAAGCGCATCGGGCTTCGTTACCTCAGCAACAAATGCAGTCACACGCTCTTCGAAATGACTGAAAGCCTCTGTGCGACCAAAGTAATAGAAGTACAGGGTTTTAATACGGCTCATTGCCTCGTCGTTGCCCTTTGCACGGATAGGACAGAGGATCTTGCCGTGATAATTGGTCAGCAATTCATTGAGTATATGAATTCCGAGATAACCTGTGGCTCCCGTCAGCAACACATCGCCAATAGCTTGCCGCTGTCCGTTGCGGAAGGCGGAGAGGGTGTTGGCGCATAAGAGGGCGTTGAGCGGTGCATAGTGTTCTGCTTCGGGGGAGGAAATGCTAGTCTTACTAGTCTCACTAGAAGGTCTAGAAGAACTAGAAGTACTAGAAGAACTAGAGGAACTAGATTCTACGAAGGCAGCGAGGGCCCGTGGTGTCTTCAGACTGAATAGGTCGTTGAAGACAATCTGCACACCGTGTTTGCTGGCCTCGACGATGACCTTAATGGCATTGATACTGGTGCCGCCAATCTCGAAGAAGTTGTCGGTAGCGCCCACTTCCTTGATTTTCAAGATATCAGAGAAGATACTGCAGAAGAGTTCTTCCTTCTCGCCTTTTGGAGCCTCGTATTCGGTGGCACGTTTCATCTCTGGAGCGGGCAATGCCTTACGATTAATCTTGCCGTTAGGGGTCATTGGCATACTGTCCATTTGCATATAGGCATCGGGCACCATGTAATCAGCCAGCGAGGAGGCGGCGAGAGCCTGACGGATGGCTTCATCGTCGATGCTAAGGCCATCGACCACCGTGTAGTAGAGCACTAAGTGCTCGTTACCCATTACCTTGCGCACCTCTGCAGCAGCTTGACGGACGCCCTCGATGTTCAAGGCTTTGCTCTCAATCTCGCCGAGCTCGATACGGAAGCCGCGCAGCTTCACCTGGGTATCGATACGTCCCATATACTCTATCTGACCATCTTCGTTCCAACGACAAAGGTCGCCTGTATGGTACATACGAACAGGACGTCCCCAACGGTCTTCCTTGACAAACGGACAGTCAACGAATGACTTCGCTGTACGCTCGGGTAGTCGCCAATAGCCGCGACCGACCTGCACACCGGCAAAGCACAACTCACCAGCCACACCCTGCGGAACAAGGTTTCCAGCGGAGTCCACGATGAAGTTCCAGTTGTTGGCAACACTCTGGCCGATAGGAATATTCTCTACACGACGACCTGGGGCAATGCTATAATAAGAGGTATCATCAGTACACTCCGTTGGACCATAGACATTGATAATTTCGATATGGTCGCTATAAACGCCATCCATCTTCTCGCCGCCACCCGTGGTAAAACGGATGGGCAGGTCGTCGAAGGCGTTGAGCAACAGACAAGTCATCGCTGTCGAATAGCCACCACCGGTAATCTGATGATCAAACAGGAATTGACGGATAGCTGCGAGGTCTTTGCG
Source organism: Bacteroidaceae bacterium (assembly GCA_017535725.1). Lineage (GTDB taxonomy): Bacteria > Bacteroidota > Bacteroidia > Bacteroidales > Bacteroidaceae > Physcousia. Next base: position 34,938 of record JAFXTO010000057.1, read on the forward strand.
AATTTCTGTAGGCATGATATGGAACGAGCCACCCAGCGTTAGCACAGGATACATGTCCTCAATGTGTGCATCGAAGGAGAAGGAGCGATGTCCGCTGATTCTGTCAGCAGAAGTCAACTTCTCCATGTCGATGACAACGGAAATGAAGTTACGCAGGCCTGCCTGATGAAGCATAGCGCCCTTTGGTTTACCCGTAGAGCCGGAGGTGTAAATCATATAGGCGAGACCGTCGGGAGTTGAGAGGTCGATGGGAGCGGCGATACCATCGCCACACACAGAACAAATTTCCGCCATGAAATCATCGATGAAGAAGGTCTTGGCGGCTGCGGTGCTGAAGTCGCCTTCTGCCTGCTTGGCGGCAAGGACGTCGTGGGTGGTAATCAACACCTTTGACTCCGAGTTCTCGAGCATGTAGCTCAGACGCTCGTTTGGATACTCGAAATCGAGTGGAGTATAGGCGGCACCAGCCTTGTGGATAGACAGTACTGCCAACGGGAATTCCTTGAAACGGTCGAGCATGACACATACGAAGTCATTGGGCTGCACGCCGAAGTCAATCAACTGACGGGCCAAAGCATTTGAATAGCGATCCATCTCGCCGTAAGTCAGTTGACTGTCCCGATCCACCACAGCAGGTGCATCAGGTGTGCGCTGAGCCTGCTCGGTGAAGAGGTTGGCAAAGGTCTTACTCAGATCAACGTCGATTTCCTTGCCCGTACCTATCATAATAATTCGCTCGGCCTCCTCGTCGCTGACGATGCTGATGGTGTTGATGGCAGCATCAGGCTTTGCCATCATTCGCTCAACGGTCACCTTCACAGCGTCGGCCAGACTCTGCATCAGACGGGCGGAATATTTACCATTGTCGTATTCCACACAAATGCTGGGCTGGCCCTGCACTTCGCTGATAAAGAACGTGATGGGGAACTTGGGCACTTGGAGTTCCATATTATCCAATTCCAACGGAGTGCCCTGACAGATGTATTGGCTAATCATTCCCAATTGATAAACAAACTGTATCTCTGCCGTCAATCCGTAGTCAGCGGCAATCTGTGCAAAGGGATAATTCTCGTGACTCAGGGTCTCGTCGAAGTTTTCGCTCACCTCCTGCAAGAACTCCTTCACCGTCTGTTTTCCAATCGTTGCACTCAGGGCCAGCGTATTCACAAACATACCCACGGTGTTGCGGATATTCAGGTTGGAGCGACCACTTGAGACGGTGGTGATGCATACCTGCTCGCTATTGGCAAAGCGGGACAATGAATAATAGATGGCCGAAAGAATCAGATGGGCTGGGGTGATGTTGTTGCTGCGGCAGAAGGTTTCAACAGCCTCAAGGTCAAGGGCGGAGATTGCTTTGCCGATAGTTCCCTTGACAGGATTCGGCAGGTCGGGACGAACTTCCGTAGCGGTCTCGACAGCAGAAAGGCGCTCTTTGAAGAAATCCTTGGCAGCGAGATAGTCCTCACCTCCCTCTGAGGCCTTTTCGGCTGTCACGTAGGCTGCATAGCTTTGTTCTTCTTCCTCAATGGGGAAGCCATTGAGCACACTGCACAATTGTTGCAGGAAGATGTCAACAGAGCCACCGTCGAACACCAGGTGATGCACATCCATCAACAGATAGGTCTGCTGTTCGGTTGTCACTATCTCAAAACGATAGAGCGGACCCGTACTGAGGTCGAAAGGCTTCACGAAGTCCTGTTTATACGGCTTCAGTTCGTCCTCGTTCATCTGTTTTACGGGTACTTCTACGACCTGCTCCAAATCAACGGTCTGCACGATGCCCTCATCGCCATTGCCGAAGTGAACGGTCAACTGTGGATGCATCTTGACCAGTTTCTTTACGGCCTCGGCAAGTGCTGTTGTATTTATATCTTTCTGGAACTGAATGCAATATGGTACATTGTACAGCGTTGAGGTGGGATTCTTCAGGCAGTCGAAATAGACGCCAGTCTGGGCGTAAGAAAGTGGAAGCCTCACCCCCGCCCCCTCTCCCAAAGAGAGGGGAGTAGATACTTCTTTCACCTCTTTTCCGTCTGAGGAGTGACCACTCCCCTCGGCCTCTGGAGAGGGGCTGGGGGTGAGGCTTCTCCAAATCTCATTCTCAATGCTTTGCAGCGTGCCATTCTTTACCAATGACTTCGCATTAAGGGTAACTCCGTAACGCTTGTTCACCTGGATAGCCAACTTGATAGCAGAGATAGAGGTCAGGCCGGCAACTCCCAGAACGGTGGTAATGCCGAAATCGGTGTTATTAATGATGCCGGCAATCATCTCGTGCAACTCCTGCTCCAAGAGGTTGAGTGGGGCCTGCTCCGTTTGTTGCGTTGGCAACGCAACAGACTTAACGGGTTTCGGCAGTGCCTTCTTGTTCACCTTCTGGTTCTGGTTCAATGGAATCTTCTCTATCTGCATCGTCACGGCAGGCACCATATAAGGCGGTTTCTGGTCGAGGATAAAGTTGTTCATGGCCTCAACGTCCACCTGCTCATCGCTGACGATGTAAGCAGCAATGAACTTGCCGCCGTTCTCATCATCGAAGGCCTGCACGGTAGCGTCCTTGATTCCAGGGAACTCGCGAATGACAGCCTCCACCTCCTTCAGTTCGATGCGGAAACCGCGAATCTTTACCTGTCCGTCCCTGCGACCCACAAACTGGATGTCGCCCGATGGCAGGTAGCGCACTATATCGCCGGTGCGATAGGCACGGGAATATTTGCTAGAAGCACTAGTCGAACTAGAAGGACTAGTCGTACTAGAAGCACTAGTCAAACTAGAATTACTAGAAGTACTAGAAGTACAAGTGACGAATGGATTCTGAATAAATACCTCTGCGTTTTTGTCGGGTCGGTTCAGGTAGCCGAGTGCCACTTGCGGTCCAGCTGCCAACAATTCACCCATTGCTCCCACAGGCAGACGGTGTCCCTGCGGATCAACGACATAAAGCCACACATTGTCCATAGGCTTACCGATGGGAACGTCCGTTTCTTTCTTTTTTATGGGATATATGGTGATAAGGATGGTGGCTTCTGTCGGGCCATAGCCGTTGTGCAGCTGATAGCCCTGAGGCGGGGCGATACTGGCCAGCTTCTCGCCAGCCACAGAGAGATGTATCAAGGAGTGGTTCTCGATGTTCGATGCAAACTGATAGCCCACCTGTGTCGTCATGAACGTATGAGTGATGTGTTCGCGCTCCAGGTATTCATTGAGCGAAACGAGGTCCAGGCGCAGTTCTTCGGGGATGATGAATACGGTGGCACCGCCCGTCAGTGGCGGATAGATTCCCTCTTGATGTACATCGAAACCATAGCTGGCATATTCAGCCACGTTGTGCTCAGGCTTCAGGTCGTAGTATTTCCAATACCAGTTGCAGTAGCAGACCAAGTTACCATGCGTCAGCTGGCAGCCTTTGGGAACACCTGTCGAACCGCTGGTATAGAGCAGGATGAAACGGTCGGAGGGGGACAATTGAGAATTGATAATTGATAATTGAGAATTGACCTCTGCCGTGAGGGCTGGCAGCGACAACAGTTCCTTCGTCAGCAGTACATCCCCCTGATATTCATCCACCAACTCACGCAGCGACTCGTCGGCAATGAGCAACTTGGCAGCAGCATCCTGCACCATGAAGTTCAGACGCTCCTTCGGGTAGCTGGGATCCAGCGGCTGATAGGCACAGCCCGCTTTCAGGATTCCGAGCGAGGCTATAGCCATCCACTCGCAGCGGGGAATGATGATAGAAACGGCATCGCCCACGCCCAGTCCTTTCGAGATGAGATAGGCTGCTATGCGGTCACTGATGTCATCAACTTGTGCATAGGTGTAACGATGATCCTTGAAAACGACGGCCTCGGCAGCGGGTGTGGCCTTCGCCTGACGACGGAACAGCGATACCACCGTCTGCGTGTCGTCGTACGGACGGTCTGTGTCGTTGAACGAGTCGAGCAACGCCATCTGTGCGGCGGTGGTCATGCTGATATCGCACAGTCTTTCCTGCGTAAGGAAACCCTCTAAGACCGCCTCGTAGCTCTCCATGAACTGACTCATCAGTGCCTCGCTGTATTCGTTGCCATTATACTCTGCTTCCAACACGAATCGTCCTTCCTTGATAACGACTTTCAGATAGAGCGACACCTCGCGGCTGTTGTTGCAAAGAAGAATATACTTCATGGGCTTGCCACAGAACGGATTGTTTTCCAGGGTGTTGCCGTGCCAGATAAACAGCGTGGCGGGTTGCAGTCCCAAGTCATTGACGACGTCACTATAATTGTACGACCCGTGCTGACGGCAACCTTTCATCTGCTCCTCTCCGGCCTTGATGAAGTCGAGCACATGGGTGTCGGCATCGAACTTGGCATACACAGGTACCGTTTTCACCAGCATGCCCACCATACGGCTGCTGCGCTTGTCGGCACGTCCATTGTGTACCGTGTTGAACAGTACCTGCTGCTCGTTGTTGAATTTGGCCAACAGATAAGCGTAGGCTGCTGTAAAGACGGAGCTTCGGAAGACACCGTTCGTCTTGCAGAAAGCATCCACCTGAGCTTTGTCCACAGCCATTGTCCGTGTCAGAAGGGCATCCACAAACTGCTTGTCGTCGCGGTCGGGCAGCAGCGGAGAGTAGCAGTCGCCGCAATCGAAGTTTTCCGCATACCATTTCTTGTCCTCCTCAAACGCTGGTGTCCGGCGCTGCTCCTCTTCTGCGATAGCCAGCTGGGCCATCGTCAGCTGCTCCGCCTCCAAGGGCTCACCGTTGTAGGCTTTCTCGATGTCTGCCAGCATAATGCCCTGCGAGCCACCGTCGAACAATGTATGATGAACATCCTGGAAATAATAGAAGTGTTCTTTGTCGCGCAGCAGGCGGATGCGGAACAGGCGGTCGCCCACGATGTTGAACGGCTGAACCATCGTCTGCTTGACAGCTTCGATGTCGTCAACATGTTCTACCTGCAAGGAGAATGTCTCCGTGTCGTCAATCGTCTGCACGGGGTCGCCCTGCTCTGTCAGTTCGATGCGCGTAAACAGCGTCGGGTGGGCAGCCACTACGGTCTCAACAGCCCGCCGGAGCCGCTCTTCGTCCAGACTGCCATCGAGGATATAGAAACAAGGTACGTTATAACAAGGCTCTCCCGAGTGGTTCACACTTTCCACGTAGAGTCCGTATTGCGTTTTAGTTAATGGTGCGGAAGTTTTCATATTATCAGTTTTTCAATCTAAAATCTTTAAATCTTTAAATCTTTAAATCTTTCAACTCGTCAACTCGTCAACTTGTCAACTTGTCAACTCGTCAACTCGTCAACTCATCAACTTGTCAACTCATCAACTCATCAACTTGTCAACTCGTCAACTCGTCAACTCATCAACTTGTCAACTCGTCAACTTTTCAACTCAAACCTCACGTGTGTCATCTTGTGAAGCGCGAAGATGGCAACCATCTCGATGATATAGGCAACAAGCCAACCATACCAGATCCACTCCTTCATATATGTCGAAAACAGCCATAGCACGGGGATGACCGTCAGCGACAGGGCGAAGGAAATAAAGAGAGCCATGTGGTGATAGTTGTAGAGCTTATAGACAATCATGATGGTGTAGATGTAGCAGAAGGGGATGAGACAGACGGCAAAGACACGCAACGCCTTGCAGCTCTCAATAATCATGTCGCTCTCGTTGGTACCAAAGAGCATCACAATGCTTTCGGGCCATATCCACACATAGATACAGGTGATGACCATTGCCACGGTGATGAAGTTAAACGACTTGCGCAGCACCAGCGTGAAAGCCTCGTTGTCGCCTCTGCCCACCTGGATGGAGCCCAGCGACTGGATGGTGCGGCATACGCCTCCCAAGAACAGGTTGTAAATCAGCAACAGGTTCATACAGAGGGCAAAAGCATAAATACCCGTACGTCCCAGCGACGACAAGATGATTTTGTTTGACGCAAACATCAGCAACGTCAGACAGATGGAGGCAATGGCCAGCGGTGCGCCCTGCGAGATGATAGCGCCAAACACTGGTTTCTGGCGTCCACAAGTCAGTCGCAGATGATTCTCCTTCGAAAGGAAATGGATGCCCATCAAGGCAATGCCCACCACATGACCAATAACAGCAGCCCAGGCGCTACCTTCGATGCCCCAGCCGAAGTACTTGATGAATACCACGTCGAGCAGCAGGTGAACAAGATTATCCACCAAAATGGATACAGACACCAAACGAGGACTGCCATCAACGCTGACCATCGTATCAGCACCCCACATCAACAAATAGACCGGAGCGCCTATCAGCGTCACTCTGAGGTATTCGTAAGTAGGCTGGTAAAGTTGCTCGTTGTCACACAGCAGCCGTGTCACGACATCAGGCGTCAGAACACCACATGCCGTCAACAGGAGACCAGTCAGCAAACAGGCCAACATCGAAACAATGAAGATGTACGATGCCCGCCGATTGTCCTTTTTGCCTAATTCCATACCTACCAACATACCAGCGCCTGTAGCCAGCAGCATGTTGACGGTGTACATAAACTGAAGCAATGGCAGCGACAGGTTGATAGCACTCACCGAGTCTTCGTCAATCAGGTTGCCCACGATCATCGCATCAACCACATTTCCCAAGCAGGCAGACAATCCAATGAGGATCGATGCCCACAAGAAACGCCAGAACTGGACGTTAAACACTTTTTTTTCTTCTGTTTTCATCTTGTTTCAAGGTGGATTAGTTAGTTATCAGATGATTGTTGTTATCAATTCGGAATCGAGAAATCGGTTAATCGAGGAATCGAAATGTCGTTTAATCGTTTATTCGAGGAATCGTTTAATCGTTAAAACGAGATAACGAAATAACGTTATAACGAGATAACGAAATAACGTTATAACGAGATAACGAAATAACGAAAAATCCTTAAATCCTAAAATCCTTAATTCCTAAAATCTTTAAATCTTTAAATCCTTAAATCGTAAAATCTCAGAACTTCGTTGTAAACAGTCTTGGCGAGATCACGAGCGAGGCCCAGCCCCAGCGGGCAGTCTTGCTGCTATTGCCTTGTTTCAGGGCGTCCATCGTCTCTGTCCCGAACATCATCGTGTAGCCTGCCGCGAGGGAGATGTCCTTTGTGAAGGTGTATTGAGCCATGATGTCGATGCTATGTCCCAGCGTTTTATTCATCTTGGTCAGTTCTGTCGCCACAGCTAAGTAGTGATAGGTGGCACTGCACTCGAACTTGGCGAAGGGACGACCGAAAGCTCCTACGTAGGCATTCTGCAGACCGGGAGTGAAACCATTGATGTAGGCTTGCTCATAGAAATAATCCATCATACCATAGAACTTGGTACGTGAACCATAAAGAGGTGTGAAGCCCCTTGCAACATCATGCAGCACCATACCAAACTGACCTGGTTTAGTGACGGGCACATAGTCATCGCCGCTCAGGTAGTCATAACCTGCCGTGAAGCCGTAGTAGTCAGAGGGTTTGACGGTGGCTTTCGCGCTGGCCATCCAAGCTGTGATTTTCCCATCCGTCTTCATCAAGGGGTCTACAAACCGACCCCCCTGCCGATAATATGCAGCCTCCAGCGTCAGATACTTGGGATGATAGTTCACGTAACCGCCATACAACTGCTGGTACACTGTCGAAGGCTCTTTTTTCTGGTTCCCTTGCTCACCTGACTGCAATCCTACATTCATAAAAAGCAAGGACACTCCTAATGGGAACTTGGGTAAATCGTAGTGATACCATGCGGTCAGCATCGTCTTATAAGGTTGCGACCCGCCTGCATAGTAGGTGCTCTTATACACGTTTTCGGCATTCTGGTTGTAGGCAAAAAAGGCGTGTGCCTTATGGCCATAACCTTCATAACCCACCCGAAACACGTCGTGCGACAGAGAAGCCATCGCAAAGTCATTGGTGCCGATGATACGCTCATCGTCGTAGGACAGGGCGATACGGCCGACCTGTGCGAAGAGGCCGTTCTTGGCCGTCATCTTCACCCAACCTTCATAGAGGTTGAGAGCCATGTCACCGCTCATGCCCCACACGGCCTTGTTCTCGATGACCGCATGCGCTTGCAAATAGGGCCGCTCATAGTCCGCAATCAGTCGGGTACGCCCAAGCAGGAAGTTTGATTTATCATCCAATACGACATCACCTTCCTTGGGCAGACCGCCTCTCACGATTTCACCGTGTGTCAGAAAGTTCAGACCGAAACTCAGGTTGTTTACCTTGGTCGAATCAGTCTGTGCACAAACACTGAGCCGTGGCAAAAGCAAGGAGACAACAAGAATCGTCAGCGTCTTTAATTTTTTCATTCTTTCATTTTTCAATTTCAAAGATATTCTGAAAACCGCTCATGCTAAAGATTTCTGCGACACTCTCGTTCAGATGAGCAATGCGGATGGAACCACCCTTCGCCTGACTTTCTTTCTTGAGCTTCATAAAGAACCGCAGACCCACTGAAGAAATATACTCCAGCCCGCTGCAATCGATTAGCAGCGCCTTGTCAGCGAGGTTCAACACTTCCTGTAACTCATCTGCCTGATTGCTGGTTGCTACGACATCCAGTTCGCCGGACAACTGTACACAGATAACATCCGACATCGTTTGAATACTAATTTGTACCATAATAATTTATATTTATTTCTTTATTTCTTAATTTCTTAATTCTTTTTTCGGCCTCGTTATTACGTTTTTCCGTTTTTCCGTTATCACGTTATTACGTTATATCGTTATTTCGTTATTTCGACAACTTATCGGCCACCCCATTTCAACTAGTCAACTTCTCAACTCGTCAACTTCTCAACTCGTCAACTTCTCAACTTGTCAACTCATCAACTCGTCAACTTCTCAACTCGTCAACTTCTCAACTCGTCAACTTCTCAACTCGTCAACTCGTCAACTTCTCAACTTCTCAACTCGTCAACTTCTCAACTCGTCAACTCGTCAACTTCTCAACTTCTCAACTCGTCAACTTCTCAACTTGTCAACTTTATCCTCATCAGCGTAATATCATCCGTCTGTTCCGCGTTCCCGACAAATGTCTTCACCGCGTCCAGCAGGCTTTCGATTTGCAAACTCCCCTCCCCTCGCCCGCTGGTCGCTTCGACGCTCCGCACAGCTTGGTGCTCTGCACGCTCGATGATTTTACTCCATCGCTTCAATCCTAACATCTCGCGTTCTTCATTACGCGCCTCGGTGATGCCGTCCGTGTACAGCACGATCGAGTCGCCTTGTCCTAATTGCACACGCTGTTCCACGAATTGGTACTTTGCCCAAAACCCCACCGGTATATTTGGCTCGACCTCTAAACTTTCAACTTTAAAACTGCTCTCAACTCTACACTCTACACTCTCAACTATCAGAGGATTACAATGCCCTGCATTGCAGCATAATAACTCGCCTGTAGGAACATGCAACCGACCGATGAAGGCCGTTACAAACATCTGGCTCGGGTTATTCTCGCTCAGCACCTTGTTCATGTCTTCCATGATGTCCTTGGGCGATTGCAAGCGTTGAACGGCCGAACGGAACAGGTTCACCGTTGCACTCATGAACAGCGCCGCCGATACACCCTTATCGCTCACGTCACCGATGATAAAGAACAGATCATCCCCCTTGCGGCAATAGTCATACAGGTCGCCTCCCACTTCACGCATCGGAATCAACGTCGCCTCCACCTGTACATCTTCCTTTTCACCTTCCACCTGTAATCGTTCCCCTTTCTTCGGAAGCATCCCCAGCTGTATCCCGCTGGCAATCTGCATCTCTTTCTCCATCACCTTGTTCGCCGTCTCCACGCGCACGAACGCATCGTGTTCCTTCTTGATATGGCGCAGCAGCAGACCGACCATCAACAGGCCGCTCAGCAGCACCAAGAACGTTATCAAGCTGATGCCGGCGATGCCCGCGCCTATATGACGCTTAGGCACCCCTATAAGCAACGACATATTCGTAGGAGAAAGCTGTTTCTTGCGCACAATCATATCACTGATATGCTCCACATTACCGCAAGCCACTATCAGCGTTCCGTCCTTATTGAGAAGCTGGCAGACCGCATCATCGTACGGCATGATATCATCCAACAACTGTTTCGTCCATTCCAGAGTGCAGTCCGCGCCTGCCACACCGACCAACTTGCCGTCCTCGTCAAACACCTTCTGCGAATGCGTGAAGATAAGCTCCTTATAGTCGCTGTCGTTGTACGGCAAGCTCCAATAATCATCATCCTCACTCTCCAACGCCCCTTTGTACCAATCGCGCTCTAAATAAGGGACATGCTTACCGAAATCATACGTCAGAAGCGTATCTTTTCCCTTGCGAAAGGCACAGGGTGCATACAACTGACCCGCCTTGGGCGCATACTCAGGCACGTAAGCCATATAGCAGCTGTACAATTCCGGGAAATGCGAAATCACCGTCTCTACCAAGGCGAATGAATCCTCTGGATTGTCCTCAAAATCCGGGAAGAATCGCACAATATTTTCCGTCGCCTCCACCATATCGTACACCTGAAAGATAAAGTCCTTGTGCGCCAGCTCCATCTTGTACTCAATCTGACCCACCAGATCTCTCTTCTCACGGCTGTACGACACGATGAACTGAATCGTCATCGCCGCAACGATAAACGCTGCACAAACTATCGGAAGAAACTTCTTATTCATTGTTATAATCCCCTTTTCGGCGTGCATTTCGCCCACTTTCAGCCGCAAAGGTACACACTTTCTCCGATTCACCAAAATTTTCCCCTCTTTTTTTCCTGATTCATCCCCTTCACACCTTTATTTATAAGTGCACACAAGTCCGCTGCTAAGGTTGTTTTTCCTTCAGCCGTCATTGGTCACAATGGTCATGGTCAAAATGGTCAAAATCGATTTTCAGGTTGTCAAAATCCGTCACTATATATAAATAATTTATTATTTATATATAGTGAGCAAAATGACCGAATCCGAAAATGAAAATGACCATTTTGACCTTGACCACTTTGACCAAGGCGAGTCTGCTCTCATTCGGCAATTGATGCAAAACACCCACTTATACATGGGAGAAGGTATCACGGCTGAAATTTCAGCCATGATACCGAGAAGTAAGAATTGTTCTGCATTCGTTTCGCTCTTGTTCTCTGCGGTGTAGGCGTGGGTGCTGTAGGTGCCCTGGAAGATGAAAGAGCCGTCGGGACTCACCACATCAGTAAATGTGTTGCTGACGGTGACATTGCTGAACACGGGACTCACGATGTTGCTGCCGCTTGCCCATTTATATATATAGATGAACCTATGTGCATGAGCCGATGAACCCTGATTCATGAGCCAATGAATCAAGCTCCATGAGCCGATGAACGTAGATTCATGAGGAGATGGAGGTAGGTTCACGAGGCGATGGAGGGGGATAATTCAGGATATTTGCTTATTTTTTTATTTTTTTCGATGCAAATGCAGGGGATTTGGAAATAAATGTTTATCTTTGCACTCAAATTGAGACACAAAGAGCCAAAATTCACTATACCGAAACAGAAATATACAAAGGGCTCAAATCCACTGTACCAAACTGAAATATACAAAGGGCTCAAATTCACTATACCGAAACAGAAATATACAAAGGGCTCAAATTCACTGTACCAAACTGAAATAACTCAAATTTTTTATAATTATGAACCAAATGAGAACGACTCGCGTTGGCTGGATGGTTTGGCTGTTGCTCCTCCAGCTCGCCCTGTTGCTGCCTAACGATGCTCGTGCTGCAGGTTACGGAACGTTTGAATCGCCCAATCAGGCGTTTTCCTGGTACTCGAAAGGGCAAGGATGTATGCATCTCACGCTCCAAAACAGCGTGCATATCGACGACACCTATTGGCGGAACCTGAAAGATGCCACGTTCTACCTGAAGGACAAGGACGGCAACAAGACTGAAATTTTCTTCATCTGCGAGCAGAACACCAACAACGGCTATGGCGTCGCGCTGATAGAGAACCTGCTGTCTGACAAGTCACATGCCTTCCTGACGAACGACCGCACGGAAACGAAGTATTACATCAGCGGCAAGAGCAATGGAATAAAGTACAATTTCAAGAACAACGGCGGCTTTGAACGTCCCGACGGTGCCATAGAAATCGACTGGTACTTCCCCGTGGATTTCGTGGGCAAGAGCTTTACCTTCGGTGTCAAAGGACGGCTGTGGTTAGGCGGCGAAAATAAATACGCTGAATACGAGCAGGACAACATCGGCACGATGGAATTTGAAGACATCAACTTCGAGACCTACGATGCGGTGCCGGGCACCGATGCAGGCGATGAAGCCACGGTGCGCATTCCATTCTACTGCGAACGACCCATCAACTACGTTGATGCCACCTATACCGATCGTGACGGCCAAGTGCAGACTTTACCCTGGGTGACGATGGAGAAGAACAGCTATTTCGGTTTCATATCTCTGCCTGCCACGGAGAAGGTGACGAACCTGACCATCACAGCCAACCTGAAATTGGCTTCGTGGACCGACAACCCCACCAAGTTCTCCACTTGGCCCAAACAGCTGGACGGCGACATTCAGAAGACCATTGCCACCCTGCCCATCATCCACAATCCGCGGTTCCTGAAGGCTACCGTGGACAGCGTGGGTGCTGTCAGGCTGGAGTGGAAGGTGATGGACCGCGACGCGGAAGACTTGCTGGAGGGCGACGTCTTCCAGGTGCAACGGTCGCTGACGGGCAAGACAGAGGATTTCACGAACCTGGAATCTGATTTGCTCTATGACAGCGAGACGGAGGAATACCTCTTCCGCGACTCCACGCTGATGTCCTCCCTCTCGGCGGAACAGATAGACAAAACGCTGGGCATTCCGCTGGTGCGCTACCGCGTGTTCCGCGCCACGACGGGCGAGCTCTGGGGGCTGGAGAAGAACCCCACGGTGAGCTACGTACAGCCACAGTTTGCCACCTTGGCACTCCTGCAGCCGAAGGATGCCACCGTGATGTGGAGCAACCAGGAGGAGCGCAAGGTGAAGGTGGCGTGGCAGTGGATGGAAAACGATGACTCTCACAATTATGTTTGGGACGAACGTGCCGTGATGAAAGTGAAGGTGATGATGTACAACAGGAACCAGAAGCTGGTGGACAGCCTCGTGACCACGCTGACCAATGAGCAGTTCAGGAAGCGGGAAGTGGAGCTGACACTGAGCCGCTCGTGCGTGACCTACGAGATGCGCCTCATCGTGGATGGCAGCAAGTCACCCATCGGACAGGGCAAGGGTATCATCTTTGCGACCATCGGCTCCAAGGCGGATTTCGAGAAATATGCCAACAATATCTACGAAAGAAAGTCGAACACGGCACCTCATGCCATAATGACCGCCGACGTAACCATCAACAGCAACGTTGCCAATTACTGGCTCGGCTATAATGAGGACAAGTATTACACGGGCAACTTCAACGGCAATGGCCACACGCTGACCATCAGCTATCCCGATTTAGGTCTGCGGAATGACGAATACGTGGCGCCCGTTCGTTTTGCAGGAAGCGGAGCCGTGTTCTGCAACCTCACCACTGCGGGCACCCTGAAAGTGGAGAAGCGTTTTGCCTCCGGCTTGGTGGGCAAGATAGCCACGGGCCAACTGCACATTGAGAACTGTATCTCGAAGATGGTTTTCCAGCCACAATTCAGCGGCGACGCCTCCATTGGCGGGTTCGTCGCACTCGTGGATTTGAATGACGGTACCGACAACAGCAAGAACCTGCACATCACCCACAGTCTGTTCAGCGGAAGTTTTATACTCAGTTATACTACCACCAACTGTGGCGGTTTTGTAGGTTGGCGGCGCAAGAACACCTTTGCCATGTTATCCAATTGCCGCTTTGCACCTGTGAAGTTGCCATTAAGACCTTACGGCTGGCAGAACTTCATGCGCGACCTCAGCCAAGACCCGCAGTTCGGCATCCTGGAGGACTGCACACACAGTGTTGGCATTGCCGGGTCGACGCAAGGCAAGAAGACCGACTTGGCACCCGACAACTGGTGCTGGAAGGATGGATCCCCCCTTGTGAAGCCGGTGGCGTTCTCAACGCCCGTATCCGGCAGCGTGACGGAACTGACGCTGCCCGAGGATAAGTTCTATTTTGAGAATATCGGTCATATCAACAAGAACTCCTTAGAGACGGATACGCAGCAGAGCTCTGTGGTACTGACGTGGAAGAACGTGGACGACAACCCCGTGGACTACTACGAGGTGTGGCGCCGCGACGTGAAGACGCCCAACGACTCCGTGTGCATTGCCACCCAGCTGATAGAAATGCAGTACGAGGACAAGACCACCTCGCCGGTTCACACTTACGAATACAGCGTCCGCGGCGTGAACGACTGCGAGGGTCTGAAGTACGAAGCCACCAAGTGGGTCACCGGCCACTGCGTACAGACGGGACGTGTCTCGGGCTACGTACGCTTCCCCGACGGCACGGGAATCCCCAACGTGACGGTCATCATCAGCGACGGTACCTCGACGGTGGAAGTGGTGACGGACGAGAGCGGCTACTTCATGAAAGACGAGCTGCCCTACTGGAACAACGGCGGCGAGAGCGCCTACGACATCATGCCGAAGGTGGCGGGCTACGACCAAGGCCTGCGCACCATCACCTTCGGCACCGTGCCGGGCAGCAACCAGGTGAGCAACGTAGAATTCCGCATCGAGCAGAGCGTGAAGTTCTCGGGCTATGTCCGCTACTTTGGCACCAGCATTCCGGCACAGGGCGTCTCGTTCCTCGTCGATGGCAAGGAGGTACGCAATGCCGATGGCAAAGTGACGAGCGACTTCGAGGGTCGCTTCTCCTTCCGCATGCTGCCCAATATGCAGCACAGCATTCAGGCCGTGAAGGAGGGTCACACCTTCTACCAGAACGGCTACTACCATGCGGATGAGAACGACACCACGACCATCAAGTACGACTTCAACACCGACAAGGCCGGTATCTATTTCTACGACAACACACGCGTGACGCTCATCGGCCGTGTGGCCGGCGGCAAGGACCAGGCAGCCATTCCTCTGGGCAACTCGCTCTCGAAGAACAACCTGGGCAACGACCTGAAGATGGTGTTCGTGCTGGAGGGTGACAACGCGTCGCAGCTGGTCTTCGATGTCACCGACCGCACCAAGAAGGAGCGCCAGGAAGTGTTCGTCCATCCGGCACACGACAACAAATACACCTATCAGACCAGCGTTCACACGACCTCGCACCGCGTGGAGGTAACGCCTGATATCCACACGGGAGAATACATGGTCAAGCTGCCGCCCGTGAAGTGGAAGATACAGCAAATCACCGCTCAGGGCTACCCCACCCTTTTCCAGGACGGACAGACCGGTGATGTCATCGACCTGACGGACTCCATCACACTGCACACCGACCACGTGACAGGCGCCTGGGCCAATGCCAACAACGACACCATCCGCAGCGTGGACGTGAAATACCATGCACAGTACAACCGCATCTACCGCACACCCGTGCTGCTGGAACGCAAGCAGGTGGGCTTCGACAAGTTCGACTACTTCGGCGACCGCTTCTACACGGCACAGTCACTCGTAGGCGACAAGGTCAAGGTGCCCTTGGTCTATCAGGTCCAGAAACCCGAGTACCTGAAGGACAAGAAGAACTGGGTGGGCAAGGACTCGTTGGAGGTAAAATACACCTTTGACTATCCCGTCTTCAACACCGACCGCGGCTATCCCTTCCTCATCTCTGCGGTGGAACGGTACTATTATAATAATAATGAAAAGAGCGACACCGTCGATGTCGTGAAACTGAGCGGTGGCCTCGTCACCATCCGCAACGGACTCATCAGCGGTACGCACCGCGACACGCTGCGCCTGGACGAACACGGCGAGGGCTCCTACGTGCTGCGCGCTGCCCAGCGGCCGTATCTGATGACGGGCAAGGACGCACTCTGCACCGTGAACTTCTCCATGGAACGCGACGGCGTGACCTGCGAGGGCGAACCCATCAAGGCATACACCTTCAGCCAATACGCTATTCCCGGAGCCAAGGACTACATGAGCGTCTCGACACCTATCCTGGTGGACGTGCTGCGCGACCCGCCCGGCGGCGGCTCCTCGGCCAAGCTGAGCAAGGGCTCCACGCTGAAGCTGGCCTACCAGATGGATATGTCCTGGAAGGCTGGAATCACCCTGGGCATTGCCACCGGTGCCAAGCTTCAGAGTTATGCGGGTCTCGGATTGATAGTAGGCGCGCACATGGGTCTCGTCAATGGTGCTGGCAGCAAATACAATACCAGTATTGACATTATCTTCTCGGGTTCCGGACAGCGTGCGTTCTCCTACACGATGACGACCACGGAAGACATCAGCACCGATGCAGGAAGCACGATGGTGGGTGCCGATGCAGACATTTACATGGGATTTGTGAACAACATCTATCTGAAGCCTTCGATAGCCCTGCGCGCCATTCCGGACAGCACGTTCCAGCACAAGAGCGGCGAACTGGTGTCGGGTCGCATGGTGGAGATTGCCCGCGGCTACGACGGGGACGGTGGACTGTTCCACCTGGTGCGCGACGAAATCGTGGGGATGGGGCAGACCGTGACGTCGAACTTTGCACACTCACAGCAGTACATCGTCAAGCAACTCATTCCCAATATCGCAGAGGAAAGCATGTCCAAGATTTATGTAGGCTCCAGGGCGGAAGCACAGACCCTGGCCAACAGCACAGGCAAGCGCGTCTATCTCTCGCTGCGGGACAAGGACGACCCGAACTTCGGCGTGCTGAACACCGACTCCGTGACGGGCGAATACATCTACAATTCCACCAAGAATGAATACAAAGGCAAACAGAAGCTGAACTATATCATCGTCGTGCCCAACGGTGATGATGACAGCAGCAAGACCGACGAAATCTACAACTACGCATCGCTGATACAGGGCTGGGCCTCACTGATACAGCAGAACGAACAGCAGAAGCTGGAAGCCTCGGAACTCGTGAATCACTTCGATGTCGATGGCGGCGCCACCATTTCCTACGGCGAGGACTTCGCCTCGGACTACACCAACAGCCACAGCTTCGTCAATCCTATCACCAGCTTCACGCACAACTACTTTGAATGGGACGACGTGAATGACCACACGGCCTTCTGGACCACGACGGCAGACATTTTTGCCGGTGCCGCAGGCATCATTGGCCCCGTCGCCGCCAAGCTCCTGACACCGTTGCTGAAGATGAAGCCCAACGTGGTTGGAACGGAATCCAAGAACGTGGGTGACAAAGACCATCCGTTCTTCGTCATCCAATACACCTTTGGCGGCCACGACTTGTACCTGTCGCTCACGCCCGTGCTCTCATTCTCGGTCACGCCGAAACAGACCCTCGACAACAAATACAATCGCAAGGAGAGCTTCACCATCAAGATGGATAAGAAGTCTCACATGGCTATTGACGTCTATCGCGTGAAGACCATCGATACTTCCGAGGACGAGGCCATCGTGGCACAGCGGACGGATGACCGCAACGTGTTCGTGGAAACCAACTTCCTGCGCAACGTGGACTATGTGAAGAACTTCATCGACCGTGACTTGGGCGTTTACGACCACGGCGACTTCGTCTATCCGAAGAGCTTTGTCTATCGCACTCGCGGAGGAGCCACCGTGCGCCCGTGGGAGAATGAGCGCAAGACCCTCTTCTACCACAAGGGCACCGTGCTGGACGAGCGCACCAAGAAGATTGAGAACCCCATCATCAAGATGGATAAACAGAGCATTAGCGGTGTGCCCATTACCGAACCGGCCCGCTTCAAGTTGTATATGACCAACGACAGCGAGCAGCCCGAAGCCGTCGGCGGAGCACTGCAGTACTTCACCCTGTATCTGGACGAGACAACGAACCCGAAGGGTGCCCGACTGCTGGTGGATGGCACGCCACTCTCCCGCTCCGGTATCACGGTCATGGCCGTGCCAGGGCAGTCAACCGAGAAGACCCTGGAAGTGTGGGCTGGCGAGGACTTCGACTATGAGAACCTGAAGATTGGTATTATCTCGCAGAGCGACGTGCAGTGCGTGCAGGAAGTTGCGTTCTCTGTTCATTACCTGCGCGAGGCCGGTTCCGTGGATATCGCAATGCCAGGCAACAAGTGGATTATGAACACCGATGCGCCCTACGACAGCATCCGCGGATGGTATATGCCTATCATCATCAACAACTTCAACAAGAACCAGGCGAACTTCGACCACATCGAGTTCCAATATAAGGAATCTACACGCGGCGACGACTACTGGACCAACCTCTGTGGGTTCTACAAGGACTCCACCTTGTACGCTGCCGCCAGCGGCACCAAGGAGATGATTCCTGAGAACGGTTACATCCAGACCAAGTTCTACGGCGAAGGCCAGGTGATGGAGAAGGCCTACGACCTGAGAGCCAGGCTCTTCTGCCGCAACGGCAACAGCTTCGTCACCAGCGACTCCAAGGTCCTCACGGG
This sequence comes from Bacteroidaceae bacterium, assembly GCA_017535725.1. GTDB lineage: Bacteria > Bacteroidota > Bacteroidia > Bacteroidales > Bacteroidaceae > Physcousia. Next base: position 53,391 of record JAFXTO010000057.1, read on the forward strand.
CGTGAAAGACACACGCCGCCCGCAACTCTTCGGCACGGTGGAACCCAAGGACGGAATCTTAGGGGCGGGAGAAAACATCATCTTCAATTTCTCGGAGAACATCGAGCACAACTACCTGCAGACCGACAACTTTGAGGTGATGGGCGAGACCAACGAGACCGCCATCCAGGAGGAACCCGCCCTGCTCTTCACCGGAAAGGGCTATGCACAGAGCGAGGCCCGCAGGAACTTCTCCAACAAGAACATGACCGTGGAGGTGCTCATCAAGCCCGACGACACGGGCAAGGCTATGCCCATTTTCTCCCACGGCACCGACGGCAAGCAGCTGCAACTGTGGCTGACGGCGGACAAGCGACTCAAGGCGGTGGTGGATGGACACTCACTCGTCAGCGATTCCACCATCAATATTGACGGCTACCGACAAGTGGCACTCGTGGTGAACAACGACAGCAACCGTGTCACCATCATCGGCGAGAACTTCGAGAAGAGTATGAACAACGTGACCTACAACGGCTACGGACCTGTCATCTTTGGTTCCACCAACCAGACCGATGTCAGCCAACGCGACTTCTACTCAGGACGAATGTTGCAGGGACGAATCTGGAACCGAGCCATGAACAGTCTCACCCTCAACCTCTACGCCAAGAAACTCCTCACGGGTTATGAGATGGGACTCACGGACTACTACCCGATGAACGAGGGCGATGGCGATTATGCCAAGGACCAGGCACAGGGCGCTCATCTGACGCTCAAAGGAGCCACCTGGGCACAACCCCGAGGCATGTCACTGAAGCTGGACCGCGGGGAAGCAGGACGCGAGGTGAAGGGCATGAGGCTGCGCTCCGAACGCTTCAGCCGAACCGACGAACAGGACTACACCCTGATGTTCTGGTTCAAGACCGACAACAACGGCCGCGGAGCCCTGATTAGCAACGGTTCCGGCCAAGCCAGCGACACCGACGCACGCAACAAGTTCTTCATCGGATTCGAGGGCAAGACCCTGAAATACCGCACCAACGGACGCGAATACACGCTGGGAGACAACTTCAGTGACGACAGATGGCACCACTACGCCATGACCGTCAACCGCTCGCGCCAGATTGCCAGCGTCTATGTGGACAACGCCCTGAAGGTGCAGTTTGCCACAGACACCCTCGGCGGCATGAAGGGTGAGAACTTCTACTTAGGAAATATGGTGTGGTACGAGGCTGGAGTGCACGACGACGTGCGGCATCAGAACTACGCCCTGACGGGCTGGATAGACGGCATCTGCCTCTTCGAGCAAGCACTGCCTCCAACACTCATCCGCCGATACAGCGAGAAGTCCGTGGGCGGCGGCGAGCGAGGACTCATCACCTTCATAGGATTCGACCGTCAAGAACGCCAGCTGAACAACGACTACACGCTGCATCCTTATCCGCTCAGCCAGAAAATCTATTACGACGAAGGCAAAGAGCAACAGCGGCGCGACACCGTGTTCTGCGACTCCCTCGACTACGTCATCAAACACATAGACCAGAACTTCGGCGCTCCGATGCAGGCCTATCAGGAGCTGCGCAACCTGAACTTCAGCTTCGTGGGACGCAACAACCAGCTGCTGGTCAACATCGACGAGCAGGATGCACGTATCAACAAGCGGCAGGTCTTCGTCACCATCTATGACATCCCAGACCTCAACGGTAACTACATGGCTTCACCGGCCATGAGCGAGGTATTCATTGATCGCAATCCACTGCGATGGTCACAGCGCATCCACAAGGAGACCATTCAGCAGTCCTATTACAACGACGTGACTTTTGACGTCAATGTCATCAACGATAGCGGCGCACCTCACACCTACAAGGTGGAGAACCTGCCCAAGTGGCTCAGCGTCAACGAGCTGACTGATATCATCGAGGCCAAGACTGAACAAACCCTGACCTTCACCATCAGCAAGGACGCCAATGTGGGAGCCTACGATAACATCATCTACCTGACCGATGAGGACGGCCTCTCCGAACCACTCATGCTCAACATTATCATCGAGGCCGATGAACCACTGTGGTACGTTGAAGATGCCATGAAGCAGTTCTCCATGAGCATTATCGGACGTGTAAAGATTGGCAACGACATCGTGACAGACTCCCACGATATAGTCGGTGTCTTTGATGCCATGGGACGCTGTATGGGAGTCGGTAATGTCAACTACAACCCCGAATCGGCCGAGAGCCTGGTCTATCTCACCGTCTATGACAGCATGACAGTGGAACGGCCGTTGGGCTTCAAGCTGTGGCACTACGAGACGGGCAAAATGATGGTGCTGACGCCCACTGATACCATCAAGTTCAAACCTGAGTCATTCGTAGGAACAACCAAGGAGCCTGTTATCCTGAAGGCTGGAAGCAAGTTCGTCCAGAACATCCATCTCTATCCCGGATGGAACTGGATATCGCTGAATGTGACGACCAATGACTATCGAGATGTCGAGACCCTGCTCAGCTGGTTCCTCTGGCAGGAAGGCGACATGCTGACCGATGAAAACGACAACCTCTCGCTGCTTTACCACAACAACAAGTGGATATCGAACCGAGGTAGCAAGGGGCTCTCTGACATCATGCTCAGTGTGGAAAAGAGCTACCGAGTCAAGGTATCCAACAACGTGGATGTACAACTGATCGGCGACGCACCAAAGACCGTGGGTGAACGAACCATCTTCGTGAAGAACGGATGGAACAGCATTGGTTATACGCCGATGGTGAACCTGCCCGTCTCAACGGCACTGGCCGACTATCTGGAAGAGGCAGAGGACGGAGACTTGATTAAGAGCAAGACGGAGTTCGCTATGTTTACCACTGGAGACCACGGCGCACGCGATTGGAAGGGCAACCTGAAATACATGAAGCCGGGCGAGGGCTATATGCTCTACCGACAGAAGCAGGGCAACGCCAAGTTCACCTACCCGTACAACGAACCCAACGCCACTCTCCTCGATATGTCCGGCAACAACCGACGCGCTCCGAGCCATATTGCACGCAATATGTCGCTGACCGCCATCGCCGATGGCATCGAACTGCAGGACGGTGACCGCATTATCGCCTTTGCTGAGGGCGAGCGGCGCGGCGAGGCAGTAGTTAATTCAGAATTCACAATTAATAATTCACAACTACTGTTCCTCAGCATCGATGGCGATAGCGCCGTGCCCGTCTCCTTCGTTATCGAGCGCGACGGAGAAATCATCGCCGCCACCGGCGAGGTGCTCTACTATCAGCCCGACGCCATCAGCGGGACACCCGACCAGCCCACGAAGATTCACTTCACCAACGCCGACAAGCTCCCGCAGGGCGATTGGTACAGCGTGCAGGGCTACAAGCTCAGCAAGCGTCCCGCACAGAAAGGCGTGTATATCAACAACGGAAAGAAACAGATTATTCGTTAATTCATAATGACTATGAAAACATTAAAAATCATGCTGTGGATGGCAACCCTCACCTTGGTGTGGGGGTGCTCATCCTCTGATGACGATTCCAACAGCCAATCCACTTTCACCACCTCCGCCAAGCCTCTGTGGGCCATCGACTGGACGTGGAACGACCCCGCCCCCAACTGGCAAGAACCGCCTGCCACCCAATATGAATGCAGTATGAACATACTCGTAGAACTGGGAATAGAGTTCCTGCCCTACTCCACCGACGACGACCAGATGGCCATATTCATAGACGGAACGTGCCGAAGTGTCAGCAAACCCAACGTCTATCCCGGTGCCACTGTGGTGTTCCTGCTCCACATCAAGGGAACCAGCCAGGAGGCAGGACACGAGATGGAACTGCACTACTATAGTGCCGGTGCCAAGCAACTCTTTGTGGATGGGGACATGCCACCATTCACACCCAACAACCTCATGGACGAGTCTTTCCAGCTCATATTTACGCCCGAAGGGAAAAGTTCCAAGTTCCCCTTGTTCACAGTTCTGACCGTCAACCTGCCCGAAACCACACCCTTCGACATCACCAGCGACGACCTCATGGCAATCTTCGTGGGCGACGAGTGCCGAGGACTCTGCTGGAGAGACGAATATGATTTATACCCCAGCTGGAGGGGCTGCATCCAAAGGCGGCAGTCAGAAGAGACAGCCACCGTCCGCTACTACAGCGCCGACAAGGGTGGCATCTACACCTTCACTCCCCCCTTCAAACTCAATGACAACCTCCAAGAAATCAATGTCAAATTCTAATTAATAATTAATCATCCACCCCCTCCTCTGGCCCCGCTAAGAGGTTAATGTCAAATTAAATTCCAATTTAACCATCCACCCCTCCTCTGGCCCCGCTAAGAGGTTAATGCCAAATTAAATTCCAATTTAACCATCCACCCCTCCTCTGGCCCCGCTAAGAGGTTAATGTCAAATTCTAATTAATAATTATTTCAGTTTCGGAAGTTATGCTACAGCAGTATATAAGCGGCCTGAAAGGCCATCAAGCACTTAGCCCAGGGCATCGCCCTGGGGATAAATGCAGCGGTATATGCACCCTGAAAGGGCAAAAGCTTTCTGTTGTCAGCGCTTTTGCCCTTACAGGGCGAGGTTTCCATGACGTCCATAAGACTAATATCAAATTAAATTCCAATTTAACCATCCACCCCCTCCTCTGGCCCCGCTAAGAGGTTAATGTCAAATTAAATTCCAATTTAACCATCCACCCCTCCTCTGACCCGCTAAGAGGTTAATGTCAAATTAAATTCCAATTTAACCATCCACCCCCTCCTCTGGCCCCGTTTGCGGCGGTCCGTCCGCCGCAGACAGCTGGCAGACCCGGAGACACAGAGAGACATGTATAATTTTCATTCTTTAATTATTCATTTGTTGCTCTCTCTGTACTTAAATTGCTATTTTGAATACAACTTAATTCATAACAATGAAAAAAACAATTCTCCTTTCCCTCCTGGCGGCAGCGTTCCTTACAGCCTGCTCGTCAGATGACCCAGAACCCCAAGCACCCAAACAAGAAGAGCAACCTTCCCAACAAGAGCCCCGCCTCCTGACCGTGGAAGTGTCAGAGACCCCGCTGGCAGACGCCAACGGCACTCCCAATCAAATCAAGACACGAACCGCCGAGGCAACCACGACAGCATCACTTAAGGAATTCTATTTGGACTTCAAGAATAGTTCAAATGAAGAGCCGTATAAATTTGAGAAGGATGACAAAAATGTATGGAACTCTATTTCTTGGCCAACGAAGACAAGTACAGGTGCCACCATTTACAATTCGGACAAGCTTGATTTCTATGCCTACAACGACGGCACTCTCAATTGGACATCCACGAATCCATATAGCGACCCCTATGTAAGTTTTACGGTAGATCCACACCCTACAAGCCATTTAGACCTCTTGGTGGCCACAAACACGGTATCCTACAACGACCACAACGGCAAAGTACCCCTCACCTTTGACCACGCCTGCGCTGCCGTCAAGTTCAATGTCATCAAGACAAGTGGTGCTGGAAGCCACACGATTGTCATCAAAAGTGTGACATTATCTGGAGTCCAGAACCAAGGGCAATACCATTACGATTCCACACCCAAATGGAAATCACTCTCAGGTTCTGCTGACTATACCCTCACCGACGGCGATATAACCCTCTCCGACAACGATACACATCCGCTCCCCTGCGGCTATCTCTTCCTGATTCCACAGACCAAGTCAGGCAAAACACTGACCGTCAACTACACCCTCGACAATACAGCTAAGACTCGTGATTTCTCCCTCACCGGCACATGGGAAGCAGGACTTGAATACACCATAAATATTTACATAGGCGAATCCTTCATTAAATAATAATCATGAAAAAGATATATCAACACCCCTCATGCACCATCGTCCGCATACAAAGCCATCAGCTCCTGGCGGACAGCACCTATAAAGTCGCAAACTATGAATCAGGAGGCACAGAAAACCTGGGCGACGCACCTTCATCTTCCGCCAAAGCGAATACCAACTCTGTCAACTGGGATGACGATTGGAATAAGTAACTGCATCCCTTCATAAACCTACATTTATCCCCTCATGAACCTACGTGCATCCCCCCATGCACGTAGGTTCATCCGCCTATGGATATAGCTGCATTGGAGAATGAATCTGGAAAAATCAGCGGTTTGCCGTCAATGTTTTTTTTAGCTTTCACCCTCTGAAGTCCTTTGAAATGTCTCCTTCGTTTATTGGTTCGACGTTTCATATAATAGACTTCGCCGCCCAGCTGCTCATCGAGATTGTCTTGCCGGACGAAGATGACAAAATGATTGCATCTTCGCCCGCTTTTTGCATATTTTCTCGGGGAGAACGAACAGCTTCAAAGGTTAGCAAAATGATGAGGATTTCGGCATTTCAAGTAGTCTAAAACGTGAGATTTTCGGCATATTTAAGGAAAAAGATTTTGAGATTTTCGGCAAATAGATTACAATGTTTTTATAAGTAGGTGTGCTAAAAGACATCCTATTCTCCCTAAATTCCGCAACACCTGAATTTAACTTTATTTATAAGTTCCTGAGCAACAAAAAGTTGCTCAGAATTTTTCCATGTCAGATTTTCGTATGAGAGCGCTTTTTCTTCCGTTTTATGGATCCACAAGGCCTTATCGATACTGCCCATATAAAGAGTCATCTTAGGATGGCTCTTTTATTTTTGTACTTGCTGATAAAAATTTTGAAGAATGTGGGCGCAGGTGTGATTTTCCGTGGATAGCCCCATAGCCTAACCAAAAAATCTTCCCACAACGGAACAAATGTCGTTTAAAAGTGTTACCTTTGCACCATGGCAAAGAAACATTCATCATTCGACTACGAGATGCTGGTCC
>JAFXTO010000058.1 GCA_017535725.1 Bacteroidaceae bacterium
CTCTACGTTCTTACTCATGTCATTCGCTCTTTAAGGGGTTATGTGGCGACAAAGGTAGCTAAAATCCTGCAACTATGTGCAAGGGGCAACCCTTTTTCATTCCCTTTGGCGAACGAAGTCGCTCATGTACGTTTCATATCAAAAGAGCTTGAATGACAATTCTTGAACGGTGACCACTCCCTCCCTCACAGGTGGTTCGAAGACGGAACTATTAAGTGTTCCGACTGGAGAAGCTGTGAGGGGTGGGTCTTCATTTTATTCACAATGCTTCTTGTAGGCTTCTACGTCCATGAGGTTGTCGAGCTCTGCGGGGTCGGAGAGTTGGACTTTGATAATCCAGTTGGCGAAGGCGTCCTTGTTGAGGAGTTCGGGTTCGTCCTCCAGGGCTTCGTTAATCTCGACGACGGTGCCGCTGACGGGTGCTATCAGGTCGCTGGCAGCCTTGACACTCTCTACGGCGCCAAACTCTTCGCCTGCGGTGACTTCGTCATCCACCTCGGGCATGTCCACATACACGACATTACCCAGAGCGTGCTGAGCATAGTCAGAGATACCAATGTAACCAAATTCGCCTTCTACGCGAACGTACTCATGTGACTCAGAATAATAGAGTCCTGCTTCAAAGTTTGCCATAATTAAAAAGACAAGCCTCACCCCCAGCCCCTCTCCTATTGGAGAGGGGAGTGATTACTCTTTAGGGGAAAAGCTTTCATGTTAAAGGGTTAATACTATTTATTTTTAATGAATTGAGCAGAAGTATATACTCCCCTCTCCAATAGGAGAGGGGTTGGGGGTGAGGCTTTTTTTATTTCTTATAATGCTTATCGTAGAACTTTTTCTTTACAACCACTCCGGGGAAGGTCTTCTTGCGGATTTGCACTTCCAGTTCGGTGCCGAGCTTGGCGTATTCGGTCTTGACGAGGGCCATGCAGACGCTCTTATCGACGCTGAGGCAATGGTAGCCTGTGGTCACTTCGCCGATGACTTCACCGTCTTTCAGTACGGCATAGCCGTGGCGGGGAATAGCCTTGTCGGCCAATTCGATACCTACGAGCTTTTGAGGCACGCCGTTGGCTTTCTGCTCCACGAGGGCTTCCTTACCGATAAACTCTTCCTTGTCGAGCTTGCAGAACATCGAGAGGCCCGCCATGACGGGGCTGATGTCGGCAGAGAGTTCGTCGCCATAGAGCGGCAGACCGACCTCAAAGCGCAGGGTGTCACGGCACCCAAGGCCACACGGCTTGCAGCGCCCGCTTTCCATGAGCTTGTCCCAGGACTGCTGGATGAATTCGTGGGAACCGTAGATTTCGAAGCCATCCTCGCCCGTGTAGCCCGTGCGGGAGATGATAATTTCAGTTGACGAGTCGAGAAGTTGACAAGTTGACGAGTTGTTTGCTTCAGGTGCCAACTTGTTAACTTGTTTACTTGTCAACTTGTCAACAACCTTGGCCGTGTAGAACTTCAGTTCCTTGCAGGGCAATCCGAGCACTTCTTCAACGACGGCTTCTGCCTCGGGGCCTTGTACGGCAAGCTGGCCGTAGTAGTCGCTTTGGTGGTCAAGGTTGATATCGAAGCCTTCCATCTGCTCCTGCATCCATGCAACATCCTTGTCGATATTGGCTGCATTGATGACAAGGAAGAAATCATTATCACCCATCTTATAGACGAGCAGGTCATCCACGGTGCCACCATTGGGGTAGAGCATCATTCCATAGTAGATTTGTCCGAGGGGCGCATCAGTCACATCGTTCGTGAAGATGTGCTGCACGTAGCGCTCTGCATCAGGACCTGTGATGCGCACTTCACCCATGTGGCTGACATCAAAGACACCACAATGCTGGCGCACGGCGTTGTGCTCATCGGTAATGTTCGAGTACTGAATAGGCATGATGAATCCGCCGAAGGGCGACATCAGGGCGCCAAGTGCCACATGGCGGTCATATAGGCAGGTTTTCTTTTCCATTTATAAGTTTTTGAGTTTATAAGTTTGTGAGTTTATAAGTTAATGAGTTGGTGAATTTTTGAGTTGGTTGGTGAGTTTATGAGTTTTTGAGTTTATGAGTTGGTTGGTGAGTTTTTGAGTTTATGAGTTTTTGAGTTTATAAGTTTTTGAGTTATTGAGTTGGTTTTGAGTTTATAAGTTTTTAAGTTTATGAGTTATTGGCTTTACCGTAGATGAAGGACGGGTTGAGGTATTCTTGTTCTATATCCGATATTGCTTCCACGTCCGTACGTGAGAGGGAATACGTACGATCGCAAAGGCGATCACGTATATACGTCTTGAGTTCCGCAAGCGGAAGGGTGGTGTAGTCTTTCAGCAGGGTGATTCGCTGACGGACGCTCTGCACGCCGTGCTTGTCCAGTTTCGTTTGAGGTGGGGTGATGGCATGGAGCATGTGTTCCATATCCGTATCGTAGAGCAAGGTACCATGAACGATGCTGTAGCCGGGGAGGTGGTAGAATGCGTTGCCCGATACCTTACGGCCATCTATGAGCACATCGTTGTTTTGGGTACTGGTAGCAGGCAGGCCGAGGTCGGAGAGCATCGCCGTGAGCATCTGCATGTATCGCGAGAACGTGGTGACGACCTCGTCCGAACGGGTGATATAGCTAATCATCACGTTCGAGTGGTCTGCATAGACACAGCCTCCCCCACTCTTGCGGCGATAGAACTGGATGCCGTGCTCGCGACAATAGTCGAGATTCACTTCATTCTCGATGACCTGATTGCGCCCGAAAATGACGGTAGGTTCTACCTGCCACATAAAGAAGACATCGTCTTCGAATCGAAGCTGACGTGCTGCAAATTCCTCCATCGCCAAGTAGAAACTTAGGCGGCGGGGTTCGTCAGAAGGCAGAGTCAGGTAGGTCATAAAGTGAATAATATGGCTTTTACGGGCGCAAATTTAGTCATTTTTTTTGAGCCTGCCTTATAAAACGGTAAGATTTTTCGTCTTTTCACTCATGAACGGTGATTTCACCACACAAAGGTCGGTTCATCTGCCGACGAATGAAGTCCGCATCGGTGCTGTGAGCCAACAGATGCATGAGTTTGGCGATGGCACATTCCACGGTGCTGTCGTACCCAGAGATAACTCCGGCATTCTTCAAGAGGAAGCCTCCACTATAGCGTGCCATCTGCACGGGTCCAGCCGCACATTGGGTGATGTTCACGATGATGATCCCGCGGGCGTAGGCTTCGTTCAGCAGCTGCATGAGCCAGGGCAGCTGGGGTGCATTGCCGCTGCCGTAGGTGCGCATGACAATCCCTCGCAGGTGCGACGAGGTGAGGAGGTAGCGCACGGTTTCTTCCTGAATACCGGGGAAGAGGGTGAAAACGACCACGCTGGAATCCATGGCGAAATGGGGCGTCATGGGAGACGTGAAGTCGGGGCGCAGGATGAGGTCGTCATGATAGATGATGTTGACCCCCGCCTCGGCCAAAGGAGGTAGGTTGAAGCTGTCGAAAGCGTTGAAGCCCTCGCTATTGATTTTCGTGGCACGGTTGCCGCGCAGGAGCTTGCCGCTGAAATAGATGCACACTTCGGGGACGCGCGGAGTGCCATCGGGACGGAAGGCGGCAGCTATCTCGATACTGGTGATGAGGTTTTCCTTACCATCGGTACGCAGTTGATTGATAGGCAGCTGCGAGCCTGTAAGGATAACGGGTTTCGTCAGGTTTTGCAACATGAAGGAGAGGGCAGATGCGGTGAAAGCCATCGTGTCGGTGCCATGGAGGATGACGAAGCCGTCGTAGCGGTCATAGTGCCCTACAAGGATTTCCACGATACGAGCCCACAACGGCGGAGCCATATCGCTACTGTCTATCGGCTCGGGGAACTGATGCACATCCACCCCCACGGGGACGGCCGCAAATTCTGGCATCTGCGTGACGAGATGGTTGAAGTCCAGCGGTTCCAGAGCATTCGTTTTGGGGTTCAAGCCCATGCCTATGGTGCCACCCGTGTATATAAGAAGGACGCGACCTGTGCGAAACATGAGGGAGATTTAAAGATTGAAGGATTTAAAGATTTAAAGATTTTAGGATTTAAAGATTTAAAGATTTTAGGATTTTAGGATTTGAGGATTGAAGGATTTGAGGATTTGAGGATTTGAGGATTGAAGGATTTAAAGATTTGAGGATTTTAGGATTTTATAAGTGGGTCCTCAGTAATGTATTAGGACACAGAGAAATTATTAATTCAAGTTTTGCAAGTGGTAAAAAACGCCCTGAAAGGGCATTAAGCACTTAGCCCAGGGCATCGCCCTGGGTATTGTGGGACGTCATGGAAGCTTCGCCCTGTAAGGGCAAAAGCGGCCTCTCTCTCCGCTTTCTCCGTGGGGGCGAGGAAAGCTTCTGCCCTTTCAGGGTGCATATACCACTGCATTTATCCCCAGGGCGATGCCCTGGGCTAAGTGCTTGATGGCCTTTCAGGCCGCTTATATACTGCTGTAGCATAACTTCCGAAACATGATTTGAGGATTTTTGATTTATCTTTAGCGGATGACTTTGCGGCCTGCTTCGATGAAGAGGCCGGATGGGGGGAGTTGCTTGAGGGGACGGCCGTTGAGGTCGAAACGGCCTTGTGTGTGGGTGTGGGGCTTGGTTGCCTGCCCTTCGGCGGCTGGTGGGAGGACACCCACGGCCTGTTCCTTAATCATACATAGACGTACATTATCTATATACAGGCGAGTCTGGTTGGCCGCACCCTGATTGGCGGTGGTGCTGAGGCCAAAGCGGAGGGTGACGCCCTGGTGCTCGTCGAGGTTGGGCAGGATAATAAACTCGAAGGGTATGCTCTGTTGCACCCACGTGCCGGCAGCAGTGGGATAAGGGGCATAGAGGTCGCCGTCCTCTGTGCCGCAGACGCCGCAGAGCAGCGTGTTCACGTTGCCGCCTGTAGTGGTAATGACATTTGGAGCAGTACGACGGCTCTCGTTGGCGCACTCATAGCGCATATCGAAACTCAGGACATACTTGCCGCTGGTGGGCAGTTCCACCTCCTGACTGATGGCGTTCGTTCCCACGGTCCACGAGTTGAGGATGCTGAGGCAGCGGCTTCCCACCTCGTCCTCGAAAGCGGCGGGCACAGCCATGATGCTGGTGCTGTTGCCCACGTTGGAGGGCGAGACGCAGTACTGCGAGAAGCTGTAGGGCATGGAATAGAGGAGGGCAAACTTCGAGGCGGGCGAGAGCTGTGACTCCGGCGTCCACCCCTGCACGGGCAACACCTGCGGAAAGTTGCTGTCTGCGGCCTTCACGGACTGCGTGTAGCAGGGGTTGTAGGTCACGCCGTTGAGGGTGATGCTGCCTGTGGTGCCCCACGTTTCGTCCTCCTCGAAATTAGGGTTTACGATGACTTGGGCGGTAATATCCTTGTATTCAACGGTTTCCCGTTCTTCGTTGTAGTACGTGATGTCGGAGCCGTCCAGGCGGATGATGGTGGTGCCGTGGATAGTGACGTCCTTGCTGATGGTCTTTCCGTTCACGAACATAGAGACCTTGACTGCTTCGTCCTTACCCTGGTTGTTGAGGGTGCGGACGTACAGCTGCAAGTCGTCCCATTGGTTGAACATCTTGGCGGCGACGCCTGTTCCCTGAATGAAGACGGTCAGGGGTTGCATGAGTGCGTGGTTCTCGTCGAGGGGGATGGTGACAGAGGCCTTGCTATCGGTGATGAAGGTTTCCGTGCGCAGGACGGGTGCTCCCAAGCCCTCGAAGGTGAGACCCTGCAGGCTTGCCTTGTTGTTGCTGCCACCCGCGAGGTTCGCGAGGATGAGGTTGCGCTCGCCGTCGGGGTCTGCGCAGACCAGTCCGTTCCAGCCTTCGGGCAGGCTCTCGGTCAACGGGGTTACCTGCTTGGCCAAGTCAGCTGTGGTGGCGCTATCTACCTGACTGTAGTAGATGACGATAGCCCGTTCCATGACGCGGTCTTTGATGAACTTCTCGGGAACGGTGGAGTACATCGGATAGAACTTCGAGCAGAGGATGCTGTTGTTGTTGGCCTGTTCGCCGAAGGCCATCTGCCCCGTTCCGCCTACCGTGACGACGCCTATTGAGTTGTCGATATTCGCCCATGAGCCGCTGAATTGCACCAGCTTCTTGCCATCGGCCTGGGTGCGTCCGTCGGCATAATAGAAGGTGCGTTGCGGGCGGGTGAACTCATCGGTGGTGAGAGCCAGCAGGCCACCACGGCGCCCTTCGATGGTGCCGCTCTGCAGGCCCTTGACGTGGTTCATATACACGATGGCATTCCCGCGTGTGGCAGCCAGCACGAAGCTGTTCTCCAAGGAGGCGTCGTTGGTGTTCAGGCGTCCGTTCATGGTGAAGGCGTTGCCGTCGAGGTCATAGATACCGCTGACGACGGGGGTGGCGTTGGTGCCCTTGCCGCTGACGTTGTACCATCCGAGTAGGTTACCCGTGTTGTTGGCGCGGAAGGGACAGATGATCTTGTTGCGGTCGGGGGTGGTGTCGGTGAAGTAGCCCGTGTAGCTCTTGAGCCCCTCGCTCCAGGAGAAGGTGACGAAGCGGTCCTTGCTGCTGGCACGCACGATGTTCTGGCTCTTGAAGAGGTGAGCGTCCTGATACTCAGCGCTGAACTCCTGCCAGGTGGCGGGCGCGAGGTCGGCGGTGGAGGCAGCGGCATGCATGAGGTAGGTCATCATGACGCGATGCGCCTCCACTCCCATGCGGCGACTTCCCACGTCGCTGCGCAGGAGCCACGAGCCGTCCGTGGTGGTCTGCTGGCGTGCCTTGATGAACTTGTAGGCCATGTTCTCCAGGAGCAGGGCGTTCTTATCGCGCAGGAAGCAAGCCATCGTCGAATAGGAGGTGATTTGGTCGAAGAGGAAGAGGCTCCAGTCGTTGCCATTGGGCATAGCCAGCTCGCCGTCGGCCAGCGCGAGGCGGTTCAGGACTTCATCCATCACCTGCTGCTGGTTGTGCATCAGGGCGTTGGTTCGCCATTTCAGAGAGGGCCCTTGGAAGAGGAGCATGGCCAGATGGGCCTCGCCCAGCTCCTGCATGACCACGTTCTGGTATGAGGTGTGGAAGAGGTTGTGGTTCTGGAGGGTATAGTCGTCGTAGAGGTTCTGTCCGCGATAGTAGTCGGCCACGGTCTTCTGGTCGTAGTCGGGGTCGATGACCGTCTGATTGGTGGCGTCGTCCACCTGTGAGTAGCTGTTGATGGCAAAGTCGCGCAGGCGGTCGAACCAGCTGGCGGCAAGGGCATCCTCGGGATAGAGCCCGAGGGCGCAGGCCAGAATGTCAGCTTCCCATCCATTCTCCTCGGCCTTGGTGTCGCCAGCGTAGCCCGTGGGGATGCCGCGACCCAGCTCGTAGTTGCACTCCGCCTTCACCATATTATATATATAGGTGTGCTGTTCGGAGGTTAGTTCGTCCTTCAGGAAGTGGGCGGCATAGCAGAGCGACATGGCCCAGAGGGAACTTTCCCACGTGTTGTCCGCGGTACTGACGCTGCCCCAGTAGGCGTTGCGCGTCGTCACCTTGAACTTGTTGGCCTTGTGGCTGCTGTAGCCCCAGATGAGGCTCTTCAGGGCCATCTCCTTCACGTCGCTCCAGGTGATGCCTGCGGGCAGGTTCGTCTTGCCTTGCGCATACTTATAGAGGAAGGCGCAGACCATGGAGAAGTCGGCATTGGGGCGCACCACCTTCTCGTCGTTGTTCGAGCCCTCGGTGTCCTTGAAGTAGCCGCAATCCTCGCCCTTGGAGTTCGGGGAGGCGCAGGGGGTGTAGAGGCTCTTCATGTAAGTAAGGTGGTCGGTGAGCATCTGCAAGAGGTCTTGCATCATCTCGGCCTCGGGCACGAACTGATGGGTAATGACACCTTCCGTGGGCGATGCCACGTCCGTCTCCTTCCCGCCAACGATACTGGGCTCCACGTAGTCATCGGGAATGCTCAGCAGGCGGAAGTCATCCACGGCCAGCTGACTGCCGCCGCTAACCCACGTGACGGCCAGCTGTATGTCCACCTGCGCGGCGGCATCCAGCTTGAAGCGCAACGCCTGTTCCGTCCAGTCGCCTGACGCCATGCAGTCCACCGAACCCTTGTCGAAGCTGAACGACGTGCTGCCGAGGGTCTGCCCTCCTGCATTCACGCTGAGCGAGGCCGAGCTGGTGGCTGAGTTGTTGTAGAAAGCCTTCGTCTTCACCTTCAGCAGGTAGCTGCCTGCGGGTAAGTTGCTGGTCTTCTGCTGAATGGTGCTGCTGCCGTTGTTCCAACCCATGCGCTGGAACAGGGCGTAGGTGCCGTCGGCTATGGCGGTCTTTCCGAAGTTGTTGTCCGTGAAGCAGTCGGCGGTGATGAGCAGCTGCTTGTCGGGGCGGGTGGTGTTCCAGCCCGTGATGGAGCTGACGTCCCATCCGCGCAGGCCGTCGCTGCTCTCGCTCTTGCGGACGGCATCGGTACAAGCCGCGGCATCAGCCTCGAACGAGGGATTCACGAGGTAAGTGGCGGTCACGTCGGTCTGGGCAAAGACAGAGCCTGCGCACAGGGTGGTGAGCGCGATCAGGAATAGGGGTCGCAAGTGTTTCATAATGGAGACTTAGTTTGGTATTTCGGCGTCAAAGATACATAAAAGGAAGCAAAATACACGTACGGAAGCAAGAAAAAGCACAAAAATGAGCTGAAAAGACAAAACTTTCAACTTTCAACTTTCCATTTTCAACTATTTTATCTACCTTTGCACCCGCTTTTGAGCACATCCCCGCCCCAGGGCGCTCGTGTGATGGCGAATTAAGCAAAAAGACACTTAATTTAGAGTAACACAAAAAAACCAAAAACAATGAAGACAATTGAAATCAAGGGCACAGCCCGTGAAGTCGGCGGCAAGAAGGCTGCCAAGTTACTGCGCAAGCAGGGTCTGGTTCCATGCAACGTGTATGGCGAACTCAAGGATGAGAACGGCAAGCCCAAGGCTTTCGCCTTTGCCGTTACCGAAGCAGAACTGCGCAAGCTCCTCTACACCCCCGACATTTACACCGTGAAGCTGGACGTCGACGGCAACCAGTGCCTCGCCATCCTCAAGGAGGCTCAGTTCCACCCCGTGAAGGACAACGTGCTCCACGTGGATTTCTATCAGATTACCGATGAGAAGCCCATCGTCATGGAAGTGCCCATCCAGCTCAACGGCCTCGCAGAGGGCGTCAAGGCTGGTGGTAAGCTCGCTGCCAGCGTCCGCAAGCTGAAAGTCAAGGCTGTGCACACCGCCATCCCCGAGCGTTTGGACATCGATGTCACCAACCTGCAGCTGGGCAAGACCATCAAGGTCGGTGAACTCAGCTTCGAGGGCCTCGAACTCGTCACCTCTCCCAGCGTCGTCGTTTGCCAGGTCAAGATGACCCGCAACGCTCGCAGCGCTGCCAGCGGAGAAGAGGCATAAGGCAGACTCTCTCGGACTCACCCCGCAAAGGGGAAAGAGCACCACACACCTCAACACAGGAAGACGCAAGGAACATCATTGGACTTTGCGTCTTTCTTAATAGGACACAACGTCATAAATGTCTCGGAAGTTATGCCAAAGCATATAAGCGGCCTGAAAGGCCATCAAGCACTTAGCCCAGGGCATCGCCCTGAGGATAAATGCAGCGGTATATACGCCCTGAAAGGGCAGAAGCTTTCCTCGCCCCCACGGAGAAAGCGGAGAGAGAGGCCGCTTTTGCCCTTACAGGGCGAAGCTTCCATGACGTCCCACAATACCCAGGGCGATGCCCAGGGCTAAGTGCTTAATGCCCTTTCAGGGCGTTTTTACCACTTGCAAAACTTGAATTAATAATTTCTCTGTGTCCTAATACATTACTGAGGACCCACTTATAAAATCCTCAAATCATTAAATCATTAAATCTTTAAATCTTTATAATCCCCCTATACTCCCATGTTATCCATCATTCGAAGACTGTTTGCCAAGGATACTACTCTCCCCCTTGAGGGGGAGCGGAGAGGGGGTCTTTCTATAAATCTTTAAATCCTTATAATCCCCCTATACTCCCATGTTATCCATCATTCGAAGACTGTTTGCCAAGGATACTACTCTCCCCCCTGACGGGGAGCGGGGAGGGGGTCTTTCTATGGAAAAATTTCTCATCGTCGGTCTTGGCAATATAGGACCAGAGTACGAAGGCACACGCCACAACATAGGCTTCCGCATGGTCGAAGCCCTCGCCGCCGAGAAAGAGGCGGTGTGGGAAGACCGTCGCTACGGCTTCATCACCCGCATCAGCGTCAAGGGGCGACAGCTCATCCTCCTCAAACCCAGCACCTTCATGAACCTCAGCGGGAATGCCGTCCGCTACTGGATGCAGCAAGAGAAGATAGAACTCTCCCACCTGCTCATCTGCGTGGACGACATCGCCCTACCCTTCGGACAGCTGCGCATGAAGCCCGGTGGCAGCGACGCGGGGCACAACGGCCTGAAACACATCGCCCAGATTCTGGGAACCCAGCAGTACGCCCGCCTGCGCTTCGGCGTGGGCAACGACTTCTATCCCGGTCAGCAAGTAGACTATGTCCTCGGTCAGTTCCCACCCGAACAGGAAGCCCAGATTCCAGAGCGCACAGCCATCACCTCGCAAGCCATCAAAACCTTCTGCCTGGCGGGCATACAGATGGCTATGAATCAGCTGAATAAGAGGAAGAAAGACTCTCAAGACTCTCCCAAAGACCTCAAAGACTCCCCAGACTCTCCCCCCGCCCTCCCTGTTAGGGAGGGAGCGAATACCAATGACGGGTGAAGGCAGACTCTCCCCCCGCCTGTCCGTCCTCGGATTAGGAGTTAATCCTCGGTCGCTCAGGACGGCTTGACATTGAGTCAACCCGTTAATCCCTTCGCTACCTGTGAGGGAGGGAGCGAATACCAATCCTCAGAGTAGGAGCAAAGACGAAACGGCAACCAAGCCCTAAAGGGCTCTCCCCCCGCCTGTCCGTCCTCGGATTAGGAGTTAATCCTCGGTCGCTCAGGACGGCTTGACATTGAGTCAACCCGTTAATCCCTTCGCTACCTGTGAGGGAGGGAGTGAATACCAATCCTCAGGATATAAGCAAAGACCTATCAGCAAAAACCACCAAACCCTAAGAATATGAGCAAGAACCAATCAGCAAATGTATCTGCTCCCTCCCTAACAGGGAGGACGGGGGGAGAGTCCGGAGAGTCCGGCCCTTCTATTGCCCGCCTCGACAAATGGCTCTGGGCAGCCCGCATCTTCAAGACCCGCACCATGGCCGCTGCCGCCTGCAAGAAGGGACAAGTCTCCGTCGGCGGCGCCCAGATGAAACCCTCGCGAACCGTGAAAGTGGGCGACATCGTGGACGTCCGCAAGCCCCCCATCACCTACAGTTTTCGCATCAAGCAAGCCATAGAGAAGCGCGTGGGAGCCCGCCTCATCCCCGACGTCCTGGAAAACGTCACGTCCCCCGAACAATACGAACTCTTGGAAATGAACCGCATCAGCGGTTTCGTGGATCGTGCCCGCGGCACAGGCCGTCCCACCAAGAAGGAGCGTCGCGCCCTGGACAACTTCGGCGCCCAGTCCGCCGACATCCCCATCTTCATCTCCGACTTCGAGTTCGACCTGGGAGATGAGGACGAAGAGGAAGTTGACGCAGCAGACACGCAAGAAGCGTAAGGAATCCCACCAACCTTTCGGGAGTACAAAAGGGAGTAATAAATTTATCTCAAAATGGTTAACGCCCATTCTGGGATGTCTTCGGTATAGCGCTTGAAAGGCCGTCCGTCAATCATGCGAAACAGCAGACGGGCCTCTTCGTCATCAACGGAGTTGTCATAAGGTGGGTTCTAAAAATTAGCTTTGAACTGTGCTTTGGCTATTTTTGAGTAGATTTGGTTTCAAGGCCGAAGAGGCGTAGCGGGCTACGGTTCAAGGCTTTGGAAGCAAAGATGCCAAAAAGAGACAAGCACAGGCGAAG
>JAFXTO010000005.1 GCA_017535725.1 Bacteroidaceae bacterium
CTTCGCCTGTGCTTGTCTCTTTTTGGCATCTTTGCTTCCAAAGCCTTGAACCGTAGCCCGCTACGCCTCTTCGGCCTTGAAACCAAATCTACTCAAAAATAGCCAAAGCACAGTTCAAAGCTAATTTTTAGAACCCACCTTTAAAAATGAAGAACTGGAATCTTTAATAGAAGTAAAATCTCTAAACCAAGAACCTATGCTCGGGCAGTTAATAGTTATGGAGGTCAGACCGCTACAATGATGGAAAAGGAGGAAAAGGGGGAGGGGAATATCGCGTTCGGGCACACAAAGCCTCTCTGCGAGGGGCGGAGAGGCGGATATGGGGAGGTAAAGAGTCGGTGGGTGAAAGGGAATTGAAAAGGTTATTCCACTCGCTCTCCTTTGCTGTTGAGCAGGATGCCCTCTTCGGGATAGTTGTTTCCCTCGAAGGTGCAGAGGTACAGGTCCTCGTTGATAGCCTGGATGCTACGGTAGGAAGGCAGGGTGACATGTCGGCCCTCCTTTGTCATCAGGCCATAGTGCCCACCTGGAGTGCTGTACATATAGCAGCGAGCCTGCTTGGAGTAGGATTCTTCTTCTTCGTCGTAGGTACCGTCTGAGTACATGCAGGGATTCACATCTTCGATGACAAAGTCATCCAATAGCTGGCCATTGTAGTCATAGCGTTGGCGGACGTTGTTCTGCAAGGTGAGATAGACCCCGTTCTCGTCCACGTCCGTTGCCTTGTACTCACAGGGGAAGAGCATTTTCAGCGAGTCGGTGTAAACGCCCCAGCAATCATCCTTTTTCACTTCCCAGAAGCCATAGGAGGTATGGTACAAAGACTCGTATTCGGGCTTTAGCAGCCATCGGCCTTGCTTGTCGATAATGCCATTCAGGTCGTTCAAAGAGACTTCATAGACTCCGTCGTGGAAACAGTAGGCATCCGTCCAGGGATCGTAGGGGATGTTGAGATCAAAAGCGCGCTGACCCTCACGATTGATGAAGAAGATGCTGTCGGACTGCATTACCGCCGCCAGTCCCTCGGAGAAGACCCATGCCCGCATGAACGTCGCGGGGATGACGACCTCTCCCGTGTAGGTATTGAAGTAGCCGCGCATCTTGTCCTTGGCGAAAACAGCCAGGCTGTCATCATCAGAGAGGGCTATCCAGTCCAGCCCCTTCAGCACACGCTTACCAGTCTCTTTGTTAAAGACATATCCCTTCTGGCTCCAATCGGCCTTGTGATACCAGAGGTCTCCATGTAGGTGGGTGTCACAATAACTGGAACTATAGCGGCGCGGTGCAATCTCCTCGTCGTAGTATGCCTTGCCGATAGCGATGACTATCAGTACCAGACACACTGCAATAATACCACCCGTGATGCGCCAGAACCAAGTTTTGTGCTTGGGATTGAAGATGTTAAGTACGTAGCTCAATGCCTGCCATAGGCCCAGTCCGAGAACTGTAAAAAACTCCTTGAATGTTACTTTCCGTTTCATAAGACTAAAGAATAAAAAAGATGAATAAAATAAGGTGTTATCTTTAGTCTTAGAGCAACACTCGGCAGGAAATCTATCGCAGGAACCTTTGTTTTTTGGGATTGAACTTAAATACTCACTCTATATTCTCCACGTCTACACCTTCCAGTCCTGTCATAAAATGCAGGATATGTTCACCGTATTTACTGCGTGAGGTCTTGATTTCCAGCTTCATCGTATAACGACGCGCTTGAGTACTCCCTGTAGATGCTGCAATGATAGGAGCCTGAGCATAGGAACTTTCGTTGAGCGAAAAACTGGCAATACCGACGCCGTCGGCCTTCAGTTGCGCGAGGACTTTCTGTAACTGGGCACGATCGGTGGCGCTGAGGGTGATACTAAGATTACGATGTCCGATGTGCGGAAGCAACCAGTTCAGCGCCTCCAGCCCTATGAGTACCAGCACCGTCGTAAAGGTAGCGAGGAGATACATCCCAGCTCCTGCAGCCATACCTATCGCGGCCGTAACCCAGAGACCGGCAGCGGTGGTGAGGCCGTGCACCATTTGACGCTGGAAGATAATCGTACCTGCACCGATGAAACCGATACCCGACACCACCTGCGCTGCAATGCGAGAGACATCCAGGCGATGGTTCTCTGTAATCAGGGCACCCTCAAAACCGTGAGCAGACAGGATCATGAACAGCGCAGCACCCAGAGCCACTAAGAAATGAGTACGGAAACCCGCTTCCTTGGCGCGGTAGCCTCGCTCCAAACCAATGACCCCACCCAGCAGGGCTGCCACTGCAATATGCAAAAGAAAATTGCTATTCATAACGATGATGTTTTTGACTTTGCGGGTACAAAGGTACTCAATTATTTCGAATAACTGCCCACCAAGAACAAAAAAGTGAGAATAAAAGGGAATTTCCTGTGGAACTTTTGACAACGTAACCACTACTGATGCCAACAAGGACGGCAGCAACATGCATATCCTTCAGGAGTTCCTCCAGAAGAAGGATGCTTTTCTGTGCTGGCTCAAAAAAGAACCTCCAGCTGAAAGAATCGGCCAGAGGTTTTTTGTATTATTGTCAAGCTTAGATGCTCAGCGTACAGGAATCTTATTGACGCGTGCCTGATGGCGTCCGCCCTCGAACTTGGTGATGAAGAATTCGTCGAGACAGGCGGTAGCGGTGGCTTCGTCAATGAAGCGACCGGGGAAGACGATGACGTTAGCATCGTTGTGCTGACGGATGAGATGTGCAATCTCTGGACGCCATACAAGTCCGGCGCGAACACCCTGATGCTTGTTCAACGTCATGCTGATACCTTCACCAGAACCACATACAGCGATACCAGGATAGACTTCGCCCGACTCAATGGCTTCGCCCAAGGCATGTCCGAAGTCGGAGTAATCACAACTGGCCTCGCTATTGGTACCGAAGTCGCGGTAGACAATGCCACGTTCCACGAGGTATTTCTTGATGAATTCTTTCAGAGGATAGCCAGCGTGGTCACTGGCCAACCCAACTACTTTGATATCCATGTTTTTAATGTATAATTGAAAATTGATAATGTATAATTCATTCTATGTGCCGACGTGGAAACGATTCAGAACTCAAATATAATTATACATTATCAATTATACATTATCAATTAGAGAATGGCTTTGACCTGCTTGTACACATTCTCTGCCGTGAAGCCCAGTTTCTCGTCCAGCACCTTGTAGGGAGCGCTGAAGCCGAAGCTCTCGAGACCCCAGACGGTGCCATCGGCACCTACCAGGCCTTCGAGGTTCACGGGCAGACCAGCGGTCAGACCGAACTTCTTCACACCTGCGGGCAGGATAGCCTGCTGGTAGTCCTTCGGCTGGCTGCGGAACAGACCTTCAGAGGGAACGCTGACGATGCGCACCTTCACGCCGTCCTTGCGCAGGAGCTCTGTGCCGGCCACGAGGGTGCTGACCTCCGAACCGCTGGCGAGCAGGATGACATCGGGATTCTCGTCAGAGCCGGCCACGATGTATGCACCCTTACCAGCCTGAGCATAGTCGTTGCCTGCAGGCAGGTCGGCGATGTTCTGACGGCTGAGGATGAGGGCTGTGGGGCTGTTGGTATTCTCCATAGCCAGACGCCAGGCAGCGGTGGTCTCTTGTGCGTCGGCAGGACGCAGCACGAGGGTGGAGTTCTTGCCGTGGTGATTCTTCAGCTTCTCCATCAGACGAATCTGTGCTTCCTGCTCTACGGGCTCGTGGGTAGGACCGTCTTCACCAACGCGGAAAGCATCGTGCGTCCACACGAACTTAACGGGCAGTTCCATCAGGGCAGCCATACGTACGGCGGGCTTCATATAGTCAGAGAATACGAAGAACGTACCGCAAGCGGGGATGACACCACCGTGCAGAGCCATACCTATGCAGCAACAAGCCATGGTCAGCTCAGCCACACCGGCCTGGAAGAAGGCACCGCTGAAGTCACCAGCCTTCAGGGCATGGGTCTTCTTCAGGAAGCCGTCGGTCTTGTCGGAGTTCGAGAGGTCAGCGCTGGCGCAAATCATGTTGGGCACCTGCTCGGCAAGCACGCTCAGCACAGCAGCGCTGGCATTACGTGTGGCGTCGCCGCTCTTCTGCTGAACCTTGGTCCAATCCACCTTCGGAGCCTTGCCGCTGAACCATTCAGCCTGTGCGGCAGCCTTCTCGGGATTAGCCTGAGCCCAAGCTGCTTCTTCGGCCTTGCGCTCTGCGGCGATAGCCTTCAGCTCCTCAGCACGCTGAGCATAGAGAGCCTTCACATCGTCGAAGATAACGAACGGATTATCAGCATCTCCACCCAGGTTGGCTACAGTCTTTCTGTAAGCGTCGCCGCCGAGGGGAGCACCGTGGGTCTTGCAGTTGCGCTCGTAGCTGCTGCCGTCCTCCTTCAGGGCACCCTTACCCATGATGGTCTTACCGATGATGAGTGCGGGCTTTCCCTTCACAGCCTTGGCAGCTTCGATAGCCTTGCAGATCTGTGCGGCATCGTTACCGTTGATTTCGAAGACTTCCCAACCCAGAGCACGATACTTGGCAGCGGTGTCCTCGTTCATTACCTCAGCGCATTCGGTGGAGAGCTGGATGTCATTGGAGTCGTAGAACATCACGACGTTGTCCAGTCCCAGGGTGCCAGCAATGCGGGCAGCTCCCTGTGAGATTTCTTCCTGCACGCCGCCGTCGGAGATATAGATGTAGATGGTCTCCTTCTCGAAGGTGGGGTTGCCTGTGTGAGCAGCCAGGAACTTAGCAGCGATGGCAGCACCGATACCGAAGGTGTGGCCCTGTCCCAGAGGACCGCTGGTGTTCTCAATACCGCGCTTGGGGTCAGCCTCGGGGTGACCGGGGGTGGGAGAACCCCACTGACGCAGCTGCTGCAGCTCTTCGAGCGAGAACTTGCCGATGAGGGCCAGCTGGCTGTAGAGCATGGGAGCCATGTGACCGGGATCGAGGAAGAAACGGTCGCGACCTGCCCAATTGGGGTCGGCGGGATCGTAGGTGAGGTATTCGCTGTAGAGCACATTGATGAAATCGGCTCCGCCCATAGCGCCGCCGGGATGTCCGCTCTTGGCCTTTTCGACCATCGACGCAGCAAGGATGCGGATGTTGTCTGCTGCGTGATTCAGTACTTTGATGTCGTTCATAAATTAATGAATTAGAGATTAATAATATGTTTAACATTAATGTTCACTTCAAATTTTTTACCTAAGCCACAAGTCCACAAGGAAGTAGGTACCCAAGCCTAAGAGCCATCCGAGCAACACCTTAGGCATGATGTGGCGGACGTACCAAGCCACACTAACGCCCTCTGCCTTCATCAGCGAATAGCCACAGACATTGCCAATAGGAAGCAGGCAACCAGCCACGCACCCGCTATATATAATAAGGTGCCAATACTGACCGTTCTGGAGGAAGGACTGGGCGTAGGTGGGGTCGAGGGCTGGCGAGAGGGTATTGATGTCATCAGCCACCGGATAGATGTTGATTGCGGTGAGCACCACGGCGATGTTGTCGAGGAACGCGCTGATGGTTCCCATGGCTATGCTCATCACGTAGATGTTGTGAATCCACTCGTCGCACCAAGCCTGTATGCTGGCCATGATACCAGTCTCGATACAGACGCTTACACAAAGGAAGATGCCGACGAAGTACATGATGGTCTGCAGAGAGGCATATTGGAACTGGCGGTCGGTGCTCTGAGTGAGTGGCTGGTCTGTGAGGATGCGACGATGGTTCATTATCTCATGTAACACCCACAGCACTCCCAGCACGCACAGGGCACCAAGGAAAGGCGGCAGGAGGGTGATGCGATGGAAGGTAGGGATAAACCACAGGCCTCCCAGCCCCACCACAAGCAACAATACCTGTTGCCAGAGAGGTAGCGTGCTCTGGTCGCCCCGGTAGATGGCGGTCGGCCGGATAATGTCGATGTGGTCGGGCAGGGCACGAGAAATCAGATAGGTGGGAACCACGATGGACATCAAGCAGGGTAGAGCCAAGGCTGCGGTGAAATCCGTAGGGGTAATGGCACCCTTCGTCCACACAAAGAGCGAGGTAATATCGCCGATAACCGTAGCGGCGCCTCCGCAGTTAGCTGCGATGACAATAGCCGCACCTATCCACATACGCCAGCGTGTCTGCTGCACGATGCGACGCATGATTAACAACATCAGAACCGTCGTGGTCAGGTTGTCCAGATTCACGCTGATAAGGCAAGTGAAAGCTACCAGTCCCCAAAGCAGATGACGGCTGCTGCGAGCACGGACGACATCGGTGATGAACTCGAAACAGCCATTTGAATTCAGCACATTCACAATGTTCATCGTTGCCAGCAGATAGAGTACGATGCCACAGAGGTCTGCACCATAGCGCACGAAGACATGTCGGGCAATGAACTCTTTGACTACCCCAGAAGAGGACTCTACGCCTTCGTGGAACAGGGCGTACTCCGCACCATGCATCTTCAGGGTAAAGTCCGTAGCAGTGGACATATAGAGAATCCACACAACGACACCCGTGAACATGGCAATTGTCGCCTTGTTGATGCGTGTGATATGCTCATTTGCTATTAGCAAATATGCGATGATAATAAGCGAAACAATAGCATAAGTCATGGCTTTTTGCGTATTTCAGACCACAAAGATATGGAAAGTGCGGCGTATACGCAAAAAAAACAGCAAGAAATTTGCAAAATAGCCTCGAAAGACGTACCTTTGCGCCGAAAAACGTGGAAAAAGACATGCGATAGTAGCTCAGTTGGTAGAGCATTGGCTTCCCAAGCCGAGGGTCGCGGGTTCGAGTCCCGTCTATCGCTCCATGAAGCCCCTGGCAGAAAGAATGCGCCCCACGACGCTCAACGGCTACATCGGCCAGCAGCACTTGGTTGGAGAGGGAGCCGTATTGCGCCGGATGATAGAATCTGGGCGCGTTTCTTCTTTTATACTATGGGGGCCTCCTGGCACCGGGAAGACCACACTGGCCCAAATCATCGCTCACACATTGGAAACACCCTTCTACACCCTCTCGGCCGTGACCAGTGGCGTGAAGGACGTGCGAGATGTCATCGAACGGGCGCGCGGAGGACGTTTTTTCTCGGAGGCTGCTCCAATCTTGTTCATTGACGAAATCCATCGATTCAGCAAATCGCAGCAAGACTCGTTACTGGGAGCCGTGGAACAGGGAGTGGTGACACTCATCGGTGCTACTACGGAGAATCCCAGCTTTGAAGTCATCCGTCCACTGCTCTCGCGATGTGCAGTCTATGTTTTGAAATCGCTTGACAAAGCAGAACTGCTACAGTTACTCAACCGAGCACTCAGCGAAGATATCATCCTGAAAGAGATGAAGATTGAAGTGCGCGAGACTGAGGCCCTGCTGCGCTACAGCGGAGGTGACGCACGCAAGTTGCTGAACATTCTTGAACTGGTGACGGACACTGGCGCGGACAATACAACGGAAGTCATCATCACGGACCAGCTCGTAAGCGAACGACTGCAACAGAACCCTATGGCCTACGACAAGGACGGCGAGATGCACTACGACATCATCTCCGCCTTCATCAAGAGCATCCGGGGTAGCGACCCAGACGGAGCCATCTACTGGCTGGCACGGATGATAGAGGGAGGTGAAGACCCCGCCTTCATCGCTCGGCGTCTGGTTATCTCGGCATCGGAGGACATCGGGCTGGCAAACCCCAACGCGCTACTACTCGCCAATGCCGCCTTCGATGTTGTACAGAAGATAGGATGGCCCGAAGGACGCATACCCTTAGCCGAAGCTACCATCTATCTGGCCACCTCACCTAAGAGCAATTCTGCCTATATGGCCATTAACGATGCGCTGGCTTTCGTTCAGAAGACAGGAAATCAGCCCGTTCCGTTGCACCTGCGCAATGCGCCCACCAAGCTGATGAAGGAATTAGGCTACAGCGATGGCTATAAGTACGCCCACGACTACGTAGGGAACTTCGTCGAACAACAGTTCCTGCCTGATGGTATTACCCAACGTTTCTGGCATGCACAGCCAAACGCCGCCGAGGAGAAGCTACAAGCACGGATGCTGCAGCTATGGGGCAAGCGGTTCGAAAAGTAAGTCATTCCAAGTTCGCACACACTCGTCTTATGCACCTCCGCGCAGCACTAATTCATGCAAAAATTGTGTAAAAAGGAGCCTTCTCGTCACTTCGTCACCAAATTATCACCTTCGTCACACTTTTCGTCACACTTTTAAGCCTCTAATAATCAATCAGAACACGCATTTATTTCTCCATTTGTGACGAAATGACGGGTTTTTCTTTCTTTTCGTGTCCGCGCGCGTACGCGTGCGCGAGAAGACATAAAACGTCCCTGCCACACTTCGACAATACTTAGGAGTCTGCCCCTACAAATAACCGGGCACAATATCCCCACGTTTCACCGAACACGTAAGGACAAAACTGCAAACACGTACGGACGTTAAGGCAAACACGTACGGACGTGAAGGCAAACACGTAAGGACGTAAAGGCAAACACGTAAGGACGTAAAGGCAAACACGTAAGGACGAAATCCCAAACACGTACGGACGAAATCCCAAACACGTACGGACGAGTGAATCGTTTGACAGTTGTCAAACTGTCTGGACATCTATATCTATTTGGCAAAGACTCTACGTGTTTGGTTACATGCATCCTTAGCCTCATCAAGATGACGAATGACAAGTGAGGTTGAGGTAGTAGCCAAGTTTATAAAAAGCGAAAAGCTTGAGAGAAGGGCGCTTCCCAAGGAGGTTGTGTCTTATTTGTTTATAAGTCAGACGATAGAGCAGCCGGACGGGAGCCACGAGGTGGAATCGACTAAGGTGGCGAACGGAAGCGAGCAGACGGCTATGCCCTTCAAGCTGCGGAGCAATACGGCTCAGGGTACGCAGGGCAGTCTCTGTCTTTGAGAGGAAGACATCATTGGGTTCCAGGCCGATATGCAGGAGGGGATTGTCGATGTGACAAACGGGAATACCACGCCGATAAAGCTCAGCGCCGAAGAGAGTATCCTCGTAGCCATAGTCCGTGCATGCTTCATCGAAACGGATATGCAGGAAGAGGTCGCGGCGAATGAGCAAGGAGAAGGTGGACAGTTGGTCGTAGGGGTGCAGACGGCGTTCTGCAGCAGAGCGATGGAGGTCGGCAGCGCGCTCATACCGATAGCGGAGGGTAGCCTCAGGACAGGGATTTACGGAGGGATGGAGCAGACCGCCACAGACGACGGGACAAACCTCGCCAAACGGCGAGGGTGTATGGGCAGAGGAGGAAGAGGAAGGAGAAGAGGAAGAGGGAGAAGAGGGAGAACGGGCGGCACTGAGGTAGGCACGAAGGGAGAAAGAGGGGGGAAGGGCGGCATCACAGTCTACCATGAGCAACCATGTGCCACGGGCGGCATCGGCAAGGCGGTTGCGGTTACGTGCGCGACCAAGGTTTTTCTCGGCTCGCAAGACCCGAACTGAGTGGGACTGAGGCACCTTAGAGGTATCCGAGGGATCCGTGAGGGGTTGAACGGGCGCAGTTTGGGGTTGAGGTAGACATAACTCATCCATCCATTCTGTCTCGCGGGTAGAACAGTCGTCGCCAACGAGAACTTCTACATCTAAATGTTCTGCACGCGCGAGCGAGAGCATGGACTCCACGAGCGCGCGTGCATTATAATTATAGGTGGGGATGAGGATGGAGAGCTCTGGCATTCTTACTCGATGATGATATCGTAGGAGGTATGCCACTTCTGTCCGGGCTGGAGAAGATGGGTGTAGTGGCGATTGCGGAATTCACCTACGTAACCCTCAGGGTCACAGCAACCTTCCCACGGCTCAAGACAGATGAATGGAGCCCGACCTCCGCAGGGCGACCAGATAGCTGTTATGGGCATCTTATGTCGGATGGTGACATAAGGACGTCCATCACGATCGTGCAGGGTAATGCGGTGGATATGCCCTGTCATCTCGAGGATAGTGTCGCAGTCAAAAGTGGTGTTGGTCAGGGGCAGGAGGCCGTCGTGAGGGATTTCGATGGGGAACCAGGTCGTGGGGACCTCCGAAAAATCAGAGGACACGGCAGCTGGGGCAGAGGAATCGAAGGGTTCTGCTGCGGAAATGGGATGAATGAAGCCACCATCGCATCGAGAACTTTGCCAAGGAGAGGGAGCATCGGAGGAGAGGTAACCGTGGTGTGTATGGTCAGGGTCGTAGGCTGGATAGTTGAAGCCTGGATGCGCTCCTATCTGAAAAGGCATCTCCTGCCCTCCCCTATTCTCCACCGTCCACTCCACCGTGATGACGTTGCGCAGCAGACGGTAGTCAATACGCACGAGGAAGTCGAAGGGGTAGACTTTGAGGCTCTCCTCGTCGGCACAGCATTCGAAGGCAAGGTGACGATCTTCGTCCACAATCTTCTGGAACTGCATATCACGCAGGAAGCCATGCTGATGGAGGGTGTATGGCTCTCCTTCGACGTATGTGGTGTCTTGCCATACTTTCCCAACATTAGGGAAGAGTACTGGAGAGCGACGATCCCAATAGGTGGCGTCGCCCTGCCAGAGATATTCCATCGGACAAGCCACTCGCCGGATACTCTGCAACTCTGCACCATGGGCTGAGATTTCCAGCTCAAGGATTCCATTTGAAAGGGAGTGGGTAGTCATAGG
Source organism: Bacteroidaceae bacterium (assembly GCA_017535725.1). Classification (GTDB taxonomy): domain Bacteria; phylum Bacteroidota; class Bacteroidia; order Bacteroidales; family Bacteroidaceae; genus Physcousia. The sequence continues at coordinate 10,654 of JAFXTO010000005.1, forward strand.
ATGATAAGTTTTTTTAATAAGCGAAAAGTGGATAGTCCTTCATGATGGTGTTCACCTCAGTGCGGACAGCAGCGATGACATCCTGATTCTCAGGTGCATCAAGCACGCGTTCGATGAGTTCGGCAATCTTCACCATGAGGTCTTCTTTGGCGCCGCGGGTGGTGATAGCAGGAGTTCCAAGGCGTATGCCGGAGGTCTGGAAGGCACTACGACTGTCGAAAGGTACCATGTTCTTGTTGACGGTAATGTCGGATGCTACAAGAGCGTTCTCAGCTACCTTGCCCGTGAGGTCTGGGTACTTGGTGCGCAGGTCAACGAGCATGGAATGGTTGTCTGTGCCACCGCTGACGATGTGGAATCCGCGCTTGATAAGTTCGGCGGCCAAACAAGCAGCATTCTTCTTCACCTGAGACTGGTACTCGCGGAACTCGGGAGTCAGGGCTTCGCCGAAGGCCACAGCCTTGGCTGCGATGACGTGCTCCAGCGGGCCTCCCTGGATACCGGGGAAGACAGCAGAATTCAACAGGGCAGACATCATTTTGGTGACGCCCTTTGGAGTCTTCTTGCCCCAAGGATTCTCGAAGTCCTTGCCCATCAGGATGATGCCGCCGCGAGGGCCGCGGAGGGTCTTGTGGGTGGTTGAGGTGACAATATGGGCGTACTTCAACGGGTTGTCGAGCAATCCGGCAGCAATGAGTCCGGCGGGGTGAGCCATATCAACCATGAAGATGGCCCCTACCTTATCTGCTATCTCGCGCATGCGCTTGTAGTCCCACTCACGGCTGTAGGCCGAGCCTCCGCCGATGAGGAGTTTGGGCTTGTGTTCCAGGGCCAGGCGCTCCATCTCGTCGTAGTCCACGCGGCCGGTCTCCTTGTTCAGGTTGTAACCCACCGGACGATAAATGATTCCAGATGTATTGACGAGCGAGCCGTGGCTGAGGTGACCACCGTGGTCGAGGTTCAGTCCCATGAAGGTATCGCCGGGATTCAGGCAGGCGAGGAAGACTGCGGCATTAGCCTGGGCGCCAGAGTGAGGCTGCACGTTGGCATATTCAGCACCGAAGAGTTCGCAGAGGCGGTCAATAGCCAGCTGCTCCACCTTGTCTACAACCTGGCAACCGCCATAGTAACGGTGTCCAGGGTAACCCTCGGCATATTTGTTGGTGAGTGGACTCCCCATGGCTTCCATAACCTGGGGACTGACGAAGTTCTCGGATGCAATGAGCTCGATACCACGCTCCTGGCGCAGACGTTCCTGTTGGATGAGCTCGAAGATAATGTTGTCTCGATTCATATTAAGTAGGTATTCAAAATTAATTTACATGATAAGAAGTAGGTACATTTCATGTCTTTTAGCTTCTCTTTGGCGCATATTTTCCTCTTATCCTCAGTCACATAGCCCGCTATTACCTCCGTCGCCATAGGAGTTATGGCTCCCCTCATCGGGTACGGATGGCCCAAGGGCAATCCTCTGAAAGGCCCTCTTCGCCTTCGGATAAAAGAAAAATCTGCATCCAAATAAAAACTAAAATACATAAAACTAATTATGAATACCTACTTATAAAATTAACGGATTAACAATTAAATGTTGTTCATTCTTCAAACCAGCTTTGCCTGATGGATATCCTGCTCATGGTTGCAGTAGTGACATCGGACGGCACCCTGTTCCTTGTCTATGACATGAAAGAAAGTGGCCATCGGTTCGTTGTTCGTAATGCAGTTTGGATTGTTGCATCGGATAATGCCCCGGAGTTCATCGGGGAGGCAAACCTGCTTTTTCTCCACAACCTCGTAGTCCCGAATGATGGACAACGAGACGTTGGGGGTAACAACGCTGAGTTGGTTCAGTTCCGCATCGGTGAAGAAGCGGTCAGCAATCTTGATGATACTCTTGGTTCCCATCTTGTGGCTCTTGAGGTTAAAGCCAATGGTGACCTTGGAAGTCATCTGACGCAAATGCAACAGGTCGATGACATCAAACAGGCGATCGCAAGGAATATGGTCGATAACAGTTCCGTGGTCAAGGGCGGAAACAATCAGTTCTTGTCGCTTCATAGGATGATGGTTTTGTCGTTCTTTACTTGTTCAAGGCTGATTCCCAATGCGTCACAGATGAGAGCCTGGCGGACGAAGAGTCCATTGCGGGCCTGCTGAAAGTAATAGGCATGCGGGTCGTCGTCAATGGCATATTCTATTTCGTTCACGCGAGGCAAGGGATGCAGGATACGCATCGTGTCCTTGGCGTGGGAGAGCATGTCCAACTTCAGCAGGTAGCGATCTTTCACACGCTCATACTCCATGAGATCGGAGAACCGCTCTTTCTGCACGCGCGTCATATATAAGATATCTGCCCCAGAGATGACATCGGCGTCGAAATCCTGATGTTCCTCATATCGAATATTATACTGACGGCAGTAGGTCTTGTAGGTCTCGGGCATTGCAAGTTCATCGGGTGCGATGAAGTGGAAGGTGGGATTGAAGTGGCGCATGGCCATAAGCAAGCTATGGACAGTACGTCCATATTTAAGGTCGCCCACGAGGTATATCTGCAGGTTCTCCAGCGTACCCTGTGTCTGGTAGATGGTGTAGAGGTCCAGCATCGTTTGGGAGGGGTGCTGGTTGGCTCCATCGCCGGCATTGATGATGGGTACGGGAGCTATCTCTGAAGCGTAGCGGGCAGCACCTTCAAGGTAATGGCGCATGACGATGATATCTACGTAGTTCGACACCATTAAAATAGTGTCCTTCAGGGTCTCGCCCTTGGTACCGCTGGTGACCTTGGGGTCTGCGAATCCTATGACCCGAGCACCTAAGCGATTGGCAGCAGTCTCGAAACTCAGACGGGTACGGGTGCTGGGTTCAAAGAACAGAGTGGCGACGACACGCCCTTGGAGGAGCAGCCTGTTGGGATGCTGTTCGAACTCCTGCGCCATTCGAATGAGGTACTCTATTTTCTCGCGCGAATGGTCTGCTAAGGTTACAAGACTTCTATTCATGAGTCATTCTATGAGTTTATGCGTGTGCAAAAATACGTCAAAAGGGTGAAATATGCATTAAGAAAAGCAAGGAAGTTTACATTCAGAGGCTAAAAAATGGAACTTTTCTGCTTTTCATAGTCATTGTTTCAAAAAAAGTAGTTAAATTTGCAACCCAAATCCGCTTTTCGGACAACGATAAATCTATGAGAAAAACATTTTTCATCATCCTCTGGATATTTCTTGTGCTGGCTTTTGGTTGCGTTGCAGGAACCTTCTGGGCCATCGCAAAAGGATATATCGGCTATATGCCGGAGCTGAAACAACTGGAAAACCCCGTGAACAAGTTCGCCTCGCAGGTCATCTCCTCGGACGGACGTTTGCTGGGCACCTGGAGCTACACGCGCGCCAACCGCATCTTCGTTGGCTACGACGATATCGCACCATCCACGGTTCAGGCGTTGGTGGCTACTGAGGATGTCCGTTTCTATGAGCATTCAGGTGTGGACTTCCGGGCGCTGTTCCGAGCCATCGTTAAACGAGGCATCATGCGACAGGCCAATGCAGGCGGCGGAAGCACCATCACCCAGCAACTGGCCAAGCAACTGTATTCCGCCAAGGCGGGCAGCGTGACTGAGCGACTGATGCAGAAGCCCATCGAGTGGGTGATTGCTGTACAGCTGGAGCGATTTTACACAAAAGAGGAAATCATCTCCATGTACCTTAACCATTTCGACTTTCTCTATAACGCCGTTGGACTAAAAACTGCCGCAAAGATTTATTTTGGAAAGGAACCCAAGGAATTGGACGTCCTGGAAAGTGCCATCCTGGTCGGCATGTGCAAAAACCCATCGCTCTACAACCCCGTACGATACGAAGAGCGCGCCCTCCAGAGAAGGAATACCGTCATTAGCCAGATGGTCAAGGCAGGATACCTCAAGAAGGGCGAAGCTGACCAGCTGATGCAAGAGCCCCTGAAGCTGAACTTCCACCGACAGGATCACAAGGAAGGCGAAGGCACCTACCTCCGCGAATACCTGCGCACCATACTGATGGCCAAACGCCCCGACCGCAAGAACTACGCCTCCTGGCAAAACCAGAAGTTCTACGACGACAGCCTGGCCTGGGCCACAGATCCGCTGTATGGGTGGTGCAACAAGAACCGGAAGAAAGACAATACACCTTATAATATATATACCGACGGTCTGAAAGTCTACACCACCATAGACAGTCGTATGCAGCGCTACGCCGAAGAGTCCATGTTCTCACACGTAGCAGGTTACCTACAACCGTTGTTCGACGCCGAACGCCGAGGTAAGGCCAACGCCCCATTCGCAGCTGATATCTCCATGGAGAAATACCGTCAGAACCTCTATCGGGCCATGCGGCAGAGCGAACGCTACATCCGACTGAAGGAGGCCGGACTGAGCGAAGCCGAGATAGAGCAGAATTTCGCGACCCGCACGGAATTCACCGTCTACTCCCACAACGGAGATATCGACACGGTGATGACCCCCATGGACAGCATCAAATACTACAAGCATTTCCTCCGTTCGGGATTCGTATGCATGGATTGCAGGACAGGACAAGTCAAGGCTTACGTAGGCGGACTGAACTACAGCCACTTCCAGTATGACATGGCTGGAATGGGACGCCGACAGATTGGCTCCACCATGAAGCCTTACGTCTACACCCTTGCGATGATGAACAACTGGAGCCCTTGCGATGTGGTGCCCAACGTACAGCAAACCTATCAGGTAGGAAACCAAACCTGGACACCACGCAATGGTAGCCGGGCACGCTACGGCGAGATGGTAACCCTGAAATGGGGGCTTGCACAGAGTAACAACTGGGTTACGGCCTACCTGATGAACCAGCTGAACCCCAATGCACTGGTGCGACTGTTGCGTGCGTTCGGCATCAGAAACCAGGAAATCGTACCCTCGCTGTCTCTGTGTCTGGGTCCCTGCGACATCTCGGTTATGGAAATGGTCTCTGCCTACACCGCTTTTCCCAATAAAGGAATCCGCTCAGAACCACTCTTCGTCACTCGCATCGAAGACTCCGATGGTAACATCGTAGGCGAGTTCGCACCTCGGATGAAGGAAATCATCGACGAAAAGAGTGCTCTGAAGATGATTGTTCTCATGCGGGGAGTAGTAGACTCCGGTACAGGTGCCCGCATGCGCCGCATGGGTATCAGCGCCCCAATGGGTGGAAAGACAGGTACAACCAACGACAACAGCGATGGTTGGTTCGTGGGATACACGCCTCGTCTGGTCTTCGGCGCATGGGTAGGCGGCGACGAGCGCGACATCCACTTCAACAGCATGGCCCATGGCCAGGGTGCAGCATCCGCCCTGCCTATCTGCGCAGGATTCCTGAAGAAGGTCTACGCAGACACCAGCCTGGGCTACAGGCAGGACGAGCAGTTCGAAATACCGTCAGGCTTTGACCCCTGTGCCGAATCGGTGAGCACAGAAACAGAAGAGATTGCTGAGCCCATAGGACTCGACAACCTCTTCGAATAATGAAAAGAAAAAATGGAGAAGAGAATGCTAACTATCGGCGCCTTCCAGTTCTTCGCGAGCAGCCTTGATATACGGAAGTTCCCATTCCTCTGGGCGCAGGATTTTTCCATCCATCCAGAGCAGGTCAAGATCCAGCCTGACCACGCCTCGCGCCGCATCATCTTCCGTGCGTCCCAATTGGCGTTCAATGCTCTTAAGCAAGGGTTTAGCAAATGTCGTCGGTACTTCGGTTTCGACGATCACGAGCTGATTCGTGAACTTTTCCTTACTGGGGAAATTGACGGGATCTGTTTTCACGGGTGTGCTATAACGAGCCTCACCACGAAAGGCCTCGGACAACTTGCGCTTCGTCCAAAGAAGCACCTGTTCTGCCGTCGACAGATTGGTGCCAATACCTATATATAACTTATGTGTACTCATTTCGAGTGCGAAGGTACAACTTTTTTTGGATAAGTCGGATAAATTTTCACAATTTTTATAAAATCTTTATGACTTTCATTGGAATCATACCCGCCAGATACGCTTCCACACGCTTTCCCGGCAAACCCTTGGCTCTTCTCGGAGGAGTCAGCGTAGTGGAACGAGTATATCGTCAAGTTGTAGGCGTTTTGGACGATGCTGTGGTGGCCACAGACGACACCCGCATCTATGATGCCGTGGTGGCTTTCGGCGGAAAGGCCGTCATGACCAGCATACATCATAAGAGTGGAACAGACCGCGTCTGGGAAGCCTACAAACAGCAGGGACACGACTTCGATGTCGTGGTCAACATACAGGGGGACGAGCCTTTTATCCAACCCGCACAACTGGAAGCCATCCAGCAATGCTTCGCCCTCAATGCGACCACGGAAATAGCAACCCTCGTGAAACCGTTTACACCGCAAGACGGCCTCGCAGCCTTGCAAAACCCCAACAGCCCAAAGGTCGTTATTGACGACAGCGGGCGAGCACTCTACTTCAGCCGAAGCGTCATCCCCTACCTGCGAGGTGTAGAACCAAGCGAGTGGCTCCGCACCCACACCTTCTACAAACACATCGGACTCTATGCCTACCGCCCAGATGTACTGAGGGAAATCACCTCCCTTCCACAGTCTCCTTTGGAAATCGCCGAGAGCTTGGAACAACTGCGCTGGCTACAAGCTGGATTCCATATCCAAGTGGGTGTCTCGCAAGTGGAAACAATAGGAATAGACACGCCCGAAGACCTTGCAAGAGCAGAAGAGTTCTTGAAAAACAAGAGCGTAAAATGAATCGCAAGGATTACCACTGCAACATCTTGAAATCTCGACATTTCGAATATCGTTAATCCGTAATCGCCAATCCATATCATGCCCACAACCAATAATCGCAGACCCAGCACACGAACCCGTCAGGTTACTGTTCCACAGGAGGATCCCTACGGCCACCCTCAGCCACAAAACCTGGAGATGGAACAAGCAGTCCTCGGCGCTCTGATGATTGAGCAGGACGCATACTCCGAGGTGAGCGAGACGTTGAAGCCGGAGAGCTTCTACGACCATCGCAACGCCACCATTTTTGATGCTATACGCTCGCTCAACGCCCAGCAACGACCTGTCGATATCCTTACCGTACGTGATTACCTCGACAGCCAGTCCAAGCTCGAGGACGCAGGAGGACCCATTTACCTCATGCAACTGTCGCAAAACGTCACCTCGTCCGCTCACATCGCGTACCACGCCAAGATTATCGCACAAAAGGCTCTGGCCCGAGAGCTTATAACATACGCCAGCCAGCTCTCACGCGATGCCTTCGACACTACCATCGATGTGGATGACCTGATGCAAGAAGCAGAAGGCAAGCTCTTCGCTATCTCGCAACAGAACCTGAAGAAGGACTACACTCAAATCAACCCCGTTATCCACGAGGCCTATCAAGAATTGCAGAAAGCAGCCGCACGACGCGATGGCCTCTCGGGTTTGAGCAGCGGCTTCTCAAAAATCGACAAAATCACCAGCGGCTGGCAAAACAGCGACCTCATCATCATCGCCGCACGTCCAGCAATGGGAAAAACGGCCTTCGTCCTCTCAATGGCCAAGCGCATTGCTGTGGACATGCGTATTCCAGTGGCCATGTTCTCGCTGGAAATGTCCAACGTACAGCTGGTCAAGCGACTGATGGTCAACGTATGTGAAATCACGGGCGACAAGATGAAGTCCGGACAGCTGGAGTCCTACGAATGGGGCCAGCTGGACAACCGCATCCGCCAGTTGTACGATGCTCCATTTTACGTTGACGACACCCCATCGCTTTCCGTATTCGAACTGCGTACCAAGGCTCGCCGCCTCGTCCGCGAACACGGCGTACAACTCATCCTGATTGACTACCTCCAGCTGATGAACGCCTCGGGCATGAGTTTCGGTTCCCGTCAGGAAGAGGTCTCGAACATCTCCCGTTCGCTCAAGGGGCTGGCCAAGGAGCTGAACATTCCTATCGTGGCCCTATCACAGCTGAACCGAAGCGTTGAGAAACGCGACGGTGACGACGGCAAACGTCCCCAGCTCAGCGACCTGCGTGAATCGGGAGCCATCGAGCAGGACGCCGATATGGTATGCTTTATCCATCGCCCAGAGTACTACAAGATTTACCAGGACGAAAAAGGACGCAACCTCCGTGGAATGGCGGAGTTCATCATCGCCAAGCACCGCAATGGCGCCGTGGATACCGTTCTGTTGCGATTCAAGAACGAATATGCCCGTTTCCAGGATGTTTCGGATGACTACGTTCCAGTTCCTGGAGAGAACGTTAGTTATGGTTCCTCCATGAACAATGTAGACGTCCCAGACACGCCACCGGCTCCCGAAAGCGAAGCGACACCACCAGAGGGCAATATTGTACCATTTAACTCCATGCCTCCCACGGACAACATGCCTTTCTGACGCCAAAAACGTCCTAATGAACGAGCACAAAGCAAAAAAGTACACTACAACCCGCTGATAGTTCGCCACTTTTTTGTACTTTTGCGCGCAAAATCAGAAAAGAGCGCCTCTATGGGCATCAAAAAGTCCCTGGCGACATACGTAAATTCATAATTTCACAAATCCATAAATTCGGTAATTCGTAAACCCAATATAGATGAACATTTCCTATAAATGGCTCAAGGAGTACGTCGACGTGGAGTTGACGGCACAGGAAGTAGCAGACGCACTGACCTCCATCGGTCTTGAAGTAGACGGAGTGGAAGAAGTACAGAGCATTCGAGGAGGCTTGCAGGGACTGGTCGTTGGCCACGTACTAACCTGCGAACCGCACCCCAACAGCGACCACATGCATGTTTGTACCGTGGACACCGGTTCGTCCGACGTTGCACAGATTGTCTGCGGCGCACCCAACGTGGCTGCTGGACAGAAGGTCATCGTGGCCACCTTAGGCACCAAGCTCTACGATGGCGACCAAGAATTCACCATCAAGAAATCCAAACTGCGCGGCATAGAATCCTGCGGCATGATTTGTGCGGAGGACGAAATCGGAGTCGGAACCAGCCACGAAGGCATCATGGTCTTGCCTGAGGACACGCCCGTCGGACTGCCGGCCGCTCAATACTTCGGGCTGGAGAGCGACTACCTCATCGAGGTGGACATCACGCCCAACCATTCCGACGCCTGCTCCCACTACGGTGTGGCTCGCGATCTCTACGCCTGGCTCATTCAGAATGGCTACAAGACGAACCTCCACCGGCCCTCCGTCGAGGACTTCAAGGTGGACAACCATGACCTCCAGATTCCCATTCGCGTGGAGAACAGTGAGGCCTGTCCGCGCTACGCCGCTGTTACCGTCACCGGCTGTGAGGTTAAGGAAAGCCCGAAGTGGCTGAAGGACCACCTGACGACCATCGGCCTGCGCCCCATCAACAATATAGTGGACATCACCAACTATGTGATGATGGCGTTCGGTCAGCCCCTGCATTGCTTCGATGCAGACATGATCAAGGGCGGCGAGGTCATCGTGAAGACCATGCCCGAAGGCACTCCGTTCGAAACCCTGGACGGTGTGGAACGTAAGCTCAGCGACCACGACCTGATGATCTGCAATGCCGAGGAACCCATGTGTATCGGCGGCGTCTATGGAGGCAAGGGCAGTGGTACCTACGAGACCACTCGCAACATCCTCCTCGAGAGTGCCTATTTCAATCCCACCTGGATTCGCAAGAGTGCCCGTCGCCACGGCCTGCAGACCGACGCCAGCTTCCGCTTCGAGCGCGGCATCGACCCCAACGGACAGCTCTACGCCCTGAAGTATGCAGCCCTGCTCTGTCAGGAGTTGGCTGGCGGTAAGGTGTCGATGGACATCGTGGATGTCTACCCCAATCCCCTGCCCGACTTCCCCGTCAGCATCACCTACGAATACATCGACCAACTCATCGGCAAACACATTCCTGCTGAAACCGTCAAGAGTATCGTCACTTCCCTGGAAATGCGTATTGACGAAGAGACAGCCGAGGGACTTAAGCTCACCGTACCCGCCTATCGTGTGGACGTGCAGCGCCCCTGTGATGTTGTGGAAGACATCCTTCGCATCTATGGGTATAATAATGTAGAGATTCCCCTCTCGCTGAACTCCACAATAGCCATCAAGGGTGACGTGGACCACAGCTTCAAGCTGCAGAACATCATCTCTGAGCAACTGGTAGGTGCTGGATTCAATGAAATCCTGAACAACTCGCTCACCAAGGCCTCCTATTACGAGGAACTACAGACCTACAAGGCCGAGAACTGCGTACGCCTGCTGAATCCCCTCTCGCAGGATCTCAGCGTGCTGCGCCAGACGTTGCTATTTGGCGGCCTGGAGAGTATCAGTCGCAACGTCAACCGCCGTCGCGGCGATCTCCAGCTTTTCGAGTTCGGCAACTGCTACTATTTCCATGCAGAGAAGAAGTGCGCCGACATCATACCTGGCGTCAGTTCCAGCCGCGACCCCGAAGTCATCAAGCATGTGCTCGATGCCTACTCCGAGGACTACCACCTTGGACTTTGGGTGACGGGAAAGCGTGTCAGCGGCTCGTGGGCACACCCCGATGAGGATCAGACCTTCTACGGCCTCAAGGCTCAGGTGATGAACATCTTCCAGCGCTTGGGCGTACCCTTCGGTGCCCTCGTCTTCAAGGAGGGTGCTTCCGATATCTTCTCCAAGAGCCTGCGCATAGAAAACCGAGGCGGCAAGATGATTGCCGAGTTGGGTATTGTTACTAAACGCCTCCAAGTGGCCTTCGACATCCCGTCGGAAGTGTATTTCGCAGACCTCGCCTGGGGACAGCTGATGCGACTCATCCGCAAGGAGAAGGTCAGCTTCGCCGAACTGCCCAAGTTCCCTGCCGTCAGCCGCGACCTCGCCCTGCTGGTAGACAAGAGTGTGGAGTTCGCCCAGATTGAGGCTATCGCCTACCAGACCGAGCGCAAACTCCTGAAGGAAGTCCGCCTCTTCGATGTCTATGAGGGCAAGAACCTGCCGGCCGGCAAGAAGTCCTATGCCGTCAACTTCCGACTGCAGGACGAGACGAAGACCCTGAACGACCGCGCCATCGACGCCATCATGCAGAAACTCATTCAGAACCTCACCAAGCAACTCGGTGCAGAGTTGCGCTAAGAAGCCTCACCCCCAGCCCCTCTCCGAGTGGAGAGGGGAGTATATACCTAACAAGATACATTAAACTAATAATAATCCTTTATAAAAAAGTCCTCTATCCTCGAAAGTAATTACTCCACTCTCCATTCGGAGAGGGGTTGGGGGTGAGGCTGTTAAACTATTATGGGAAGAGCATTTGAATACCGCAAGGCCGCCAAGCTCAAGCGCTGGGGGCACATGGCAAAAACTTTCACCAAATTGGGCAAGCAAATCGCCATCGCAGTCAAGGCTGGCGGCCCAGACCCGGACATGAACCCCACGCTGCGTGGTATCATCGCCACCTGCAAGCGCGAGAACATGCCGAAGGACAACATCGACCGCGCCATCAAGAACGCGATGGGCAAGGACCAGAGCGACTACAAGGGCATGACCTACGAAGGCTATGGCCCTCACGGCATCGCTATCTTCGTGGATACCCTCACCGATAATCCTACCCGCACCGTGGCTGATGTCCGTAGCGTCTTCAACAAGTTCGGCGGCAACCTCGGCACGATGGGTAGCCTCGCTTTCCTCTTCGACCACAAGTGCGTCTTTACCTTCAAGAAGAAGGACGGCGTCGACATGGACGAACTCATCCTGGATCTCATTGACTACGGAGTGGAGGACGAGTTTGACGAGGATGAGGAAGAAGGCACCCTGACCATCTATGGCGACCCGAAATCCTACGGAGCTATCCAAAAGCACCTGGAGGAACAGGGATTCGAAGATGTCGGCGGCGAATTTACCTACATCCCCAACGACCTGAAGGATGTCACCCCAGAGCAGCGCGCCAGCATCGACAAAATGGTGGAGCGTCTGGAGGAATTCGACGACGTTCAGACCGTCTACACCAACATGAAGCCCGAGGAATAACCCTTAGAGTCGGTTGGCGGGGGAAGTAGAGTTCATCGCCTGATGAAGTAGAGTTCCTCGCCTGATGAAGTAGAGTTCCTCGCCTGATGAAGTAGAGTTCCTCGCCCGATGAAGTAGAGTTCCTCGCCCGATGAACTATAGTTCGTTGGCCAATGAACTATAGTTCATCGGGCGATGGTGTGTTAGAGCGCCTTGTCGTCAGGTTTATCCTTTCGACGCTGCAAAGGTACTGCTTTTCCACAAACCCGCCAAATCCGAGGGGGGACTTAGGGGCTATTTTCAGCAAAAAGAGAGTGACGAGGCGAATTTTCGGGCGGGGGTATGCATCCTTAATTGAGGATTTGAGGATTTGAGGCACTGAAGCATTTAATGATTTAAGGATTTAAGGATTTTAGGACAAAGAAATTTAATGATTTAAAAATTTTAGGATTTAAGGATTGAGCCCCCTCTCAGTTGAGGTTGTGATAGTGGGTCCTCAAAAAAATCCTAAAATCTTTAAATCTTTAAATCCTCAAATCAAAAAGTCCTCAGTTCCTCAAATCCTCAATTAAGGATGAATAGGTGAAATGGGGGAGTAAAAGAAATAAGTATATTATTATATATAATATATAATAATATACTTAAATTTCTTATCCATCCTAAAAATGAGGTTGTCGTCCATACACAGAATTAACTGAAGACTGAATCTGAAGACTTTTTGCAGAGGGGGGACGGAGAGGGAATCGTGATAGCCGCAGCCAGACATCCAGTTACAGTTATATGGCTATGGTTTGAAGTTTGCAATTGTCTGGAGTTTATCGCCCTCGTCGTCCATCAGGAAGAAGTGGGGATGGCGGACTGTGCGTCCGTTTATGGCTTCATGTCTGTGGATGGCACAGATGAGTCGTCCTTTCCAGTCGCGGAAAAGCATCCCGTGGCCGTAGTTCGGCGGCGTGATGGGCTGAGGTTCTTGTATCCAGGGTCCTTCGATAGTACCCGAAAGGCTGTATGCGACTCCCTGCGTGTAGACTTTTCCTATCCAGCTCGTCCAAAGCATGCCCAGGCGCCCTGTCTGGGTACGGAAGAGGAATGGGCCGTCGGTGACCATATTGGGTCCCGTGCCCTCATCGTTGCGACTCCAGGGACTGTCGCTGGCACGGAAGAGTGTGCGAGACGTGTAGAGGGTGCCCGAAAGGTCATCGGCCAGGCGAATACGTTCGATGGTGCCATCGAGGTTCTGTAACCATTCGTGACAGTAAACCATATAAGGGTGGCCGTCGTTATCCTCAAAAAGGGTGGCGTCCAGGGTAGGCATGTGAGGAGACAGGTAGACGGGTGAAGCCATTGGGCGATAGGGACCGTCTGCTTTGTCGGCAACGAGTACATGACAGGAGCGCCGGGGGATGCGACGGCCAGCCACAGTGTCAATGGCGATTTCCTCGTTGGTAAAGGTAGCAAAGTAGTAGTACTTACCACGGTAGTGATGCAACTCTGCCGCCCAAATCATGGGGTGCTTGCCCATCCATGAAGTGGTGTCTATTTCAACCACTGAACGCGGGCCGTCCCACGTCTGTAGATTCTTGGAGGTCCAAAGCAGTCCGCCCGTACCTGTCATATAATAGGTGTGGGAAGCGGAATCAGCGAGAATAAAGGGGTCACTGAGGACGATGCTGTCCGTGGGCACGCCTTCGCGGTAATGGGGCTGGCGGTGCTGTGCTGTGGCGGTTAGCACAAAGGCAGCTGTCAGGCTGAGGGTGAAGAGTATTCTTTTCATAAGACAATGGAACTAATAAGTCATTTGGTTATTCTTGGGTATAGAAATCTATGAGTTGGCGGATAGCCCTCTGGCAGACGGGGCAGAACTCTCCGACCTCATTGACTTTCATGCGGCATTCCTGGGCCGGACGGTAGACGCCCTTCGTCTGGTAGCCTCCACCCTCATAGACGCCCACTTTAGTGGTGAGCTCCCGACCATCGGGTTGGGTGGGAACAGGGGTTCCTGCGGGCAGCATATCCTGCCACTTCGATGCGAAATCCACGAGCGTGGTCAGGTTGGGCTCCCAGGGTTCCGTGTCCGAGGGATACATGGGTTCCGCCTGACTGTCGTAGGCATATTCATCGGCCAGCCCTCCGAAGCTATGGCCGAACTCATGGACGATGACTTCGTAGCGCGAGTGAGGACTGCGGGCAGAAGCCATGTTGTAGCTGTTGTAAATTCCGCCACCACCATATTCATCGGTATTCGCCAGAATGATGAAATGCTCGAAAGGGATACCAGTCATCAAGTCATAGAGGCGCTGGAGATGAAGCGTGGTGAGGTAGCGGGCACTATAGAAAGTGTCGAAACTGGAGGCCAACGGAGTGTCGAGCCACAGGTTGCGGTGAGGAATAGATACGCCGGTGTCTGGTGAGGGAGGCATGACTGCGATGAAATTGAAACGGCCGATGAGCGAGCGGAAGGGTTCATGGGCTTCCAACGCACGAATACTGCTGTCGCATACGGCAAGGAAGGCCGGCATCTCGTCCTCCTGATAGCCCTCGGCCACGAAAGCCACATCTATGCACTCGCGGGAATCACCACCCTGACGGAGATAGCGCCAAGGTGTCTGCTGTTCGCGGCTTCGGTCACGGATGAGCAGGTCGCTCGGATCCACACGATGACACAAACGGGAAAGCACTTGCCGATGGGTGTCCATGAGCTGACAGATGAGGTTCACGGGACGATGGGGCATAGGCAGGACGAAGGTATTCTCAAAAGATTTCTCCACGCGTTGTGCTTCTTCTGTCTCCTGCCATTCCTGGAAGAGGGTACTGAAGCTGTGACAGTAGAGGGTGTCGCCTGTGGAGGCATCGACCATCGTCAGCTGACCATTGCCCAACAAGGGCAGGCGGTCGAGGTGATGGCGACGTCCGTACCACCCTGCCGTCTTGGACAACTGCGCCAGCGCAATGTGTTGTTCCCTGCTGTTTCCCGAGAAGAGGTAGTCCACCCGCAGCGTGGAATCCGCAAAATGCTCGTCGAACAGCACCTGCGCAGAAAGGCGGGCACACATGGAAGCACCTACGAACAAAAGGCAAAGAAGTGCAGAACGTCTGTAGTTCATCAATTCAAGGGACTGGGGTTACTGAATAGGAATAGTGACTGAGCCAGTGGAAAAGCCTTCAAGAGCACTGGACTGCGAACGCCGAAGCATGCCGTCGAAGCCTGTCTGGATGTTTGAACCATCACTGGCCGAATAGCCTTGACCAGAGTACATATAGCGACCCTGGAAGCTGACAGTCAAGTTCTGGGTCACACCTGTTGGAACCAAGAATCGAATGCTGGGGTCAACGGGGTCATTGTCGTAAACAACCCAGTTGCTGAACGTCTCGCTAACAACGGAATCACCACCCATAGAGGCCCGCAAGTGGTAAGTGACCGTCCAGTTGTAGATAGCCTTATAGATAAGGTGTCCAATCTGATCCTGACAGGCAGTAATGGTCACAGAATCACCAGGAACAGCAGGACGGGGAGTAACGTTGAAACCCTTCCATGTAGGCATGTACGAGGTTGTATCCGTCTTCTCGCAGGCGGCGAAGAAAGAGGCAACTGATGAAATGACGACACAAATAATTATGTACTTTTTCATTTTATGTTAAAAATTTGTTTTAATGCTTGATACAAACGCTGTACGGGTAATCCTACGACATTAAAGTAGGAACCCTCCACGCGTTCAACACCGATATAACCAATCCACTCCTGTACGCCGTAGGCGCCAGCTTTATCCAAGGGATGGTACGTGGTGACGTAGTGCTGGATTTCGTCTTCGTCCAGCTGGGCGAAGGTGACATCTGTGCGGCAGGAGAAAGCCACCTGCTTCTCGGTCGAGGTCAGACAGACGCCCGTAAAGACCTGATGCGTCTTACCTGAGAGTGCACGTAGCATCCGACAGGCATCGGCTTCATCCTTGGGTTTCTCCAGCACCTCGCCGTCTAACCACACAATGGTATCTGCGGTGATGAGCAGTTCGTCCGATTCGAGATTAGGAAGATACGCCTGAGCCTTCGTGCGCGAAATATAAAGAGGTATATCGCCCTCGGTCAGATTGGGGGGATAGCTTTCGTCGATACCCGGAATCACACGCACCTCAAAATCCAGTCCGAGGCCAGCCAGCAATTCCCTGCGGCGAGGAGAGTTGGAAGCAAGTATCAGTTTCATAGTTGTATTACCATCCAAATGCAGTTTTATCAGACATCCATTTTCCCTGGGCACGGAGCACTTGTTCGAGGACGTCGCGGACACAGCCGTAACCGCCCCGCTTGTGACTGATGTAAGTGGAAATGGCCTTTATCTCTGGAGCGGCATCTGCAGGACAGACTGGGCATCCCACCTGCTGCATGATTTCATAATCTGGTATGTCATCACCCATATAGAGCACCTCGTCGTCTTTCAGTTCGTACTTCTCTTTCAGAAGGCGATAGGTCTCGGTCTTCACGGAACAGCGTAGGAAGATATCGGGCACGCCAAGGTATTCGTAACGCTTGCGGATACTTTCAGGGCGGGCGCCGGTGATGATGGCCACATGCAAACCTTTCATGCAGGCCAGTCGCAACGCGTAACCATCCTTGATATTCACTGTTCGAAGTGGTTCGCCCTCTGCATCTTGCGAGACGGTTTCAGCACTAAGTACGCCGTCAACATCAAAGAGCAGGGCACGGATGCGGGTGAGATCGTAGTTAATCATTTGTCTGGTGTGTAGATTCTATGCTTTAATTGTCTTATCCAAGTTCCTGAATACTGTGCGTCAGGCTATCGTAAACGGCAAGCAGCCCTGGCTGGTCGAGCAGCATGGCTCGCTGGAGACCAATGACATTATCGTCGTGGCGGATGGCTGGTCCTGTCTGAGCCTCGCGGGGAGGCAAGTCCTGGAGTTTTCGAACCGTTTCGTCTATCAAGGGCAACATAGCAGCAAACGGGATGTCTGCGGAACGCAGGATCTCATCGGAGAGGGCAAAGCAATGGTTGGCGAAGTTGCAGGCGAAAACAGCTGCAAGATGCAGTTTTCTTCGTTCTGCCGACGTGAGATAGTGCACATTCTCGCGCGCGGAAAGACGGGTAGCCAGATTCGTAAGGACACATTCGTCTTCGTGGACGTTTGTCTCTATAAAGAAATGGACACGAGTGAAATCCACCTGCCGCTGCTTCGAGAATGTTTGCATCGGGTAGAAGACGGCTCCACGCTCATGACCTGCCTCTCTAAACAGAGAGAGAGACATCGAACCTGCCGTATGGGCAAAAAGTGCAGACTCCCTACCAGCATGCAGACAACGGACAACCTCTGGTAGTACGGAGTCTTTCACGCAGATGAGGTAGATGTCCGCCTCTGTCGTCGCGGCCTCCACCCTGCCCCAGCTGGCCTTGCAGCCAACTAATGCCGCCAACGACTCTGCCGAAGCCTGACTCTTGCTCCAGACTTCCACCAACTCGCAACCAGCTTTCTGCAAGGCTGGAGCCAGATTCGTAGCCAGACGTCCTGCGCCAATAATGGAAATCTTCATCAATGTTTGTGCCTTCAAAATTTAAACTTTAGCTTCAAGCCTTGAAAGTTCCTACATGCACCTTTTCCCAGAGCAGTCGCTCCTCATTGAAAGGCTTGCGTTCCATGCCTTTGTGACCGACAGCCACGATGGCCACAGGCTGTAGCGAAGCAGGAATATTGAGCATTTCGCTGACGATGTTTTCCGATGGCGTTCCGTCAGGAGCTGTACGGTTGTGGATTTGTATCCAGCAGGCACCCAATCCAAGGTCTTCGGCCTGATACAGTAAAATGGTGGCCGCCACACTGGCATCTTCCACCCACACGTCACTCTCTGCTGGGTCGCCAACAACGACCACCGCCAAGGGGGCTCCAGCGAGGAAGTCAGAACCGACGGTCTTGCAAAGCGAAAGGCGGGACAACATCTCCTTATCATCAACAACGATAAAATGCCAGGCGTGTTTGCCCTTGCTCGAAGGAGCCATCAGGGCTGATTTCAACAAAGTCTCCACTTGCTCGGGAGTCAGGGGCTCGTCCGTGAATTTACGCATGGAACGGCGCAGACGTACGAGGTCTGAGAAGCTTTCCATATTTCTTAAGTTTTAATTGTATTTTCGTTTAACGGCCGCAAAGTTAACGAAAATCTATAACTAAAGAGCATCGCAAACATAATTTATTGCTACCCTGACCCTAAATTATGTGGATTTTGAATAAATAATGATAGTTTTTATCTCAGCAGGCTAATAATCTCAGGAATTTTATCTAAATTTGCACCATGAATAGCGGAAACCAAGAACTTGAAATGGCGCGCAACTATGCGCTCTACACCCATCGGAATATCTTTCTCACCGGTAAGGCGGGCACAGGAAAGACCACTTTCTTGCGCCAGCTCCAGAAGGAATCGCGCAAGCGGATGATAGTCATAGCGCCCACGGGTGTTGCGGCTATCAATGCTGGTGGCGTGACCATTCACTCTTTTTTCCAGCTGGCTCCAGGGCTCTACCTTCCCGGTGGACAAATGGTAGCAGGACGCGACCAGCACAACCGCTACAGCTTCTCCAAACAGAAGCTGAACATCCTGCGGTCGCTGGATCTCCTCGTCATTGACGAGATATCCATGGTACGAGCCGACTTGCTCGACGCCATCGATGAGGTGCTTCGCCGTTACCAGAAACGCGACCTGCCCTTTGGAGGCGTACAATTGTTGCTCATCGGCGACCTTCAACAGCTGGCGCCCGTGGCTACAGAAGAGGAGTGGCCCATCCTCCAGCAATTTTATTCCACGCCCTATTTCTTCTCATCGCTGGCCTTACAGAAGACAGACTTTGTGTGCATCGAGCTGCGTCATGTCTACCGCCAGCAGGACGAGCACTTTGTCCAACTGCTCAACGCTGTTCGCGATGGTCACATCAACCAAGCAACACTCCAAGCCCTGAACGACCGCTATCGCCCGACCTTCAATCCACCTGCAGACGAGAACTGGATTACCCTGACCACACACAACCATCAGGCAGCACAGCTCAACAACCGCAAGCTCACAGAACTCGCCACCCCTCCCCACACGTTCCAAGCCACCATCAAAGGGGACTTCCCAGAACTCTCATATCCTACCGATGTACAACTCATCCTGAAGGTGGGCGCACAGGTGATGTTCTGCAAGAACGACCCCTCAGCAGCCAAGGCTTATTACAATGGACGCATCGGACGTGTTGAAGCCATCAGCGATGGAAAAGTCACAGTCCTCTGCGACTCCGACCACATCGAAGTCACCCCACAACTATGGGAAAACACCAAGTACACCACAGACTCCTCCACAGGCATCATCCGCGAGGAAGTGGCGGGAACCTTCGCACAAATCCCCTTGCGAACTGCCTGGGCCATCACCATCCACAAGAGTCAGGGACTGACCTTCGACCGAGCTATCATCAATGCAGGACGCGCTTTTTCCCACGGACAGGTCTACGTCGCGCTGTCCCGTTGCCGAACACTCGATGGCCTCATCCTCTCCACCCCCATTCCACCCAGCGTCATCACCACAGACCCGGACGTCATCCAATTCAACGAATACGCCCACGACCATGAGCCCACCGCATCCTCCTTCATTGCAGACCGACGCAGTTTTGTGGAAGATATTCTCTGCGACATCTTTGACTTCAAGGCCATCTCCATGCGCCTGCGCTATTTCCTTCGGCTGGCCTGCGAATACACACCTTATTTCCCTGAATACATCACAGCCGTGCAGACCGCAGCCGAACAGACCGATGCACACCTCATGGCTGTGGGCATCAAGTTCCAAAGCCAAATCCGTGACCTTATTCCACAAGCCGACAGCTACAGCGCCAACCAACCTTTGCGTCAGCGCGTACACGCCGCCATGACCTATTACTGCAGGGAAACGGCTAACATTCTGGGCAATCTCATGGCAGACGAACTACCAGAAATTGACAACGCTCGCGGCAAGGAAATGATGACTCGCGAGTTCCAACTTCTGAAGACCGACTTCGACCAGAAAATGAATATTTATATCGCCTGCATGATCGAATTCTCCCTGGACGCCTACTGGGACGCCAAGGCCAAAGCATCCATGACGGAGGACACCTCTTCCAATAAGAGGACCCGCAAGACCCGCACCACCAAGGGTACCTCTGCGACCACCAAGAAGGCTACCTCGTCCGAAGTGTCTTCCACAAATTCCTCCACCTCCTCTGTCCAGAACCAGCCCCTCTATCGTGCTCTTCTCGACTGGCGTCACACGGTCGCCGCCCAACGGCATCTACCTCCCTCATACATCATGCCCCTTAGAACCATCATCGCCCTCACTAATGAGCAGCCCCAGACCCCCGAAGCGCTCTTGGCGATTCCAGGTATCGGCGAAAAGACGATGAGAGACCACGGCCCAGACCTACTTGAAATCATCGCACGACATCGTCGTTAGTCAAAAAAAAGAATCCATTCGTTGCACTCTAACAAATAACATCAAATCATAAACCTTAGGTTTTATAATAAATCTGTCTTTTGCACCCATGAAACAAGCCATGCTTCTCGCCGCAGGTCTTGGTACTCGCCTTCGACCGCTCACCGACACGATGCCCAAAGCCCTTGTCCCCGTAGCCGGACAACCGTTGCTTTACCACGTCCTTCAACGCCTGAAGGCCGCAGATATCCAGCGTATCGTCATCAATGTTCACCACTTCGGAGAGCAAATCATTGAATACTTGACCAACAACAATAACTTCGGTATTGAGATACACGTCAGCGACGAACGAGGATTGCTCCTTGACACAGGAGGTGGAATCCGCCATGCAGCTCATTTTTTCGATACGTCCGAACCGGTCTTCATTCATAATGTGGACATCCTTTCCGACCTGGACATTGCTGCTTTCTATCGTGCTTTCGAACAAGCGGGTAACATCGAGGGCGCACTGGTAGTATCCAAGCGCCACACTCCACGTCAGCTCCAATTCTCGCCTTCCACCCACCGTCTGCTCGGTTGGCAGAACACCCAAACAGGCGAACTCCGCGGCCCTATCGCCATGCAACCAGATATCACAGCCACGCCACTCGCCTTCGCAGGCATCCATCTCATCAGCCCCAGCCTCTTCCCTCTGATGACTGATTATCCCGAGAAGTTCTCCATCATCACCTTCTACCTCAACATCTGCGGTACCCACAACCTAATTGGCTACGAGCAGCCAGACTTCCATTTTATGGATGCCGGAAAACTCGACACACTCGCCAATGCCGCCACTTTCCTCAACGAAATCCGCTAATCGTTTGTACGTTTCATGTATTCCGTGATTACCAGCGCCAAAAACCCGCGCATCAAGCAACTTTTGCAGCTTCAACAGAAATCTTCCGAACGTCGTCAAACTGGTCTTTTCGTCTTAGAGGGAAAGCGCGAGTTACAGCATTGTGTGGAAGCGGGCTACGAAGTGGTAGAACTTTACATCTGCCCAGAGTTAGCAGGCGATGCACAAGCCTCCGATTACCATTGGTCCTTAGACTCTGCGAAATCGCCTTATCCTCAGCCCTCCATTTACACACTTCCTCCGGCTCTCTATGAGCGAGTGGCATATCGAGGCACCACGGAGGGAGTCATCGCGGTAGTACGAGCTCGCTCAATAGCCCTCGAAGACCTCCACCTGCCTGAGAACCCGCTCATCATTGTGCTCGAACGCGTGGAAAAGCCAGGTAATCTTGGGGCTATCTTACGATCGGCAGATGCTGCAGCTGCCGACGCTGTCGTTGTATGCGACCCACTCACAGACCTCTATAATCCTAACCTCATTCGAAGTTCCATCGGTGCTATCTTCACCGTACCTTGCGTCGCTACGACCAGCGTCGAATGTATCTCATTCCTCCAGGAAAATGGAATCCAGATTCTGACCGCACAGCTCCAAGACTCCCACCCGTATTACGACACCGACATGCATTGCCCTACTGCTATCGTGATGGGAACCGAAGCCACAGGTCTCACCGACCTTTGGCGACAGGCTGCTACTGCCCATATCCGTATTCCGATGCTTGGCCGACTAGACTCACTTAACGTCAGCGTTTCCACGGCTATTCTTCTTTTCGAGGCCGTTAGACAAAGACAATAGCTAAGAAAGCACCATAAGAAAGCGCGACTTGCAGACAAGTGAAAAAAAGAGGAATGTCATCGAGTAAGATGGCATTCCTGTTTGTAATAGACTAACCAATAAATAAATGACTAACCGATAAATAAAATAGGTTCGCGCCCGCACATAAGCAGGCGCAAACAATTATTCAAAAGGGAAGGTCGTCGGAGCTCTCTCCAGGGAAGGCAGGTGTGAGGGTCGTGGGTTCAGGCTGGGCGGGAGCCTCAGGCTGGACGGCGGCTACAGGAGCTGCGGATGTCGGTGGGAAAGGTGCTACAGGCTGAGCTGCCGTATCAAATCCAGGTGCAGGTCCGGCAGGAGCAACGGGTGCATTGGGATCGTATGGCTGTACACGCCATGCACGAATACTATTATACCACCGACCCTGATAGTCATGGGCATCGATATCAAAGCTAACGGTCAGCAACTGCCCCACCTGTACATTGAAAAGCTGTATCTTGTCGGCTCCGAAAACTTCGAAGGCACACTTCTTGGGATACTGTTCCATGGTTTCGATGACGTAGGTTGCTACTTTCCATTCCGTACCAGTGCGCTGTGAGACTCCCCCACGCTCGGGCAGAACGGCAATAATCTTTCCAGAAATTTCCATATTTTTATTCTTTTTGGAGGTTAATAAATGCGTTTTTGTGCGAAAAGCGATGCAAATGTAAGACTTTCCCGTCGCTTTTGCTAATTTTAAGAAGAAAATTTTGTGTGCGTGACCGAAAAACGCTATCTTTGCTCGGTTTTTTAAGACCAAGAGTGACAAAAACGCCGATAAGCAACAACAAAAAAACATACGTAATGAAACTGAAAGTATCCAGCGCGGCTCTCTTTAGCCGCCTTACCGCCATCAACCGTGTGCTCAACAGCAAGAACTCGCTACCCATTCTGGACTGCTATCTTTTCGAGACGCGCGAACAACAGATGTTCATCACCGCATCAGACAGCGAGACGACCCTTGTGACCACCGTGGAACTCATCGAAAGCAGTGAAGACAGCCGATTCTGCATCAAGGCCAAGACCATTCAGGACTCCTTGAAAGAAATCTCCGATCAGCCCATCACCCTGGACTTGAACCTGGACACTATGGAGATTCGCGGCGAATACCAGAATGGCTCGTTCAACATTATGGGCGAACGTGCAGACCAATACCCTGCCCCACACTCCATGGGTGAAGAGATTTGTGAGTTCACATTGCGACAGAGCGAACTGCTTTCAGGCATCAACCAAACGCTTTTCGCTACAGCAGATGACGAGATTCGTCCTGTGATGACGGGTATCTATTTCGACTTCACGCCAGAGAATCTAATCTTCGTGGGTACTGATGGTCGCAAGCTCGTACGCAAAAAGATTACCTCTGTACACAGCGAGAACCAGATGGGATTCATCCTGCCCAAAAAACCTGCCACCATTCTGCGTTCGATACTGAGCAAGGGTGACGGCGAAATCAAACTGACATTTAACGACAAGCAGGCACAGCTCACAGGTCAGGACTTCACCCTGACGTGCAGCCTCATCAACGGACGCTATCCAAATTACAACAGCGTTATTCCCCAAAACAACCCATATCTTGCACGTATTGACCGCGCAGCACTGGTATCAGCGTTGAAGCGTGTGCTGGTCTTCTGCGACCAAAGCAGCGCGCTGGTGAAGATGTCTTTCAGTCCCAGCAAACTCACCGTCAGCGGTCAGGATGTAAACTACTCGACCTCCGCCGAAGAGCGCATCGTCTGTGAGTACGATTCACCCAAGATGAACATTGGATTCAAGGGTACTCTGCTTTTGGACATTCTCGGAAACATCGAGAGCGAAGAAGTCGTGTTCCAACTCGCCGATCCGGGTCGAGCTGGACTCATCACCCCTGCTGAACAGAAGGAGGGAGAAGACATTCTCATGCTGCTCATGCCCATGATGCTGAATGACTAATCACCCTACTCGCAGAAACAACCAAGACATTCTTAAATAAACCTATGGGCACGGATTGCACACAAACTGTAAAGGGGCAATCCGTGCCTACTTAACAATAAAAACAAAAATAGACAAAGAGATGAAACTTAATCTGGAACGACCCATAGTTTTCTTTGACCTCGAAACCACAGGCATTGATATTGCCCACGACCGTATTGTAGAAATCTGCCTCCTTAAAGTGTACCCCAATGCGAATCAGGAGTCCAAAGTGATGCGCATCAACCCCACCATTCATATTCCAGAGGAAGCATCAGCCGTCAATGGTATCTATGATGATGATGTGGCAGACTGCCCAACATTCAAGGAAGTGGCCGATGAACTCTGGCAGTTCATGAAGGACTGCGACCTCGGAGGCTTCAACTCCAACCACTTCGACATCCCTCTCCTCGTAGAAGAATTTCTTCGCGCAGGCATGAATGTAGATATGCGTCATGTCCGTTCTATTGATGTACAAAATATCTACCACAAGCTTGAACGCCGCACCCTCATCGCCGCCTACAAGTTCTACTGCGGCAAGGATCTGGAGAATGCCCATTCCGCGCTGGCCGACACAGAAGCCACCTACGAAGTGCTCTGCGCACAACTTGACCATTACCCCGACGTGCTCCAAAACGATGTGGATTTCCTTACCGAATACTCCCGCCGCAACCGAAACGTGGACTTCGCAGGACGGATGGTTTATAACGACGAAGGCGTAGAAATCTTCAACTTCGGGAAATACAAAGGAATGCCCGTGGCTGATGTCCTCCGTCGCGACCCTAGCTATTATAGTTGGATTCAGCAGGGCGACTTCACCCTTAACACCAAGCAAGTGCTCACTGAAATTGCCCTCCGCAGCAAGGGCAAATAAGCCATACGGACCCACATGAACATCGTTCTTGGAATCACAGGAAGCATTGCCGCCTACAAAGCCTGCACACTCATACGCCAGTTCGTAAAACTGGGGCATGAGGTGCAAGTTGTTATAACCCCTGCTGGCAAGGAGTTCATCACGCCCATCACCCTCTCGGCACTGACCTCAAAGCCCGTTATCAGCGAATTCTTCGCTCAACGCGACGGTACTTGGCATAGCCATGTCAGTCTGGGACTTTGGGCCGATGTGATGGTCATAGCCCCAGCTACGGCCTCCACAATCGGCAAGATGGCTCACGGTATCGCCGACAACATGCTCCTTACCACCTACCTCTCCATGAAGGCACCTGTATTCGTGGCTCCAGCCATGGACTTGGACATGTGGGCACATCCCGCCACGCAATCCAATCTCCAACTTCTACGCCAGCGCGGAGTCACCATCATCGAGCCAGCCAGTGGCGAACTTGCCAGTCACCTCGTCGGCAAAGGCCGCATGGAGGAACCCGAGCGCATAGCCGAAATTGTTCTATCCTCCATTTCCCCAGCCACCTCGTCCTCCGCTATTTCCTCTTCCCCTACCTCTTTGCCCTCTACCTCCTCTTCCTCTGTCACTTCATCCTCCTCTCCCTCCGCCACTTCATCCTCCTCTCCCTCCGCCACTTCATCCTCCTCTCCCTCTGCCTCCTCTCCCTCGTTGGTGCCTGGCGGTTTTCCCGCCAGGAAGGATTTCTCCGGCAAGCGCATCCTCATCACCGCCGGCCCCACCTACGAGCGCATAGACCCCGTCCGCTTCATCGGCAACTACTCCAGCGGCAAGATGGGCTTTGCCCTGGCCGAGGAATGTGCCGCCCGCGGTGCTGAAGTGCAGCTCGTCTGTGGTCCCGTGCATCTTACGACCACCACTTCCGGCATCCATCGAACAGACGTCGAGAGCGCCCAGCAGATGTGGGACACCGCCAGCAGTCTCTTCCCTCAAATGGACGCCGCCATCCTCTGTGCTGCCGTAGCAGACTTCACTCCCGCTGACGTGGCAGAACAAAAAATCAAGCGCGAGGGCGACGACCTCCTTTTGCGACTGAAGCCCACACAGGATATCGCACAAGGTCTGGGACGCATGAAACAACCAGGGCAGCGACTCGTTGGCTTCGCACTCGAGACCACCGACGAACTATCCAACGCCCGCAAGAAGCTACAGAAAAAGAACTTCGACTTCATCGTGCTCAACTCACTGCAGGACGAGGGAGCCGGATTCCAGCACGATACGAACAAGATAACCATCGTCAGTCCCCAAGGTCTCATCCCCTATCCTCTGAAATCCAAGAAGGAAGTGGCTTGTGACATCATCGACCAGCTCGCAGAAATACTCTAATAATATGAATAAGGTGTTACTATTCCTTTTCCTGCTTCTCGCTTTGGCCATGCCCACCAACGCACAGGAACTCAACGCCCGTGTTATGATTAACCGCGAGCAGGTATCCAATACCAAGTCAGGAGTCTTTGAGGCACTGGAGAAGCAAATCACACATTTTCTGAACGAGCGCACTTGGACAGACCTCAAGTTCCGCGAAAGCGAGCGCATACAATGTTCTTTCAACCTAACCATCAGCACCTACAGTGAGACCGACAACTCCTTCAAGGGCAGCCTGATGGTTGTCTCGAACAGACCTGTGTGGGGCAGTGCGTACACGACCACCGTCTGGAACTTCAATGACAAGGATGTCACCTTCAACTTCCAGGAGTTCGACCAACTCGAATGGCGTCCCGAACAAGTGGACAACAACCTCACGGCTATGCTCGCCTATTGGATATACCTCATCATTGGTCTGGATTTGGATACAATGTCCCCCATGGGCGGTACGGCATACCTACAGACCGCATTGGATATCTGCAACAGCGCCGAGACTCTTGGCGCCGAGGGTTGGACGGCCTTTGGCGACTCGAAGAATCGGTTTGCAATCATCAACGACTATCTGGACGGAGCCATGGAGAAATACAGGCAACTGCAATATGACTACTACCGCAAGGGACTGGACCAGATGTCAGAACAGATGGAACAGGGACGCGATGCAATAGCCGAGTCGATGACCTTGCTTAAGGAAGCCCACGAGGACAAGTCCATGAGTCTTCTGCCACAGATATTCACGGACATCAAGCGCGACGAGCTCGTCAGTATCTTCAACACCCAGGCACCTCGCGAGCAGCGTGAAGCCATCTACGAGATACTGTTCCGAATCAACCCCTCACAGAGCCAGTACTGGGAAAAGATAAAACAATAATGCTCCAATCCTTATTCATAAAGAACTACGCCCTCATTGGCGAACTGAACATCGCCTTCCACCCGGGATTCAGCGTCATCACTGGCGAGACGGGTGCCGGCAAGAGCATCCTTCTCGGAGCCATCGGACTCCTACTGGGCCAACGAGCCGACGCACGCAGCGTCAAGCAAGGTGAAAGTCGCTGCACCATCGAGGCTACCTTTGACCTTAGTGGCTACGGGCTGGACAATTTCTTCGAGGCCGAGGACCTGGACTTCGACGGAAAGACATGCATCATCCGTCGCGAGCTGACCGCAGCAGGCAAGAGCCGGGCTTTCATCAACGACACCCCTGCCAGCGTGGCACAGCTCAGACAGCTTGGAACGCAGCTCATAGACATCCATTCCCAGCATCAGAACCTGCTGCTGGCCAAGGAGGACTTCCAACTCAACGTGGTGGACATCATCGCACGCGATGAGGCTATCCGCAAGCGCTACATCGAGCTGTTCCACGACTACCAGCAAAGAGTGCAAGAGCTACATGAGGCGCAGGAAGCAGCACAGCGCGACCACGATGAAGAAGACTATCTCCGATTCCAACTCTCGCAAATCGACGAGCTTCATTTGGAATCTGGGATGCAAGAAGAGATGGAACTGGAAGCGAAACAGCTGGAGCACGTAGAAGAAATCCGCGAAGCACTGTGGACGACAGGAACCCTGCTCAATGGCGACGGCAACAACCAGGCAGGAATTGTACAGTCACTGCACGATGCCATCCGCCAACTCTCGTCCATTACATCCCTCTTACCCGAAGCAGAATCTTTGGGAGAACGAATGAACAGTTGTTGCATAGAACTGCGTGACATCGCAGATGAGGTTTCATCCAACTCCGAACGCATCGACGGCAATCCCAAGCGTTTAGAGGAGGTCAACGACTGGCTCAGTGATTTATACACCCTTCTAAAGAAGCATCACATAGCCACGGAAGAAGAACTCATCAACCTCACTAACGACTTCCGCCAACGCTTGGATTCCATGGAGCATGCAGAAGAGCGCATTCAGGATCTCACTGCTGCTGTCAGACAAGCGGAGGAGCAGGTCATCGCGGTCGGCAAGGAACTTACAGCCGCACGCACCCAGGCTGCACATGAGGTGGAACACCAGATGACCGAACTTCTGCAACCACTGGGTATTCCCAATGTGAAGTTCCAGGTCAGCATCACTCCACGCAAGACACCTGACGCCAGCGGCTTCGACCAGATTGTCTTCCTCTTTAGCGCCAACAAGAATGGTCGGCTGGAGCCTATCTCCGACGTCGCATCGGGTGGTGAAATTGCGCGTGTCATGCTCTCGCTGAAAGCCATGATCAGCGCATCCGTCAGCCTGCCGACCATCATCTTCGACGAGATAGATACCGGAGTGAGTGGTCAGATAGCCGAAAGTATGGCTAAAATCATGCGAGAAATGGGCGACGGAGGCCGTCAGGTCATCTCCATCACACACCTCCCGCAGATTGCAGCTCTCGGACAACACCACTATCGGGTCTACAAGGAAGATGACGACCACGGCACGACATCCCATATCGAAGAACTCGAAGTGCCCCAGCGAATCACTGAAATCGCACATCTGCTCAGCGGCGAGCAGCTGACGGACGCCGCTATAGAAAACGCCAAATCATTACTTAGAATATGATCCGGAAAATCCTCTTCATCCTGCTGGCGACCTGTGCCCTCACCACCTCTGCCCAGACCAAATGGCTGAAAAAGGCACGCAAGGCCCAGCTGAACATCATCACCTACGACGCCAGCGGACAACTGCTTCATTCCACCAACGGATTCATCATCAACGCCGAAGGCACCATACTCTCTGACTACACCTCGTTCAAAGGTGCTTCGAGGGCTGTTGCCGTTGATGAGAAAGGAAAAGAATACCCCATCCAGACCGTGGCTGGTGCATCGTCCCTCTACGATGTCATCAAACTGCGCGCCGACATTCCAAAGGCAGAGCCACTGGCACTTGCAGCCGTCAACGGACTCAAGGGGCAGTCAGTGTTCGTCCTTCCCTACCTGTCCAGCAAGTCTGGTTTACCAACCGCCACCACTATCGAAGACGCAAAGGCTTTCAAGGAACAATATATGTACTACACCCTTCCTGTTAGGCTCACCGAGAAAAGCACATCTTGCCCCTTGGTGAACGAAGAAGGCGAGGTACTGGGAATCGTGCAGATGGCCGCCAAGGCTGGTGAAGCGAAATCTTACGCCATCAGTGCCGCCTACATCAACGACCTCAAAGTTACTGCGCTCATGGCCAATGCCAAGGACTACCGCGACGTCCTCATCCGAAAAGAACTGCCCGACGAGGCATCGCAGGCCACCAGCTTCATCTACCTGACCGGTAATCGCGACACCGCACTCTATCTCGCCTACGTCGCAGACTACATCCGCCGTTTCCCCACAGAGACCAACGGCTACACCATGCAGGCAGAGATGCAGACCTCTCAGGGACTTTACGACGAGGCCAGAGCCACCTGGGAAGCAGGCAGCAAAGCCGGTGCTGTGCAGTCCGAACTGGATTACTCAGAGTCAAGAGCTATGCTCGCCGCCGTGCAGACCGGCAAGCAAGTGCCCGAGACCTGGACTTTGGAACGTGCACTCGAGCTCGCACAGCACGCCGAAGCCTCCGACCCACAACCCATCTACATCGCGCTGCAAGGACACATCCTCTACGCCCAGAAGCAATATGCCGAAGCTTGCGAAAAGTTTCTGGCCGTCAACCAGACCTCGTTGCGATCTGCCGAGCACTTCCTCTATGCAGCACAATGTCAACAGTTACTTTCAGACACGACAGCCACACTCGCCCTGCAAGACAGCGCCGTGGCTTGCTTCCAGAAGCCATATACCCCCGATGCCGCACCAGCATTGCTCATTCGGGCTACCACCTTGCGCAGCATCGGACGCTATCGCGATGCCATCAAGGACCTCAATGAATACGAGCGTCTGAAGTCTACTTCGCTGAATGCCAACTTCTACTACCAGCGCTATCAGACAGAGATGCAATGCCGGATGTTCCAGCAGGCATTATCGGACATCGAACATGCCACGTTACTGGAGCCGCAGGAACCGCTGTATTTCACAGAACTCGCCGGCACACACATCCGCTTCAACCAACTCGACGAGGCAGAATACGCCGCTCGCAAGGCTATCGCCCTCGACGACACCTTTGCTGACGCCCACCGCATCCTCGCCATCGCCCTGCGCGAACAGAAGAAAGAGACCGAGGCCAGAGCCGAATTCCAGCGAGCAATAGACCTCGGAGATGAAATAGCCAAGAGCATCATCGACAAGAAATGAAGCTTCTGCTACTCGTCATAGGCAAGACTACCGACCGTCACGTGCAGGCGCTCATCGACGACTATTCCAGCCGCGTGGGGCACTATGTACCCTTCAGTCTGGAAACGGTTCCCGAACTGAGAAACACCCATGCACTTTCGTCCGAACAGCAGAAGACGCAGGAGGCAGAACTCATCCGCAAGCAGTTGCAACCGGGAGACCACCTTGTACTGCTCGACGAACATGGCACCGAACGACGTTCGGTGGACTTCGCCTCATGGTTAGGCAAGCGCATGGCGGCAGGAGCACGACGCATCGTCTTCGTCGTCGGAGGTCCTTACGGTTTCGACGCCAGCATCCACCAGCTGGCCAACGAGGAGATATCACTCTCACAGATGACCTTCTCCCACCAGCTCATCCGAGTGCTCTTCGTAGAACAGCTGTACCGCGCTTGCACCATCCTCAGGGGAGAGCCCTATCATCATGAGTAAGTCCTGACCCCAGAGTCCAATATATAGTTATCGCAATCTAGAAATATAGATATTATGCACAACAAAACAGGTGCTGAGTACGCCCGCTCAAAATACAGCGAACACATTGTTCGCGAGGAGACAACCCTTCTGGAGTTCATCATGAAGGAGATGGATGGCATCAGCCGCAACCGCGCCAAGGACATCCTGGCAGGCCATGGTGTCACCGTTGACCGCCATCAGACCACCCGCTACGACCTTCCCCTTCATCCGGGACAGGTCGTTCGCATCAGCAAGCACAAAGGCGGCACTCAACTGCAGAACCGCTATGTCCGCATCGTCTATGAGGACAAGGACCTCGTGGTCATCGAGAAAGCTGAGGGTATCCTCTCCATGCCCGCCACGGCTAAACAGTATTCTGCCAAGCAGGTGCTCGACGAATACTTCCAGAAGCGTCACTTCAAGTGCACCGCCCACACCGTACACCGCCTTGACCGTGATACAAGCGGACTGATGATGTACGCCAAGAACCTGGAAATCGCACAAATTCTCGAAGACAACTGGCATGACATCGTATACGACCGCCGCTATGTCGCCGTCGTGGATGGAGAGATGGAGAACGAGGGCGGCACCATTCAAAGCTGGCTCAAAGACAACAAGGCATACATCACCTACTCCTCGCCCGAAGATCCCGGAGGCGGAAAATTCGCCGTCACCCACTACCACACCTTGCAGACATCACCCCGCTGCTCACTCGTTGAGCTCAAACTCGAAACAGGTCGTAAGAACCAGATTCGCGTTCACATGCAGGACATCGGACATCCCGTCCTTGGCGACAGCAAATACGGCAACTGCTTCAGTCCCATCCATCGCCTCTGCCTGCATGCCTACCGTTTGCACTTCTATCATCCCCGCACAGGGCAACCCATGCAGTTCGAGACACCTTTCCCCCAAGACTTCGTCCGATTGGTTCGTAAGAATGCAACCGAGGAATCCACATCAAATGACTAATTCACAATACATTCTATAATTTCATTATCAACTTAAAATTACACAAAAATGAGAAAAAGCATCATTGCAACAGCCATCTTGACAGCTTGCCTCGGCCTCACCGCCTGTGGCACCACGGGAACCAGCGCACTTGGCACCATCCTGGGAGCTGGAACAGGAACAACCACCTCCACTGGTGGGACTGACGTTACATCTATCCTTGGTTCTGCCGGAGGCACCATCCTCAATAGTCTCCTCGGCTCCATCCTCGGCAGCTCCCTTACAGAGCAAACCATTGTCGGCTCATGGACCTACCAGCAGCCCGAAGTCCGTTTCGAGAGTGAGAACCTCCTCGCCAAAGCCGGCGGCGAAGTTGCTGCCGCCAGCATCGAGCAGAAACTGGGCACCTACCTTTCCAAGGTCGGCATCACGAAGGGCGTCACGACCTACACCTTCAACGAGGACAAGACATTCAGCATCTCCACGGGCAACAAGACTATTTCCACGGGCACCTACACCTTTGACAGCGCCACCAAGACCCTGAAGATGAATGGTTCCCTCGGACTCCTGAACCAGACCTGCACCGTAGGTATGGACGGCACCAACCTCTGCATCCTCTATGATGCAGACAAGCTGCTCAGCGCCGTCAATGCAGTAGGTTCCTTCCTCGGCAAGTCCAATTCCACCATCAGTAGCATCACCAACATCCTCGGCAGCAACTACCAAGGCATGAAGCTCGGCTTCCAGATGTCCAAGTAAACACCCTTCTCCCATAACTCACAGAATAGCCTCGCCAGCAGCGAGGCTATTCTTTTGCCTCCACTCTAATAACGTTTTGTTCTTATTTTGCTTCTTCCGTTGGTACATTTACATTTTTACGATACCCCATGCCCGTCACATGACAGATGAGCCGTCCGTCCTGATTGGTCACGCGCACCTCCACAGCAGGAATCTTATGATGGTCGCAAATGCCAACAGCATCAGCCCGCAGCACATCCCCCTCACGCGCACTCGACACAAACATGATGCTGTTGTTGATGCCGAACGTCAGCTGTCCGTTGTAGTTCATCCAGGCAGCTATCGCCAAGTCAGCCAACGTAAACAACGCCCCTCCCTGACACACATTGCCTCCATTCAGGTGCATCGTCGTCACCATCATCTCCGCCACAGCATGCTGCTCGTCCACCTCCGTAATCCTGCAACCCGCATTGGCTGCAAACCTATCAGTCCGATTTAATAGTTCTTTTATATCCATTGTTGTCAATAATTTTTCGTTTTATTCAAAGTCTCTTTACGCGCCTCTCTCCACTTTGGAAAGAATTGGTCCATTAGCGCATGGAAACAGGCATTATGACTTGGCTCTAACAGATGACACAATTCATGAACCACAATATGTTCTACACACCACTCAGGTAACAATAACACATAGGCAGAGATGCAGACAGAACGGTCTTTTACATTACACATACCCCATCGTGATATCATCGGTTTGTAATAGACAACAGAAGGCCTAACGCCCATCTCTTTGGCATAACGTTCTACCATAGGCTCAATCAATGCTTTCAGTCTAAGTAAAGCCTCTTCTTTTTGTGCACGGGTTGTAAGCGGCAATTGGTTATAAAACTCAGCCCGCTGTTTCTGACGTTCAGCCGTTTTCTTTCTTGCCTCTACTATCCATTCACTATGTTGCGCTATGAATGCCTCCACCTCCTTCTTCGGCATACCAATAGGAGCCGACACATGTACATCGCCGTTCTTTACGATGCGCATCGACAGCCTGCTGGTTTTTCTATATGTCAATTGTATCGCCATTCTTCTTTCCTAATCTATAACGTTTTCGATTCCATTTTTATTGTTCTTTTAATGCCTCTATCACCTCCCAATCTGCCGGTAGCCAATCGACGCTGTCCAGTTCATCTTTGGTGAGCCATCGGGCCGCTTCATGCTCATTCAGATGCAGGGCATCCGTCAGCAGCGAACATAGATAGCAATGCAAGATGAGATGAAAGGCAGGATAATCATACTCTACCGTACAAAACAGCTCATCCACGCTGATTTCCGTAGATAACTCCTCGCGAATCTCCCTCACAAGTGCCTCCTCCGGCGACTCCCCTGCCTCCATCTTCCCGCCAGGAAACTCCCACCAGTCCTTAAATTCTCCATATCCCCTTTGGGTGGCGAAGATCTTATCATCCTTGCGTATTATCGCTGCTACTACTTCTATCTGTTTCATGCTCAAATAGTTCTATTCGTATTCTGTTCATTTATTCTCTTCGTCAACCTCCCAGTGACCTGTATCACCTTGTCTCCACATCCTTCATGCACAGGTATAAACACATTGATAAAACTGCGCTCATCATTAGTTTCTATCGTTGCACGAGGCGAGCCGTTCTTCTGCATCTCCTCCTGAATAGTGGGAATACCTGTTGCGCGACCCTCGGTCAGATCCAACTCCTTCTTCGGCATACCTATAGGAGCCGACACATGTACATCGCCGTTCTTTACGATGCGTATCGTTAGCCTACTGGTTTTTCTATATGTCAATTGTATCGCCATCCTTCTTTGCTAATCTATAACGTTTTCAATTTCTGTTCTATTGCTTGAATCGTGAAGCATGCGCTCGGCCATTGGTCGACTCGACACTTCGAAGAACCTTGAACCGTAATTGTTTTGTTGCTGTTGTTATTTCAACAACTGCCACTCGCCTTTAATCTTCGAGTGCTCCTTGTTGATGTATCCAAGTTCCTTTAAATCGTCAATTGCACGTTGGATAGTGCGTTCACTAACTACGAGGTTGTCGACCAGCCAAGAATACTTCGCTTTGCGATTCATCTTGATGGCTTCATAAACATTCCATGTAAGCATAGTTGGGAAATCCGAAATGGTCAATCTTGACCCTTTTTGGTTCTCTTGCTCGTCAAAACAGACAAATTTGGCTGTTTTTGTGGCTGTTTTTCTCCATTTTCCGTCACGAAGCCTTAGGCTATTCCGCTCGCCGCGAGGTGACTTCATTTCCTTCACCATCACGGCTTGCTTGTCGGGCAAGTCATTGGCAAAAGCACAGATAGCCTGTCCAAACTTATCCGTATTGGTAGTGGAGACTGTGCGTTCCACCCTGTCGCTCTCAATGTCGTTGAGCAATGCTCGTATCTCGTCTATACTCATATATTTTATAACATTTTCGATTCCTATTCTATTGCTTTGTGAATTTACATTTGGGATACTTGCAGCGCATCTAATTGACCTCTATTCTTGGGTGCATCGGCAAACTCTATACTCAGATTATCGAATAGTATCTTTTCTTCATCCGTAATCACCACCAGTCCATGACTAACTTCCCTATGCCACTTCCTTAGTGCAATCTCATCATGTTCACCATCCATGAAAGGAAAACGTTTGTTCTGAATCACAAACAAGCGGAAACGGGAAAGAATCTCGAAGAAGGAACCAGAAGGGAACTCTACTATTCGCCCTTCTCTATCGTAATCGTATTTCTGAGCAATCGCTACAACACCAGCCTGCCCATCAACATTCATACCATATCCTTCTTTCAAAAGATGGCACAGCATAGCGATAATTCTCTCTCTTTGCTTTGTATTTGGAGCAACATAATCACTCAAACGAATGACAAGATTACCCTTATAATTCCAATAAGCCTTTTCTGTTATTTCCTTCAAAACCTTGCGCCATTCTATCGAATCCCAAATATCCAGGTCAATATCAAACGCCTTTCCTTGTATCGTTATCCGATTCTTCGGTTTTTTCTTTTTTTCTTCTTTGGGTTCTTCTGTCAAGACGGTCGTAACAGCTTCATTCTTGACAGAAATTACTTCCTCTTTTGCTGCATATTGCTTAATGACCGCAATAAATCGTTCACCGTAGGTATCGCGCTTGTGTTCACCTATTCCGAAGATGTTACCGAAGGCAGCAAGTGTTGTGGGCATATTGGTAGCCAGCGCATGGAGCGTCTTGTCAGACATTACGACAAAGGCCGGACTATTAATTTCATCGGCAATTTCTTTTCTTAGCACCTTCAATCGCTCTAACAGCTCCCTGTTCTCACTTTGGTCACTATTGGTCACGGCCAATACCTGTTCTTCTATCATCCGGCTACGACGGGCTTTAACGCTATAGTCTTCACGGCTGATAACAACCAGTTGAACTCTGACTTTTCCGCGAACGACATCTTGACCAAGTGGAGTTACATGCAAATGATTGTCTTCGTTGTAGGCAATCTCGATGAATCCCATCTGCAACATCTGAAGCAAATAGTCGTGCCAGTCTCTTACAGGAACATCCCTGCCGGCGGCAAAGGTTTTGATTTGAGCATAACCACGCGATACGACTTCTGGGGAGAAGTTTCCATGTAGAATGTCGATTGTCAGCGTGAATCCCACTTGTTCGCCCGTTCTTAATATAGCTGAAAGAGCCTTTTGAACGAGTTCTGTTCCATCGAATGTAGATGGTGGATTATGGCAGACATCACAGTTGCCGCAGCCCTTGTCGCTTATCTCGCCAAAATAATTCAGCAGAATACGCCTACGACATACCTGCGCTTCGGCATATTCCTGCATCCGTTGCAGTTTTTCCATGTTGATTTCCCGTTGCCCGCTTTCCTCTGCGAAACGGCGTAGAGTGATGATGTCCTGCAGGTTGTAAAACAAGATCGTCTCACAAGGAAGCCCGTCACGACCACCACGTCCTATCTCTTGATAGTAATTCTCTATACTCTTGGGCAGATTATAGTGAACTACAAAACGCACATTGCTCTTATCGATACCCATTCCAAAAGCAATCGTCGCACAGACCACCTGGATGCGGTCATTAATAAAATCCTCTTGTACACGATTGCGTTCTTCTGTAGGCAGTCCTGCATGATAAACGCCTACCGAGACACCTTCTTTCCTGAGTTTTTCAGCTACTTTCTCGGTGGTTTTCTTTGCCAGACAATAGATGATGCCACTCTCGTCCGGATGACGATAAATCAAGCTCAATATTGTGCGAACCTTCTCTTTGGCCGCATATCCTCTTCTAACGTCCAGACTCAAATTCGGACGGTCAAATGAACTGATAAAGATTTCGGGCTCCTTGAGGTGTAGCTGTGTAATAATGTCGGCTTTGGTTATCTTGTCGGCTGTGGCCGTGAGTGCCATAATCGGTACATTGGGAAATAGCTCATGCAGATTACCTAACTGAATATATTCAGGTCTGAAGTCGTGACCCCATTGAGAAATGCAATGCGCTTCGTCAATAGCAAAGAGCGATACTTTCAGCATAGTTCGCATCCATCTCAGTTCCGTCATCAGGCGTTCAGGAGAGATATACAGCAGTTTAATATCACCCCGTAGGCATCGTTCTGCAATCTGCCGATTTGCTATCTCGTCGTTGGCACTGTTTAGCGCTTCCGCAGCAATTCCATTAGCACGCAATGCTTCCACCTGATCCTTCATCAGCGAGATAAGTGGCGAAATCACGATGGCAGTACCTTCCATCATCAAAGCAGGTATCTGAAAGCATATCGATTTACCGCCACCTGTCGGCATCAGTACCAGCGAATCCTTTCGCTGGAGCACATGATTGATTATTTCTTCCTGCAAGGGCTTGAAGGAGTCGTAACCGAAATAGGATTTTAATGCTTGCTTTATATCATGCATGTTTATCTCGCTCATTTATTGTTTAATACTGCTTATCTACGGCTTTCATCCAATCCTTTACTTGCTTAATGCACCAAGGTAATTGGTCGCGTACTTGTTGCACCCAGAAACGGATGACATCCCAGCCTTCTCGCATTAAAGCTTGATTGCGCAGTTGGTCATTATAACAGAGTTCACCTGTCCAGGTTTGGTGATACATTGCTCCGTCAACCTCTATATCAAGTTTTTTTCCTTGATAGAAAAGGGCAAGATCAAGATAATATTTATCCACATGATATTGTGCGGTTACAGGGATGCCTGCATCAGATAGTGCTTTCTGAAGCATGTGTTCCCATTCTGACGATTCTACAGGTGCATCTTGTCCACAACTATACTCAGCAAAGTGTTCCAGATAGCTAACGCCACATTGTTTACAATACTGTTTATCACCAACAGTTACAAGTAAAGCTCTTGCTCGTGTTATAGCGACATTAAACAGGTTACCTGTTGATTTTAGGAACATGAGACTCTGCGATTTGGTTCCATCGGAAACAACAGGTGAGAAAATGATTACATCACGTTCATCCCCTTGGAACTTATGCACAGTATCAATCAGTATATTGTTATGCAGTTCTAGATGATTTCGCAGTTCTGTATCTCTCTCCAATGCTCTGGTAATCATTTCTGCCTGAAGATGGAACGGCGTTGTAACACCAATACTTCCTTCAAATTCTAATTCAATGGCCAATCGTCGAAGAATACGGATAACGCCTTCTGCTTCTTGAAGATTATATGCGCCACCATTCTCAGGGCGAATCGTCTTACCTTTGACATTCATCCATTGCATTCCAAGAATTGGTTTTCCATTGTTAGGCGATTGCAAGCGACTATAATCCGTTGCGATACGAAGCGTATTGTCATAGAATTCCTGATTAGAGAACTGAATTATATCTAGGAAACTACGATGATGGTCACGCAATTGAATGATGTTTTCTGCTTCAGCCATGCTCTCTGCAAGATCGTAAATGGAGCTACTACGATACGACCATCTGGCCTCAATATCATTTGTGAGAATCAAGGAAAGATCCGTTTGTTTGCTAAGAAGACAAATATGATTGAGTTGTTGTTTGTCGCCAATTACCGCCACACGTTTTGCTCTCATCAGCAAGGGAACCATTGAAGCGATATCACACTGGCTGGCCTCATCTATTATAAGCAAGTCATAAATTGCTTCCTTGAACGGGATGCGTCTGCGAGCACTTAATGACGTAATGGCACTAACTGGCAACAAAGTCTTCAATGCAGGAGTATAGTTGTCAACGTGATCATGTTCCAAGAAACAAATATAATCATGCAATTCACCTCTGTTCTTTGGATTGAATGTACTAATATGCTGATTCAGCCAAGAATTCCATGCTATTTTGGCTTTGGTCTGCAACTTAACATGCTCTGCCATCATTGCTGCATCAAGCTGTTCGAGTGAGGCGGAATCACATAACTCTGTCAGTTGGGTGTTATAGGAGGCAATTAGTTTCATATCATTCATTATAGATTTGAATCTCGTATCGAAATCCATCCATTCACGCTCTGTCATTTGAGACGAAACTTCAAGGCCTAGATGATATTTAACCAAAAAGGTATTTATAGCCAACACTTCATCCTCACTTTCAACCATTAATTTGTGTTCCCAACGTTCCTTGAAAAGTTTTTCAAACAGTTTTTGTGGTCCTTGAAGCAAAGCATTGCGATGTTTTATAAAAGCGTCATAAATATTTCTTACTTCATCAACCTCATTTTCTGCCAAAACACCAATCCATTGTGCATATTTATCTCTTACATCACAAACAGCTTGTTCTAATTCGTCAAGTTGGTTTCTGCGCAGAACAATTTGCTGCTTCTGTGCTCGTTTTGCATCATAACTGGAAAATACACGACTGTAGGCATCAAATGCGCTTGTTAAAGCTTCGCCTTTGGGTTTCGCCTTTTCCCATAATTGGGCATAGTCAGAAATGCACTGCTTGGCACTCTTCTCGTACCTAAGAACCAACGGCAATTCCTTATTGAGAGTGTTCACACGTTTTACAACGACATCAACAGCATTGTTGTTCTTGCTTGTGAATAGTACGTTTTGACCAGCAATTGCTGCATTAATAATAAGATTGGCAACAACCTGAGTTTTTCCTGTTCCCGGAGGACCTGCTATTAATGTCACATCAGCACTCAAGGCCGAACGAACAGCCATCTCTTGCTCATCATTAAGAGGTAGCACTTCAAGAATATCCTTCTCAAACGGAGCATTCCTGTTAAACTGTTTATGAATAAACTTCCATAAGACAGAATGTCGAATGTCCGATTCACGATATAGTTCCAAATTTGCCAATTCATTGCTCAGTCCTATCGTATATGGTGTAGGATCTTTCGCAAAGATTATCGCACGATTAAGAATTCCGTCATGGTCTGATATTTGTAGTTGGCTTTTCTTCAAATTATCAAGATTAAAGTCATCAAGCCAATTCCAATCAGGACGAATAGTTCTAAGCAGTCTCGTCTTTCCTGCTAAATCGTCAAAAGCTGCATGCCCCTCTGTAAAGCCAAGTTCAGCCTCCAATTCTCGAAGTTCATAGATGTTCTCCGTCTTGTCGTTTGTTGAATACTTGTCTATGATGTCTTTGTTTATCAGCAGTTCATCATCAATAGAAAATCCTTCAGGTTTTCCTCGTGTACCGTCACTATATGAAATATGAATAATGAATAGGGGCGAAAGAAAATGCTTGACTTTCAATATGGGATAGCCAATTAGCAGCTCCTTTTCTTTATCATGATTGCCACGAAGGAACGCACCTATAGCAGGCGACTTTAGAGCACCATTATTCAGCCAAGGCAAGTTGATGAAAGATTGTTCATCCTTCATTGATGCACGTAGCGTTGTATTATTTTCTAACGCTATGCAACTAATGTAATATTTACAAAGGTTTTTTAACGTCATATAATTTGTGCATTTCCCCTATTTTCAATGTTGAGTCTGCTCACACTCTGCATAGCCAATACAGGCATTGTTCTGCCCTATTACTATACTTGTTCCTGTTATATATTGAACATCGGATAGTTCATAGAGCGAACGGCCCTGAAGGTCTATCACGTTTTGATACGGCAACACCTCATCAAGAATCATGATGGCCCGGGCATAGCTGTCAGCCTTCCCCGAATTCTCCGGAGAAAGTCTGGTGTTGAAATCTATAAAGCCTTTCCTATCCATGTCATTATTGCTTCACTATTGTTGTTACATTAATTAAAGGCTCTTGCATTATTACGCCACCTCTATCCTCGATCCACGCGACGATATTTCTATGACCTATACTCATCCTTGCTACGTCTCATCGATTTTGCCTTCTGAATATTCGTCCTCAAATAACTGGATTTCTGCTGCAATGGTCTTTTGCAGTTCATCCTTGGGAATAAGCCACATAGATGCGAGCACGCTCAATAACTGCTACGGTCTGTAGCAGTAATTCCTTATATTCGTTTTCCTGAATTGGAACAAGTTCTTCAGCCATATTTCTTCTTTGTTATTTGGTTCGTTTCTTAGAACATTAAATCTTTGTTACAATTATACACCACACTTTCAAATGCTCATACAACCTTTATCCTCAGCATCTCGCCATTCTCGAACTTTCTTATTCCTTATCAAGCAATCCCCTCACCTCTTTGTCAAAATCAGAGTCTATTTGCTGCGTTGGATTAAAAAGGCTGTACTTCTCTGTCGCTTTCTTGTCTGCCTCTTCGCGACTAATCTTTCCTTTATCGGGCAAAAGAGCATATCGACGGAAGGCCACTTTGTTGCACGAGCAGAAGAAACACGATAGCCGACGGCAATAATGGCATCGAGAGAATAAAAGGTTGTTTCTCTTTTTACCTCCCTCTCTCCCTCCATCTGAACTATTTCCATTTTGGAAACAGTTGCATCTGGCTTTAGTTCACCTTCATCAAAGATGTTTTTTAGATGCTTACTAATAGCGGGTATGTTCACATCGAACAACTGGGCCATAGCTTTCTGTGTGGCCCAAATAGTCTCGTCCTTGATAACCACCTGTACCTTGCCCTCCTCGTCGGGAAGTTGATATAATATGAATTGTATTTCGTTGTTCATATATAATTCACCATTTTTCTGCAAGCACCACTTTGATGCGAGTGATGTTTTTATCCACAAAGGATAATCTTATTATTATTGAGCACAAAGATACACATTTTTCTTGACATACAATCAAAATATCATGACTATTAACATATTCTCTCACTAAAAGATCGATTTTCTCGTCTTTTTGGCTTCAAAGGATGTAAAATTAGCCCAAGCTATGTGTATAGACCCACAAAGAAAGGTCGTCTTGCCTCATGAAAATGTCTTTTTACCTTTTATAGAATAACGTATAATTGCACGTGGCATACACGCGCGCGGGCACGAGAAATAAGGAAATTTCGTCACTTCGTCACATTCCGACATAATCTATTATATTACAATAAAATACACCGTGACGAAGAGCGTGACGGAGTGTGACGAAGTGACGAAATCGACATTTCTGCCACTAATTCATGATAAATTCGTGGATAAATTTGTGATAAATACGCGTAAAAGATGAATGCTTCTCGCCTGCAACTACACCTGCAACTCAACGGCAATTCTTTTTTCTCACATAAATTATCCACAAATTTATCCACGAATTTATCATGCGCTCGGCTCGAAGAGACGCTTGACACTTCAAGAATTTATCCATGAATTTATCAAATTTGGTCGTTTTCGTCACTCCGTCACGCTCCGTCACACATTTCGTCACACTTATAAACATCTAACAATCAATCCGTATGTACATCTAAAATCCCATTTGTGACGAAGTGACGGGATTTTTCAATCTTTCTCGCCCGCGCGCGTACGCGCGCGTAAGACCTAAAATAACACAAAAACGTACCGATACATTTTAGCCACATACAGGAGTCTGGCTATATGGATGACCAGACACATACGGATGAAATGGCAAACACATACGGATGAAATTGCAAACACATACGGATGAATTGGCAAACTTATACGGACGAAAACACAAACTAATACGGACGAGATGGCAAACACGTACGGACGAGTGGACCGTTTGACAGTTGTCAAACGGTCCACTCGTCTATATCTATAAGATTACAGGACGCCTTTGCTGGAGGGTAACTGCATGTGGTGAATGTCGCGACGAACGGCCATGCGGATAGCACGAGCGAGAGCCTTGAAAATTCCTTCTATCTTGTGGTGCTCGTTCTGTCCTTCGGCCTTGATATTGAGATTCATTCGTGCGGAGTCGGAAAGGCTCTTGAAGAAATGAAGGAACATCTCGGTGGGCATCTCTCCTACCCGCTCACGCTTGAAATCTGCATCCCATACGAGCCAGGGGCGGCCTCCGAAATCCAGGGCTACACTACAGAGGCAGTCATCCATGGGCAATGTATAACTCGCACCGACATTACAACTCCCTGCGACATGCTCGGCGGGAGTTTCCTGTGCTGCGCCGTAGCGTTCAATGCCGCGTTTGTCACCAAGGGCTTTCAGGAGGGCTTCGCCCAAGGCGAGGGCTGTGTCCTCGATGGTGTGGTGCTCGTCCACATGGAGGTCACCTTTCACTTGAATATCGAGGTCGATGCTGCCGTGCTTGGCGATTTGCTCAAGCATGTGGTCAAAGAAGCCGAGACCTGTGGAAATACTGCTACGACCTGTACCATCGAGGTTCAGGGTGATGGCAATATCAGTTTCCTTAGTGGTGCGACGGACGGAAGCTGTACGGGGGCCAGCAAAGATGATTTCCGTTATCTTTTCCCAGGAAGGAACGAAGGTGACATCCCCTGCGGGAAAAACGTCAGAAGCCAACGCGGAAGAGAAAGAAGGGGAATCAGAGGGAAAAGAGGAGGAACAGGGATGCAAAACGAGGGCTTTGCAACCAAGGTTCTTGGCCAACTGAGCATCGGATGGGCGATCGCCAATGACGAAGCTGTGGGCGAGGTCGCATGAGCCATCGGTGTAGGCGGTAAGCATGGCTGTACCAGGCTTGCGGGTGGGGAGGTTTTCCTTTGGGAAGCTTCGGTCAATGAGGATGTCGTCGAAGGTGACTCCCTCACCTTCAAGGATTTCCAGCATCAGGTTGTGCGTAGGCCAAAAATCCTCCTCGGGATAGGACGCGGTGCCGAGCCCGTCCTGATTCGAGACCATCACAAAGCGGTAGTCCGTGTGCAGACGCAGGAAGCGGAGGGCACTAATGACGCCCGGCAGGAAGTGGAACTTCTCGAAGCTGTCTATCTGCTCATCGGCTGGTTCGCGGAGGATGGTTCCGTCGCGGTCTATGAAAAGCGCTTTCATGGGCGGTATTGTCTTAGGGCGCCCAGCAGGGCATTGTTCTCCTGTGGTGTTCCGATGGTGATACGCAGGCAGTTGCCGCAGAGTTGCACGCGCGAGCGATTGCGGACAATGATGCCACGATCCACGAGGTAGTGGTAGATACAGTCAGCATCCGTCATGCGGGCGAGGAAGAAGTTGGCATCCGTGGGATAGACCGCCTTGCAGATGGGCAGTTCGGCCACGGCAGGCAGGATGGCAGCACGCTCGCTGAGCAAGGTGGCTCGCCACAGGTCTATGTGACGCAGGTCGTCCAGTACCTTCATAGCCTGCCGCTGCGTAAGGATATTGACGTTGTAGGGGTACTTCACCTTGTTATATAGCGCGATAATCTCCTTGGAGGCAAAGGCCATTCCCAAGCGGATGGCTGCGGACGCCCAAAGCTTGGAGAAGGTGTTGAGCACGATGAGGTTCGGGAAACGGTCGAGGTCCAGTCGGAAGGGACGCGCATCGGAGAAGTCTGCGTAAGCCTCGTCCACAACCACGATGCCCTGGAACTCCGTCAGCACGCGCTCGATAGCCTCGCGTTGGAGGGCA
Source organism: Bacteroidaceae bacterium (assembly GCA_017535725.1). Taxonomy (GTDB): domain Bacteria; phylum Bacteroidota; class Bacteroidia; order Bacteroidales; family Bacteroidaceae; genus Physcousia. Next base: position 55,223 of record JAFXTO010000005.1, read on the forward strand.
TTGCCTGTGGGGTTATTGGGAGAACAAAGCCAGATGACCTTCGTCCGCTCGTCCACAGCAGTCAACAGGCGGTCGGCGTCCAGGGAGAAGTCGTCATTCAGCAGGACTGCGCGGTACTCCACATCATTTATATCTGCGCAGACCCCATACATACCGTAGGTCGGCGCAATGGCGACCACATTATCCTGCCGCGGTTCGCAGAAGATACGGTACACCAGGTCAATAGCTTCGTCAGAGCCGTTGCCGAGGAAGATGCACTCAGAAGGCACACCCTTGACAGCGGCAATCTTCGCCTTCAGTTCCTCCTGCAAGGGGTCGGGATAGCGGTTCAGCGTGCCATACGGATTCTCATTGGCATCGATAAAAACGCTGGCGGCACGTCCCTTGAACTCATCGCGGGCACAGGAATAGGGGGTGAGGTTCCAAATATTCCGGCGGACTAAATTCTCTAAGGCAAACATAGTAGGGATATTTCAACTAAAACTAATAAACACGTAAACTCATCAACTTAAAAACTTATCAACTCACCAACTTTATAACTCAAGAACTCATCAACTCACCAACTTAATAACTCACCAACTTAATAACTCAAGAACTTAATAACTCAAGAACTTAATAACTCAAGAACTTAATAACTCACAAACTCATCAACTCAAGACCTCCTTCAATCGGAGAGTCATCGCATTCTTGTGGGCGTCAAGCTGTTCGGCCTCAGCCATGAGTTCCACGGTATGGCCAATGGAGCGGAGTCCTTCGGGCGTGATATGCTGGTAGGTAATCTTTCGGCAGAAGGCATCGAGGTTCACTCCGCTATAGGCGGTGGCATAGCCGTTGGTCGGCAGGGTGTGGTTGGTTCCCGATGCGTAGTCGCCAGCACTCTCGGGTGTGAGATGTCCGATGAATACACTTCCGGCATTGACCACCCGTGCTGCCAGTTCCTCGGCTTCGGCGGTCTCTATGATGAGGTGTTCAGGGGCATAAAGGTTGCTCAAGGCAAGAGCCTCGTCGGCAGAAGCGACAAGCACCAGCCTACTGTTCTCCAACGCCTTGGCTGCAATTTCATGACGGGGAAGCAGTTGCACTTGGCGGACGACTTCTTCTTGCACGCCGGAAAGCAGAGACTCGGAGGTTGTAATCAACAGCACCTGTGAGTCCACGCCGTGCTCGGCCTGCGAGAGGAGGTCTGCGGCGACGAAGGCAGCATTAGCTGTGGCATCGGCTATGACGGCGACTTCGCTGGGGCCTGCAGGCATATCGATGGCCACGTCAGCGAGCGAGACGAGCTGCTTGGCACACTGCACATACTGATTACCAGGGCCAAATATCTTTGAGACCTTGGGCACCGACTCCGTACCGTAGGCCATAGCTCCTATGGCTTGCACACCTCCTGCTTTGAAGACCTTGTCCACGCCTGCTATGCGAGCGGCCACAAGGATGGCGGGGTGTACCGAACCGTCCTTCTGCGGAGGGGTGCAGAGCACTATCTCGCGGCATCCAGCAATGCGGGCAGGCGTTGCCAGCATGAGGACGGTGGAGAACAGGGGTGCTGTGCCTCCGGGGATATAGAGTCCCACCCGCTCGATGGGGACGCTGCGCTGCCAGCAATGCACACCAGGTGCTGTCTCTACGTCGATACCAGCATAGCGCTGTGCCTCGTGGAAGCGGGCTATGTTCGCATGAGCCTGCTGCAAGGCTGCTTTCAGCTCTGGGCTGACCAGCGCATCGGCGGCATCGAACTCAGCTTGGGTAACGGTCAGAGGGGAAATGCCTGTAGCTGTGGCACTACCACCTAAGCAACGAAGGTCAACCTTGTCAAACTGCTGCTCGTAGTCGAGTACGGCAGCATCTCCTTCGCTCTTGATGCGGGCAAGCACGGCAGAGACCACGGCCGTCAGGTCTACAGCGTCTTTCGTAGGGCGAGTGATGATTTCTCGCAGCTGTTCTGTCGTTGGGAACTTATATATCTTCATCTATGGATTAACAAATCACGGATTAACAAATCATTCCTTCTTCGGAACACGTTAGAGTGCTCTACAAAATCATCTTCTCGATGGGAATCACCAAAATGCCCTGAGCCCCCAATGCCTTCAGCTGTGAGATAACCTCCCAGAAGCGCTTCTCGTCGATGACCGTGTGGACGCTGTTCCAACCTGGAGTGGCCAGCGGCATGACTGTGGGGCTCTTGGCTCCAGGCAGCACAGCAATGACCTCTTCCAGACGCTCGGTAGGCACATTCATGAGCACGTACTTCTTGTCCTCTGCTGCCTTCACGGCTTCGATGCGGAAGAGGAGGTCGTCGAGGATAGCACGCTTCTCGTCCGAGAGTCCCTTGCAGGCAATGAGAAGAGCCTCGCTTTGCATAGCCACTTCCACCTCACGGAGATTGTTGCTCACCAAAGTGCCTCCGGAGGAGACAATATCGAAAATGGCATCCGACAACCCGATTCCCGGACTGATTTCTACGGAACCCGTGATGACATGGATGTCTGCGTGTACACCTTTCTCTTTCAAGTAGGCACGTAGGATAGCAGGATAGCTCGTGGCTATCTTCTTGCCCTCGAACCATTCCACTCCCGGGTAATCGAACCCCTTAGGGATGGCCAGCGACAGACGGCACTTGCTGAATCCCAGCCGACGCACGACGTCTGCCTCCTCGCCACGTTCCACAAACTCATTCTCTCCCACGATGCCAAGGTCTGCAACTCCCGAAGCTACCGATTGCGGAATATCATCGTCGCGGAGATAGAGGATTTCAACAGGGAAATTCGTCGACTGAACAAGCAACGTCCGCTTGCTCGAAGGTATTTTGATGCCCGCCTCAGCGAGCAGAGCCATCGTATCTTCGTACAGACGACCCTTGGATTGTACTGCTATGCGTATCATTTCATTAAGTTCTTTCGTGTTTGCGGCAAAGGTACGGCTAAAAATACAAAAGCGCAAGCAAAATGACCTTTTTCTTTCATTTTGTATGATATTTCTTACTTTATCTTATTTTTTATTGCACTAATAAGACTGCTCCCCAACTCACGTCGGAGAGCAGCCACAACACAAACACAAAATAAAACACGACAATATGCAACCCGGTAAAGACTCTATGTGAATGAAAATCAGTGATGATAGTATATCTGTGATAATGCTCACGCACAACCTACAGAAAGGGACTTATCAGAGTGGTTCCGGGTGCATAATGGTAAGAACCACAAAAATCAGAGATTGAATTAGTTAGCTATCAGGTAATATCTTATCGAATATGGCCTACATGATTCCGCGCTCGCGAAGGGCACACTGCCACTTCCATGCGCTGGCAAGGACATCCTCCAACGGAGTGTCGGCCTTCCATCCAAGGACACGGTTGGCCTTGTCCACATTGCCCCATACCTTCTCGATATCACCAGCACGACGACCGACAATCTGGTAGTTGAGCTTGACTCCAGTAGCCTTCTCAAATCCATGGATGAGTTCGAGCACGCTGGTGCCCTTGCCGGTGCCGATGTTATAGACTTCCACGGGTTCCTCAATCTTGTCCTCCATGATGCGGGTCATGGCACAGACGTGAGCCTTGGCGAGGTCAACGACATAAATATAGTCGCGTATGCAGGAGCCGTCGGGCGTGTCGTAGTCATCTCCGAAGACACTGAGCTTCTCGCGGATGCCAATAGCGGTCTGGGTGAGGTATGGAATGAGGTTTTGGGGAACGCCGTTGGGCATCTCGCCTATAATAGCCGTGGGGTGCGAACCGATGGGGTTGAAATAGCGCAGGAGGATGGCCTTGATGGGTGAACCGCTGGCCACGGTGTCCTGGATAATTTCCTCGTTGATTTGCTTGGTGTTACCGTAGGGCGACTCTGCCTTCTTGATGGGAGTTTCCTCGGTAGCAGGCAGCACATCGGGCTGGCCGTAGACGGTGCAACTACTGGAGAAGATGATGCCCTTGACATTGTATTTGGGCATCAACTCAAGCAGGTTGATGAGCGACACAATATTGTTGCGATAGTAGAGCAGAGGTTTCTCCACACTCTCACCCACAGCCTTGGAAGCTGCAAAGTGAATGATACCGCTAATCTTGGGATACTTCTTGAAAAGAGCTTCGGTGGCATCGAAGTCACGGAGGTCAACCTCCTCAAAGGCGGGACGAATGCCTGTAATCTTTTCTATACCATCGATGACGTCTGCACGTGAATTGGAAAGGTTGTCGGCGATGACGACATCATAACCTGCATTTTGCAACTCTACGGTGGTGTGGGAACCAATGAAACCTGTTCCACCTGTTACGAGAATTGTCTCTTTCATACTTGAATTGAGTGTTGTTTCTTATTTAGTGACCGCAAAAGTATGAGTTTTTCGCATACGAACAAAGTATTTTGGCACTTTTTTTGGTAAAAAGGATGAATATTGGCCATTTTCTTATCATCAGGGGACAAAAAACAGGTCAAGAACGGATGGAATCTTGATATAAGTCATCAACTAAGCCCTCCGGGAAGAACTTTTTTGATTTTTCGCAAGTCCAGCGTTCCACCAACCCACTCCACGAAGGGTTCTTCGGACCCCAAAGGATGGCAATCGACAAAGCACCCAGCATCGTCGAAACAGGCTACGGCCATCTTCATGACAGAAGCATCGGGCAAAATAATAGTATGGTATGCGCGCGCGAACATTATAATAATAATGAATTATTTGCGACGCGGGGAGGAGGGTTGGACAAAGCGCTTGCGGCTGCCGCGACGAGGTGCCTGATATGGTTTCTCCTTCACGACATCAATGGTACGGTCCACAGGCTGTAGGTCACGGAACTCCTCGGGTGAGAGACGGCGGTTCGCCGTGCTGTCAACAGATGCAGATGCCAAGGAATCGGCAGCAAGAGAATCTGCAGGCAGCCCTGACTTAATGAGGGTGGAGTCCACCTGCGGTTTGTGGAAACGGATGAGGGCAGGGGAAAAGATGACGTAAAGACGTTCCTGCTGGGGATCGGCAGAGATGTCGGAACAGAGATGACCGCTGACGGAACGCGGCAACCACCCTTCGGGGTTGTCAATACGGATTTCCACCTCCTTACTGTCGCTGACACTGGTAAGACGACTGCGAACGGAATCATTGTCATACACAATGACCAAATCTGCATACAGGTTGTTACGCCCGTAGGACAGATGGATGTCCTTCAGTTCGAAGCGCCACATCACATCGTCACCCGGCAGCCAAGTGGAATCGCAAGTCTGGCTCCAAATCTGGAAATTAGTGAGAGGACGGTTGCGTACGACAAACAGAGGACGGTCTGCCCACACGTTCGCCGTGTCTCCCAAGTTGGAGAGCTGGGCATACATGTCGCGCGGACCTGCCGCAATACCCAGAGCGTCAGCTTCACGTTCCAGTCGCTCGGTAACATGCTTGTAGATGCTGTACATACGATCCATGTCACTGAGGTAGTAGGTCATGGAACGGTCGAAATCCTGCTGGGTGATGCCATGCTTGCGGAATACGGCCTGATGGAGTTCATAACGCATAGACTCATAGTCCTCACCAGACTCGCGGGGGACATGCTCCGTCATCCCTTGGGCGACATGGAAATCATAGAGGACACGCTCCATCTTGCGCTCGGAAAGGACTCCATCGGGCAATGCAGGCTTGCAACCCATCAGGGTCAAAAGCAAGGCAAGAAGAAGTATGTAGCTATGTCCTCTCATTTATTCCCTGGGAAACTCCAAGCTAAGGGTCTGACGGAAAAAGAGCAGAAGAGCAATGACACCGCAGGAGATGCAAGCATCGGCCACATTGAAAATATAACTGAAAAAAGTGTAGGGCTGGCCACCGACGAAAGGAACCCAATCAGGCCACGTCCAATGGAAGAGCGGGAAGTAGAACATATCCACCACCTGCCCGTTGAGCCAGGAAGAATAGCCCTCGCCAAAGGGTACCACACGGGCAACCTCAAAAGGTGTTGAGGCTGAGAACACCTGACCATAGAACACACAGTCCACAATGTTGCCTGCTGCACCTGTCATGATAAAAGCCAGACAGACAAGATAGCCCCAATGGACACCTCGTCGGATAAGACGAACAATGTACCATCCTACGACAACGGTCGCTACCAGACGCAACAGCGTCAGCAGCGTCTTCGTTATGAAGGCCCAGCCGAACGCCATGCCATTGTTCTCAATGAAGGTGATGCGGAACCAATCGGTGATGACGATGCTCTCGTGGAGGGTCATGTGGGTCTTCACCCAAATCTTTACAATCTGGTCTATAACGAGAAAGCTCAGGAAAATAAGAACCACGGTCCAGCCCTGAGCCTGCTTTCTGTTGATGTCTGTCATTGAGTCTTGATTAGTGCGGACGGTGTTTGTCCTTTTTCACTTCGATGCTGAGCGTTGCATGGGGAACGGCACGCAGTCTCTCCTTGGGAATGAGCTTGCCTGTCTCGCGGCAGATGCCATAGGTCTTGTTCTCGATGCGAATGAGTGCAGCCTTCAGTCCCTGGATAAATTTCTGCTGGCGTTGTGCCATAGCCATCAGCTGTTCTTTGGACTGAACCTCACTGCCTTCTTCGAGAGCATGATAGGTCGGTGCGGTATCGTCGGATTCATTGCTGTCGCGATTCATGACGGCATCCATGGTGTGTTCGTAGTCTTCTTGGGCTACATGTAGTTTCTCTTCAATAAGCTGACGGAACTCCAGGAGTTCTTCGTCGCTGTAACGGGTCTTTTCAGCCATAGTTAGAATAAGGATTTGCCGTGTCCTCTGCTTCCTTCGCAGGTAAGAGAGGACACGGCTGATTTTTATGAATTTTGTTTCTGAATTGCAATGGTGACCTTGATTCCGTCGAGGTCGAGTTCTGTGCCATCGGCAATACTCTCTACGACCTTGAGCTCATTGGCTTGCACCTGTTTGGAGATGTAAGGTCCGAACGCAGCCACGGCATTATCGGTCTCGGGGGAATGGGTCAGCTGGACAAGGATGCGGTCGGTAATCTCGAAACCACTCTCCTTACGCAAAGACTGAATGCGCTTGACGAGTTCACGGCCAACACCCTCATTGCGCAAATCCTCAGTGATGGTGATGTCGAGTGCCACCGTGAGCGAACCCTCGTTGGCCACTGTCCAACCGGGAATGTCCTCACTGAAGATTTCCACATCCTCGAGATCCACCGTAATCTGGTCGCCCGAAGGCAGAGTCAGGGGCAGGTGACCTGTCTCGAGCTCTGCAATCTGTTCCTGCGAAAGAGCTGTGACGGCGGCGTTGACGTCCTTCATCAGCTTGCCGAACTTCTTGCCCATCGTGCGGAAGTTGCACTTCACCTTCTTGGTCAGCAGACCTGCACCTTCCACGAACTCAAGTGTCTTGACGTTGACCTCATCAAGAATGAGTTGCTTCACGGATTCTATGCGGAGCTGCTGTTGAGCATCGAGGGCGGGAATGGCGATACGTGCCAGGGGCTGTCGGACGATAATCTGTTCCTTCTTGCGCAGCGAGTGTACCATAGATGTGATTTGCTGTGCCAGCTCCATACGAGATTCCTGCTCCTTGTCAATCTTGGAGATGTCAGCCACGGGGAAGGTGGCGAGGTGGACGGAGGTTGCAGCCTCGGCGGCGGAACCGCCGAGCACACTATGCAGGTCGCGATAAAGGAGGTCGGCGTAGAAGGGTGCAATGGGTGCCATCAACCGGCTGACGGTCTCGAGGCAAGTGTAGAGGGTCTGATAAGCCGAGAGTTTGTCGATACTCATGCCTCCAGCCCAGAAGCGGGCACGAGACAGACGCACGAACCAGTTGGAAACGTGGTCGCTGACGAACGTCTGGATGAGACGACCGGCACGAGTAGGTTCGTAATCCTCGTAGCAGGAATCGACGTCGCGGACGAGGGAGTTGAGTTCGGAGAGAATCCAGCGATCCATCTCGGGACGCTCGCTCATGGGAACATCATTCTCCTCGAAGTGCCACCCGTCGACATTGGCGTACATGGCAAGGAAGCTATAGGTCTGGAAGAGCTTGCCGAAGAACGAGCGCTGGACCTCAGCCACACCAGCCTCGTCGTACTTGAGGTTATCCCAAGGCTGGGAGTTGGTTATCATGTACCAGCGCACAGCATCGGAGCCGAACTTCTCGATGTTCTCAAAGGGGTTGATGGCGTTGCCCAAACGCTTGCTCATCTTCAGGCCATTCTTGTCGAGGACGAGACCGTTGGAAATCACAGCCTTGTAAGCCACGGAATCGTAGACCATCGTGGCGATGGCATGCAACGTAAAGAACCAGCCACGAGTCTGGTCTACGCCTTCGGCAATGAAGTCGGCAGGGTAGACGATGCGGTTGTCGAGCACTTCCTTGTTCTCAAAAGGATAGTGAATCTGAGCGTAGGGCATGGCGCCGCTGTCAAACCAGACGTCAATGAGGTCGAGTTCACGACGCAAAGGCTGTCCGCTCTCGCCGACGAGGATTATTTCATCAACGTATGGACGGTGGAGGTCGATACGGTCGTAGTTCTCCTGCGACATGTCGCCCGGAACGAAGCCCTTGTCCTTCAACGGGTTGTAAGCCATGACACCAGCGCGAACGGCTTTCTCTATCTCATTGTAGAGTTCTTCTACGGAACCGATGCAGATTTCCTCGCGGGTATCGCGGTTACGCCAGATGGGCAGGGGGGTTCCCCAGTAGCGACTGCGGCTGAGGTTCCAGTCGTTGAGGTTCTCCAGCCACTTGCCGAAGCGTCCTGTACCTGTGCTCTCGGGCTTCCAGTTGATAGACTTGTTGAGTTCCATCATGCGTTCCTTGGCTGCTGTCGAGCGGATGAACCAACTGTCGAGGGGATAATAGAGGACAGGCTTGTCCGTACGCCAGCAATGCGGGTAGTTGTGGACATGCTTCTCAATCTTGAACGCGGTGCCCTCCTGCTTCATCTCCATGCAAAGAACGATGTTGAGGTCTTCGGTCTTCGCAAGGGCCTTCTCGTCGAGGCCAGCGTACTGAGGATCGTAGGCGTTCTTCACAAAGTCGCCTGCATGGTTCCAGTAACTGTCATTGACACAAAGTTCCACGAACGCAGGATCCATGTCCTCACGAACAAAGTACTTTCCCGTGAAATCCACCATTGGACGGGTGTCACCAGCCTTGTCGATGATGAAGAGCGAAGGAATGCCAGCGTCCTTGGCCACCTTGGCATCGTCGGCACCAAAGGTGGGAGCGATATGTACGATACCCGTACCGTCCTCGGTGGTCACATAATCACCGGGAATGACGCGGAAGGCATCATCACTCTTATCCACAGCCTTGCCATCTTCCAGCGCACAGGGCTTCACCCAGGGGAAGAGTTGCTCGTAGTGAAGACCAAGAAGGTCAGAGCCCATGAACTCAGCAACAACCTCGGGAGCCACAGCCCCTTCTTCCTTGGAAGCGGGGAAATAGACGTCTTTGCGAGCCTCTGCAAGAATATAGATGGCTTCTTCCTTCGTATAGGGATTCTGTCCCTTGACGGCTACGTACTTAATCTTCGGTCCAACGCACAAAGCCGTGTTCGAAGGCAGGGTCCAGGGGGTGGTTGTCCAAGCGAGGATATATATTGGCAAAGAGGTCTTTTCCATCAAGGACCTTAAGACTTGATTCTCTGTGCCCTCTGCCTTCTCTGTGCTCTCTTTTACTACGCGGAACTGCGCAGTCACGGTGGTGTCCTTCACATCACGGTAACAGCCAGGCTGGTTCAGCTCATGGGAAGAGAGACCGGTGCCGGCAGCAGGGCTGTAGGGCTGGATGGTGTAGCCCTTGTAGAGAAGGCCTTTCTGGTAGAGTTGCTTCAAGAGCCACCAAAGGGTCTCGATGTATTTGTTATCGTAGGTGATATAAGGGTGTTCCATATCAACCCAGTAACCCATGCGGCTGCTGAGGTCTTCCCACTCCTGTGTGTACATCATCACATTCTGCCGACACTTGCGGTTGTAATCATCAATGGAGATGGTCTTTCCGATATCTTCCTTGGTGATTCCGAGTTCCTTCTCCACACCGAGTTCCACGGGCAGTCCGTGGGTATCCCACCCTGCCTTGCGATGAACTTGAAAACCTTTCATGGTCTTAAAGCGGCAGAAGGTATCTTTAATGGAACGTGCGAGCACGTGGTGAATGCCTGGGTGACCGTTGGCTGAAGGAGGTCCTTCGAAGAAGACGAACGAGGGACAACCCTCTCGTTCGCTGATGCTGCGATGGAAGAGATCTTCCTGCTCCCACAGCTGGAGTACTTCGTGATTCACCTCAGTAAGGTTGAGGCGACTGTGTTCGGGAAATTTGTTCGTCATATATAAATTGGTCTATTTTTTGAATGAAATAATGGGTCAGACACGTTGCCTTACCCAAAAAACGGCGCAAAAGTAACAATATTATTGTTAAGAGCAAAACTTCCAGACAAAAAACTTTTGTTTATCCCCTAAAGAAAGGCATAAAGAGCCACCAAGAACAAGGTAATTGCAAAAGAAGCGGCAAAAAAAAGTATATCACGAGGCTTGAAGCCGTCGGGATTGGACAACCTGCCAAACAACGTACAAGCCGGCTGCCCTTGGCCGTACAAAAGCAATCCTCTCCATCGGGCATATAGCCTCATCATGGCATAGCAGAAAGCGCCTGACAAGACACCCCAAAGAGCTCCGCAGAGGATGTCGCCTGGATAGTGGAATCCGAGATAAATACGGGAATAACTGCAAAGACAAGCCCAAAGAAGAATCGTCCAAGTCATAGGGCGACGACGAAAGTAGAGGGAGATGAAAGCCCAGGCACCAAAAGTGTTGGCGGCATGGCTGGAGATGAAGCCGTAGAGACCACCACGGCGGTCGTCGACCAAATCCACAAGCCCCTCCAGCAGAGGCTCGTGGCTGGGACGGAAACGATGGAAGTAGGGTTTGCAGAAACCGCTGGAAAAGCGGTCGCAGAGGAAAATGACCAGAGCAAGGAACACCACGAAAAGCAAGACCTCCCGCCAAGGACGGTTCTTCAGCAGGATGATGAGAAGAACAAGGATGAGTGGAACCCACGTTCCAGTCCTCGTGATGGAAAGCATCACGTTGTCCAGCCACATGCTATCACTGCCGTTGAGAGCGAGCAGCAACTGCTGGTCGATATGGATGAGGTGGTCGAGCAAGGTGTTTCAAATGACTTCTATGTCCGAGCGCTGAATCCAGCCTTCCTTACCGTCGCTCATGCGAATCTCCACCCATTCCTTCATCGTGTTGTCCTCGATTTCCACGCGGGTACCGTCGTGGAGAATGAAGAGGTCTGTACCAGACTGGCTGGGGGTACTCTTTACGACAACCGAGGAAGACATGATGACGGCATTGGTGCGGTTTTCCAGCTGATGGAGCTGCAGGTAAGCAGCTACATTAGCAAAGACACAGACGAGGAGGGCTACGATGGCCACCGTGAAGCCCACCTTCTTGCCGGTCACCATAGGCAAGAAGAAGTAAGCCGCTATAGCACAGAGCATTAGCAGGAAAGACAGCAGTCCAATCCACGTCCACGTATGCAAGCTCAGCGAGAGGACCAAGCGGTGGAACAAAGAAACAAAGAACATCTCGCTGGCGGGCATCACCCGGTCTACGGTTTTCGCACGTGCCATCTCCAGATTGAAGCGAATATCATCGTCTGCTGGATCAAGCAAACGGGCTCGCTCATAGCAGAGGATTGCCCGGGCAATGGAGTCCTGACGATAATAGCAGTTGCCAAGGTTATAGTAGAGTTGGGCACTGCTGCCGCAAGAGTCAAGTAGTTGCTGGTACAAACGGGCAGCCTGGATGAAATCCTCGTGGGCATAGGCAGAGTCAGCGAGAGCCTTATGAGAGGCCAACGCAGGAAGTGTAAGCAGCAAAGCTGTCAGATATATACAGATGCGTTTCATTGTCTACTTTCGTTTAAGTTCGGATTCCATTTTGTTGATGACTTCTTCTGCGGAGGTATAAATCTTGTCCATCGTGTCAGCAGGGTCGCCTGGAGCAAAGCGGGCAAACTCGCAATCGTCCAAAGCACGCAGGAACTGGTCTATCAAATCGCTTGACATCTGTCGGTCGTTCAGCTTCTCACATACATTATCTCTGGAAAGTTCGCTGACGGGGATATTCAGCTTATCGCCAACGTAACCCCAGAGTGCCTTCATCGTCTCCTCATAGAAGGCGGTGGCATTATTCTCAGCCATCAGCTTGCGAGCTGTCTTCAAGCGTTTGGTCGCAACCTTGCTGGCACCTCGTCCACGACGTCCCACGAGGTCTGCATTGGCTACTGCACGACGTCGGAAGATGAACATCATTATTGCGAAGAGCACGAACAATCCTCCATAAATCAGCCAATAGCGGTTAGAACCAAATAGGGCTGAGTCGGCGGTGAGATAAGTAGGTTCACCCGTCTTGATATAATGAATATCGCTGTTCAACAATTCGATTTCTTCCTTGGACAACGAAGTTGAGGAAGAGGAACTGCTGCCGCCTTTGCCCTTGGCAACGTCTATTGAATAGGAGGACGTGCTTACTGTTTTATATTCGCGGGCGTCAGGGTCGAAATAGCAGAACTCCACAGGTGGCAATTCGAACTTGCCCTGATGCCGAGGCACGGCAATGAAATCATAGAGGACGCTACCGGAGGAACCATTGGCTCCGATGGCTGTCTTATCTTCTTTCTTGGGATCGTAGCTCTCGAAGTCCTTGGGCCAAGGGACTACAGGTGCCTTCATGAGCTTCATGTTACCTGTTCCTGTAACGGTCAGGCGAAGGGTTGTGGCGTCGTTGGCCTTCAGCTCTTGCGGTGTCAGCGAAGAGGCGATGCTAAACTTACCGACAGCACCCGAGAAGTTGGCAGGCTTGGGGGTGGGTAGTGCATCGACCTGAAGGGTAACGGCAGGTGCCATAATGGTCTTCCGCACTTCCTGCGTCAGCGAACCGCCTCCGAAAAAAATGTCGAAGGGGTCGGCACTACGATTCTGCTGGACGACTGTGGCCTCGTACTTAATTTCCGGAATCCTCAGAGTTCCAGTCCGCTGTGGGAATACGACGTATTGCGACCAGACCACTGTTCCATAGTTCTTGCCATTGTAGTGCTCCATCTTTAATTCGGGCTGACGCTGGCGGTTGATTTCCTGAACGTGGAATCCATCCAGTTCCGGCATCTTGCCCTCAAGACTGCTGATGTTGACGAGGGTGTAGAGTTTGTAGGTGAGGAGCACAGCCTCCTGCTCAAAGACACGTTTCTTGGAAGCGGTGACAGCGATGAAGATATCCTTTCCAGAAATGCGATCTCCCACGTTCTGGGTATGCATTCGGTCAGCCTGACTCTGATGAGCCTGTCCCCCACCCTGTCCTCCTTGAGCGGAAGACGAGGAATTACCACCACTACCACCTGGAAGGACGTTGATTTCTGGAGAACCGGACTTGTAGGTCTTGCCTCCGCTGACGACTGTTGCAGCAGGGACGTGGAAGGTTCCCGGCTTTTCAGTCGTCACCGTGTAGGTGAAAGTGATGGTGCTGGAAGAGGTTGTCTTTCCGTTGACCATCGAGAAGCTGGAGGAACGGCTCTGACTGGGGCCATAGAGTTCCACAAGTCCATCCCAGCTGTCCACGTTGAAGCTCTCGACGTCCTGAGTGCTGACCACGTAGGATATACGGAAGCGGTCGCCTTCAACGACATCAGAAGGTGCCTGCACGGTAATACGGACCTGAGCCCAGGCGGGCAATAGAAATAAGAGGTATGAAAATAGAACTAAAATTCTTTTCATATTGCTGTTCTTGTTTATCCTTGAGTTGTAATGTTTCAGCCTTTTTACCATTGCTTCTGCAACTGACGGCGCTGAGGTTTCTGCTGGGCCTTGTTGACCTTATCCTGAGTCTGCTTTTCCTCTTGCTGTGCAGCCTGCAGCAGTTGTTCTGCGTTCTCACGAGACATCTCGGGCTGTTCTGGCTGCTGTTGTTGCTGTTCTTCCTGCTGTTGCTGCGGTTGTTGCTGCTGCTGGTCTTGTTGTTGCTGTTCCTGCTTCTGGTCATCCTGACCTTGCTGGTCGTCCTGCCCTTGTTGGTTCTGTGGCTGGTTCTGCAGCTGACGCTGACAGAGGACAAGGTTGTAGCGGGTCTCGTCATCCTTTGGGTTATGACGCAAGGCATTCTTGTAGCATTCGATGGCTTGCTGCAACTGCTTCTGACTCTGGAAGATGACACCAGCGTTGTGATAAGCCTGTGCTTTGCGAAGTGGATCTTTCTCGAGTCGCATAGCACTCTCGTAGTTCTTCATGGCCTCCTGCGGTTGGCCCTGGAAGAGGAAGGCATTGCCGAGGTTGTAGTGGGCTGTGGGATTCGAGGCATCTTTCTCAATGGCCTTCTGGTAATCCACTTGTGCCTTGGCGTAGAGGCTGTCTCGGTAGAGGCGATTGCCGTGACGGATGAAGTAACGGTCGTTCTTCTGCTGGGCACCTGCTGTCAAGGGAAGCAGCAAAGCCAGCATGAGGAGGACAGCCTTATTGGTTACTCGGAATAGGGTGAAGCGACTGAGAACGTGGTTCATACGCGCAAGAATAAAGATTTCAATAATAAGAAGCACGAGTGCAGCCCATGCGAAGTCACGGAAGTGCTCGTCGTACTCGCTATATAGCACCGATTCCATCTCGGCCTTTGCCAACTTGTCCACATGACGCTGAAGGGCTGCCTGTGCCGAAGAACTGTTGTCGACATAGATATAAGCTCCACCACCTGCCTGGGCAATCTCGCGGCACATATCTTCGTTTAGTTTGGAGACAACCGTGTTGCCTGCATTATCCGTAAGGTAGCCACGACCGCCTGATATGGGAATTGGACTTCCCTCGGGCGAGCCTACGCCAAGGACATAGACATTCATGCCCTTCTTCGAGGCGTCCTTGGCGGCTTCCACGGCTCCGCCTTCATTGTCTTCGCCGTCGGTAATGACGAAGATGGCACGGCCGACGCCTTCCTGCTGGGTGAAGCTGTGGGTCGCAAGATTGATGGCCCGGGCGATGTCAGTTCCCTGAACGGCAATCATATCGGGCGAGATGTTGTCGAGGAACATCTTGGCAGAAACGTAGTCCGAGGTGATGGGTAACTGCGTGTAGGCATCGCCAGCGTAGACGATGAGTCCAACCTTATCGTCAACCATGTTATCAACCAAGCTGCTGATGAGCATCTTGGACTTGGCCAGACGACTGGGTGTGACGTCCTCCGCAAGCATGGAGTTGGATACATCAAGGGCTATAATGGCTTCGATACCCTTGCGGGTACGTGTGTCTATCTTCGTGCCGTACTGAGGACGGGCGAGACAGACAATCATCATGGCCAGTGCGAGGTTTAGCAGCCAGAACTTCATTTCCGGACGCCAACGAGATACATCGGGCATCAGGGGCTTCATCAACGCTGGGTCGCCATACTTCTTCAGGCGTCGGTGGCGCAGGACGTTGGTTCCGTAGTGCAACAAGGCGAGCAGGGGAATAATCGCCAGGGCGTAAAGGTATATAGGATTCTCGAATCGGAACATAGGCTGTTGGGTTTGTTGCCGTGTCACGGCAACATACATAACTGGTTATGGGATTTTCTTGAGGATGGTTTCTCGGAGGAGGAGTTCGAGCAAGAGGAAGAGGCAGGCAAAGAGAGCGAAGGGGGCAAAAGCCTCGTAGCGTTTGGAATACTGCTTGACATTCATCTTCGTCTTCTCCAATTTGTCGATTTCTTGATAGACCTCACGGAGTTTGGCGTTGTTGGTGGCCCGATAAAACTCACCATCGGTGGTTCGGGCTATGGAAGCAAGAGTCTTCTCGTCGATTTCTACAGGAATGTTGATGTACTCAATACGACCGCCAACAGGATAAGGATAGCGGGCCGTACCGTTGGTTCCAACGCCAATGGTGTAAACACGGATGCCGAAGCTCTTGGCTATCTCGGCAGCAGTCTGCGGCGAGATGTCTCCAGCGTTGTTCGAGCCATCGGTCAAAAGGATGATGACCTTGGACTTGGCCTTGCTATCCTTCAACCGCGTGATGGCGTTGGCCAGTCCCATACCTATAGCGGTTCCATCATCCATGAGTCCCTGCTGCACCATATCACAGCTGACTCCTTGGAAAAGGTTCAGGAGGACGGCATGATCGGTAGTCATGGGACATTGGGTGAAGGACTCGCCAGAGAAGATGGTGAGACCGATGTTATCATTCGGACGTCCGGCAATAAACTCTGCAGCAACCTTCTTGGCGGCTTCGATGCGGTTGGGACGTAAATCCTCGGCAAGCATGGAGGTGGAGATATCCACACAGAGCATGATGTCAATACCTTCGATGGTCTTGTCGCTCCAAGAATTGCTGGTCTGAGGACGACACAACACAAGAACTATCATCACGAAGGTGAGGCATCGCAGCAGGAAGGGCGCATGGACGAGATACTGCTTGTAGGTCTTGGGTGCATGGCGAAAAGCCGTGGCCGAAGAGACTTGCAGAGTAGACTCACTGGTGCGGTGGCGCAGGACATACCATAATATATAAGGTATGAGCAGCAAAAGCAGCAGGAGGAAATATGGATTCGCGAGTTGCATGGTGTTAACGGATGAGATCTATTGTGAGGTAGAGGGCGTAGGCGATGAGGACAACAGCAATAGCAGCTATGACGCCCATAACAATCTTAAGGGTGAGTGAACGCTGCTGGCTTTGCTTCACTTCTTCCGGCACCTCGACGATTTCTGTGGGCTGATTCGGGTCTACCTCCACCTTCGTCTGGTTGATGAACTCGATGGCGCTGACGAGGTTGGCATCATTCTCTCCTGTGAGCGTAGTCCACTTGGCGAACTTCACGAGGTCAGCAGTAGTGAAGAGCTGGCGCAACTCGGCCAATGCCTGTTCATCCTGCTCTTGAAGCAGACGTTCGATGATTTCGGAGGAAGTCATCTCAGTAGCATTGAAGCCAAAACGCTCCTTAATATAGGTGCGAAGGGTGTCGGTGAGCTGGGTGTAGTATTCCTTGCTGTCCTCTGATGTCCAGTTGCGTTCGCTCTTGATGCGCTCGATTTCGGTCATGGCAACCTGATGCGGTGGCAGTTTCAACTTACGACGAATAATCCGAATGAGGGGTTTATTCTCGCGCCAACGACTATAGAGCCAGAGGAGGACGATAGCCAACAATTGGTTGATGACCACGAACCAGATGACGGGCTTCCAATCGTCCCAGGAAAATGGATTATTCTGAATAGTCTTAGGTGGGAAATACTGATCGTAGTCAACGGAAGTCGTATCAATATCAATCGTTAGCACTTTTAATGCCAGCTGCTTAGAATGATACTTCTCACCATCTACTTCAACCTCGAAGGGAGGCAGGAGCACGAAGGTAGAATCCCAGGCAGTAATGTTGTAACGCTGGAGTACCTGCATGCGTTTACCCTCATCGAGTAAGGTGGTATCTGTGCCTATGAGGTTCACGATTTCGACCTCTGGAGCCAGCGGCTGCATGGGCATGAAGTCAGGCATCTTGAGCTTCTGCTGGGCTCCACAAGTGACATCAAGGGTCAATTCCCGCTGTTCGCCTACGAGGAGAACAAGGGTGTCAATGCGAGCCTCGAAGATGACCTGCGACCACCCCATGAGCGGGAGGAACAACAATAAGGATAAAATAATAAGCTTCTGTTTGGTCATGATCTTTGTGCGAATAAGCTGCGTAGGGCAGCAACATAGTCTTGATCAGTCCGGACGCTGACGTGGTCCACATTGCTTCGGGAGAAAATGTCGGCCAGACGACTGGTATGTTCATGCCACCAGCGAGCCTGGGCAGCACGCACCTTGCGGCTGGAGGTGTCTATCCACTGGAGGTGTCCCGTCTCGGCATCCTTCACGCGCATCAGTCCCACATCGGGCAATTCTGCAATACGGCGGTCGTAGACCTGAATGGCCACAACGTCGTGCTTTCGGTTAGCGATTGTCAGGGGTTGTCGGAAGTCGCGTTCGTCGATGAAATCGCTCAGCAGGAAGCAGGTGCAGCGTCGCTTGATGACCTGTGTGAGGTACTCCACGGCCTGCTGGATGTTCGTCCGCTGGCTTTCGGGCTTGAAGTCCAGGAGCTCGCGGATGATGTAGAGGATGTGCTTGCGGCCTTTCTTCGGCGGGATGAACTTCTCGATGCGGTCGGAGAAGAAGATGACTCCGATCTTGTCGTTGTTCTGTATGGCGCTGAAGGCCAGCGTGGCTCCAATCTCGGCTACCATATCGCGCTTGGTCTGCACAGACGTTCCGAAGTCCAAGCTACCACTGACGTCCACGAGTAACATGACGGTCAGCTCACGCTCCTCCTCGAAAACCTTGATATAGGGTTTGTTGAAGCGCGCGGTGACATTCCACTCGATGTCGCGGATGTCGTCGCCATACTGATACTCACGGACTTCGCTGAAGGCCATGCCACGTCCCTTGAAGGCAGAGTGATACTCGCCTGCAAAGATGTTAGCAGAAAGACCACGGGTCTTGATTTCTATCTGTCGGACCCGCTTCAGCAATTCTGATGTTTCCACTTCTTCAATATTACGATTTAACAATTTTATATTTAATGATTTATGCTGCTATAGAAATCCATAAATCCTTAAATCATCAAATCATCAAATTAGGGTACTTCGACCTTATTGAGAATCTTCGATACGATTTCGTCGGCTGTAACGTTATTGGCTTCTGCCTCGTAGGTGAGGCCGATGCGGTGGCGGAGTACATCGTGAGCCACAGCACGAACGTCCTCTGGGATGACATAGCCGCGACGCTTGATGAAGGCGTAGGCACGGGCCGCAAGGGCGAGATTGATGCTGGCACGAGGCGAGCCACCGAACTCGATGAAGTCCTTGATGTCCTTCAGGCCGTAGTTCTCGGGGAAACGGGTGGCAAAGACAATGTCCGTGATGTACTGCTCAATCTTCTCGTCGAGGTAGACCTGACGGACGACCTCACGTGCCTCCATGATTTCCTTGGTAGAAAGGACGGGGCGCACGGCCTGACGCTGACCGCTGATGTTCTGGCGGATGATTTTCTTCTCTTCCTCAAGCTTGGGATAGCTGATGACGACCTTCAGCATGAAGCGGTCTACTTGTGCTTCAGGCAGGGGGTAGGTACCTTCCTGCTCGATGGGGTTCTGGGTAGCGAGCACGAGGAAGGGTGACGGCAACTGGAAAGTCTGCTTGCCGATGGTGACCTCACGCTCCTGCATAGCCTCGAGGAGAGCACTCTGTACCTTGGCGGGTGCACGGTTGATTTCATCGGCAAGGACGAAGTTCGCAAAGACGGGTCCTTGTTCCACCATGAAGCGCTCGTCCTTCTGAGAATAGATCATGGTGCCGGTGACGTCAGCTGGGAGCAGGTCGGGAGTGAACTGAATGCGGCTGAACTTGGCGTCGATGAGCTGAGCCAAAGTCTTGATGGCTAGGGTCTTGGCGAGACCCGGAACGCCTTCGAGAAGAACGTGGCCGTCGGAGAGGAGGCCGATAAGGAGGGACTCAACGAGGTGACGCTGGCCAACGATGGTCTGATCCATGCCGGTCATAAGATTGGTGACGAATGCACTCTGGCGTTCTATACGCTCATTGAGTTCGCGGATGTCGATTGATTCTGCCATTTTGGGAATATGTTTTTTAAAAGTTAACTTTTTCTATAGTAAGGTTATTTCTTTCGGAGTTCAGGGATGCGCAGTTCCTTGTTGAGGGAAACGACGTTCGGGTTCTTGATGTCGTTCATCACACAAATATAAGGTACGAAGTCCTTACTCTTATAGTATTTCAAGGAGAAATTGAGGAGGGTGCACCCTGGTTTCATGATTTCGGTGCCCTTGATGCCGACAATCCAATACTCACCGCCTTCGAGCTGAGGATAGGCCAGCGTCTCGGAGGGTGCAGGCTTGGAAACAGGGGATGTCTGTTTTGCAAGGTTTGAAGCTCCTTGCTGAGTGGAGTCGGAAGAAGAGGGAGCATCGGAAGCCATTGCTGGATTCTCGGATGCAGGTTCTGCCTTTGCTGGTGTCTGGGTTTGTGTGGAAGCCTCTGTTTCCTCGGACGTCAACAAGAAGGGAAGAGCGAGGGGACGAAGGTAGCCAACGAGGTAACCGACGAGGAAGAAGAAGAGGGCAAATAAGCACATGCAGCAGATAGAACCAAAGCCGTGGCGGGATGAGGGGGGAGCCGGGGGGGCGTCAGTGGTTTCCTCATCGGGGAGGGGACCCGAGGCTAAAGCCTCGTGCACTTTGGCCTCTGTTTGTGTTTCGTGAATTTCCTCGATGGAGGGAGTTTCTTCAACGGAGGGAGTTTCCTCAACGGAAAGAGTTTCTTCAACGGAGGGAGTTTCTTCGATGGCGGGAGTTTCCTCGATGGAAGAAGTTTCCTCAATGGAAGGAGTTTCCTCAACGGAAGGAGTTTCCTCGATGGAGGGAGTTTCCTCGACGGAGGGAGTTTCTTCAACGGAGGGAGTTTCTTCAACGGAGGGAGTTTCCTCGACGGAGGGAGTTTCTTCAACGGAAGGAATTTCCTCAACGGAAGGAGTTTCCTCAATGGATGAAGTTTCCTCGATGGAAGGAGCTTCTTCAACGGAAGGAGTTTCTTCGAGGGAGGGAGTTTCCTCGGTTATGGGGATGTCCTCAGAAGAAGGGGTGTTCTCGATATTAGAAGGAGGGAGGGGGGATGCAGAGAGATCCAGCGAATTGAGTTCCTCAAGGTCGAGTTCATCGTTGAGAACTACGGTATCAAATTCCGCAAAAGGCTTGTTAACGGCATCCCGAAGGACGGCATCGGGAGTGAAGGACACCTTAGTATGTCCAGCTATCTGGATGCGAGAACCATCAACAATGCTCACGCTCTCGCGGGCTTCCACCCCTATGACCTTGAAAGTTCCGAAACCGCGCACCTTCACGATTCTCTCGCGAACAAGTCCTTCCTGAATGGTTTCAAAGAAGAGACGGACAAAGGTTGTTGCTTCATTATAGGAGACATTCGAACGGCGAACCAGCGCCTGAGCGATGTCCATGATGGTGAATTTGGCGTCCATGACTACTGCTCACCTCCTTCCTGTATGCTGTCCTTCATCGAAGTGCTGGGCTTGAATGAGAGTGTAAGCTTGGGCGGTACAAGCAGACGCTGACCGTTGGGACTGACGATGATTCGCTCCAGTTTCTTCCGGACTTCGAAGGCACCAAAACCCTGAACAGACAGGGAATCGCCATCCTCGAAGCGGGTCGTGAGTTCCGCCAGGAGATTGCTGACCAAGGCCTGCGTGTTCTTCGCAGAGAGGGAAGTCCGCTGGGAGAGGGCTGAAATGAATTCTTTATGGTTCATGCTGTTGATGGAAATTTAGATGGATTCTTTCAGGGGAAGGGCATAGAGGTCGAAATCATCAGAGGAAGTGATTCGGACGTCATAAAAATGGCCGAGATGGAGGGGAACTCCAGCGAGGGAAGCATCAGACTGCAACCCGGACGGAGAGGAGGAGAAAATGCCCTCAGGAGCCACTTCAGGCATAGCAATCGGGATGAGGACTTCGGGATCCACTTCGGGGGAGTCGAACTGGGTGCGGCCAATGTAGTAGTCACCTTCTATACGATCGATGACGACACGCTGGATTGTGCCGACCTTAGCTTCCTGCACTTCGGCGGAGATGCGTTGTTGGAGACGCATGAGGCGGGATAGGCGCTGCTGCTTGACATCATCCGGGATGTCATCAGAATAGGCCTGAGCGCTGTGCGTTCCTTCCTCTTCAGAGTAAGCAAAGGCACCCATGCGCTCGAAGCGCGCCCAACGGGTGAAGTCCATGAGTTCCTGGAAGGCTTCCTCCGTCTCGCCCGGATGACCGACCATGAGGGTAGTACGCAGGTGGAGTTCAGGAACTTCGCTGCGAAGGCGCTCCACAAAGGCATAGGTTTGTTGCTTGGTGATATGGCGACGCATGGCGGTCAGGACGGGATCAGCGATATGCTGAAGGGCGATGTCGAGGTAGCGGCAGATGTTGTCGTGGCGGTTCATCACGGGAAGTAGTTCCCAAGGGAAATCTGTGGGATAACCGTAATGGAGACGAATCCAGCGGACACCCTCGATGTCAGCCATGCGATCAATAAGGTCGGCTATTGCCCGGCGACGATAGAGGTCGAGGCCGTAGTAGGTGAGTTCCTGTGCGATGATGTTGAATTCCTTAACTCCCGAGGCCACGAGTTGCCGGACTTCATCGAGGATATCCTCCATGGGGCGGCTCTGGTGGGGACCGGTGATGAGGGGGATGGCGCAATAGGAACAGCGACGGTCACAGCCTTCGGAGATTTTCACGTAGGCATAGTGAGAGGGGGTGGTGATGATGCGGCCGGGGGTGAGGGCGTCGTCCCAGGCGTGGCCGAGATCAGCGAGGAGGCGTGGCCAGTCAAACTTGCCGTACCAGCCGTCAACCTCGGGGATTTCAGCTTGAAGTTCTGCGAGGTAGCGCTGAGAGAGGCAGCCCATGACATAGAGGCGGCGGAGTGGATACATCCCGTCGGGAAAACCGCCGGGCACCAACCCAGAAGAGGAGGAAGGGAGAGAAGAGGAGGAAGAAGCAAAGGAGGAAGAAGACGAAGGAGAGGCGATCTCTTTTCGCTGACCTTGCTGGAGAATCATATTGATACTTTCCTCCTTGGCGTCGCCGATAAAGCCGCAGGTATTGATGATGCAGATGTCACCGCGACAGACCTCTGGGTCATGGGTCACGGTGTAGCCGGCATGACGCAACTGTGCCATTAGACGCTCGGAATCAACGAGATTCTTGGAGCATCCCATGGTAAGGATATCAATAGAAGACCCACCCCCTGCACTCCTTTTCCGGGAGCGAGCTGAATGTCTTGCCGTTATAGAGGAATGAGTCATATTAATTAACAATTAGTGTTACATTCAAATTCGTTCTTGATGGCAACCTCCGTCCCTATAAAGGAGGGTGAAGAACGGGTCGTTTTATTCTCCAAACAAGCTATTCACGAAATCCTTACGGTTGAATGGTTGGAGGTCTTCCATGCCTTCGCCAAGTCCGATGTAGCGAACAGGAATCTTGAACTGGTCGGAGATACCGAGCACTACCCCACCCTTGGCGGTGCCGTCAAGTTTGGTAATGGCGAGAGAAGTAACATCGGTGGCTGCGGTGAACTGACGCGCTTGCTCGAAGGCATTCTGCCCAGTACTGCCATCAAGCACAAGCATAACATCGTGCGGGGCTTCGGGCACAACCTTCTGCATAACACGCTTGATTTTCGAGAGTTCGTCCATGAGCCCTTTCTTGTTATGCAGTCGTCCGGCGGTGTCAATAAGCACGACGTCAACGTCGTTGGCCACCGCACTGCTGAGGGTGTCGAATGCTACACTGGCCGGGTCACTGCCCATCTGCTGTTTTACTACGGGCACTCCAACTCGCTCGCCCCAGATGACTATTTGCTCCACGGCAGCGGCTCGGAAGGTGTCGGCGGCGCCGAGCATCACCTTCAGGCCAGCCTGCTTGAACTGCCAAGCAAGCTTACCGATGGTGGTGGTCTTACCTACCCCGTTGACCCCCACAATCATGATGACGTATGGTTTCTTACCTTCGGGAATCTGGAACCCCTCGGTGTCACCCGTATTGTTCTCCGTCAGCAGTGCTGCAATCTCGTCGCGCAAGATGTGCTGCAGCTCGCTGGTGCCAATGTATTTATCTCGAGCAACGCGTTGCTCTATTCTCTGGATGATAGCGAGAGTGGTGTCCACACCCACGTCGGATGTCACAAGCACCTCTTCGAGATCGTCGAGCACAGCATCGTCCACTTTACTCTTACCGGCCACAGCGCGTGCAAGTTTCCCAAAGAAACTCTCCTTGGTTTTTTCGAGTCCGCGGTCCAGCGTCTCTTTCTGTTGTTCCCGATTACGGGAAAAGAAGTTGAAAAATCCCATAGCTATTTCATTTTTGCGGGTGCAAAGGTACTGCTTTTTTCCGAAACCACCAAATTTAGCCCCCCTTTTAGGGGGGTGGATTAAGACTGATTTAACCATGTTAACATTTTGAGTCACTTTACAGGGGCATACGCAGGTGTTAACAAAGTGGAAGTATGGCTCTACAGAAAACTCCCCAGTGCCATGATTGGTTGGCGCTGGGGAGCTAAAGTGTGATAAACGTGTACGTTTGTAATTCTTGGTTGGAAAGAAACTTGTTCAGAACTTAGTTCTTGAAGAAGCTGTCGACGGCCTCGTTGGGAACCATACGCTCATCAAAGGTGTAGGTGCCTTTTTCGCCCTTCACCATACGGATGACCTTGGAGTAGCTGCGGCCGTCGGTCTTACCCGTTTGCAGGGTTGCGACTGTTTTTTTTGCCATGTTGCTTCAGTTTTATTTGATTTCCTTGTGAACCGTCATGCGCTTGAGAATCGGATTGTACTTCTTCAACTCGAGGCGCTCGGGATGATTTTTCCTGTTCTTCGTGGTGATGTAACGGGAGGTGCCAGGGAGGCCACTCTCCTTCATTTCAGTGCATTCGAGAATCACCTGTACTCTGTTACCTTTAGCTTTCTTTGCCATGTTACTTTCTCTGTGTTAAAGGGTTAAACCGTTGGCGACTGGCGGATTACTACAAGTAACCCTTCTCGGCAGCTTGCTTAATAGCGGCATCGAGACCAATCTTGTTAATCAAGCGCAGGCCAGCAGCGGAGATATTGAGGCTGATCCAGCAGTCCTCTTCTACCCAATAGAACTTCTTGGTAAAGAGGTTCACATCGAAGACACGCTTTGTGCGGCGCTTAGAGTGCGATACGTTGTTACCATGCATCGCTTTCTTTCCGGTGATTTGACAAATCTTAGACATTTCGATCTTTCCTTTTGTAACTTTCAAGAATTACTTCTTCCAAACAGGGCGCAAAGGTACAGCTTTTCTTTGGAACCTCCAAACCTTTTTGCGTAAATTTTTCATTCTTCGGCCAAAGGGAAGTCATTTTTCAGCTTTTCGAGCAGCATTTGCATAGCTGTAAGGCTTGCGCGGGCGACATTTGCCTCTCTTCCGTCGTCTCCTTTGAGTTCTCGTACAACAACCTCCTCTGCGGTTCCGACGGCCACGAAAATAGTACCCACTGGTGCTTCGGGTCCACCGCCTGGCCCTGCATAGCCTGTGACGGCCACGGCATAGTCGGTGCCCATGCGTTCAATGGCTCCAGCCACCATGCCCCTGGCACACTGTTCGCTGACGGCTCCGTATTCAGCCAGCAATTCTTCCGAGATGCCCAGCAACTGCGTCTTCAGTTCATTGACATAGGTAACAAGACCGCCCTTGAAGTAGGTGCTGGCACCTGGGAGGGCTGCGATAGAGGCCGAGACGAGGCCGGCCGTGCAGCTTTCGGCGGTGCAGACGGTCTTACCTGCCCGCCAGAGGTATTCGCTGATTTCGCGAGAGATAACTTTTACTTGAACGCTCACAGTCGTATTTAGAATTAAAGATTTGACAATTTATAAATCTTGAAGTCTCTTAATAAATCAATTTCAATATTTCAGTCTCATATTGCCACGCGGCTGTACGCTGGAGCCTCCATCGGGCAGAAGTCCTTATCATTGTACTTAAAGAACCCCGTGATTGCAATCATAGCCGCATTGTCCGTCGTATAGCTGAATTTGGGAATGTAGATGGTCCATCCATAGCGACGAGCATGATCCTTGAAGGCTTCGCGTAGGCCTGTGTTGGCACTAACTCCTCCAGCAACAGCTACATGCTTAATCTTCAAATCCTTGGCAGCTCGGCGTAGTTTGTTCATCAAGATATCGACGATGGTTTTCTCCAACGAGGCGGCAAGGTCCTCCTTGTGGTGCTCGATGAAGTCGGGGTCGTCCTGCAACCAGTCGCGCAAGTTGTAGAGGAACGAGGTCTTCAGGCCACTAAAGCTGTAGTCGTAGCCGGGGATGGCGGGTTTGGCGAATTGGTAGGCATCGGGGTTTCCCTGACGGGCCAGACGGTCGATGATGGGACCTCCAGGATAACCTAAGCCCATGACTTTGGAACACTTGTCTATGGCTTCTCCTGCTGCATCGTCTATCGTCTGGCCGATGATTTGCATGTCGTTGTACGCCTTAACCAACACAATCTGCGAGTTGCCGCCGCTGACCAGCAAGCAAAGGAAGGGAAAAGGAGGAACACTGTTATCATCGGCACTCTCCTTGATGAAATGCGCCAGCACGTGGCCCTGCAAATGATTAACGTCAATCATAGGAATGCCCAACGAGGCTGCAAGTCCTTTGGCAAAGCTGACGCCCACGAGCAGCGAACCCATCAAGCCAGGACCGCGGGTGAAAGCAACGGCACTCAGTTCTTCCTTCGCTACGCCTGCCCGCTTCAGAGCCTGATCCACGACTGGTACAATATTCTGTTGGTGTGCGCGAGAGGCCAGTTCGGGCACCACACCGCCATAGGCTTCGTGCACGGCCTGCGAAGCGGTGACATTGGAAAGGAGCACGCCGTCACGGAGGACGGCCGCCGAAGTGTCATCGCAGGAGGATTCGATACCTAATATAATAACAGACTCTCCTTCCGTCGTCCCTTTTTGGGATGGAGTAGAATCTTTTACTTCTTGCATATCTTTTATCATTGATCTGATATTAATCTATTCTTGTTCGGTATCCGGTCTCTCCCTTATAGTAGAGAGAGGCGGGGAAAGAGTCTTTAATGCGTCAGCACCTCCACCCCATGTTCCGTCATCACAAACGTATGTTCCCACTGGGCACTGGGCAGTTCGTCCTCGCTGACCACCGTCCACCCATCTTCCTCATCGCAGAAGACTTCGTAGGTGCCCATATTAATCATCGGTTCAATGGTGAACACCATACCTGGGACAAGCAGCATTCCAGTACCCTTACGACCGTAGTGGTCGATGTCTGGCTCTTCGTGGAACTCCAATCCCACACCATGTCCCGCCAAGTCGCGGACAACCGAGAAGCCGTTGGCGTGGGCATGTTTCTGGATAGCGTTGCCGATGTCACCCACATAGACGTAAGGCTTGGAACAAACTTCCTCCCCAATCTTCAGGCACTCCCAGGCCACCTCCACCAGCCGTTGCTTCTTCTTCGTCGTCTGCCCGCCAACGATGTACATGCGAGAGGCGTCAGCATAGTAACCATCGAGGATGGTGGTAACATCCACGTTGATGATATCTCCTTTCTCAAGGATTTCCCAATCATTCGGGATTCCATGACAAACGACCTCGTTCACACTCGTGCAGCACGAACGTGGGAACCCGTCGTAGCCCAGACAGGCAGACTTGGCTCCATGCGCCGCCGTGTACTCGGCCACGAGGTCATCGATGTCCTGAGTAGACATGCCTTCTTCAATGCGGTCAGTCAACATATCGAGTATTCCAGTATTGACAACACCCGCACGACGTATGCCCTCAATCTGCTCGGGAGTCTTGATGAGCTCGCGCGTAGGGACTATCTTTCCACGCTCCTGAGCTGCTAATATGATACGGTCCATTTCGGTCAGTTCCCGCCCTTCGGGAACTATCCACCGATTCTTTTTCTTTTTTATGTTCATGGCCGCAAAAGTACAAAGAAATCAGGAAACAACGGCCTTTTTAAATAAAAATAACGTACTCAACCACAATCCGAGCGCCGTTAAACTACCATTTATCAATAACAACTCGTAGCCAAAGTGGTAATTCCAAGCCGAAGCAGCCACTTGAGAGAGCGCAAAACACAGCACAGGGGAGGCAATGCAAATCCAGGGAACAGCCTTCTCAGAAGGACGTATCCGCGAAGGGACAAACAGCCCAAAGGCAAAGAGTCCGAGCAAAGGGCCATAGGTATAGGAGGCGATGATGTAAACGGCATCGATGACGCTGGTGCTGTTCAGGACACGGAAGACAAGGATGCACAACAGCACGACCACCGTCACCACCACATGCATACGCCTGCGCAGGTGCTCGTCGTCCGGACGATGCAGAAGGTCTATACAGACACTGGTGGTCAAAGCCGTCAGGGCACTGTCGGCGCTGGAGAAAGCAGCGGCAGCCATACCGATGGTGAAACTCAGCAAAGCCACCTGACCCAAATAGCCGCTGGCACATAGCAGAGGCATCACCTCGTCGCCAGCAGTCGGAAGGCTGATTCCATGGCGTGCGGCAAAAACATACATCAGTACGCCCAAGGCGAGGAACAACAGGTTCACAGGGACGTAGAGAAGACTGTTCACTATCATATTCTTCTGTGAGTCGTGCAGCGTGCGACAGGTCAGGTTCTTCTGCATCATGTCCTGATCCAGACCCGTCATCACCACGACGATGAACGCTCCGCTGAGGAACTGTTTCCAGAAATACTGGCGCGATGTCCAGTCCGACAGTTCGAAGATGCGGCTCATGGGATTCTCGGCGACGACGCTAACAGCTTCACCTATCCCCCACCCTTCCGCTTGAAGGATAGCACGAACGATGAACACCAAAGCCACAAGCAGAACCAGCGTCTGGATGCAGTCCGTCCAAACAATCGTGGCAATGCCCCCACGACGGCTGTAAAACCAGATCAACAACAGAATCACGACCGCCGAGAGCCAGAAAGGACAGCCCAGCGAGTCGAATACCACCCGCTGCAATATCAGGCAGACCAAGTACAGTCTCACTGCAGCTCCTAACAGCTTGGATAGCAAGAAGAAGCTGGCTCCCGTACGGTAGCTACGAAGCCCAAAGCGATGCTCCAAATAGCCGTATATGCTCGTCAAGCCCAAGCGGTAGTAGACAGGAAGCAAGATGAAAGCGACCAGGAGATAACCTGGAATGAAGCCCAGACACATCTGCATGTACGTCATGTCGGAGAAACGAACCATGCCTGGAACGCTGACGAAAGTGACCCCACTCAGCGAGGCCCCCAACATACCGAAAGCGACAGCCCACCAAGGGGACCGTCGCTCTCCGCGGTAGAAAATATCGTTGGTTTGGTGGCCTGCCGTCAGCCGAGAAACGCCCACCAGAAACAAGAAGTAGGCTACAGCAACAAACAGGAACAGCATAGCATGCATGAATGAATGACCGAAGGGACTTCTGAATTAGTCCAGCACCGAGAGTCCACCGGTGTCGTCATCATCGTCCACCTTCACGTCGGCCTCGGGAGCGAAGCTGGAATAGAAGGTATCGTCGCCTTCCGTGGGCTCCATCTCCTCGTCTTCATCCTCGTCGTCATCATCATCGTCGTCTATGAGGTCATCGTCATCCTCATCATCGTCATCATCGTCATCACCACGCCTACGGATGCGGTTGCCATCCTCGTCATATTCATTTTCAGCGAAGAAGCGCAGCTTGGTAGCGGGAGCTTTCTTCTTGGCGAAAATAGCTTCAATCCAACTTCCCTTGGCCACCTCGAGGACTTCAAAGCCATCGGCCACCTTTTTCTCAAGCGTACCACCTGCAGCATGAATACGGGAAGCAGGCAGGGTCGTCGTGGAGACTTCAAAACCGCTTTCGATAATATCTCTTATAGAAAGTGGAATACTGTCCCATCCGCCTCCGAAATTGCGATCTATCAGTTCCAGCAACGTGGCAGCTGTTATATGACGGATATTCTCGTAACTGAGGTCGCTCAAACGCGAAATGGTACGACGACGAATAGCCACACACCCCCTACGCTGTTCCATCCGTGCAAAGATGGCCCATTCATCTGCCGGGTACTTCACACTCTCTCGTTCATCGTCCGGATTGAAATGTACCACTTCGTAGGCCAGACGAATGATATTAAGTAACTTTTCCTCGTAGGGAAGGAAGCTTTCCTCCTTCGTCTCTTTTTCCCAGAGTTCAGCTATCTCCTCTGCCGAGACGTCCCACACGTTGGTGGAATTCAGGCTGAGTATCGAATCCAGCGAATCTTCTCTATGTTTGCTCATATCTCTTTATATATATTATATAAGGTGTAAACACTATCAGGTCTTCGAAAACGGCCGCAAAGATATAAAGAAGAACTCAGACGACCAAATTTTTTCGGCAAAATCGTTCAACCCATTAGATTATGGCCATGTCGGATGAACCAAGAAAAGAGACGACATTCACGGGGAATGGCATCTCTTTTAATGTACGCCCTCAGGGGCTCGAACCCTGGACCCATTGATTAAGAGTCAATTGCTCTACCAACTGAGCTAAGGACGCAACTTAGCGTTATCTGTCTCCTAAAAGTACGCCCTCAGGGGCTCGAACCCTGGACCCATTGATTAAGAGTCAATTGCTCTACCAACTGAGCTAAGGACGCAACTTTCTTTCGACTTCGGAGGAGCACCCAAATGATGTTCAGAATGGCTCTGTATCAGGTGTGCTTTCCGTTTTGCGGGTGCAAAGGTAACGACTTTTCGCGAAACAGCCAAACTTTTCGTCTACTTTTTCGACTTTTCACCCATTTTTATCGTTCAAAAGGACTTTTACTTGATAATATCGAGTTCACGGAAGACGCGCGAGAGGGATTCTACGGACTCATCGACCTGCTCTTTCGTGTGGGTAGCCATCAAGGCATAGCGCACCAGCGTGTCCTGCGGAGCGCAAGCGGGCGGAATAACTGGATTGATGAACACACCGGCATCAAAGGCCAGCTTGGTGACTGCGAAAGTCTTGTCCACATCACGGACATAAAGCGGAATAATGGGACTCTCGGTCTCACCAATCTCGAAGCCAGCATCACGGAAACGTTTCAAGGCATAGTTCGTGACATCCCACAGACGCTGGATGCGCTCGGGCTCCTGCTGGATGATGTGCAGGGCCTCGCGGGCTGCAGCCGTAGCAGCGGGAGTGCAGGAGGCTGAGAAAATATATGTGCGAGTATGATGACGCAGGTAGTTGATGATGCTGCTGTCTGCTGCAATGAAGCCACCGATGGAGGCAAGGCTCTTGGAGAAAGTACCCATGATGAGATCCACGTCATCGGTCACTCCGAAGTGGTCACAGACCCCGCGACCCTGACGACCAAAGACACCTAGACCATGAGCTTCGTCAACCATAACGGCAGTACCAGGATATTTCTTCTTCAGCTCAATAATCTTCGGCAGGGGAGCCAGGTCTCCTTCCATGGAGAAGACACCGTCAACGACAATAAGCTTCACACAATCTTCTGGGCAACGTTTCAGCAACGCCTCAAGCTCTTCCATATCGTTGTGCTTGTACTTCAGGCGGTGGGAGAAGCTATTGCGAACGCCGTCCACGATGCTGGCGTGGTCGCGGTCGTCACAGATAATGTAGTCGTGGCGGTCGGTCAGCACACCCAGCACACCGCTATTTACGGTGAAACCGGTCGCAAAACACATGGCCTCATCCTTACCCATGAATTCGGCCAACTCCTTCTCCAGTTGCACATGCAAATCCAGCGTTCCGTTGAGGAAACGGGAACCTGCACAACCGCTACCGTATTGTTCCATGGCTTTGATTCCAGCCTGAATAACGCGCTCATCGCCCGTCAATCCCGTGTAGGCATTCGAGCCGAACATCAACACGCGATGACCTTCCATAATGACTTCAGTACCTTGCTTACCCTCAATCTCACGGAAATAAGGGTAAATGCCCATCTTCTTATACTTCTGAGGACGGTCGTACTTAGCCAGTCTGTCTTGTAATATTCCCATATTATAATAAGGTGTATGTTTTCTTCATTACGTAATTTGCGGCGCAAAGGTACACAAATATTTTGGAGTAGAAGCTAATTTGTGTATAAAATCTCCATTTCCTTGCTCAATTATTCTATTTTTGGGCATTTTCTTGGTCCTATTCATTAACTTTACACTATCTTTGCACCGTTTTATGGACAAAACACGAATACTATTCATAGCAAACCCCATTGCGGGAACGCACGACAAGCGTTCCATCATCGAATCGCTGCCCCATTATCTCCCACGTGAACGATTCGAATGGGAGGTGGCTTGGACAGAGCACCGAGGCCACGCGGCCGAGATTGCCCTGCAAGCAGCCGAGGACGCCTTCGATGTCTGTGCCGCTATCGGAGGCGATGGAACCGTCAACGAGGTCGCTCGTTCGCTCTGTCACACACAGACGGCACTCGCCATCATACCCATGGGTAGTGGAAATGGACTTGCACGTCACATACAGATTCCCATGAATCCGGACAAGGCCCTGGAAGTGCTCGCACGATGTGACATCAAGGCTCTGGACTACGGCATCATCAACGACATACCTTTCTTCTGCACTTGCGGCATGGGATTCGATGCCTTCATCAGCGAGAAATTCGCCACCAGCGGAAAGCGAGGACTGATCACTTACATCGAGAACACCCTGAAAGGCGGACTCTCCTATGAACCGGAAACTTACGAACTCGAACTTGACGGACAGAAAGAACACTACAAAGCCTTCCTCATCGCATGCGGCAATGCCTCGCAGTACGGCAACAACTTCTATATCACCCCTCAGGCATCCATGTCCGATGGCCTGCTCGACGTGACCATCATAGAGCCTTTCAACGTCATCAAGGCTCCGCAAATCGTCATGCAGATGCTGAACAAGACGCTGGACACGAACTCCCACATTCGCACCTTCCAATGCCGTTCACTCCACGTCCACCGCTCACTACCGGGTGTTATCCACTTCGATGGCGAGCCTGCCGAAGCCGGAACCGACATCGAGATTCGCCTTGTGCCCAAGGGTTTGCAGGTGGTGGTCAACGAATCTGCTGAAAAGAAGCCGCAAGCCCCCATGCTCCATATCTTTCAGGATCTCTACGACCAAATCACCAGCGACATCAAATCCCAGCAGCGTAAGCTCCTGGCCATCAACAAAGACCTTCTCGACCGCATCCTCCAGAGATAGCTCTACACCCCATCCCCTGTGTTCCCATCAATCCGTTCGATGGGGCATCCTTTCCCTCCTCCTCCATGACAACAACCCAGCCTCAGCTCACCGACTTCCTCCCTACCACCCGCCGCGAAATGCAACTGCGCGGATGGGAGCAAGCAGATGTCATCTTGCTGAGTGCCGATGCCTATGTAGACCACCCATCGTTTGGTGCTGCGGTCATCGGACGGCTGCTGGAAGCTGAGGGATTACGCGTGGCCATCATCCCCCAGCCCGACTGGCACGGTGACTTCCGCGACTTCAAGAAATTAGGACGTCCGCGGCTATGGTTTGGAGTGGCACCCGGCTGCATGGATTCGATGGTCAACAAGTACACTGCAGCCCGACGGCTCAGAAGCGAGGATGCCTACAGCCCTGACGGACGCCACGACCTGCGACCCGAGTACCCCACCATCGTCTATACCCAAATCGTCAAGCGCCTCTTCCCCGATGTCCCTGTAGTCCTTGGCGGCATCGAGGCTTCCATGCGTCGTCTGATGCACTATGACTACTGGCAGGAGCGTTTCCGCCCCAGCATCCTCGTGGACAGCGGTGCCGACTGCATCATCTACGGCATGGGCGAGCAGCCTACGCTGGAACTCACCCACCGCGTCCTCGACCTACTCGACAGCAGGCATCCCGACCTCGCCTATGACGACGAAGGCAACGCCCTCCTCACCTCCGCCGCCTTCCGCCAACTGATAGCCGGCAATGTATCCACTTCCTCTCTCTCTTCTTCCTCATCGTCATCTTTCTCGTCCTCTTCCTCATCTTCCTCGCCCTCATCTTCCTTTTCCTCATCTTCCTCTCACCCTTCGTTGGTGCCCGGCGGTTTTCCCGCCGGTCCCTTCTCCCCCATCCCTCAAACCGTCACCCTCCACTCCTCCGCCGCCTCTATTCCCGGCGGCATCCGTCCTGATGACATCGTTCTCCACTCTTTCGAGGAATGCCTTCTTAACCTTCGCCTCCATGCCGAAGATTTTCACCTCATCGAAGAACAGAGCAACCGCTACGAGGCACAACGTCTCATCCAGCAGACAGGCAGCCAGTGGGTAGTCGTCAATCCACCCTACCCTCCAATAACCACCGAGGAGATAGACCACAGCTTCGACCTTCCTTACACGCGCTTGCCTCATCCCAAATACAAGGACAAACGCATCCCCGCCTACGAGATGATTCGCTTTTCGGTGAACATGCACCGCGGTTGCTTCGGCGGCTGTGCCTTCTGCACCATCTCTGCACATCAGGGCAAGTTCGTCGTCTGTCGGAGCAAGAAAAGCATCCTCCGGGAAGTGGAGGCCATCACCCACCTGCCCGACTTCCGAGGCTACCTATCCGACCTCGGAGGACCTTCAGCCAATATGTATGGGATGAAGGGTCGCAACCAGAAAGCCTGTCGCAAGTGCCATCGCCCCTCATGCATCCACCCAGAGGTATGCCCCAACCTCTGTGGCGACCACCGTCCGTTGCTTGACATCTATCATGCTGTAGCTCAGGTTCCAGGTATCAAACGTGCCTTCATCGGAAGCGGTGTCCGCTATGATCTTCTGCTGCATGATTGGAAAGACGAGGCTCTCAACAAAGCCGCCGCCGACTACACCCGCGAACTCATTCTTCATCACGTCAGCGGTCGCCTGAAAGTTGCTCCAGAGCACACCTCCGACACCGTGCTTTCACTGATGCGGAAGCCCTCCTTCCGTCTCTTCCATGCTTTCAAGCGTCGCTTCGATGACATCAACCGCCAAGCAGGTCTGCGCCAGCAAATCATCCCCTACTTCATCAGTTCACATCCGGGTTGTCGCGAGGAAGATATGGTACAGTTAGCTATCGAGACACGTCGGCTTGACTTCCAGTTGGAACAGGTGCAGGACTTCACGCCCACCCCGATGACCACAGCCACTACGATGTGGGCCACCGGCTATGACCCCGACACCCTTCAACCCGTCTTCTGTGCCCGCACGCCCGCCGAGAAGCAGACTCAGCGCATGTTCTTCTTCTGGTACCGTCCCGAAGAACGTCGGCGCATCGAACAAGAACTACGCCGCATAGGCCGCCCAGACCTGCTCAAACAGCTTTTTGACAATGAGACTTATAAGGCCCATGACCCACATAAGGCCCATGAGACCCATAAGACCCATAAGACCCACAAAACCCATGATTCCCATGAGTCCTATTCTTCCCTAAAAAACAAAAACCATAAACCCCATAAGAAAAAATGAAACAAATCCTCATCCTCGTGGTGGCCTTCACCTTGCTGGCCACCCCTAGCAGTGTCCTTGCCAAGAGTAAATTGGAAAAGCGTTATGAGTACACACTCCGCAACCTGAAGTTAGACAAACAGACAGAGGCCAAGTTTGCCCCTATCCTGAAAGCCTATCTCACCGAAAAGAAAGCCTGCAATGATCCGTATGACGACCTCAAGGACAAATACAAAGCTGCCGAAAAGGCAGGAACCATCACCGACGGCCAAGCCAAACAGCTGCTCGACGCCAAGTTCGAGGCCGAGACAAAGGAACTTGCAGTCAAGAAGAAATACTACGCCGAGTTCGCAAAAATCCTGAAGATGAAGAAAGTCTGGTATGCCTTCGACCTCTCCAACGACAAGATGAGCAAGATTGAAGGACGCGACAAAGACAATGACGACTAAGCAAGTACCTACTTATGAAAAGATTATTTATTAGCTGCCTGTTTACCATCGTCTGTGGGATAGTAGGTTACGCCTGTACAAACCTCATCGTAGGCAAGAAAGCCTCTGCCGATGGCTCCGTCATGATAACCTACAGCGCCGACGACTACGGCTCCTACGGCTACCTCCACTTTTACCCAGCCGCCGACCACCAACCAGGCGAGACCCGATCCCTCTACGACTACGAGACAAACAACTACCTCGGCGAAATACCAGAAGTAGCCCACACTTATAACGTTATCGGACAAATCAACGAGCACCAACTCAGCATCATGGAAACGACCTTTGGTGGTCGTGAGGAGTTGACAGACACGACAGGCTTGCTTGACTACGGTTCGTTGATGTACGTCACCCTCCAACGTGCCCGTACCGCCCGCGAAGCCATCGATGTGTGGGCCAAGTTAGTGGAGGAATACGGATACCGCTCTGAGGGAGAAAGCATTACCATCGCCGACCCTAATGAGGTGTGGGTATTGGAGATGATAGGAAAAGGGCCTGGCCGCAAAGGTGCTGTATGGGTGGCTCGCCGTCTGCCCGACGACTGCATCACGGGTCACGCCAACCAAGCCCGCATCACCCGTTTCCCCCTCAAGGATCCCGCCAACTGCGTTTACTCCAAGGACGTCATCAGCTTCGCCCGAGAGAAAGGATACTTTACTGGTAAGGATGCCGACTTCTCGTTCCGCGATGCATACGCCCCCAATGATTTCAGCGGCCGTCGCATCTGCGAAGCCCGCGTCTGGACGTTCTTCAACCGTTTTTGCGTCGGAATGGACAAATACTTGCCTTACGCATTAGGAATAGAAGAGAACACCGAGGAAATGCCCTGGTGCATGAAGCCCGACACCCTCGTCAGCCTCAACGCCCTCAAGCAAGCCATGCGCGACCACTTCGAAGGTACTCCTATGGACATGACATCCGATATCGGAGCCGGCCCTTATGAGGCACCCTACCGCCCCACTCCACTCACCTTCGAGGTTGATGGCAAGAAGTATTTCAATGAGCGTCCCATCAGCACCCAGCAGACCGCCGTCACCTACCTCGCCCAACTGCGTTCCTGGCTTCCCAACCACGTCGGTGGCGTCCTTTGGTGTGGTTTCGACGATGCCAATATGGTAGCCTACGCCCCCGTCTACTGCTGCTCCACCATCTGCCCTGAGCCCTACGCCGAGAAGACAGCAGATCCCTTCACCTTCTCATTGAAAAGTGCCTACTGGCTCGCCAACGCCCTCTCAAACTTCGTCTATCCGCGCTACTGCCAGCTCTTCCCCGAGCTGCGCGATGCCCGCAACCGCCTCGACACAGACTTCGAGACCTTGCAACAGCGTACGGAAGCCGAAGCACAGACCATGTCGCAGCGTGAAGCCGTGAGCTATCTGACGGATTACACCTCCCGTGCCTCTGGGCTGATGATGGACCGCTGGCGTCAACTATTCGAGCGCATCATCGTGAAGTACAACGACATGGCCATCAAGCCCGAAGAGAACGGAGAATACAAGAAGACAGCAGGTGGCGATCACGTGCCTCTCATCCGTACTGGTTACCCCGAACGCTACCGCCGTCTCATCATCGAGCAGACGGGAGACCGCTATCTCAAGCCGTAAAGACTTCTTCTCCAACACTCTTAGGCCATTCGGGCGAATCACGAAAAAAGAGGAGCACATTGCGTGTTCCTCCTTTTTCGTTTTATATCAGATATAGAAATTTATTCCCAGTAGAGCATTTCGCGGTTGATGTCCCACTTGTGGTCTTTCGGGAAGTCGTCACCTTCCCACGCCTTCTTCGACGTCCACTTCTCGGGAGCGTCTGTCCAGAAAGGATCGTCGGCAGGCAGGCCTAGTGGCATGAAGGCGAGGCTGGTCATGTAGAGCGAACCGTTGTTGGTGTACCAATCGGCCACGTTCGGGTGTGAGCCTACGAAACCGATGGTCAGGTAGCCGTCCTCGGTGAAGTTCGTCTTACCCTTGCCCTCGAACATGCGTTTCATCACAGCGGTAATACCGGCGCGGACCTGTCCGTTGTGCAGTTCTTCAGGCAGTTGCTTCATCCATGCCAACTGAGCCAGTGGCTGAAGCACGGCCAAACGATAGGGAATGGAACGGCCAACAACCGGGAACGTTCCTTCGGGCGAGATGAATCGCTCGAGGATAACGCTGTACTTCTGCATACGCTTCGTCACCACTTCCAGACGGTTCTTGGCACCGTTGCGCTTGTCGCCCTTCGAACGGATGAGATAAGTGTTATTGGGCTGCTTGGCTGCTACCATCTGCAAGCACTCGGTATACATTGGTTGGATGACATAGGCGTTGTAGTAGTCGAAAGCGAAGCTGGGACCATCACTGTACAGGCCGTCGCCAATATACCATTCCTCGGCTTTCGACATCGCCATCTTGATGCGGAAGGCGTCAGGACCTCCGTTAACATACATCAGGAAAGCCTCTTCCATACCCACGAACAGCAACCAGTTGGTGTAAGGCGGGTCGTAGCGGCGTAGGCCTTGCAGTTCCTTGATATACCGTTGTTTGGTGAGGTCATCAAGGGGTTCCCAGAGGGCACTGTAGCCGCGGAACAGACTCTCAACGACGTATGCAGCATCCACCAAAGTCTGTCCACCACTCGTCCATCCAAGATAGTCAGGGCTTTCGGGGTCCACGGCATTCTTGTATGCCTGCAGAGCCCATTCGCGTAGTTGCTTGCGTTTCTGCCCTTCGGGTGTATCGTCATCAGGCAAGGTCAGCCACGGAGCGATGCCGGCCATAAGTCGTCCGAAGCACTCCATGTAGGCGACCTTCTTGTCGCGGTTGTCCCAGGTAGGCGAGAGTTCCAGCTTCATATTCTTTTGGAGCGTGCCGTTGGCCATATTCTCTAATACGGGAGCAGCCATCGTGTAAGCCAGTTCTACCCAATAAGCACGGTCACTCTGACCGTCACCCAGCGGGTTCTCCGCCGCCTGAACCTTCTTCTTACTGGCAGCCATAACGACTCCGGCAGAGAGGAAAAGTACACCTATTATATATAATACACGTCTCATGATTTAGGATTTTTACAATGATTACTTCTGCTCCTCATCGGGAGTCATGTTTCCTTTGATATAGAGGTTTACGGCCTTGTTCTCCTTTGCATTCGAGCGCACGGTGACAACCTTGCGGAATTGACCGGGGAACTTTCCTTTACCGTTGTAGGTCACCTTGATGGCACCACGCTCGCCGGGCTTGATGGGTGTCTTCGTATAGTCAGGTACCGTGCAACCACAGCTGGAGATAGCCTGATGAATGACCAGCGGGGCTGTGCCCACATTCGTGAAAGCAAATTCGCAGGAAACGACGGCCTCGCTCTCGCTGAACGATCCGAAATCATACGTCAATGTGTCGAACTTGATTTCTGCAACCTTTTCGTCGTTCTGTTCCTGAGCGACGTTGACGGTAGTCTTCTGAGGTTCCTGAGCCTGCAAGCTCCATACGGAGGCAGCCAACAGAAGGGAATAAAAGAGCATCTTTTTCATGTGTTTTGTTATTTTTATGATTCGATATTTCTGTGGTTTTGAATACGAAAAGCACGCTTTTCGCGTGCAAAAGTATCTTCTTTTTTGCAAAATGATAGCACAAAGAGATAAAAAAAGCGTTAAAAAGCCTCTTTTGTGGGTCTTTTTCCTTACTTTTGCACCATGATTCTCTACAATACCACTTATCAGATGCCCATTACAGACGCACGGAACTTCGTCGTCTGGGTTCATGAAATAATGTTCCCGCGCGTACGGGATTTTGGATTCTTGAAGAACGGACGACTGTCGCGTATTCTCTCGCACAAGGAAGAAGACTCCGAGTGCTTCGCCCTCCAGTTTGAAGTGGAGAGTACAGCACGCCTCCACTACTGGTTCGTCAAACAGGGGAAAGCCCTTGGCGAGGAACTCAATAACACATTTGAGGGACGCGTCCTCGGATTCTCCACCATGATGGAAGTAATCACGGAAAGTTAATATGGACACCGAACGCATCATATTAGGCATTGACCCAGGAACCACCATCATGGGCTACGGCATCCTCAAAGTCTGTGGACGGAAGGCAGAGATGGTGACAATGGGTGTCATCGACCTGCGCAAGTTCGCCGACCACTATCTAAAACTCGGACACATCTTCGAGCGCATCACCAGCATCATTGAAGGCTACCTCCCCGACGAAGTGGCCATCGAGGCTCCTTTCTTCGGCAAGAACGTGCAATCCATGTTGAAACTCGGACGTGCTCAGGGCGTAGCGATGGCCGCTGCAATCAGTCGCCAAGTCCCCATCAAGGAGTACGCTCCCATGCAAATCAAGATGGCCATCACGGGCAACGGTTCTGCTTCCAAGGAACAGGTGGCCTACATGTTGCGACAGATGTTGAAGATTCCAGAGGAAACCATGCTTCCCTGGCTCGACGCCACCGACGGCCTCGCTGCCGCCTACTGCCATTTCATCGAGAGTTCACGCCCCACCACCAGCGGTGGAGCCAAGTCCTGGAAAGACTTCGTCCGCAAGAACAAAGACAAAGTCCACGGGGTATAAATTGTCCATTTGCCAGTTTCCATTCGTCAGTTTCCACTTTCCTTTTTCCTTTTTCAATTGAATTCTCTCCCCATTCTCTCCATCATCAACGGCATCCCCCGTCACCCAGGCTACCGGATGGCGGAACCTGTGAACCTAGAAATCATGCCGGGCGAGCAAATCGCCATCGTGGGTCCCAACGCTTCTGGCAAGTCGCGCCTCATCGACATCCTCACGGGGCGTTATCCCCTGCTGGGCACCAACGAAGTCCACTACCACTTCGAAGGCAGCCCCCACCGCTACGTCAGCGACAACATCCGCATCCTCACCTTCCGCGATTCCTACGGCGACAGCGACACCACCTATTACCTCCAGCAACGATGGAACCAGCACGACATCGACGAATCCACGCCCAAAGTCGATGGCCGCTACATCATATCGCTCTCCAGCGGAGAACTCCGTAAGTATCAGCTACAGCGAGCCCTCGCCTCCTCTCCCCGCCTGCTCATCCTCGATAGTCCTTTCATCGGCCTCGATCCCGAAGCCCGCCAACAACTGCGCGACACCCTGGAGCAACTCATCCGCGAACAAGACCTGCAAGTCATCTTGCTGCTGACCCGCGACAGCGACATCCCTGACTTCATCAACCGCATCATCCGCCTCGACCACCTCAAAATAGTCCACACATTTAGTCCCTCCATCCCCCCTTCCCCCTCCAGAAATGAAAGAAGGCCCTCCGACTCCTTTTCTCCCTCCCCCTCTGTCCCCTTTGAGGGTCTTTGCTCGGCAGTTTCCCCGCCGAGTAAGCCCGTCCTCCGCTTCTCCCACGTCACCATCCGCTATGGTCAGCGCACCATCCTCCGCGACCTCTCGTGGACCGTTCATCGTGGCGAGCATTGGGCTTTGGAGGGAGCCAACGGCTCTGGCAAGAGCACCCTTCTCAGCCTCGTCTGTGCCGACAACCCACAAGCCTACGCCTGCGACATTGAACTCTTCGGACGCCGCCGCGGTACGGGCGAGAGCATCTGGGACATCAAGCGACACATCGGCTATGTCAGCCCGGAAATGCACCGTGCCTACATGCGCGACCTCCCCACTATCGACATCGTAGCCAGCGGGTTACATGACAGCGTGGGCCTCTACGTCCGTCCTCGTCCTGAACAACGCGAGACCTGTCTGCTGTGGATGCGCCGCTTCGGCATCGAGCATCTGGAAAACCGCACCTTCCTCCGCATCAGCAGCGGTGAACAGCGTCTCTGCCTCCTCGCCCGTGCTTTCGTCAAATCCCCCAACCTCCTCATCCTCGATGAACCTTTCCATGGCCTTGATGACCCCAACCGCCTACTCGCCACCCGTATCATTGAAGACTACTGCGCCGACCCCACCATCACCCTCATCATCGTCTCGCACTATGCCGACGAACTCCCTCGCGGCATCACACACCACCTCCGGCTGCCACGCATAAGTTAACCCATAAGACTCCAACCTTATTAAGTAGGTGTTCATAATTAGTTTCGACCTGTACGGTTAAACTAATTTTGAATACCTACTTTTTTCATCCCGCTATCTCCGAGAGCTCCAGCCAGCGCATTTCCTTGGCATCGAGTTCCTCGGCCAGCAAAGGCAGTCGCTTACTTTTCTCGGTCAACTCCTCCACCGACAACGTTCCGCTACAGAGGTCTGCCTCCAGTTGTGTCTTCTCCGCTTCGAGTGCTGCAATATCTGCCTCCAACGCTTCGAGCTCACGCTTTTCCTTGAAGGAGAGACGACGGGGACGTGCATCCGTACCGCCCTCTTTTTCCGTCCGCGACTGAACAGCTTCGCGCGACTTGGAAACGGTTTGTTCCTTGGTCTTTGACGTAGCTGTCGATTGTTGCTCCTTCTCCCATTCGCGGAACTGCGAATAATTCCCAGGGAAGTCCTTGACCACTCCGTCGCCCTGGAACACCAACAGATGATCCACCACCTTATCCATGAAATAGCGGTCGTGGCTGACAACGATAACACAGCCGCGGAAAGTAGCGAGATAGTCTTCGAGGATGTTCAGCGTAGCAATATCCAGATCATTCGTGGGCTCGTCGAGGATGAGGAAGTTTGGATTCTGCATCAGCACCATGCACAGTTGCAGCCGACGACGCTCACCACCTGAGAGCTTATTGATATAGTTTTGCTGCTGCAAAGGGGTAAAGAGGAAATGCTGTAGGAACTGCATCGCCGAAAGCTGACGACCACCTCCCAAGTCCACATATTCCGCCACTCGACGCACGGCATCAATCACCCTGGTTCGTTCATCGTACCACACAGGGACCCCAACAACCATCGCTTCGCCGGCGGCAGCATCGAACTGCAGGCCATCCTGCGAAAAATACCCGAAACGCACCGTATCCCCGATGACAAAACGTCCGCTGTCAGGTTTTACCAGTCCCAGCAACATCTTGATAAATGTGGATTTACCCGTTCCGTTGGCACCGACGATGCCCATCTTCTCGTAGCGCGAGAAGTTGTAGTAGAAATCCTTCAGGATAACACGCTCGCGGCTGCCTGCTTCGCCCTCACGTGCCGGAAAGGTCTTGCTGACATACTCCGCCTCGAAGATTTTCGAGCCGATGTACGTGCTGTTCAGCTGCAAGCTGACGGTATCCTCCTCCACCCTTTGTCTGGCCCGACGTTCGAGATCCACAAAGGCTTCCTCCCTGTAGCGGGCCTTGTGGCTGCGGGCCTGGGGTGTGCTGCGCATCCATTCGAGTTCTCTCCTATATAAATTATTCGCGCGCGCGACCTCAGCCGATGCCACATCTATGCGTTCCTGCCGCTTCTCGAGATAGTAGGCATAGTTGCCGCGATAGGTGTACAGCGTCTGGTCGTCCAATTCGAGGATGACGGAGCACACTCGATCCAGGAAGTAACGGTCGTGAGTGACCATCAGCAGGGTCATCGTCGAACGACCCAAATAAGTCTCCAGCCACTCTATCATCCGCAAATCCAGATGATTCGTGGGCTCATCCAAAATCAGCAGGTCGGGTTCCTGACAGAGCACATTGGCCAGTGCCACTCGCTTGAGCTGACCTCCTGAGAGGTGGCCTATCGGCTGGTCGTGGTCTGTAATCCTAAGCTTCGTTAGGTATTCCTGTATGCGCCTCGGCTCTTCCTTGCAATGCCAGAGACATGCCTCCATGACAGTCATCTCAGCTGGATACGTCGGCGTCTGTTCGAGGTAAGCCACACGCAGGTCACGGCGGAAAATGACCGAACCGCCCTCGGGCTGTTCCTTACCTGCAATGATATTCAACAGCGAAGTCTTTCCCGTTCCGTTTCGGGCAATGAGACCGATGCGTTGTCCTTCGGCTATACCAAAGCTAATATGGTGGAACAATTCCTTGTCACCTACCGAGAAAGAGAGGTCATCGACTTGCAAAAAAGGGTTTACTGCTGCCATTATTCACATTTTTGGGGGCAAAAGTAAAGAAAATATCTGATAAAATTTGATGATTCAAGGAAAAAGCGTACCTTTGCGCACGATTTTATGAAGGAAGACACGTAAAAGCGTGTTTTCGCTCGTAGTTTACAACAAAATCCATCCTACAGACTATTCACTAAGGTACGGCTTCCCTACCTTTCGTATTTTTTGATGAACCCCATACACTATGCACACAAAAAGTGAACTCGAAGCCCTGACGGACGAACAGCTTATTGTTCTCGCCAGGTCATTAGACATTCCCGTGAAATCGGATACCGAAAAAATGGACCTTATCTACGCCGTCATCGACGCAGAAAGCAAAAACGTCGTCGTCGGACCAGTGGAGAAGCCCAAGAAGCGAGGACGCAAGTCCAAGGCAGAG
Organism: Bacteroidaceae bacterium; assembly: GCA_017535725.1. Classification (GTDB taxonomy): domain Bacteria; phylum Bacteroidota; class Bacteroidia; order Bacteroidales; family Bacteroidaceae; genus Physcousia. The sequence goes on from JAFXTO010000005.1 coordinate 99,019, forward strand.
AAGGACGCAGAAGCTCAGCAGTCCCAAGAGTCCCAGTCCTCTCAGGAATCTAAAGAGACTCCAAAGCCCAAGAAAGCAAAGAAAGACACAGCCACCCCCGCTACTCCACAAGAAGAACCGGCGAAGGCCGCCCAGCTCGAAGACGCCCCCCCGGCACCCAAGAAACGCGGACGCAAATCCAAGGCGGAGAAGGAAGCTGAACGTGCAGCCGCCCAGCAAGCAGAGCTTATGCTCTTTGAAGCCGAAGACAAGGAAGACAAGAAGCCAACAACTGACGAGGTATCAGCCATCTCGACCGATACCGAACCCTACACGACAGTCGTAGCGTCCAGCGAATCCGCAGAGGAGCAATTCCCCGCCGACCTTTCTCCCGCTATCATGCCCGAAGGTTCTACAGAGGATATCATCCCCACCACCGAGGCCCCAGTCTCCGACAATCCAGAAGAACCAGTCCCCCCATTCACGCAAGAAGACGTGGACGCTTTCTTCAAGGCCAACGAACCCGACTTCATCATCCTGCGACCCATACCCGAAATACCCGAATACGGGAACACATACCTCGAAACTGAGCCTCAGCCTCAGATACCCGCCTATATCCAGAACCTCACATCCATCGCCCAGCCCGACAACGCACCAGCCGCCGCACCAGCCCAACAGCCTCAGCAGCCTCAGCAACCTGCCGTCTACGACTTTGGCGACCTCGTCAAGTGCGAAGGCGTACTGGAGACGACTCCCGAGGGCTTCGGCTTCCTGCGCAGTTCTGATTACAACTACCTCGCCAGCCCCGATGACGTATACGTCAGCCAGCAGCAAATCAAGCAGTATGGTCTCAAGACCGGCGACGTCGTCGAAGGCAGCGTACGTCCACCACGCGAAGGAGAGAAATACTTCCCCCTCCTGAAAATAGACAGCGTCAACGGTGTCGACCCTGCCCGCATACGCGACCGCCAGGCCTTTGAGCATCTCACGCCCCTTTTCCCCGACGAGAAGTTCCAACTCTGCCGAGGCTACAGCGACCCCACCAGCGTGCGTGTCGTAGACCTTTTCGCCCCCATCGGAAAGGGACAGCGAGCACTCATCGTAGCTCAGCCCAAGACTGGTAAGACCCTGTTGATGAAGGACATCGCCAACGCCATCGCTGCCAACCACCCAGAGGCATACCTCATGATGTTGCTCATCGACGAGCGCCCCGAGGAAGTCACAGACATGGCTCGAACCGTCAACGCCGAAGTTATCGCATCCACCTTCGACGAACCCGCCGAACGTCACGTAAAAATCGCCGGCATCGTCCTCGAAAAGGCTAAGCGCATGGTCGAATGCGGACACGACGTCGTCATCTTCCTCGACAGCATCACGCGTCTGGCCCGCGCCTACAACACGGTGGCACCTGCCAGCGGCAAAATCCTCTCCGGTGGTGTCGACGCCCAGGCACTTCATAAGCCCAAGCGCTTCTTCGGAGCCGCCCGTAACATCGAAGGCGGAGGCTCGCTGACCATTATTGCTACAGCACTCATCGATACTGGTTCCAAAATGGATGAAGTCATCTTCGAAGAATTCAAGGGAACAGGCAACATGGAACTACAGCTCGACCGCGTGCTCTCCAACAAGCGCATCTTCCCCGCCGTGAACATCATCGCCAGCTCCACACGCCGCGACGACCTGCTCCACGACAAGACCACCCTGGATCGCATGTGGATTCTCCGCAAATTCCTCTCCGACATGACCCCACTCGAAGCCATGACTGAACTGAAGAAACGCATCGAGGACACCAAGACCAACGAGGAATTCCTCATCTCCATGAATTCCTGACACAATACACCTTAGTATATTACCGATAAAGCCTACCGTATCGCCCGATGCAGTAGGCTTCATTGTCTCATGAAGTTTCATTTTTGAAAAAAGTTGGCGCAAAAACTATCCGATCATTCCGATACATTCCGATTCATTCCGAGAAAACGAAGCAGGCTTCATCGGCTTACGAAGTAGGCTTCATCGCATTATGAAGCAGGCTTCATCGGCTAACGAAGTAGGCTGCATCACCTGATGAAGTAGGAAGCATCACCTCATGAAGCAGGCAGCATCGGTTTATCCAACAGGTAGGACTCTCCAGATAGAACCACAGGACTCACAGCAGAGGATATCGATAAACTGTAAACCAACTATGTAAGTAGGAATACATACAACTATTATGAACACCTACTTATTGAAATATAGTTGGTTTACAGTTTTAATACAACATTTTTTCGGAATGTATCGGAATGATCGGATAGTTTTGACGTGAACTTTTTTTCTTACGAAGAGAGATGAGTCAAAGGAGGTAGCCGAGGGCTTTCAGGCGAGAGCAGAATTTGGTGAGGTCGGTGGTGGAAACAAGGATGCGGAAGCCTTCGGCACGAATGACAAGCTGTCGAAGTTGGGAGTCGGTGGCTATGAGCCGTTGCAGCTCGTGGTTATCCTCTGGTATGATATAGAGGTGGAAACTCTGGCGGCTGGGAGTGAGAGGATTGCAATGGGATAACAACTGCTCGAAGAAATCCTGCCAGTGCTGTGGCGGCTTGGGACAGATGAAGCGGTGAAAGTTCTGGATGCGCTGTTCCACATCATCACGGTTGGAACAAGGGGCAAGGAAGGTCTGGGAGGTGACTTCATAGCGGCTGGCACCTATGTGACGGGAAATATCCCTGAGGATTTCGAGATAAGGATTATCTTTACCTGCCGTGAGGTCACGGATAATAAGATACTGGTCATCGAGTTGGAAGAGTTCCTGTTTCTCTGTTTGCGGAGCCCCATATTCAGCGATGACTCCCAAAGCATACTGTCCGAGCGGAGTAAAGCGAGCATAGGCGATGGCGGCGTAAGGCGAGAGGGGTTGCGGATGCTCCTGTGTTTCGTCCCCTACAGGAACTGGGTACTGACCAGTAGGAGAACAGGCCAGTTCCACAACACCGAGGGCAGCGAGGGCATACAACAATCCCTGATGGAAGGTGAAGCCAAAGTGACTGGTGTAGTCTGCTACGGTCAACGACTCTCCCGTGTATTTGTTGACGATGTCTATGCGGTAGTCGTCAAGGCGGGTAGAGAAGACCAACGGTGGGAAGGGGACATCAGTCGTGCCGGCTATCTGGATGGATGACATAAAGAAATCTTGGATAGGAATCCACGACTGGGGGTGCTCTTTCAGGAGTTGGCAGTCCCGAACGGCCAGGATACTACAAAGATTTTCTGAAATGACATCCTTCGTCAACCCTTTGATATGGGTGAAGATGAAGAGCGGCATGTAATGATGGAAACGGCCTATATTACGAAGAAGGTCTGTCACGATCTTCTCATAAGATGACTGGTTAGCTGTAGGCTGCGTTCCTCCACGAATGTAGAAATGGTGCAACGTCAATAACTGGACATACAGCGCAGAGTGCATGCCTTCGGTTTCTCCGATGCCAAACTCATCGATATTCAGGCGCTTCTGTGCCACTTTCTGGCCAGCGATGAGGTAACGTCCTGAGCTGAGAGACAGTTCCCCACCCGCCAACATGGCGGCAATGACAGGGTAGCCTTTTAGTGCTGAGACCTCTCCGCTGACGATGCGGAACTCCCCTTCAGGCAGTTCCGCGAGGCTATGGTCAGCCTGGACATCGGGATAGAAGATTGGGAGGAAAATGCGATGGAAAAAGGGGGTGATGGTGAGATACCTGGCTTGCTCGCGAGAGCCCCACGAACTACGTGTCTTACCCTGTCGGTTAACGATTCTGAACCATTGCAACTCCCTACGTTTCCAGGAGGAGAGCTCCTGATAGGAATAATAGTAGTTTTGGTGGGTTTCCTGCGGCGAGAGAGTATCTGTGGTTTTCAACACGCTTCGCACTTCCTCCATAGGCAGATACATACGGACGAGCACCCGCCGCCATAGTTCACGCATCTCGTCGGAAAGGATGTTAATGTAGTGACGCAGGTTTTCTGACTCGGAGAAAATGAAAGCCAAGGCATATTCAATCTTTGCCTTCGGTGCATTGCCGTTGGTCAGCGGAGCCAACTCCCCTGCGCCGACAATTTCGCCACTGGCCGTACGCTTCTTCAGGGATGTATGTCCCTTCAACATGGGATGAAGCATTTGGCACATGTCTACCAGATATGCCTTGGTGTAGTTGCGGTCTAATATAGAAATTGTTGCCTTCAGCGTTGCATCAGAAGGTTCCTTGAACACCAGGGGATTCGCGTCCTGCGGCGGTTCCTCCAAATCGAACATATACATCTGCGAGGGTTTCATATCTCTTATTATTATCTTCCAGCGTTCAATTTCCAAGTATAAACTTTATGTCTTCTTCGCTGAGTCGCTTGCCCTGAATGTCACTACTGATGAGGGCGTCGGTCAGGGCTGTCTTTTGCTCTTGCAACAAGCGAATTTTCTCCTCTATAGTCTCTCGCACGATGAGGGCATAGCTCATAACTTTTGTCATCTGACCGATACGATGGAGGCGGTTGATAGCCTGTTCCTCTGCCGCCCGGTTCCACCAGGGTTCAAAGATGAAGACGGTATCTGCAGCAGTGAGGTTCAGACCTACGCCCCCTGTCTTCAACGTCATTAGCAGGACACGGCACGCGCTGTCTTCCTGGAAACGAGTGACCACGGCACGGCGGTCGTGGGTGCTGCCTGTCATAGTGGCAAAATCGATGCCGAGTTCATTCAGTCGTTCGCCCACTAGTTCAAGACCAGCTATGAAGTTGAAGAATACGACCACCTTGTGCCCTCCCTCCACAGCTTCGGAGAGTGCTTCCAGGAGTCGTTCCACCTTGGGTGAGGCTATACGTCCGTCTGTCAGGCTCTCGGGAACGGAGGCAATACGGCGCAGTTCGCTAAGAGCCTGGAACATCAACATCTGCGAACGCTCCAGACCTTGAGAACTAATGCTGGCGGAAATAGCTTGCTGATAATACTGTCGGCGCTGTTCGTAGAGGCGTGCCTGGTCTTCCTCCATCTCCACGTAGAGGGTCTGATCCATGCGGTCGGGAAGCTCGGCAAGTACATCACGCTTGAGCCGACGCAGGATAAAGGGGAAGATGCGTCGGCGCAAGCTCTCGGTGACCTCTGCATCACCGTCGCGCTGGATGGGAAGGGCGTAGCGCTGGTTGAAATCCTGTGCCGACCCGAACATAGCAGGATTGAGGAAGCGGAAGAGGGAGTAGAGTTCAATGAGGTTGTTCTCAATGGGCGTACCACTGAGAGCCAGTCGGTGGCTGGCCTGAAGAAGACAAACAGCTTGACTGGCCTGCGACTGCATGTTCTTCACGTTCTGGCTCTCGTCGAGAATGACATAATGGAACGGTCGCTGTCTGAGCTGTTCTATGTCGTTGCGCACCAGGGCGTAGGTGGTCAGCACAAGCTGCGACCTACAGGCCTCATCGAGGTTACGGGCTGTACCATAATAGATAGTATAGGTCAGCTGAGGAGCAAACTTACGAAGTTCATCCTGCCAGTTGAAGAGCAGACTGCGAGGCATGACGATAAGCGACGGTGTCTTCTCACGAGGATAGATGCGAGCGAGCATCGCTATGGTCTGCAGGGTCTTACCAAGTCCCATATCATCAGCCAGGCATCCCCCGAATCCGTTGTCATAGAGATAATTAATCCATTTCAAGCCCTCCCGTTGATAGGGACGCAGGGTGGCTTTCACGCCCGAGATTCTCAGGCGCTGCTCGGCCAAAGCATTGAAACCTTCGTAGAAAGAGCGGTGATGTTTGAAGGCTTCGCCCTCCAGACGTTCGTCCAAGAGCGCCTCCACTTCGGGCAGGTCGAAGAAGGATACACGCACTCTCCCACCCTTTTCGGCACGATGAAACAGTCGTTCCAGACGGCGGACATAGCCTTCGTCGATGATGGCTCGATTGCCATCGGTCAGCTGGATGTAGTGATTCCTCTGATATTGCCTGAGGAATTCCGCCAGCGACAATTGCTCGTTACCCAAACAGACGGAAGCCGTTCCTTCGAGAAAATCGATGCCCGAACCAAGGCTGAGGCTGAGTCGTGGCTTTAGGGGTACCACTTTGTACTCACGCAAGCGGTCGGTACCCATTAAATGGAAATGGGCAACAACATCGGGCAAGCCTTTCAGCAGGAAGGGCTGCGCCGTCTCAGGGGGAACAATAAAGTGCCCCTCTGAATCTTGCCAAACCTCGCGAGCGGCAGCACGGCTGGGAGCAAAACGGAGGATGATACGGCTGAGATTAGCAGCGGCTGCGTCACGGTCGAGGGGACGAATATGGCGCAGGAACACCAACCGATTATCCGTCACACGGGCTACCACCGTGGGCGAGAACTGCTCCACGAAGTCCATGTCCATATCAGGAATGCTCTCGGTGAGTCGCAGACAGAGTGCCATGTCCGAATCGACTTTCTCGATGACCACGGTGGGAACAGCAGACAACGGCTCGTCCGCCCAGATAAGCTCATAGTTCTCAAGATTCAGCCTTACATTCGTTACATAAGAATAGAAGACCGAAAGCCACCGTTCCAGCATATCCATCGGAAAAGGCGTGGTGAAGAACGGGAGGTGTCGGTAGTTGCCGCCCAACGAAGGAACGGGTATGATACAATGATTCTGCGTGATGACAAAGCAATCGTTCAATGGCACGAACGATTCAGAATGCCGATTGCCATTCTCCTCCCAGTCCACATGGTACTGAGGATGATACTTTTCCTGGGACAACGACAGTGCCAACTGGATATGTGCGTCCACTTCCTGGACGTGAAGTGGTTGCATCTGCTGGTCAACAAGATTCGGACAACGTAGCAGGGCAAGAAGCAGATAGGGATGTTCATGAAGGCGCACGCCTTCTTCCATCCCCCACGAAATTTGCATCTGTTGCTGTTCACGAATCTGCTCCAACATCCTAAGCACGGTGGCGACATCCCCTGCCTGCCCACTACTGCTGGGATTCACGTTTTTTCCAGACTTGTCCACCACATCTACGAAGACCGTACCCCACTCCTGAGCATTCTGCCGCAGACAGAAGAAAACATCCGAAGACGGCTCAACACCTGTAAAGGACGAATCAATAGCACGAAGCCCTTGGTTACGGAACAGGGGCAAGAAATCATTATCAATCATTTTCTTGAAGAGAAAGTCGGAGGAAAGGAACGATGGAAAGCAGAGGGTGAAAGAGGTCAGAGGTCGTGGTGCAAAAGGCGGTACTGCGCCATTTCCTCATATTTGGTACCCGGGCGGCCGTAATTGGCGTAGGGATAGATACTGATGCCGCCACGGGGAGTAAAGAGGCCGATGACCTCGATGTACTTGGGATCCATCAGGCGTATGAGGTCCTTCATGATGACGTTCACACAGTCCTCATGGAAGTCGCCATGATTACGGAAACTGAACAGATAGAGTTTCAAGCTCTTGCTCTCCACCATCCGCTCGCCCGGGAGGTAGTTGATGCGGATTTCGGCAAAGTCGGGTTGTCCCGTGATGGGACAAAGCGAGGTGAATTCGGGACAGTTGAAGCGCACCCAATAGTCATTATCCGGATGCTTGTTCACAAAGGTCTCCAACACTTCCGGAGCATAATCGCTTTTATATTCCGTCTTCTTGCCTAAGGCAGTCAGACCTTCTTGTTCTCTTGCTTGCATAATCAGATGATAATATTTACAAACTCTCTGGGCAGAATCACGTTCTTTACATCGATAGCATCCGCGAACAGCGGAGCTATCTCCTCGTCCCTGAAGCCTGCGATGCCGCAGCCAATACGAGTCACGAGGAACTTATACTCGGGATGGTTCTTGGCAAACTCTATGAACTCATCGACATAGGGCTTGATAGCTTCCACACCACCATGCATGGTCGGAATGGCGTAGCTCCGCCCTTGCAGACCTACTCCCTGTCCCCATATCGCACCAAAATATTCGTGAGCCACCCATGCAGCTCCACCGCCGTGAGCACCTGCGAGGTTGCTTCCGAACACAAAAATCTCATTATCCTTCAAATCCAGGATTCTATTCGGAGTGTATTCCCTGTTATACATAGTCTTCATATTTAGGTTTATTCGCTGCAAAGATACGATTTGAGTGCGGGACGTCAGGAACGGGAAGCGAGGTCTTCGAGGATTTTCCAGACGTTCATGAGGCCACGGGGAACGTGGAAGCAGCCCTTCCACTTGCCGCCCTTCAGGGGCAGGAGGACTTCACCCTGACGGTTGAGGTAGCCGTACCATTCAGGATATTCGGCATCACGGAAATGGCTCCACGTGTAGTCGTGAACGCGTTGGAACCAATCGAGGCAACGCTGGTCGCCAGTGAGCTGGTAGCCCTTGATGAGGGAAATGAGGGTTTCGAGGTGCACCCACCACAGCTTCTGGTCGAACTCCAGTTCATGACGGGGCTTACCCAAACGGTCCATGAAGTAGAAGACGCCACCGAACTCCTTGTCCCAGCCGTATTCCACTTCTTGTAGGCAGATTTCTACGGCCTGCTCGATAAGTTTCGGACGGTTCAGACGCTTGCCCAAATCCATCACAAACCACATCGCTTCGATGGCGTGACCGGGATTGAGCTTGCGGCCATCGAAGCAGTCAACGAGGTTGCCGTCCTTGCCCAGCGCCTCGACGATGAGCCCGAGTTCGGGGCGATAGAAGACGTCCATCACTTCGTGCAAGCAGTCGTCAATGGCTTTCTGCAGGAAGGCAGGCTCCAAAAGGGGCTCGATTTCGAGGGAGACGTTGCATAGAATCATCGGCAGGTCAAAGGTCTTCAGCGAGCGGGCACCAGGGGAGGCCTTGCTCCACTTGCCCTTGGGGTTGTCGGTCTTGGAGAGGACGATGTCAAAGGTGCGCTTGGCAATGGAGGCGTAGTCGGCAGAGAGTTCTGCGGCGGGAAAACCGCCGCACACCAACGCAGGATTGGCCTTGGCAGCGGTGGCGAGGGCAATGCTGAGCTGACCGAAGGCGATGACGGCGAAGGTGTAGGAGAAGATGTTGTAGGGCTCCACGAGGGGATGACCTTCGCGGTCGAGGGCGAAGTACCAGTTGAGGTTGCCGTCGTGGCCGTACTTCTTCAGGAATTCAGCACCCTGAATGGCGGCATCGAGCCACTCCTGGCGGGGTTCTACGGTGTTGTAGAGTTTTGCGAACATCCATACTTCGCGGCCTTGAAGCCAGATGAACTTGTCGGTGTCATAGACCGAGCCGTCGCGGTCGAGGCAGGTGAAATAGCCACCAAACTCGGTGTCTTGGGATTTGTTGAGCCAGAAGGGGACCACGCGGTCCAATAATTCAGATTTATACAGGTCGGCCAATTGTCTAAAAGACCCACCCCCCTGCCCCTCCCTGTTATGGAGGGGAGTAGAATGAATTGAGGAATTGTTGTTGTTCATTATGATGTAATGATGATTTAATGAGTTTACTATCCTTGAACGGTGACCACCCCCTCCCTCACAGGGAGGGTGAGGGGTGGGTCTATAATGTCTTCCACGTCAGCCCCTTCTGTTCCTCTCTCTGAGGCATAAAGATGCTGAGGAGGAGGGCGACGAGGACGCTGACGAGCATCGAGACGAAGCCGAAGAGGAGGAAGTTGGCCTGCGTGCAGAAGTTCATGTAGAAGACGGTGGCGGTGCCACAGAGGAAACCGATGAGAGCGGCACGGGAACCAATTCGCGGGAAGAAGATGCCCATGAGGAACAGACCGCCGATGGCGCCGCTGAGGAGGCCGAGGATGGTGTTGAAGTAGTCGAGGAGCGACTGGATGTCAACGGTTGCCATCAGCCAGGCTATCGCCATTCCAAGGAGACCGGCACAGATGCCCGCGATGCGTGCTGTGCGGACATCACTATCCGACGCTGACGCGGCGGACACAGTGGCCTTCACGGTGGCTTTCCTCATCTTCGACCACAAATCCACCGTAAACGCCGTAGATATACTGTTGATATTGGAGGCGATGGTGGACATCGTGGCGGCAAAGACAGCGGCGATGAGGAGTCCGGCGAGGCCGGCGGGCAGTTGGCTCATCATGAAGAAGGGGAAGATGGCGTCACCTTTGGCCATCGTGATGTCGAGCTCGGCGGGGTGCGTCTTGAAGAAGGTATAGAGGCCGGTACCGATGGTGAAGAAGGCAATAGTGACAACGACGGACATGAGGCCGTTGGTGATGATTCCGCGTGCTGCGCTCTTCTCATCGGAGGTGGTGAGATAGCGTTGGATGACGGTCTGGTCGCTGGTGTAGGAAATCAAGTTGTTAGCCAGTCCACCGAGAATGACCACCCACCAGGTGGCGTTGACGAAGTCGAAAGGATTCTCCGCGTTGAAGAGGAAGAGCCGGAACTTGTCGTGGTCGGTGGCTATCTGCCAGAAGTCTGAGGCGCCGTGCTCGCCCGTATTTATAATAAGGTACACAGCTGCAAGGATGGCTCCGCCCACGAGGATGATGCCCTGAATGACATCGCCCCAGACAACAGCCTCCACGCCGCCCATCGTGCAATACAAGATGGTGATGAGTGCCATAAGGGCGATGCAGACGTAGATGTTGATACCTGTGACGGCAGTCATCGCCAACGAAGGCAGGAAGAGCACGAGGGCGGTGCGAGCCACCATGAAGACGATGAACAAGATGCTGGCCATGAGGCGCGTAGCCGCGTTGAAGCGACGTTCCAGGTACTCGTAGGCGGTGGTGACATTCAGGCGCCGGAAGAAGGGAAGGTAATACTTGATGACGGGGAACGAGACCAACAGAATGCAGATCTGCATGGGATAGTACGTCCAGTCGGTGGCGTAGGCCTTCGCGGGGATGCTCATGTAAGTGATGGCGCTGAGCATCGTGGCAAAGATGCTGATACCTGCCGCCCACCAAGGGATGCGTCCTCCGCCCTTGAAGAAGTCGTCGCTGGAATTGGAGGCACGCTTCATGAAGTAGTAGCCGAGATAGACCATTCCCAAGAGATAGAGGATGAGTACAGTCCAGTTCAGCCAGCCAAAATGGGCGGTGTAAGCGATATCCACGCGGGTGACATCGGAGCTGCGGACACCGGGCTTCTCCTCGCCGCCGATGACGAGGGTGCTGAGGGAGGCGGAGCCCGAAGCTGACGCGACGGGAACCACAGCCGCTCCAGCACGGGCTATAAGGGGCGAATCGAAGACCTCTGCCCACGAGTCGGTGACGGTATGATAAACGAGGATGCTGCGGCGGAACTGATACCAAGAGGGCTCCTGAGTCATGTAGTAGTAGACTTCCTCGCGCAGTTGGGCGAGGCGGTCGGCGGTCTGGATGGTGGTGTCGGAGAGCTGGTACGAACGGTCAAGGGCCTGCTCGAAGATGCGTTTGTTGACGCCGCCGAAGCAGAGGATATGGGCTGCACCGGAAGGGATGGCGGAGGAACCAACGAGGGCAAGACCCCCTCCCCGCTCCCCCCCAAGGGGGAGAGTAGAATCCACTGTTCCTTGATTATTTTCATCTCATGAAGGTAAAGACACTCCCCCCGTTATCCCTGCGAGGGAGGGAGCGGTTTGTATTAGGGAGGTAGCAAACCAGTTGCCCTTTCTCGGATCATAGTAGACACCGTTGGCAACGGCCTTGCGGTAGCGGGGGTCGTAGCCTCCGAGGAGGTAGAAGTTGGAACCGATGGCACCTTTCTGGACGACGGCAGCGGACTGCACGCGGGCTGGACCGGGCATATCTGGAAGTTCTTCCCAAGCAGCACCCGTCTGCGTGTCAAACCACGAGGCAGGCAGCGGCCATTTCAAGCGGTAGGCCTTGTGGTTGGACGAACCGTTGTGCTGACCTCCAGCGACGTAGATGAAGCCGTCGCCGTAGGCTGCTGCAAAGTTGTCGAGGGAGACAGGCAGCGGAGGCAGCGCACTACTAACCACTGCTCCCGACGCGTCAAGAGTCAGCAGAACGGCAAAGTCCTCACTCTTCTTGCCGTCAGAAGTGCCGCCGAGGCAGACAACGCCTTCAGGGGTGGAGACGCTGGCTCCATAAGCGAGCGCACAAGGTAGTGAGCCAACCCGCTGCCAACCCCCATCACGACCTCCCTGAGTGGAAGAGCTGGTTGCAGCAGCGGTGAGAGGGAGGGCATAAATCTCGGTGTAGAACACCTTCTGACCACCCTCTGCAGCAGGAACTCCGGGGAAGTTACAGCCGCCAGCCACGAGGATGCGGTCACCAACAACACCCGCAAAAGCTCCGCTTACGCCTTGACCTCCAAAAGCCGAAAGAGCTGGAACAGGCGTAAAGGTGGCGGTGTTGAAGCGATGGGAAGACCCACCCCCAGGAGACTCACCCCCCAAAGACTCTCCCCCCGCCCTCCCTATCAGGGAGGGAGCGGTTAGTACTAGCGCTAATAATATTTTATATATCGTTCTCATTGTGTATGAAGATATCTATTTTTGTTCGGTATTCGCCCCCTCCCTAACCAGGGTTCGGTATCCACGCCCTCCCTAAAAGGGAGGGCGGGGGGAGAGTCTTCTACTTATTGCAATGATTGAAGAAATCGATGGCTTCGAGCTCTGCTTTCAGGCGGGCTTCCTCTTCGTCGGTCACGTTCTGGAACGGCGTGCGGTTGGGACCGAGGTCGAGGCCGATGAGCTTCATGATACGCTTTCCACCCACGATATTGCCGCGGAAATGACAGATGACGTCGATGACATCCTGCGCGTAGTTCTGAAGCCTGCGGGCGCCTTCGAGGTCGCCCTCTTCCCAAGCCTTGATGATGCCAGTGAGGCAGCGGCCATTGTAGTTCGTGGTGCCGCCGATGCCGCCTTGTGCACCGCCCATTGCCAGACAGGGAAGGATGGTTTCGTCCTGACCGTGGAGCATGTCGAACTTGCCGTCCTTGTAGCGGCGGCAGCGGTTATACTCATAGAGGCTCTCGAAGGTATATTTGATGCCGGCGAAGTTGGGAATGCGACCGTCCACGGCCTGCAGGAAGTCGTACATGGAGAGGAATGCACCGTTGAAGGCGGGGATATGGTAGAAATAGAACGGCAGCTCGGGGGCTCCGCAGGCGATTTCCTCGCAATACTTCACCAGTTCCTCGATGCGGCCTACCTTGGGGAAGGGAGGAGCCATAGCGCCGATGCCAAAGGCACCAATGGCCTGCGCGTGCTCAGCCAGGTTCTTGGAGGAACGGACGCACGTGCTGCCCACATGCACGATGACCTTGAAGTCCTCGAAATCCTTGGTTGCCGCCATCCAGGCTTCGGCAATCTGCTTGCGCTCGTCCTCGGTGAGCATATAGCCCTCGCCGCTGGAGCCGTTGATGAACACGCCTTTGAGGCCGTTGCGCTGCAAGAGTGCCGCATATTCGGGGATGATACTGAGGTTGATGCTACCGTCGGGGTACATCGGAGAGAAGGGGGCGTCAATAAGACCTTTGATTTTTTCCATTTTACAAGATATTTATAAGGTTTGCACTATTCTTTGATGAGATTTTCGGGAGTTAGCATTTTTCTTGATTGTCGGTGCAAAGATACAATAAAGCTGGCAGACAGCAAAATTTTCCGACGTTTTCTCTTCAAAACCATGCTTTTCACAGCTTTTTCTTTGTCATCTCGCTTAAAAGACGTACCTTTGCGCCACAATTTATGCAGGGGTACTTGCTCAACCCCCTTTAACAAAACAAGAAAGATGAAAAAGAATGAACCTGTGAGTGTGACGTTCATGTTACTCGGCGTCACATTTTGCGTTTGCCTGATTCTGGCAAACCTCCTTGCCACCAAACAAATTCAGTTCGGACCCCTGAACCTGACGACGGGCGTGCTCGTCTTCCCCATTTCGTATGTCGTCAACGACTGCATCACGGAGGTATGGGGCTACCGTCGTGCCAAGCTCATCATCTGGACGGGCTTCGTCATGAACTTCGCCTTCGTGCTGCTGGCGTGGCTGGCAGACCTCATCCCCGGAGCCCCCTACTGGACGAACCAGGAAGGTTTCCACGCCCTCTTCGGCCTCGCTCCACGAGTTGCCTTAGCCTCCTTCGCCGCCTTCCTCGTGGGTTCGCTGCTGAACGCCTACGTGATGAGCCGGATGAAGATTCACGACAAAGGTCGTCGCTTCTCCCTGCGTGCCATCGCTTCCACCGTTGCAGGAGAACTTGCCGACTCCCTCATCTTCTTCCCCATCGCGCTGGGCGGCATCGTTCCAAAGGAGAACCTTGTTCTGATGATTATCAGTCAGGTTGCTATCAAGACAGCTTACGAGGTCGTCATACTACCCATTACCATTCGAGTTGTCGCCTGGCTGAAGAAAACAGAAGGCCTAGACACTTACGACGATGATATCACATACAGCCTGATTTGACCTTATAAGCCCCATTAGACCCATTAATCCCATTAGACCCATTAATCCCATTAGACCCATTAACCCCATTAACCCCATAATCCCCATTCACCCCATTAGCCCCCATCAAACAATGAATCCCATGAATAAAGAGACCGCCCTCGTTGTCTTCAGCGGCGGTCAAGACTCCACAACGTGCCTCTTTTGGGCACTGAAGCACTTCCAGAAGGTAGTCGCGCTGACCTTTATCTATGGTCAGAAGCACGTCCTCGAAGTGGAAAAGGCACGCGAGATTGCAGCCATTGCCGGCGAAACAGCCCGACAGAATGGCCTGAACTGCGGTGGTGGTGATGTGGAATGGCACCAGATGGATGTCTCGTTCATCAGCCAACTCTCCCACAATTCGCTTACCGACAGCAACATCGAGATGGATCAGGAGAAGCCTGCAGATGGGCCTCCCAATACCTTCGTACCGGGTCGTAACCTCTTTTTCCTCAGCGTAGCCGCCGTTTTTGCCCGCGAAAGGGGTATCAACCACCTCGTAACGGGTGTCTCGCAAACCGACTACAGCGGTTATCCTGACTGCCGCGATGCATTCATCAAATCGCTGAATGTCAGCCTGAATCTTGGTATGGACGAGCAGTTCGTCATCCACACACCCCTAATGTGGATTGACAAGGCTCAGACCTGGGCAAAAGCCGACAAGATGGGCGTGCTTGACCTCGTGCGCACGCGTACCTTAACTTGTTATAACGCCATTCCTGGTGATGGCTGCGGCCATTGTCCTGCCTGCCGACTACGAAGAGAGGGACTGGAACAATATTTACGTTCAAAAACAAAGAAATGACACCTAA
Source organism: Bacteroidaceae bacterium (assembly GCA_017535725.1). GTDB lineage: Bacteria > Bacteroidota > Bacteroidia > Bacteroidales > Bacteroidaceae > Physcousia. Next base: position 114,127 of record JAFXTO010000005.1, read on the forward strand.
TTGGCCGAAAGTGCATAGATGTTAGTTGAAAAATTTGGTCATCCTAAAGAATTGGAGTACTTTTGCGCTGAAAAACAACAAAAAAGCCCTATGAGAAAGATTCTGTTCTTGATTATGTCATCCCTTGCGCTGTGTATCAGTGCACAAACGTCCATTCCCGCCCTAAGGATTATTCCCAACAATTCGAATGGCTCTTCAGGCAGCACCCCGTCAGCAAACACGGCCACGAATCCCGAGGGCAACTTCGTTCAGGCTGTCATCGATAGCGTGGAAAACAGCATGAATCTCATCCGCCAGAAGTCCGACGAGCTGATGGAATACGTTCGCGCTCAGGAACTGACACCCGAACGACGCGCGGTGGCAGATAGCATGGCCGAGGCATACAGGGCGATTTACGACAACATCATTATTTACCTCAGGCAAGAGGTGGAGAGCCATCGAGAGAGTTCCGATGTGGCACGTCTGCTGAACCGATACCAACGCCTACTGGGGCTTGACTATTTGGAAGAATACCTGAGCACGTACCCCCACGCCGACCAACCCGAATTGGCAGACATTCGCAGCCAAATCGCCATCAACCAACACATCAAGCCGGGTGCTCAGCTCATTGACTTCGAGCTTCCTGACGAAGTAGGAGCCAGCCATCACCTGAGTGAATACATCGGCAAGGGGCACTATGTCCTCGTGGACTTCTGGGCAAGCTGGTGCGGCCCATGCCGACAGGAAATGCCCAACGTGAAAGCCGCCTACGAGCGCTTCCATGAGCGCGGTTTCGACATTCTGGGCCTCTCCTTTGACAACAATCGGGAGGCATGGCTGCGCGCTGTTGCAGACCTCGGAATGACATGGCCACAGCTGAGCGATCTGAAAGGATGGAAGAGCCTGGCAGCACAGAAATACAATGTACGCGCCATCCCCTTCACCCTGCTCTTCGACCCCGAAGGCAAGGTGGTCGCCGATAACCTCCGAGGCGAAGCGCTGAGCCAAAAGCTCGAAGAACTGCTAGGGAACTAGGATTACCTAGGATGCCCTAGGAAGTCCTAGGAAGTCCTAGGATTACCTAGGGAGACCTAGGATTGCCTAGGATAACCTAGGATAACCTAGGAAAAAAGAGATAGTATGCAACGCTTTGACGTCCATATCCTTGGCTGTGGCTCTGCACTACCGACCCGCAAGCACTTGCCTTCCGCACAGGTCGTGAACCTGCGCGACAAGCTATTGCTGTTGGATTGCGGCGAAGGAACCCAACTCGCTTGGCGCTACACGGAACTGAACTGGCAAAACATCACCCATATCTTTCTCAGTCACGCCCACGGAGACCATATCTTCGGACTTCCAGGGTTCGTGTCCACGATGGGCCTGCTGGGACGCACCTCTCCCCTCTTCATCCATGGCCCTGCCGACTTGCAAGCATTCGTGGAATTCACCAAAAAGATAACTGGTGTGGAGTACGAGATACATTTCCAAGCCCTCGACTCCACCCTGCACGCACTCATCTTCGAGGATCGTTCCATGGAGATATGGACGCTTCCCCTGAACCACCGAGTGCCCTGTTGCGGATACCTCATTCAGGAGAAACAGGGATTGCCGCACATCTGCAGGAAGATGATTGATTTCTACGAAGTGCCAAATTGGGCCATCAACCGCATCAAGACGGGTGAAGACTGGACAACGCCTGATGGCGAGGTTATTCCCCACAGCCGTTTCACAACGCCACCCGACCCCGTACGCAGCTACGCCTACTGCTCCGATACTATGCCTGTTCCTGAGCTCGCAGAATGGTGTCGGGACGTCAGCCTGATGTACCACGAAGCCACCTACGCCGAGGCCGAAAGCACCCTTGCCGACAACTATGGACACAGCACAGCCCGCCAAGCTGCCACCATTGCCTCCGCTGCTCATGCACACCAGTTGATGATTGGACACTACTCTTCGCGCTATCAGGACGAAGAAGTGTTGCTTCAGGAGGCCAAAGAAGTGTTCGAGAATACCATTTTAGCTGAAGAAAAGCTACGAATCGCACTATAATCACCATTTATTAGCATGTTTTTCGTAAAAAAACTTGCATGATTCGCAGAAAAAGCCTACATTTGTCCCGAATAATCGATAAAAAACGCTTCACTATGAAGAAAAACATACTCCTTTTGGTATTTTTTGCCATCGTAGCAGCAATGCCAGCCCGTGCCGAGGAACCTACCTTTGAGGCAGAATACGCAACCGAGGCACCCACGGGAATCATGACAGAGAGCGACGCAGAGTTCCAAGACATCCAAATCATCCTGGAAGGCTCACAAGTGCGCATCAGCGGAGGCGAGGGACTGACCCTGGAAATCTTTAACCTCGCAGGCTACAAAGTCAATACTACCAAAATCGACAGCGACGACAAGGTTGTCAACCTCAATCTGAAACCTGGGTGCTACATTCTCAAAGTGGGCAAGGTGGTGCGCAAAATCTCTATTCGACAATCCTAATTCATTCATAACAAATCCTTTCCTCACATCTTGCAAGAAGGAACTAAGGGTCGGACACCAACACCACGGTTCCGACCCTTACTTATACAGAAAACAGTATGAAAGCCACGCAGCAGACTATCCAGCAAATCCAACGCGCCATCCGCAAGGTGGTAGCCAAGTTCCCCAAGGACGCCGATCCCGTGCTCACCGACATCCACATGCAGGTGAAGCCCGACAGCGCAGAACTACGGACCTACAACGACGAGATGGAAGAGCTCGACCGTGCCGTTATCGAGCAATGGCTGGAGCCCACGGAGGAAGACCTCTACGAGGTGGCAGCACCTGTCATCAAGCAGTGTCTCGGCCAGTTGCGCAAGGAAATCGACGCCATGAGCATCCTGCACCCCTTCTCCTTCGTGCTCATGGGCGAGGACGGCGAGACCATCTGTGACCTGTACATCGTGGATGACGATGCCATGATGCTCGACACGGAACTTCTCAAGGGTTTGGACGAAGAACTCGATGCCTTCCTCGAACAGCTGATGAAGGAATAAACAGCCACACCATACAAGGCTCCATTTGTCTGTCATCAGAGCCTACGGTATGCGAAACTTAAAGCATTAATAGAACATACCTTTATTTATCGATATTGCCGCACGTATATACGAAAATGCAAACTCGTATATACGTGTGGCGTTTTTTGTACGGACGAGTTGGCGATTTCGCAAGGACGAGTTTTTTGAGGTGAGGCTGTGCGTGAGGGCGGCGGAGTTAGTAACGAAGTGTCGAAGTAACTTATGGACAGGAACGATTTCGGGATTGCGTGGAGAGGAGGGATGGAGGGGGCGGAGGAAGGAGAATCGACATAAGCAAAGGGGGATTCGACAAAAGTTTACTAAATACATGAAAATAGTTTATAAATATACTTATATTATATATATATTATATTATAATTATAATAATTATATAATAATCAATATATTATACTATACCCCTCTCTGCTTGAAAAAACCTTCCTGTCCATAAGTTACTTCGACACTAAGGTTACTATTTCATGTCTGCCAATTGTGTAACTCAGGGTTAGAGGGCTCGTAAATAATGAGAAAAATGTGCAAATGTGCAAAGTGCAAACGTTTTTCGGAAAATGAAGGAAGGAAGAAGTATGTAATATAATAGTAATATTATATGTAATATATTAATATATAAATAATTATAGTATATACTATACTATAATCTCCTCTTTCGTGATTCGCAAAAAGTATTTGCACTTTGCACATTTGCACATTTGCACATACAGAAAAGAGCGCACCCACCATTTTGTGATGAATGCGCTCCTTTTGTCTGTAATAGCCCGAAAGGGGGATCAGTAGTAGGAATGTTATTAATATCGTATCAGTAAGTGGGGATGCTATTAATTGAATATCTCTATGTGAGGGGGCAATTAAAGGGGTTTCAGAGTAATTGAGGATGCTATTCCTGAGGTGCACGGGGGCCACCTTGTCCTCTGCCTGCACCGCCCCTCCGGCCTCTCTGTCCCTGCACCATGCGGCGGTGGAAATCATCCTCGGCTTTCATCACTTTGAAAACCTTGGAAGCTGGGACAACCTCGAGGAGGCGACGATAATAGGCTTGTTCCAACTGTGCCGACTCAACCAATAACTGCTTGATCTTTGTGATTGCTGCGGTATAAGCCGCCTCATCGGAGTTGCATTGTGTCTTCAGCTGATGAATCTGGACACTGATGCCACGCTGTTTCTCTTTCATCTCCTTGTAAATAGGGAAGAATGCCTTGGCTTCGTCAGGAGTCAGCCCTGCCTGCCGCGTGAGTGCCTCTTCCATCCGCTGCTGGAACTCTTTGGGGTCAAAGCGCGGCTTCCCTTGCTCGGGATTCTGCTGTGCAAAGAGACTCATCGTAAACAGCGCCATGAGCGCAAGAATAGTTAATCGTTTCATTGTTCTCGTTGGTTTTCGTTAATTCAACAGATGTCACAGAACTTAGTATGCCTCCGTCAGATAGTAGGCAATATGCTGATTGTCTACGAGTTCATAATCCAATGCAGCATTCAGGTCTTCGTCAGAAAAGTAGAAGTCAAGTTGATCGGACTGTGCAGCCATTTGTTTCGATGCATCGTTGGTTGTTGTCTGCTGTGCATAGAAGAGTCCTCCACCGACCACCACTGCCATTACTGCAACGACAGCGGCATATCGCATGACTCGCTGCCACAGCGGTAGTTTGACAACGACAGCCTGCCTTCCTGCGTCGGTCTCAGCCTCAGCCTTCAAGCGACTCATCATCCGGTCGGTGAAGCCCTCGAAGTACCCTTCGGGAACCACGAACGGATTGCGACCGTTGTCGTGTTGTCTGATTATTTTTTCTTCCTGTATCATATTGTTTTGTTTTTGTTCACTTCTTTGACCTCCATAGAGAGGAAAGGTTTAATCGCAGTTATGGAAAAAGTCGGAAATTTTACGAACCGCATGGTGGTACGATGCTTTCAGGGATCCTACGCTTGTGGCCAGCAATTCACTCATGTCCTCATACTTCATCTCCTCAAAATACTTGAGGTTGAAGACCTGACGCTGGCGGTCGGGCAGCGATGCGATGGCTTCTTGCAGGAGTCTTTGGGTCTCGTCGCCGTCGAAATATGGGTCACTCTCCAGCCGAGCAGCCACCCCCATAGCCACCTCGTCATCCAAGCTGGAAGTCTGCCGCGCACGTTCCAGGAAGTTCAGTGTCTCGTTGTTGGCAATACGGAACAACCAGGTGCTCAGCAACGAATCACCACGGAAATTGTCGAGGCCCGTCCAAGCCTTGATGAAGGTGTTCTGGAGCACGTCGTCGGCATCATCGTGCGAGAGAACCATGCGACGAATCTGCCAGTAGAGTTGCTCCTTGAAGTGCTCCACGACAACCGCAAAAGCACTTTCGCGCTGACTCTTGTCGCGCAACAGCTCCATGATTCGCTTCTCGTCCCAATGGGCTTGGAGGTCTTTTTGCAGGTTTATTTGCATCGTATTTATGACACTTTGAGAGCGATAAAGTTTAATTATGCGCGCGTGCGCATACCTTATTTAATAAAAACGGTTGCAAAGATAACGTTTTTTCAGCGAAAAGCTGTAACTTTGCGCCGATTTTTCAAGGAAAGAGCCCTTTTCACACCACGAATCGGCAAAATTCGCAAATCCATTCATCCGTTAATTCGTTAATCCGAACATAATGCAAGCCTTTCAAACCATTCTTCTGCTGTTGACCAGCAACATCTTCATGACCCTCGCCTGGTACGGTCATCTTCGTCTGCAACAGGCAGGCGTGAGCACCCATTGGCCACTCATCGCAGTCATCGCCTTCTCGTGGGGTATTGCTTTCATCGAATACTGCTTTGCCGTACCAGCCAACCGCATTGGCTTTGCGGGCAATGGAGGTCCCTTCACGCTGGTACAGCTGAAAGTCATTCAGGAAGCTATCTCGCTGATTATCTTCACCCTCATTGCAGGTTTCCTCTTTCAGGGACAGAGCCTCCATTGGAATCACTTCGTTGCCTTCGTCTGTCTCGTCCTTGCCGTGTACTTCGTGTTCAAGTAAGTAGGTATTCAAAAAACGAATTACGGACACCTACTTAACAAAAAAGCCACAGATTACACCGATTACGCGTCATCCTCATTTCCCCCGATACGTGCAGGGAGGAAGCGACAGAGCGTGTAATCCGTGTAATCTGTAGCCTTACAGAATTGCTTATGCCAGCGCCGAAAGGGCTTCTTCGCCGATGCTCTTGAGGCCGTTGTTGTTAATCACCTCTACAGCGTGCTCGTTGTTGTCCGTGCGGAAGATGAGAATACCTTTACCACGCAGCAGGAAGGAGTACATATAGGTGATACTGATGTCAGCCTCGCTGAACATCTTCACGGCATCGGCAGCGCGTCCCGGCTCGTTGTCAAGTTCCAGCGCGAAGACCTCGCTGAGTGCTACAGCCACCCCTGCCTTCTTCAGTTCTTCGCAGGCTCGCATAGGTTCGCTGCAAATCAGTCGGTAGATACCATACTCTGCGGTATCGGCAATGGTAGAGGCAATGATTTGAATACCTGCCTGTTTCAGAGCGTCGAGCACCTTGATGAGTGTGCCCGAACGGTTCTCGATAAAGATGGAGAGCTGATGGATTGTCATAGATTTATTTTAGGATTTAACGATTTTAGGATTTAATGATTTTGAATTTCTCGATTAAACGGTTATTTGGTTATTCGATTAAACGATTTTTCGTTTTCTCGATCAATCTTTCAACGTTTCAACTTTTCAACCTTTCAACCTTCAATTACTGATACACCTTGCGCTTGTCGACGACGCGCACGGCCTTGCCCTCGCTGACGGGCAGTGAGCCAAGCGGCACGAGTTTGACGATGGGTGTGAGGAGGATTTCGTCCTTCAAGCGCCGACGGATTTCTTTCTCCAGCGCCTGTAGCTGCTTGTAGTCGTCGGTGGGCTGTGCGAGTTCCACTTCCACAGTCATATTGTCGTTATCTTCGTCGGTGGTGAGCGTGATGAGGTAGTTGCTGGCAAGCTCGCTGAACTGCATCAGGATCTTCTCAATCTGAATCGGGAAGATATTGACGCCACGGAGCACCATCATGTCATCCGAGCGGCCTTTCATGCGGTCGAGGCGGATGTGGTTTCGGCCACAGGGACAAGTGCGGCCAAGCACTCTTGTAAGGTCGCGCGTGCGATAGCGCAGCAGCGGCATAGCCTCACGACACAAGGTGGTCAGCACCAGTTCTCCGATTTCTCCGTCAGGCACAGGCTCTAACGTCTCGGGGTCCACAATCTCGACGATGTAGTAGTCTTCCCAGAAGTGCAAACCATTCTGCTCGGTGCATTCGAAACCTACACCAGGGCCGCACATCTCGCTCATGCCGAAGCTGTTGTATGCTTTCACGCCCAGCATATCCTCAATGCGCTTGCGCTGCTCCTCGCTATGTGGTTCTGCGCCGATTGCCAGCATTTTGAGCTTTGTATCTTTACGTGGATCAATCCCCTGTTCCTTCATAACCTCGTAGAGACGGGTGATGTACGAGGGAACTGCATGAATGGCGGTGGTGCCAAAGTCCTTGATGAACTTAATCTGACGCAGGGAATTGCCAGCCGCAGCAGGCACAGTGAGCATTCCCAGCTTCTCGGCACCGTACTGGAAGCCGAGACCACCGGTGAACATGCCGTAGCCGCTGGAGTTCTGGAAGACATCATCGGGACGCAGGCCGACCATCCAGAGGTTGCGTGCGACCTGGTTTGCCCACTCGTCGAGGTCCTTCTGTGTGTGCAGGATAACGGTGGGGTTGCCCGTCGTGCCGGAAGAAGAGTGCAGACGCACGCAGTCGCGGAGAGGCACACACGACATACCAAAGGGATAGGTTTCGCGCAGGTCCTGCTTTGTCGTGAAAGGCAGTTTCCGAACGTCGGCAAGCGAGTGAATGTCATCAGGCGTGATGCCCAATTCGGCAAATTTCTTACGATAGAACTCGTTGTTCATGCAGTGGCGCACGGTCTTCTGCAGGCGTTCCAGCTGGAGCGCCTCGATCTGCTCGCGCGTCAAGGTTTCAAATTCGGGGTTGAAGTACTTACTCATTATTATATTAAAGTTTACGCTTGTCTATCACATGTGCGCTCTTGCCCTGACTGCGCTCGATGGTGTTGGGGGCTTTGAGCTGCACTTTGGCAGCGATGCTGAGCACGCTCTTGAGCTTCTGTGCCAGCTTTTTCTCCAGCGAGTCGATGGCGGCGGGAGTATCGAAGACACCGGTGAAGAACTCCTGACGGATTTCTACCTGCACCTGCAGCGTGTCGAGGTTGTTGACGCGGTCCACGATGAGCATGTAGCGCGGTGCAAACTCCGGCATCGACAGCACCACGCTTTCCACCTGCGAGGGGAATACATTGATACCGCGGATGATGAGCATATCGTCCGAACGGCCTTCGATGCGTCCCATACGAACGTTTGTGCGGCCACAATCACACGTGCCGGGCAACAACGTGCAGAGGTCGCGTGTGCGGTAGCGTAGCACAGGCATGCCTTCTTTGGTCAGTGTTGTGAACACCAGCTCACCCGTCTGTCCCAGCGGCAGTGGTTCTAACGTGTTGGGATCTATAATCTCGGGGAAGAAATGGTCCTCATTGATGTGCGAGCCGTTCTGCATCTCACATTCGTAGCTCACGCTGGGTCCCATGACCTCAGAGAGGCCATAGATATTGTAACCTTTAAGTCCCAGGCGCTCTTCGATTTCCGCACGCATACTTTCTGTCCACGGCTCAGCACCAAAGGCTCCAATTCGCAGTTTGAGGTCTTCCTTACGGATACCGAGTTTCTCCATTGTCTCAGCGAGATACAACGCATACGAAGGCGTGCAAGCCAAGCCCGTGATACCGAGGTCGTGAATCAGCTTCAGGTGCTTTTCCGTGTTGCCCGTTCCTGCAGGAATACAGGCTGCACCTAAATGTTCAACGCCGTAGTGGGCACCCAAGCCGCCCGTGAAGAGACCATAGCCGTAGGCTACGGAGAAAATGTCGTCGCGAGTCACGCCATAGGCCGTGAGACAGCGCGCCATGCACTCGCTCCACACACCTATATCTTTACGCGTATAGCCCACGATGGTCGGTTTGCCTGTAGTACCGCTACTTGCATGGATGCGGATAATCTCACTCTGAGGAGCTGCCTGCAATCCAAAAGGATAGTTATCTCGCAAGTCCTGCTTCGTCGTGAAAGGCAACTTGCTAATATCTTCTATCGTCTGAATATCATCCGGTCGGATATCCAGTTCTTGCAATTTATGCCGATAAAAGGGCACATTATGATAGACGTACTCCACAATCTTGTGAAGACGTTTGCCCTGGAGCGCGCTCCGTTCGTCGCGGCTCATACATTCCTTGTTCGGGTTCCAAATCATGTTGTTTCTTGTGCTATTGTGTGACATTTTGAGTGCAAAGGTAGGCAAAAGTTGATACTTTAGCGCACGAAACCGAAAGTTTTTGCGCTTTTGTGTAAGAAAAGACACTCTTTTACCCCTTTTTGTGCCACAAAACGACAATTCCGACGGCAAAAGCAAAGGAATGAGTAGGGATATGCGCGAGAAAAGGGAGGAGAATAAGCGCATGCAACAAAAAAAAAGGCCTCTCTGCGAAGGGGAGCGGAGAGGCGGTAGGATGGTAATGGGAGAAATGTAGAGTGCTTTTAGAGGGCTACTGGTTTTGCGGCATTCGTGAGAATGAACCAAAGTAGTCGAGGCAGGTCTGCCGCCACTCACGGGCGTTCTCTTGTTGGTGAAGCAGGCGTTCTTCGACTTCCTGCCAGCGGCGTGGGTCGTTGTGGTCTGCACGCAGGAGAAGGGGGCGCAGCTGTTGCCATACATTGTGGAATCGGTCAACTTCTGCCACACCGCGATCGTAGTGCGCACAGAGTTCCTGCCACAGCGTTCGGCCGCTCTTCATCTGGTAGTCCCAGGGCACATGATGGAACCAGAGGAGGAGGTTCTCAGGACAGGCGGCGAGGTTGTCGTACTGCGAACAGTAGGGCTCGCGATACTGAGAGGTTGCATTCGTACCAGTAGAGCTGCGGTTGAAACCAATGCCCAGCGTGTCGGCTTGATGGTAATAGACGGGACACCACTCCAGGGGGTATTCGGGTTTGAAGCCTGCTGGGTCTGGCCCATAGTGATGGTCGAACTGGAAGATATGATGAAGCCCAAGTGGCATCATATAATCGACACATGCTTCGTGGCTGGCAAGCATCACTTCCGTCATAGGACGTACAAAGTTCTCGTCGTGGGTGAAGGTTAGCTGCAACCACTCCCGGGCAATCGCTTCGGAAGTCAGCTGGGGATTCCAGGCGAGACGACCGAAGGCGTACCAGTTGGCCTGCGAGAAATGATGCCCGCACCAGTTGGTGTCGTCGCCGATATTAGCCACTCCTGCGATGCCCCGCAGACGAGCAGGTTCAACGTACGAGAAGAACTCCTTCCACATCGGGGCCAAGTAAACAAGGTGGCGCGACTGACCTGTGTATTCCTGCGTAATCTGCAGTTCCACCATATTGGGTGTCTTCTTAATCTGGTCGAAAACAGGGCTGTAGGGCTCTCGCGGCTGGAAGTCGAGCGGACCGTTCTTGGTCTGCAGGATAACGTTCTCGCGGAACTGTCCGTCGAGGGGCTGGAACTCAGACACGGCCTGCTTCACACGGTCTTCACCTTTGTGGTTGGCGCCATAGACGAAACAACGCCACATAACGATACCGCCATGAGGCTGGAGTGCATCGGCGAGCATATTGGCACCGTCGGCATGAGTGCGGTGGTAGTCACCAGGACCAGGCTGTCCCTCGCTGTTGGCCTTGACGAGGAATCCGCCAAAATGAGGCATGAGTCGGTAGATTTCATCAACCTTCTTCTGCCACCACAACCGGACTTGCGAGTCAAGTGGGTCTGCAGTAGGCAGGCTGTCCAAGGCCATGGGCGATGCGAAATTGATACTCAGGTAAGTGCGTATTCCGTAGGGTTCCAGAAGGTCACCGATGGCCTTCACTTTCCGCAGAATTTCATCTGACAACATCTTAGGCGACGCATTGACGTTGTTGATGACAATGCCGTTAATCCCAATGCTGGCGTTTGCACGAGCATAGTCACAGATGTGCTGCTGGAGTTCGGGTGCGATGCTAACGTTCTTACCTACTATCTGCATGTCGTCCCATTTCCAGATACTCTTACCTGCATAGCCACGCTCCACGCTTCCGTCGAGATTGTCCCAGTGGTTGAGCAGCCGCAGGTCGAAGGCGGGTTGTTCCTCCTTCGAACGGATATCACCCAGCTGTTGCATACGCAGGAGGTCATAGGCTGCATAAAGGAGTCCGCTGGTAGTACTGGCGGTGAGGGTGATTTGCTGGGTGTCTGCAGCGATGCGGAAAGCGTCCCCTGCCCCTGCCTTCTTGTCAAGACGGAGGAGAACGGGAGTTGAACCTTTGTAAAAGTTTTTCAGCTCCTCCAGTGCCTTGCACTTGGAACCTTTGACGACCTTGGATGGCGTTGCATTGCGTTCAGTAGGTAGCCAAAGTGAGGAGCCATCGTTGGCTTTGGCCACGAGCATGAGATGGCAGGCGACCAGCAGGAAGAGGAATAGTCTTTTCATGATGGACAGGAATTATCGTCTACTTCTTGTAGCACTCGAAGATACTGTTGACGAGCGAGGCAGGGAGTTTGGGCGAGAGGAGGCTAACAAGGATAACGATGGGGTAACCGCCTACCATAGCGATAGCTCCGCAGTTGATGGGATTGATGGGATTGCCGAGCAACATGTTGACAACGGTCAGTCCAACACCCCAGATGAAACATGCCCAGACGGCGGAGGGAGTAACGCCACGCCAGTACAGCCCCAACATGAAAGGTGCAAGGAAAGCACCCGCCAGTGCGCCCCACGAGATACCCATCAACTGAGCGATAAAGGTGGGCGGGTTCAGGGCTATCATCAGGGAGATGACGATGAAGAAGATGATGAGGACGCGCATGATGACGACCTTGCGTCGTTCGATACGCTCGGATACAATATCATCGATAGTACCCTCCTCCACCTCGCCGGGCAGGGATTTCTTGTCGCGGTAGATGAGGTCAAGGGTCATGGTGCTGGAACTGGTGAGGACGAGGGATGCCAGGGTACTCATGGAAGCCGACAGGACGAGCAACACGACGAGGGCAATGAGGGCATCGGGCAAGGTCACGAGCATTGAAGGAACGATGGAGTCGAAGGCAATTTTCCCTGTAACCGCGTTAACGACAGGGGTATAAAGGCGACCAAAGCCTCCAAGGAAATAGCAACCTCCTGCCACGATGAAAGCGAAGATGGTGGAAATAATGGTGCCACGACGGATAGCGCTTTCATCCGTGATGCTATAAAACTTACCTACCATCTGAGGCAAACCCATCGTACCGAGTGAGGTGAGAATGACCACTCCCAACAATCCCCATGGGTCGGGTCCCCAAAGGGAAGCAAAGCCCCCGTTCACGTCAGGGTCTGCATCGGAGGGAATAACGGCCAGCTTCTCCACAGCAGTGGTCAATCCACCTTGTGCATTCAGCACCGCAGCGATGACTGTGATGATACCGAAAAGCATGATGATTCCCTGGATGAAGTCGTTCATGGCCGTGGCTTTGTAACCTCCAAGAATGACATAGACAGCGGTGAGAATAGACATGATGACCACGCAGTATTCGTAGGGAATGTTGAAACCCATCTCAAAGAGGCGGGAAATACCACTATAGACTCCGGCAGTATAAGGAATCAGGAAGACGAATGCGATAATGCTGGCTACGATTCGAAGGCTCTGGCTGTTGAAACGGGTGCCGAAGAAATCGGGCATCGTGCGACTCTCGATGTGCTGTGTCATCAACTTGGTACGTCGTCCAAGGATGAGCCAAGCCAAGAGCGACCCAATTACGGCGTTGCCGATACCAATCCAAGCGGAGGAAAGACCGTACTTCCACCCGAACTGACCTGCATAACCAACAAAGACGACGGCAGAGAAATAGGACGTTCCATAGGCAAAGGCTGTCAGCCAAGGACCTACATTACGTCCACCAAGGACGAAACCTTCCACGGAACTGGCCTGCTTGCGGGAGTAAAGACCCACACCTACCATCACGACCAGAAAGATGATAGTCAAGAGAACTTTGATAAACATAAGAAAAAAAGACTCTCCCCCCGCCCTCCCTGTTAGGGAGGGAGCAGAATCCTTAGATATTTAGGGGTTATTATTGCTATGCATATAATGATGATTCATCTTTATTGAGGGTAATCGCCCCCTCCCTAACAGGGAGGGCGGGGGGAGAGTCCCCTAATTAAACCTTACTTGCATCTGACACATCACAGCGTGATTGCTGTCATGCACAAACTGATTACCAGCGACGTATGCACTCTTATATACGTACTGCAACTGCACGCGGCACTTCTTGAAGAACCAGTACTGGAATCCTGCGATTACCTTGTGCTGATCCTGTCCGAGGTCGGTGTTGAAGTTGAAGAAATCGTAAGAGCCCACAAACTCCACTTTGGGTGTACCCAAGGGCACCGAGCCTGTCAGGTAGGCTCCTCGGCTTACTGCATCTCCATCATAGCCTTCGAGGTATTCCCCATGCAGCTTCACGGCGTCACATTTATAGTCGAAGCCTGCCGTCCAGCGGTTACGCTTGTAGTCCTCTCCGTTTTTGATGGTGGGGTTGTAAACGGATGTATTTCCGCCGGTGAGGATATTGTGTCCACGTCCAATCTGTCCGGTGGCCACGAGGTTCAGTCCTTTCACGGGTCGGTATTCCAGTCGTCCGATGAAGTCCTTGTTGTTGTTGCCGTCCTTTCGGTTAATACCCTGTCCGTTCATGATTTGGAGTTCGTACCGTAGTTTCCCGTTGTTGGTTTCTCCGAAGAAGGATAGTCCGAGGTCGCGTCCGTACTGCACTCCCATAAGTGGGTCACTGCCACATCCGGTGAGAAAAGTGACACCCTCGGAGTAAACGTCGATGGCTTCCATAGCCGTCGGAGAGAGCGGGTTTTCGTAGGACAGTCCATTCTTGAACTGACCTAAGCGTACGGTCAAGGCCTTGTTCCGCGTGATGCGAAAGTCTGTGTAGTATTCCTGTACGACACTCGAGAAGTCGTGCATGAAGAGAAACGACCAGCGGTCGGTGATTTGGGCGTTTGCCCAGAAGAGAACGCGTTTTATCTCAAAGGTGTTGGAGTTTGTGTCGCCTTTGCGTGAATAGTTGTATCCACCTTGTGCATATCCATGCAGCTGGATTCGGTCGGCTACATCCTTTGCCCACTCGGGCGCTTTCTCTCCTACTGCACGCCGTAAAAGCGTGGGAGATTCCTGAGTCTCGGATTCGGGTTCCGTCTCAGCAAAGGCTGTCGTGCTGCCCAGGGAAACAAGTCCAAGGGCCAATAGCATGTGTTTGAGTTTCATAATCAATTTTTTATTATTCAATCTTTCAACGTTCTTTTCTATATTTCAACGTTTCAACCTTTCAACTTTTCAACTTTTCAACGTTTCAATGTTTCAATCTTTCAACGTTTCAACCTTTCAACCTTCCTTTTGGTTTTCTTCAAATATGGTCATGCGCTCTTCAAGCTGTGCATACTGGTGATCCTCGATGAAAGAGGTGCATACACGGAGACCTTCCTGATGGGAACCGGTGGTGATGAGGCAGATGGCAGAGACACCATAGTACATCAGTTCGCGTGCGAGCTCACCGCTGGTCATGTTCTTATAGCCAATGGTGAAGTAGAAACCGTCGGCCACCGGGCGGTCGAGATCATGGTCATAGACCACGTGGAATCCGTGGCGCAAGAAGATGTCTTTCAGCTTGCGAGCCCGCTCACCATACACCTTAACCTCATCGCGGAAGTTATACTCGCCGTCGCAGGCGGCACGGAACATAGCGGCCAGCGCGTACTGTGCCGAATGGCTGGTGCCGGAGGAGAGGGCATAAAGCATTCGGGTGGAGAAGACGAGTCCGAAGGGCAAACCCTCGTAGCGCGCACTGAGGTCGGGGAAGTGTCGGTGGAACAGCTGGTCGCTGATGCAGACCACTCCAATGCGCTCGCCCGCGTAAGAAAATGCCTTCGAGCCACTGATGAGCAGCATGTAATTATCTGTATAGCGAGCGACGGAAGGCTGATAGGGCGGTTGGAAGGGCACACTCAAATCCTGCCGGAAGTCCATAGCGAAGTACGCGAGGTCTTCCATAATGATGCAGTCGTACTGCGTGGCCAGCTCGCCGATAGCCTGCAACTCGCTCTCAGTGAGGCACACCCACGAGGGATTATTCGGATTGCTATAAACGATGGCACAGATGTTACCCTTCGAGAGGTAGCTTTCCAGCTTGCCGCGCAGCTTCTCTCCCCGGTAGTCATAAACATCGAAAGTCTCAAACTTGACTCCCAAGACCTGCAGCTGCATCTTCTGTACGGGGAAGCCCGGGTCGATGAACAATACAGTGTCTTTCTGCTTATTGGCTTGCGAACAGGTGAGGAACGAGGCGAAAGTGCCTTGCATACTACCCGTGACAGGCACACAGCCTTCGGCCGCAATGTCTACGCCGATGAATGCCTTTACGAAGCGCGATGCCTGCCGCTTCAATTCGGGATAACCTTGAATATCAGGATATGAATGGGCGATGCCCTCTTGCAGGGCTTTCACCTGGGCATCGACTCCTACCTGTGCAGCAGGCAGCCCGGGAATGCCCATTTCCATCTTGATGAACTCCACCCCACTCTCTTTCTCCGCCATTGCTGCCACCTGCTTCACCTCGCGGATGGTGGCCTTTGCGAAGTCCTGAATGCCGAGTTGTGCAATAAGTCCATCGACAACCTCTTTCTTTATAGGTGTTTCTTTCATTTTCTTTTTTATTACGTTACATCGTAATAACGTTATATCGAAATAACGAAATTACGGAATCACGTTATAACGAAATAACGTTATTTCGAAATATTTCGATTCTATTCCTGCGCGTCGCGACCTATGGCCAGCGCCTTGATATTAGCCTCTACGATGACCTCTCCCTTACGGGCGAAGACACGACGGATGGCCGCTTCAAGTTTCTCGTAGTCAATACCGAGGGCCTGCTGTGCAGCTCCGAGGAGAATCACATTGGCAGAACGGGGTACGCCATTGTCTTTCGCCAACTGCTCGATATTGACAGCGACCACGTGAGGCAGTTTGGCAAGCGCCTGATTAACCTCTTCCAATTCCGGATAATTCGGGATATTGACGAAGGGAACGTTGGATGTGATAATCCACCCGTCGGACTTCAGATAAGGCAGGTAGCGCAGTGCTTCCATCGGCTCCATGGAGATGATGACATCAGCGGCACACTTGGGGATGAGGTCGCTGGCGATAGGCTCGGAGCTGATGCGCAGATTGGATTGCACGTCGCCGCCGCGCTGACTCATTCCGTGAACCTCTGCCTGCTTGATATATAGGTTCTCATTCATGGCTGCTTCGCCAATGATGGTGGCTATGGAGAGGATTCCTTGTCCTCCTACGCCACAAAGGATGATATCTGTTTTCATACGTTTATATGAGAAATGAAAAATGAAAAAATTGAAGAATGAAAAATAAAAGTTTCTATTTATCTAATTGAGCAAATGTCAAAGTGAGCATAAAGTAATACTTATTTTTCACTTTTCATTTTTTCACTTTCGCTTTCCTTTTGAAGGTCTGGATGCACTCTCGGCGCGGAATGATAACGCTGACGCCATGATAGTTGATTTCCTCGCGGATGATGCGGGTAATCTCGGGCATGTTCTTAGGCAGGGGCACGACGACGTGCAGGTGCTCTTCGGGCACTCCAAGTCCTCGACAGATAGCCTCGAACTTGTTGGTACCAGCAGAATCCTGACCTCCTGTCATAGCGGTCGTAAGATTATCGGAGATGATAACGGTGATGTCAGCGTTCTCGTTGATGGCATCCAGCAGCCCCGTCATTCCTGAATGAGTGAAAGTTGAGTCGCCGATGATAGCCACAGCAGGCCACTGGCCTGCGTCGGAAGCGCCCTTGGCCATCGTGATACTGGCTCCCATATCCACACAGGAATGAATGGCTTTATAGGGAGGCAGGAAGCCGAGGGTGTAGCAACCAATGTCGCCAAACACACGCGGATTGTCGTACTCCTTCAGCACCTCGTTCAAAGCTGTATAGACATCGCGGTGGCCGCAACCCTGACAGAGGGCTGGCGGACGGGGAACAACGAGTTGAGAGTTGAAAGAGGGTGCTGCTTCCTGTGCGCTGTCTGCTTTCAGAGCAGCAGCCACACAGTCAGGGGTCAATTCACCTGTGCGAGGCAGTTCGCCCGTAAGCCGACCAAGGATATTCTGGCTCTCGAAGACGCCCCGCACCTGTTCCTCGATGAAAGGCTGTCCTTCCTCGATGACAATGACGCGCTCACAGCTGTCAAGCAATTGGCGGACAAGGGTTTTAGGCAGTGGATACTGCGAAATCTTCAGGAGCGGGAAGGGACATCCTTCGGGGAAGCACTCATTGACGTAGTTAAAAGCGATACCACTAGCAATGATACCCAAGGGGTATTTCTCTCCCACGGGGCTTGCGGGGCTTATGAACTTATTATAAGGTGAGGCTGCTGCATCAGCTTCGAGTTGTGCCTGCTGTGCCGTGACCTTGTCATTGCGGCGACGTGCATTGGCAGGAAGAAGTACCCAGTTCGCTGCTACAGAATTGTAGTTCAGAGGGTTCTGCTGACGCGACGAGTCTGCACATTCAACAACAGAACGGCTGTGCGCCATACGAGTGGTGACACGCATGAGGACTGGCAGGCACTGCTGTTCAGAATACTCGAAGGCCACTGCCATCATATCGTAAGCCTCCTGCTGGTTGCTGGGTTCGAAGGTGGGAATCATGGCGAACTTGCCGTAGAAACGGGAGTCCTGTTCGTCCTGGCTGGAATGCATCGAAGGATCGTCGGCCACCAGCACGACAACTCCACCATTAACACCTGTAATGGCACTGTTGACGAAGGGGTCTGCGCAAACATTAAGTCCCACGTGTTTCATGCACACGAGAGCGCGCTTGCCCATGTAACTCATACCAAGGGCTGCCTCCATAGCAGTCTTTTCGTTGGTACACCAACGGCTGTGCAGGCCACGCTCGCGGGCTGTGGCATTGCCCTGTATGTACTCTGTGATTTCGGTGGAAGGGGTTCCAGGATAAGCGTACACGCCAGAGAGCCCTGCATCGATAGCTCCCTGGGCGATTGCCTCATCCCCTAAAAGTAGTTTCTTCATATATATCTATCAATATTTCTATTTTCAATATTTCAATCCTTAAATCTTCAATTCCTTAAATCCTCAAATCCTTAAATCCTTAATTCTCCAAATCCTTAAATCCTCAAATCCTTAATTCCTTAAATCATTAAATCATTAAATCCCTAAGTCCTTAAATCCTCAAATCTTTAAATCCTTAAATCCTTAAGTCCTTAAATCCTTAAGTCCTTAAGTCCTTAAGTCCTTAAATCAAACTCGTCTGCGTCCTCTAAAATGGGGAATTTCGCACTGTAGTGTTTCAGGAAATCGAGGTCGATGACAGCAGATGCGGCCCACTCCGTTTTGTCGGGACATTCCATGATAGTCTCGCCATACGGATGGATAATGGCCGAGCGACCATAGTATTCACATTTTTGGTCGGTGCCGATTCGGTTGCAGGCTGCCACATAGCACTGATTCTCGATAGCACGGGCGCGGATGAGCGTACGCCAAGCCGTATCGCGGCTGATGGGGAAATTGGCAGAATAGAGGATGCAGTCGTAGTCTGCTCGACTGCGTGCCCAAAGGGGGTAACGCAAATCGTAGCAGACTTGCAACAAAAAGCGCACGCCACGGAACTTGACGATGACCCGCTGATTTCCACGAGTGAATTCCTGTGCTTCGCCGCCGTAGGCAAAGAGGTGTCGCTTGTCGTAGGTGGTCACCTCGCCGTCCGGACAGACAAAGTGCAACCGGTTGAAGTTGCGTCCGTTCTCTTCTGTCGCCATAGAGCCCACGATCGCTGCATCCAATTGACTGGCCTTCTGCTTCATCCAAGCCAGGATAGCAGGTTGCGCATCTACAATATCTGCGGCCACGTTATTCAGTCCAGTGGCGAACATTTCAGGAAGAAGCAGGAGATCAGTGGGTGGCAGGTGGCTGATAAGCTCGTCAAGATGCGCCAAATTCTCTGTGGGCCGACACCATTGAATATCGTGCTGAAGGATTGTTACTTTCATGTGTAAATGTCACTATTCAAGCCCATCGGCTTGCAATTAGGTTGCAAAAGTACCACTTTTCCTTGACATAATCACAAAAAATAACAATCTTTTAATGTTTTTTTGTATATTCAGTAACCGATATTACGGTTCATGGAAAACAACTTGCAAACTGTCGGCTTCTGTGCGTGCCAACAACCACGCCCTCAATTGATGCACCTGTTCGGCCGTAAGGTTCTTGCGAATAGGGATTCCCACGAGTGCCACGACCACGGGAGTGGTCAACGTCGTATCCATCCGTACGTCAAGGGTTTGCGCAAGACTGAACGTTTGGATATTCGGATACAACACCTGCAGTTCCGGCCGCAGTTCCGCAGCCAGAGCTTCAAAACGTTCGAAAACATGCAGCTTGGCTTCCAGTTCATGAATATGTTGGCTCTGTTGAATGGCCGTTTCCTTGTAGTTCGTCTTCGAAGACTCAAGTTGCCCTACAAGATGGAGGAGGCTGTCGGTTGTTGTGCCTTGAATGACAACCAGTTGATAATCATTCAGGTGGTAGTTCTCCAATCGTTGCTGCGCAAGGGTTATCTTCTCGTCTTCGACCTCATGACCAATGACGGCCACGCTCAAAGTTCTGGAGTCACGATCTACTTGTTGGGAGATGATTTGTGTGCCGCTCCAAGAGAGTTCCGTATCTACAAAGCGCACCACATTCTGATTAAAGAGACTCTGGCGCACCAAAGAAAAGGTCATGATTCCGGCTGGTACCATCGTCAACAGTACGACCGCCATGAGAATACGTTGCGTACGAGAAGTTCGTTCTGGCGACACCTCATGATACACTTGGAAGTTCATCAGACGAACACCCAGATAGGTGGCAAGCGAGATGAACACCGTATTGATGAAAAAGAGGTAGAACGCACCAAGGAAGAAGAGCCACTGACCTGTGGCTATACCATAGCCTGCTGTGCAGAGAGGAGGCATCAGAGCTGTGGCTATTGCCACACCTGGAATAACGTTGCCCTTGCCACCTGTTGCTATTGCCAGAATACCAGCCGAACCACCGAAGAAGGCTATCATTACGTCGTAAAGCGTAGGTGAGGTGCGTGCCAGCAACTCAGACTGCGCTTCGCTGTAGGGCGAGAGCAGGAAATAGATTGTCGCTGTCAGGACACTGATTATGGTGGCGACAACATAGTTCTTGGCAGAAGTCTTCAAGAGGCCAAGATCGTTGATACCAACGGAAAGTCCCATACCTACAATGGGACCCATCAAAGGGGAAATAAGCATCGCGCCAATAATGACAGCCGTGGAATTGACGTTCAGACCCAATGAGGCGATGAAGATGGCAAACACAAGCACCCACAGATTAGCGCCGCGGAAGGAGGCGTCCGCCTTGATATTGGCTATGGTATCGGCCTCCGACACCTTGTCAGTACGGATATCAAAATAACGACGAAGGAAATCCTTAATTGCTCCCATAAACACTATTGCTTCTTGTCCTCTGTGACAATAACGGAACCGCGGACGGACTCGTCGGCCTTCAGACCTGACTTGATTTCGATATTGATACCGTCGGAGAGACCTGTCTGAACTTGACGGCGCTCGTAGGTAGGTTCATTGGCAGAGGGATTCGAAATAACATAAACGAAAGTACTGTCGCCACTGAATTCAATAGCAGCCTCGGGAATAGTGAGAACTTTCGGAGCCTCTTCGAGAACGATACTGGCCGTGGCGCTGTAGCCGCTGCGAATGAGAGAACTACCGCTGCCCACAGAATCCGAAGGAACATTGACAGCTGCCTTGATTTCGAACTGGTTGGCTCCGCCTGTAGTCGCTGCAGCCTTGGGACTGATATACTCCAGAGAGGCCGAGAAGCGCAAGTCCTGCATAGCGCCTATCGTAATCTCCATAGGCATACCTACAGACAGACGGCCGACTTCCGTCTCATCGATATTACCGCGGAAAATAAGGTTACTCATATCTGCCACAGAAGCAATGGTAGTACCATCGTTGAAGGTGTTCGAGAGGATGACGGAATTACCGACCTTCACCGGAATGTCGAGGATGATACCACTGATGGTGCTGCGGACGAGGGTGTTGCTGGAAGAGGCGTTGGAGGCTGATACGCCATCACGGGTGAGTTCCAACTGTTCCTGTGCGATGCTGGCTTCCTCACGCGCTTGGTTGTAGGTTTGCCGTACCTTCTCGTACTCGTTGGCGCTGATGAGTCCCTTGTCGTACAACGTTTTCTGACGCTCGTAGTCAGTCTTGGCCTGTTCAAGGTTCAAGTGGGAGAGGCGCACGCGGCTCTCGGCAGAGGCAAGCTGGTTCATATCCGGAATAACCTTCAATTTGGCAATAACCTCGCCAGCCTCTACACGCTGTCCCGCTTCCTTCAGGAGTTCCGTGATGATACCACTGATTTGCGGTTTCACAGCCACCTCATCGCGCGGCTCGATCTTACCCGTGACGATGGTCGTTTTGGAGAGGTCACGCATCGATGGCGTGTAGGTCTCATAGCGCACAGGCTTCGGACGGGAATTAAGGTAGAGGAACACAAAGGTTCCAATGAAGACGAAGGCCACGAGGGCGAACAGGAAGAGACGAAAGAACTTTTTCATTTTATCTATTAATATATCTTTTCAATTTTCAATATACTATCTTTCAACGTTTCAACTTTTCAACATTTCAATTTTTTTCATTCTTCTCTCATCGCATCAACCGGTTTGATGGCCATAGCCCTTCCGGCCGGAGCGAGTCCTGCCAGAATGCCAAGTGCAGCGAGGAGGGCAGCGGCGCCGATAGCAGTCCAGAAAGAGACCTGGAAGTGGCTCTGGACGATGCCGTCCTCCGTGAAACCTAATTCCAGCATCTGCAAGATGAGCACGGCAAAGAGGATGCCACTCATTCCTGCCACGGTGGTGAGGAGAATGCTTTCTGAAATGATTTGCACGAGAATGACACGCGGAGTAGCACCGATGGCACGACGAATGCCGATTTCCGTGGTACGCTCCTTGACGGTCACCATCATGATATTCGACACACCGATGGCGCCTGCCAGCAATGTCCCGATTCCCACCAGCCAGATGAGTAAATCAACGCCTTCGAAGAGGCTGTCCAAGAGGCCAAACAACACTTCTGTGTTGAAGACCATCACGGCTTTCTCATCTGTCGGGTCAATATCGTGCGGACGGGCAATCACCTCGCGGATTCGAGGGGTGATGTCGCTGATAGCAACCCCACGCATTGCGGTGATGGCTATCATCTCGATGTTTTCGCCCATATTGAAGGCACGCTGCATCAGCGAGAGAGGAATGCTGATGGACTCCTCGGCAGAGCCGTTGATATTCATATTGCCGCCACCATAATCGACTCCGACGACGCTGTAGTAAACCGAATCGAGGCGGATGAACTGACCGCAGGGGTCGCCGCCCTTGGGGAACAGGGTCTTATAGACTTTCTTACCAATGACGCAGACCTTGCGCTGCTGGGCGATGTCCATATCATTGATGAAACGGCCATAATAGAGCTTGGGCGCTTCCACCTTCGCATATTCAGGCAACAAGCCCTTGACGTTGCCGTTGAATTTGTGGTCGTCGTGAACAGCCTGCACGCCCCACTTGGATGCCATCGGAGAAATAACATCGAGTTGTGGCACTTGCTGGTGCAGACGCTCCACATCGCTGGTGGTGAGGTTCCAGTAGCGGCCTTTGCGGAAGCCGTGGTAAGGCTTGGTCGTCGGCTGTTCCCAAATCATGGCTGAGTTCGTGGCAAACCCCTCAAAATTATTGTTGAGCAACTCCTTCATTCCCGCGCCGCCGCCCATGAGGGCCACGAGCATAAACACACCCCAGAAGACACCAAAGCCGGTGAGGAAGGAGCGCGTCTTGTTGCGAAGCAGGGTCTCCAGCAACTCGTGAAAGGAATCGAGGTCTATCATATTTATTCTTGAACTCTTATACTTTAAACCTTAAACATTAAACTTTAAACCTTAAACTTTAAACCTTAAACCTTAAACTTTAAACTTTAAACTCTCAATCTCCTCACTCAGCCCTCAGCGCCTCGATGGGTCTTATCCTTGCGGCCTTCAGCGCGGGCATTAAGCCCGCTATCGTACCGGCAATAATGAGTACTATCGTGACGCCCAGACAGGTGCCGAGCCCCACGGTTGGATTGACGAAGACGGTGGTGGTGAAGAGTCCCGTCTCGATGGGTTTGGAGCCGAGAGTTGCGTCCATATAGAGGTTGGCTCCGAAGCCAAGGAGCATTCCGATATATCCGAAGAAGCCCGTGACAATGATACTTTCCACGATGATGATTCGCAGGATGTTCATGGGCGAGGCACCGATAGCCTTGCGGATTCCAAACTCGCGTGTGCGCTCGCGTACCGTGATTAACATAATGTTAGAGACGCCAACGATTCCGCTCAGCAACGTGAACAGCCCAATCACCCAAAGCGCTGTGCGGATGATATTCATTCCCTTTGCCATCTGCATAGCTTGCGTGAAACGGTTCCAAATCCAGATAGCATCCTCATCATCGGGCGCAGCTTGGTGTTGCCGGTTGACGGTGGCCCGATACCGCTTTTCGAAGGCCTCGTTCTCCTGCTCGGTAGCGAGGCCATGAAAAGTGAAGTTGATTCGTCCCACGCGGTTGCCGTAGTTATAGATGGTCTGCAAGGTCGTGAATGGGACGGTCACCTCTGTGCTCATGCGGCTCTTGTCCTCCTTTTCGATACCAATCACCGTAAAGGCCAAATCCCCGACCTTCACGGTCTTGCCATTCAACGAACGGGGATTGTGAGGCACGAGTTCGCGTGCCTGGTTTTCGGGAATAATCAACACCTTGCGCTGGTCACGAATATCGATATCATTGATGAAACGACCCGCCACGATTTCCTTCTTGTTGATTTCCTGGTCCATGGGATAGACACCACGCAGACTGCTGCTGACGTAGTTTTCGCCCACGGAAATGGTGACTCCACTCGCATAGAGGATGGCACCCGCCTTATCCACATTCTGCGAGAAACGGGTCTGTGTTATCGCGAGGTCGTTGTTATCCAACTGAATATCGCGTCCTTCCTGCAAGCCGCCGTAGGCCTTGGAAGTCATGCCGCCGAAGACCATCATGGAGTTATCCACATAGCGATCGTTGTTCTCCTGTTGTGCATTGATGAGTCCATTGCCAGCCCCCAACAGCACGATAAGCATGAAGATACCCCACGCCACGGCGAATCCCGTGAGTGAGGTGCGCAGCTTGTTCCTACGCGCTGTCTGCCATATTTCAGCAATAAGCTCTATCATTATTCAAGTTCTTTTTTCGTTATTTCGACCTGCGGCCCCGTTTTTTTTTTTGTTATTTCGTTATTTCGTTATTTCGATTCCTCGATTAAACGTTTTCTCGATTAAACGTTTTCTCGATTAAACGATTAAACGACACCTCATTATTTCTTTCAACCTTTCAACATTTCAACCTTTCAACTTTTCAACCTTCAATCACTCCGTCCTTAATCCGAATAATTCTATTCGTCTGTGAGGCCACGTTGGGGTCGTGGGTCACGATGATCATCGTTATCTTCTCCTCGCGGTTCAGCCGCTTCAGCAATTCCATCACATCCACTCCAGTCTTGCTGTCGAGGGCTCCCGTGGGTTCGTCGGCCAGAATAATCTGCGGCCGGGTGACCAGGGCTCGGGCTATGGCTACACGCTGACGCTGACCGCCTGACATCTCATTGGGATAGTGCGTAGCCCAGTCCGTGAGCCCCATTTTCTCCAGCTCCTCCATAGCCATCTGATGGCGTTTGCGACGGGAGACGCCCTGATAGAACAGCGGCAACTCCACGTTCTCCACGGCCGTCTTGAATCCGATGAGGTTGAACGACTGGAAGATGAAACCTATCATGCGGTTACGGTACTCGGCAGCACGCGTCTCGCTGAGACCTTTGATGAGCGTACCTGCCAAGCGGTACTCGCCCTCGTCGTAGTCATCAAGAATACCTAATATATTCAATAAGGTGGATTTGCCAGAACCAGACGCGCCCATGATACTGACCAACTCGCCCTCGGCAATGTCGAGGTCGATGCCCTTCAGCACATGCAGCGGCTGGGCGCCAGCGTAGGTTTTGTGGACTCCATGGAGATGTATCACTTTTGCTTAGTTTAGAGTTTGAATATGAAAGTAGAGAGTGAGGGGGCTTAACGTTTTGTGTTGAATTTGGGTGCAAAGGTACTGCTTCTTTATGGGTTTGACGAAAAAGAAATGTGAAAAGTTGCAATTTGCGTCATAAACTTTGTGAAATGCTTGTTCACATCACCAAAAAGACCTATTTTTGCCCATCCAATCACAATTATGACACCAAAGCGCATCTATTTCCGTGCCCTTCAAGGGCTATTGGCACTGCTCGGATTTGGAACTGCCTTCAGTTGTTTCCCGCCCGAACCCAAGTGCCTCTACGGGCCGCCCATTGAGGACTATCGGGATTCCACCGAGCAGGAACAGGCCTCAGAAGTGAAACCGCTGTTTGATATAGAAGAAACAGAAGAAGAAATATCAGAAGATGAGTGACCGCCTGACACTTCGCCGCCGTCTGGCTCTTGAGATAGCCCGCAAGCTCTACCAACAAGTGGAGCGTGAGCATCCCTTGCGCCAGCTGTTCTGGGAATGCACCCTGCGCTGCAACGTCCATTGTCGGCATTGCGGCAGCGACTGCAAGCGGGTGGCGGGTGTCGAGGATATGCCCGCCGAGGATTTCCTGCGGGTGCTGGACAGCGTGGCGGCGAAGTGCAACCCGCACGACGTTTTTGTCATCCTCACGGGAGGAGAGCCGCTGGTGCGCGAGGATTTGGAAGAGGTGGCGGCAGAAATCTATCGCAGAGGGTTCCCGTGGGGACTTGTCACCAATGGTCTGGCACTCACCCCAGAACGCTTCAAGGCATTACGGCAAGCTGGTATGCACAGCGTAGCGCTCAGCCTCGATGGATTGGAAGCTAACCACAATTGGCTGCGCGGCCACAAGGACTCGTTCCGCATGACCTCTCAGGCTATAGACCTACTCGTCAACTCTGATGTGCGATTTGATTGTGTGACGTGCGTCAATCGACGCAACTACAGCGAGCTCCCCGCTATCCGCGACTTCCTCATCCAGAAAGGTGTGCTGGAATGGCGCATTTACACCATCTTCCCCATGGGACGCGCCAAGAACGACCCGGATATGCGACTCTCCGGCGAGGAGTTCCGCGGCGTCTTCGAGTTCATCAAGCAGACGCGCAAGGAGGGATTCATCAAAGCCAGCTATGGCTGCGAGGGCTACCTCGGCAACTACGAGGGCGACGTGCGCGACCACTTCTTCCACTGCCAGGCGGGCATCACCGTGGGCAGCGTCATGGCAGACGGAGCCATCGCCGCCTGCGCCAGTATCCGCTCGGACTACAACCAGGGAAATATCTATGAGGACGACTTCATGGACGTCTGGGAACACCGCTACCAGCCCCATCGCACCTTTGACTGGCGACGCACCGGCGACTGCAAGGACTGCCGACACTGGCGATACTGCCGAGGTAACGGTATGCACCTGCGAGACGATGAAGGCAAAACGATTCTATGCCATATGAAAAGGTTGCAGGAAACGGGGAAGTTGAAAAGTTGAAAGATTAAAATATATACGCTTATGAAAAAAATCACCAAATTATCCACGATGGTCCTCACCAGCCTGCTCGTACTGCTGGGATTTGGAGGATGCAAGTCTGTCAAGAAAGCCAGCAAGGACGAAAATCAGACTGCAAAGGACTCTATATCATTCGACCAGCTCAAAGGCCGTCCCATAGAGATTCAAAAGGACGACCCCACCCGTATGAGAGTGCTGTATGGACCTCCACCATCTAAGTATCGCAACACACAAGAGTCCAAGTAAAGGCTACTAACTATTGCTCCTAAGTGGGTGTTAATAATTAGAATGCATAAAACTAATTACGAACACCCTTAACAAAAACAGATTGCACAGATTAAACAGATTCGATTCTGTTATAATCTGTGCAATCCGTGTAATCTGTGGTCAGTAACTAAAGTTTCCCACCCTTATGATTTGCATCGTGTGAAAGACGCCAAAGGCGTCTCCGCTCAGTAACCGGGGGTGCGAAGTACCCCCAGAATGCCCGACGACAGGAAACATGCACCCTAAAAGGATGCCCCAGCACGCTGTTCGGCGAAAGGTTACGGGTAGGCGACCCATTCAGGTCGATTTACCATTCAGCTGGCGGTATTACTTGTAAATCTTGTCGATAGCTTTCTGCGCCTTCTGACGAGCCTTCTCAGCCTTTTCGACTTCCTTTTGAGCTTTTTCTGCACGTTTAGCTTGCTTAGCCTCGGCCTTGGCCTTGGCTTGTGCCTCTTTCACAGCCTTCTGTACACCTTTCTGTTCGCCCTGCAGGCGTTTCAGTTCAGCTTTGGCCTCTTTCAGTTTTTGCTGAGCATTCTTCACATCCAGATTAGCCTGCTTCACCAAAGAGTTCTGCTGCTGAATCTGTTTTTTGATAACATCCACCTGTTCGATGGCTACCTGTTCAGCTTCCTTGGCATCGCGGGCAGAACGGACTGCTGCAGCTGCATTAACGACGGGAACAGCGAGAACACTGTCTCTGAATGTTTGCTGGGCATCAGCATGACCAACAAATCCTGCCAACAAGGCGAATACGAGAATTAACTTTTTCATTACACTATCTTTATAAAGAATTAAAAACTAAGACAATAATAATCTAAAACTGAGACAATAACAATTAAAATCTGCGTCAATGATTAAAAACTGCTGCAAAAATAATAAATAAATTCGATTCCTCCATCTCTCAGACAGTTCATTTTGATAATTATTAATAATTATTGACGATTCTTTGACATCTATCAATCCCGTCACCCATTAACTTCTTCACTTCCACAACTCCTTTTGCATCCTAAAGCCGCGTCATGAGTCACATGAACCTACGTGCATCGGCACATGAAGCCAGGTGGATTGGCTCATGAACCTACGTGGATTGGCCTATGAAGCTAGGTGGATTGGCTTATGAAGCTGGGTGGATTGGCGCATGAAGCTACTTGCATTGGCTTATGAACCTACGTGCATCGGCAGGTTTTACCACTTGGTGGCCAAGGCCGACGAGCAGGGGATGGTACGGTTGAGCGTGAACGAGTGCGCACGGCGGCTGGGTATTGACAGAAAATGGATTGAACGCCGACTCGCAGAAATGCAGCAGCGGTCAATAATTGACCAACAAACGACCAACA
>JAFXTO010000059.1 GCA_017535725.1 Bacteroidaceae bacterium
GACCAGGTGTTCATTGGTGCTATCCTGACGGTGATCGGTTACTCTATCAACGATAAGGTGGTGGTGTTCGACCGTATCCGTGAGAACTTCCAGCTCTATGGCAAGCGCGACCGTCAGCAGCTGTTCAACGACTCGCTGAACCAGACGCTGGCTCGTACCATCAACACCTCTGTAACGACATTGATCGTGTTGCTGTGTATCTTCATCCTCGGTGGTGACTCCATCCGCAGCTTCTCGTTCGCAATGATCCTGGGTGTTATCTTCGGTACCCTGTCGTCACTGTTCATCGCTGCTCCTACTGCCTTCCTCGTGATGGGTCGTACCATCCGCGAAGAAGACGCTGAGGTTGCCAAGGCATAAGGATTACACCTTATATATAATAATAGCAGCCCGCTCCTAATCGAGCGGGCTGCTTTTATTTGTCCTAGGTCCTCCTAGGAATTCACAGGCTTTCCTAGGTTCTCCTAGGTTCTCCTAGTTAAAATAATACAGGAACGCCGCAATGCCTTCGAGGGCGGGCTTGCGCTGGCCTTCAATCTCGATGGTGAACTTAATCTCCGCCTTGCAGATGCCGCGCAGGTTCTGGATGTTGTGCAGCGTAGTCACCAGACGCACACGACTGCCTGTAATCACCGGCTGTCCGAAGCGCATGTCGTTCATGCCGTAGTTCACCAGCATCTTGATATTGTTCACCTCAATAATCTGGTCCCACATATAGGGTAGCAGACTCAGCGTCAGATAGCCGTGAGCGATGGTCGACTTATACGGACTCTCCTCCTTGGCACGTTCTACATCCACATGAATCCATTGATGGTCCAGCGTAGCGTCGGCAAACAGGTTGATACGATCCTGATCTACTTCCAGCCACTCCGACTTTCCTAACTCTTCGCCCAGGTGGGCGGCAAACTCGTCGTACGAGTTAATCACTAATTTTCCCATTTTTTACGTCTTAAATGTTATTTTCTGCTGCAAAGGTAACAATTATCTTTGAACTTTGACCTTTGAACTTTGAACTTTTTCCTCTGCGGAAGCAAATTATTCACTTTTCACTATTCACTTTTCACTTATTTTTCGTACCTTTGCACCTGCAAAGTACGAAAAACCGTTGCCCTGATAGTTAAATGGATATAACAAGGTCCTCCTAAGACTTAGTTCCCAGTTCGATTCTGGGTCGGGGTACGAACGAAAAAGCCCGGATAACACTTGGTTATCCGGGCTTTGTTTTTTCGGCAATCCTTCAATTACAGGTTGGGATTGATCTTGCTCCACTCTGAGATGGGAGGAACGATGTTCAGCGTCACCAGTTCGTCGCGCATCTTGCACAGGTGCTCGTAGCTCTGGTCGAGCTTGGCATTCTCCTCGGCAGTACCCTGGGGAACCTCGAACTTAGCACCCTCAGCGGTCATGGTGGTCTTCATAGCCATCATGATGTGGTCGTACTTGTCGGTCTTGACATAGGTTCCTACGGGGAAGCGGAAGGGCTCACCACCCATAGCGGCACGAATCATCTCAACTGAGAGGTACGAGGGGCTCTGGAACGAACTGCGTCCGCGGAGCTCGATAATCTTGGCACCACCCTTGGTGACGTCGACCTTCATCTGCTCCCACTCCTCAGCGGGGAACTCAGCAGTACCGATGATGTCGGTCAGCTTGCGGCCTGCAACAACTACGTGGCTGCCGAAGACTGCCATCTGCTCACCGTGTCCGCCATAGGTAGCACAACCGGTAATCTCGTTCTGCATCACACCGAACTTCTTGGCCAGGGCCGACTGCAGACGGGTGGTATCCAGACCGGCGAGGGTTGTTACCTGTCCGGGCTTCAAGCCAGAGTACAGCAGTGTTACCAGACCAGTCAGGTCAGCGGGGTTGAAGATAATCACCACGTGCTTTACGTCGGGGCAGAACTTCTTGATGTTCTGACCGAGCTCCTCAGCAATCTTACAGTTGCCGGCGAGCAGATCCTCACGGGTCATACCAGCCTTACGGGGAGCACCACCGGAAGAAATGATATACTTAGCACCGCGGAAAGCCTCCTCGGCATCGGTGGTAGCCACGATATTCACATCGTCGAAACCACTCTGGCGCATCTCCTCGGCAACACCCTCGGGAGAGAATACGTCGTACAGACAGATGTTACTTGTCAGACCCATCATCAGGGCACTCTGAGCCATGTTTGAACCAATCATACCGGCAGCGCCGACGATGGTCAATTTGTCGTTAGTTAAAAATGCCATAATCCTTTTCTTTTTTGTGATTTGTATCAATTGCATGCAAAGATACGAAATAATTCTCAATCTGCAAGTGCCAAACTGCTTTTTAAATATTATTTAAGATGTAACCCCCTTCCTTTGCAAACTCCATGTTGCAAATCCCCCATAAAATGAACCCTAAGGCTTCAAGTGCTGAACCCTAACCCTTCAGGGCTTGAAGGGTTAGGGTGCAAATCAGCGCGGTATCGTTTCTTTATTCGCCGAACAGCAGGTCCTGCATCTCCTGGAATTCCGGGGCGCGCCCGGGTTCGTTGCTGCCGGTGATGGTTCCGTCGAAGACGTTGCCGTTGACGTTGTTAACGCTGCCAGCTAAGATCTGACACTCGTTCTTAATCTCTACTGCCTCCATCGAGGGCTTCATATATTCTTTCTTCATATTGTTATAGCTTTAATTTTTTGAATACGGGAATACAGGAATACTAGAATACAAGACATTAGTTCTGCTGCTGACGGTTCGCGCCTGCATGTTTATCGTCTTGGACGTTTGGTACTCACCAACGCCTTCTTGTCTTCTTGTCTCCATGTCTTCTTCAATCCATTTCATCCGTAATTCCCTTGTTTGCTTTAATGGCCTCGATGTAGGAATGGAGTGTGATTGCAGCGTCCTCGATTTTCACCCACATTTCGTTGGCCACATCCTGTGGGTAGTAGCCCACATCATGTGACAATATTATATAATAGCGGCACTCTTCTAGAGAGCCCTGTGCAATGTTGAAGAAGCGCAGTTTGTCGGCCTTAGACACCTTCTTATAGCCCTCGGCGATGTTGGCCGCTATCGATACAGCTGCTCTTTGGAACTGCGGTACCAATGCAAACTTCTCGTCCTCGGGAAAAAACATCTTGGTCTTGTAGAATGCCAGTACAAAGGCGTGAGCCTTTTGCCAAGCCATTACCTCTCTGAAACTTTTGCTCGCCATAGCTATTGTCTTGTTTTCTTGTTTTCTTGTATTCTTGTATTCTTATTTCACTACGATCTTTTTATTTCCGTGGATGTACAGGCCTTTCTGCGTGGGCTTGCCTTCGAGGCGCGTACCGCTCAGCGTGTACCAACTATTATCGTTATCTTCGTTAACTTCGATAACTTCGTTAACTCCTGTTACGTTCTCTCCGTCTCCGAAGTTCAGCACGAACTCGCTGGCGTTGTTGGTGCCGAGGTCGAAGTACGCACGGCAGGCACCGAGCGTCATGTCGGCGCTGGGCCAGTGCAGCTTGTTCCCAGCACCGAGGAACAGGATGCTCTTGTCATTGGCCGTGAAGCTGACGGGACTGAAGCTGCCTTTGAAGCTACCGCCCGTGAATGCCTGCGTGTTGTTGGTGGTGGCGCTGCTGATGGTGACGCTGGTGAACTCGGGCTCCTCGATAGTTGTGCCCTTGTTGTCCCACTTGATGATGAACGGTGTACCGGCTGGGATAACCCCCCTTTGCTCCCCCGAGGGGGATACCTCCGTGAAGTTCAGCGTCAGCGTCGATCCGCTCAGTCCGCTCGTCGTGGTGTTGAGCGTCATGGCTGTCACACCATCGCCTGCTAGCGGACAGCCGTCTGCCGTTAGGTCGAGCGCGAACGGCAGGCACAGCGTATTCCATGCCCCGTCTTTGTAGAGCGTGCGACCTGAGAGCGTCACGGTCTTACAGGTTCTTCCGTTCTTGCCGTTGATAGCCGCTGTGTTGTCGGCATTGTCTGTAAGTGTGAGTTGATGGAACAGGCTTTGCGTGATGCCGCTGACGATGCTGGTGAGTGCGCTGCTGATGTTGATGGTGCCGCTAGTGCCACCCTTGCCCGCACCGATGGTAGCAGGTGAATCCCACCCTCCCTTGGTGGCAGTAACACTGGTGATGCCGTCGGTGATGGTAATATTTCCGCAATTACAATTTTGACCGCTGCCAATACCCGCTGCGTAGAATTCTCCAACAGCCGTAACCGTACCGCCCTTGATGGTGATGTCGCCCCCCGTTCCATTTTTTGACGTATTTCCTATGCCTGGAGCGCAGCTACTACCCGTAGCAATGATGGTGCCGCCCTCGATGACGATGTTGCCACAGGGGGTATTGTAATCACCACCGATACCAGAGCCACTTTGTCCACCGTCTTTAGCATTGAGCGTGCCGTTACCTTTGATGGTAAGTGTATGGCCATTTCCAATGAAAATGCCCGGTTTATGAGCGTGCGCACCCTTAACGTAATTTGTGGTACCATCGGCCAAAATGATGGTTGCCGAACCCAGACAGGTGATGCCTGCCCAACTATGATCAGTGTCATCTACAATGGACCTGATGTCCACACCATTCAGCGTTACTGTGGCACCATCGGCAATAGTGATGTGGGTGTTGGCGCCGCCGCTTCCTGTGATGATTTGACCGTCAACCATTGTATAACCACCGATATCCTGCGTTAATTCCAGTGCTGTTGCCCGTGCCCAGTGTGCAGTAAATGTCTTGTTGCCGGTGGATCCCTGAGAAATGGCGGCAGACTTAGTTGGAGTCGTCTGACCTTCCCATGTCCATCCCACGAATTCATAGCCAAATTTGGTTGGAGCGGTCAGATTGATGGTGCCAGTTATGTATGTATAGCTGGTGGGGTTAGTGTTGACAATATAGTCCGTACCATTTACGGCATTGACGTATGTGATGCTGTAATTGTCCGGTTCCCACTGTGCATACATCATCAACATCTCAGAGGGGCCGGTCACATTGTAAACCTCTTGCTGGTCCGTAAAGCTGACACCACTGCCGTCAGCCTTGGTGTTCCAGCCATTGAAGTGATAGTGTGTGCGGGTGAATGCGCAGGCGTTGAGTATCTGCGGTACGTTATAAACAAAGCCCTGATTATTCATAGAACCGCTGCCGCCATTGGCATCAAAGTTGACAGTAAAGGTGAGGTTGTTGTCGACAGGGGCATAGGTCCAAGGATTATCTGTGATGTAGTCCGTCTTTACACCGCCAATGGTCAAAGTGCCGCAGGTGCTGGTTATGTTATTGGAGTTTGATGCAATTCCGACGGTGTATGGTTCAGTGTTTTCGAATGATCTTTTGGCCTCAATCCTGAGTCCGCTATTACCGAATATGATGTTACCGCATCTACCTCCCGTTCCACAGCCAATGGCTGCTGAACCAGCGGCCGTTTCTGCGAAGATGGTGCCGCCTGTGATAACGATATCTCCACACGAACCCGCAGTTCCTGTGCCGATGGCTGCACCGGCACCTGTTATTGCAGCACGAAAAGGATTTCCTTTGAATAACACATAATAATAGCTATAGGAATAAGCCTTGATGTTTCCACCTTTTATCTCAATATCGCCACAGCAACCATCGTTGATGCTACCGATGCCTGCCCCATGAGGCCAGCCACAAGCTTCGAGCGCGCCATTGCCACGGATGGTGAGTACGGTGCCCGGAGGGCCAGGCTGGATGCCGGAGTAACGTGTGCCGCCACCTTGCACGTAGTTGCTGGTTCCATCAGCCAGGATGATGGTGGCGCTGCCCAGACAGGTGATGCCAGACCATTCGCGGTCAGTGTTGTTGGCACAAACCGTAGTGCTTTCGTATACCTTTTTACCGGTGGTATAAGGGGAAGTGATGTTTACGCCGCTGAGTGTGACCGTAGCACCGGCAGCAATAATGATACGCGTTTCATCGCCACCTGTGCCGGTTATCCCATCGCCGTCGTAGAGTGTCACTTCTCCTGTCGAAGAAGTCAACGTCACAACTTTGGTGAGATCCACCGTCTTCGTTGTGCCCACCTGGACTTCGTCGTCGTAAGTAAGGTCGTCGGCATAGACACTCACAGTAACGATGCCTCCATCAATGGGGATAGTGGCCGCAAAACCATGATTGCCACTAATGCCCTTTGCACTGTTCACGTCGGGACGCGGAACATCAGCATTCAGGTTAACTGTTTTTAAGACCGTACCATCTGTACGTTTTATCACCACACGGATGGGAACAGACTCGCTGGGTACATCAGGGTCGTAGGCCCAGCCTTGCACGCGTATATTGCGTACATTATTTGTCTCTCCTTCAACGAAGTCCAGATAAGAAGCGGGCTTGTTGCGGGTGATGGTCAACGATTGTGTAGAACCTATTTGCGTCTCTCCGTCGGCCAGGTTGCTGGCAAAGACCTTGATGGTATAGGTGCCGGCGGGGATGTCAACAATGGTGTACTCTTTGTCAAATCCGTGGTTGCCGGTAAGAGTATATGCGTCGTTCACGTCGGTGCGCAGGACATCGGTTGAAAAATGATATTCTCTGTAGACCTGATTGTTGGCCGTTCTCATCTCTACACGGATGGGGAGTTGTGCGTCAGGCTCATCGGGGTTGAAGGCCCAGCCTTTCACCCTGAAGCCCCTGACCTGTGGCTCAAAGAGATCCAAACAGGACTGCGTTGGAGAGTTCCTGTAAGTAGTGGCGGTAGTAATATGCATGTAGATTTGCTGGGAAGTGAGGCTGGAACAGCCGGCATTCAGGTCGAAGCCCGTGGAACCGCCTTCCTTACCCACGGCACCGCTCTGGGTGGCGTTGAAGTAAATGCCGTTGACGGTACGACCATCAGAGAGGAATCGGTCGGTAGTACAATAGAGGTGGATGGGGTCCGTGCTGGCACCGGTGCCGCTGTTCAAGTCACCCATCTGACTCTGGAAGTGGCTGCTGCCCACGTATTGCACAATTTGATAGAGGCGGTCGTTATAATTCAGCGTAGTGGTGGTATTGGAGGTACTGCGGTTCTGGATGTAGAAGTCGGTGATATAACCGTGGTTCAGACCGTCGGGGCTGATAGTGGTCTTGTAGAGCAGGTAGATAGCTTCGCCGTCGCCCCAGTTGATGCCTTTGTTCAGGTCGTAGTTGATGACCTTCCAGCCGTCCACTGCGTACTGGTTCAGATAGGTATCCAGCTCATCACTGCTTCCTGCGCCAACAAGCTTGACTTCGGAGATGTAGCAGTCCTTCACCGGCGCTGTAGCTGTGGTGAGGTGCATGTAGATTTGCTGGGAAGTAAGGGCGGAACAGCCGGCGTTCAGGTCGAAGCCGGTCTTGATGTTGCCTTCACAGCCCACGCCGCCGCTCTTCGTATCGTTGAAGGTGATGCCGGTCACCACGCGGTTGTCGGCAAAGGTCTCTTTGGTATAGTAGAGGTGGATGGGGTCGGTGCTGGCACCGGTATGGCTGTTCAGGTCGCCGTACTGTCCCTTGAAGTGGCTGTCGCTGTCATCAGAGACAGGCACGAGGTCGTAGGTGCGGCCCATAAAGTTCAGCGTCTGGGTGGTTTTGGCGGCACTGCGGTTCTGGATGTAGAAGTCGGTGATGTACTCGTGGTTAAAGCCGTCGGTGCTTTCCGCCGTCTTATAAAGCAGCAGGATGGCATCGCCACTGCCCCACGCAATACCTTTGTTCAGGTCCCAGTTGGTGGCTTTCCAACCTTGGGACGTGTACTTGGCTACCAGCGCATTATAATCTGCTTGTGCATACGCGCCGATGAGCATCACGTCGGTAATGTACTCTGTGGCTGAGGCCGTCAGTGTGGTCATACACATGAACACAAGGGCTAAGATAAGATTGATA
>JAFXTO010000060.1 GCA_017535725.1 Bacteroidaceae bacterium
ACTCACTCCGAAGAGTGCATCCATGTGCTTTCGGCTATAGTAGTTCTTGCCGGCAATTTTGCACATAGGAATGTTGTTTCTCTTGGCTGAAACATAGAGCCATGACTTCTTAACCTTGTAGGTTGCCATAACGTCCTCGCCAGAGATGTATTCAAGTGGTTCAATGTCTTGAAAAGAGTTCTCTTTCCTCGTTGACTTACTTGAATCATGTTCCTTCTTCAACGAAAGGGAAGAAGGATTCTTAGGTTTGGATGTTGGCAAGACACGATGATAAGGATTTCCTGCAAGCATCTTTTCAATGTCTGCCTTGCGGATGAATGCCATCCGGCTGCTGATTCGGGATGCAGGAAGTTTACCCTCGTTTACCAACTTGTAAACGTACTGACGGGAGCATCCCATAAGGATGGCAGCTTTGGAGAATGTGAGATACTCCTGGCTGGCGATGTCTATAACAGGCTGGACAGCCTTCAAAAAGTCCTGTTGCCTCTTCTTGCGCTGAGCCTTTGCCGCCTCGGCACATTGTTCTGCGCAATACCTCTGCGAGCCGCTGTTACAAGTGAACTCCTTTCCGCAGAAGGCGCATTTTCTTGTCTTTCTCATTTGACTCCTTTTTATGTGGTTTTACAATCAATTTCATGCAAACCGCCACGGAGTGAACTTTCGTCAATCATTGACACCCATTGTCAACTCATTCCACGATGTCACGTTGGCTAACGCCGAGCTAAACCTTCTTTAAATGAGGTCACTTCCTTGCTCCTTTCCCTCTCGTTCCTCAGTCAACCGTTGTCCACTCTTGTCAACCTTTGTCAACCCTGTCCACGAGATGGCAAAATAAAAGTCCTCAAAATTCTCCGCGGTAGAAATGCGTTGCAAAGGTAAGCGGATTTTTGAGAACCACCAAAAAGCAAGTCTGAAGCGTTAAAATCCAAAAGCAGTTGATATACAGATGTTTATCTCTATGTGTTTTTCGTTGTTTATGGTTGTTTAGAGGTCTCTAAATACAACCAGAGTCTGTTTCATTTGTTTGTGATTAAAGGACTCTTGAATTATATGTATGATTATCAGGAAATAGCCCGCTGGTAGGTGTTCAGCAGTTGTTGGGTGAGGGTGTCCGCGTGGAAGCGGGCGGCGTGTTCTTTGCCGTCGGCAATCATTTGCTGGCGCAGGGTGGGGTTGCTGAGGATGTTGTCGAGGGTGGCGGCGAGTTCGTGTTCATCGTCGGGGTTGACATAGAGCGACGAGGGGCCTCCGGCTTCTTCAAGACAGGAGCCGGTGCAACCGACGGCGGGTGTTCCGCTACAGAGCGCTTCGAGTAATGGGATTCCAAAGCCTTCGAAACGAGAGGGATAGACAAAGACGTCGGCGAGTTGGTAGAAGGTGGGGAGGTCGGCGAAAGGCACGCCGCTGACCATGCGGAAACGGTCTGTGAGGCCGTGGGACTTGATAAAGGCATCTATGCGGTTGGCGTATGACGTGCGTCGGCCAACGGCCACTACTTGTATGTCTTTATCTTTCAGCAACGGTAGGGCACGCGCCAGTAGCATCAGGTTCTTGCGCTCCTCGATGCTTCCCACATAGAGGATGAAATGCTTAGGCAACTGATAACGCGTGCGTACCTCTTCTTTCTTCTCTGCAGAAACGGCCTGCCTGAAACGGTCGTCGCAGCCTTGATAGACGACATCGATTTTGTCTTCGGGTGTGCCGAAGAACTGGATGATGTCGCGCTTGGTGCATTCGCTGACGGCAATGATGCGGTCGGCTTGCTCGCAGGCGCGGCGGAACTTATAGCGGTAAATCCAGCGGTCGATGGGCTTGTAATATTGTGGATAGCGCAGAAAGATAAGGTCGTGGATGGTGACGACAGACTTCACGGAGGGCACGTTGCTGATATTCAATGGAAGTTCGTTGCTGAGGCCGTGGTAGAGTTGCACACCATCAGCTGGCAACTCTTTCGTTAAACTCCATACTCGCCACAATGAACGGGGCCAACGATAGCCCTCGGGAGGAAAGCGCAGGTTCACTCTCGGCTCTTGTTCCAGACCTCCTAAAGCACTCATCTTACGCGGATTGGGTACGTAGAGCAGCAGACGTTCCACGTCGGAGCAGCGACTGAGCCCTCGGATGACGAAGCGGCTGTAGTTGCCCAGTCCTGTGCGGTTCTGTGCGGCTCGTTTGGCGTCGAAGCCTATGGTGAGCTGTGTGGTCATGAGGGAGAGCCAAACATTAGGGTGCCAACTTCCCGAAGTTCCAGGTCTTGGGGCCGTTGAAGGAGTGGACGACAAAGGTGATGGAATCGGCGGCACTCCACGTCGAGGCTACAGAATCGATGGCAACGCACAGGTACACATCCCTGCTATAGGCCATCGGATCTTTCCCCTGAAGGTGGTAGAGCGAGAGATGATGGTTTTGTCCGCCTAAGACATTGGTACAAGTGCTATCGCGCAGGAAAGCCCATTGCTGTTTCTGCCCTTGGCTCTTGGGGAGGAGGTGCAGATTGATGAATCCACCTCCTAACCAAACACTTTCCACCCCTAAGGGGTCATGGGCAACAGGTTCCTTGTCGGTGGCATCGGGCAGGACGGGGATAACTTGTGCGGAATATACTTTTGCCTGACTATCATTATCAGGGACATAACTGATAAGTGCTCGCACAGTTTCATTGGCGTCCATTCCCTTTATGTCGTTGGACGCACGATAATCTCGACCGCTGTCTGTGACAAAGCGCGAGAGCAGGCCTTGCCCGTTGGAGTATGCCATGGCCATTTCGGTAATCAGCGAGGGATAGGCGGTGTCGTCATCGTTGGAGCAACTGATGAGCCCGGCCACAAATATCATCAACAAGAATTGCAGTCTTTTCATACAGTGGTACGTTCATAATTTAAGACAGGGTTGGCATACATGGTCAACAGGCGTTCTCGCAGGAACGTGTGGTCTGGGTTCGGAACTTCCACGAGTGCGATTCTGCTTTCGAGGTACTCCTGGAAAGCTTGCTTCTGTGCGGGAGTATAATGCCCGGAGTGTTCTTCGCTTTCAAGAAGCAGGTCTGCGGCTACATAGTTGCCGGGGAAGAGGCGGTAACTGCGGTGGATTTCCCGGTCTATCCCCAGCGCCAGCTCCTGGAAGAAATCCTTCTCAGACAGGTCGGCCAGACTGTCTATCCACTTGTTCACGGGACGGCCTGTCTGATAGTGTACATGACCTTTCTGCCCGAAGATGCCTGTCTTCATGTTCGTGAGGTCGTCCTGCTTGGACTTTTTCCATGATGGGTTGTCCCGCTTCTGCTGAAACTCTTGAGCCTTTAGGTAGTCACAGGGGTCGTACTCATAGCTGATGGCCAGTGGCACGATATGCAAAGCCTTGATGCTCTCGATGGCTTCTGCTGTGCTTTTGCCTCCATTGATTGCCAGCATCTTCAGTAGGGACACCTGCGTCTGGTCGCTGGAATCTTTGGCACGTCCTTCACGCTGCGCAATCCAGATGTTTTCATGCTTCTTGTTGATGGCAAAATGCATATAGCGGCTCATCACTTGCGAGGCATGAAGCAACTCGCGCATGGGCAGGGAACGTTGAACGATGAATGCTTTGTTCAAGCGCACCAGAGTGCGTATCCAAGAATAAATGAGCAAGTTGTCGCCGATGGCTATCTCACAAGTAGTGGGGAACTTGGCTTGGTGGAGCATCACATCCAAGATGGCGCTGTCGAGAACGATGTCGCGATGGTTACTCAAGAACGTGTAGCGCTCCGGACCAGGAGTGATTTGTGGGTGAGAAAAGGTATATCCTGTAGTACAGCGGCGCAAGATGTGTTTCACGACCGGCTTCATAAACCGCAGCTGGAAGTCCAGCGTGGAATGAATGCCTATCGTGGCCAGACGCAGGATGCCACGACCCAAGCTCAGGGGCAAGAAAGGAACCATGCTCTTGAGGATATGCGAGAACTGGCGATCGTGGAGCAGGCTGTCTATGGCGCCACGCACCTCATCGTCGCTGTAAGGACGTAAATCCCTAAACTCTTCTGGAATCTGGTAACTCTGCATAGCGGTTCTGTTTATTACAGTTTGTCTTCGATGATATCGGTGAGGACATCCTTGATGTCGAGGTCGGCGGCACGTACCTGCTGGGGAATGAAACTGGTGGCGGTCATGCCTGGTGTAGTGTTGATTTCCAGCATGTTGATACGGTTGCGCTCGCGCCCGTCATCATCTTTCTGTGTGGTGACGATATAGTCCACTCGGATAATGCCGGAGCAGCCGAGGATGTCGTATATAGCACTGGTGAGAGCCTGTACGCGGTCACGCAGGTCTTCGTCAATGCGGGCGGGAGTAATCTCATCGACAGAGCCGTTGTACTTCGCGTCGTAGTCGAAAAACTCGTTGTGTGTGACGACTTCTGTAATCGGAAAGACAACTTCCTTCCCGGTGACCTTATAGCAGCCGCATGTCAGCTCAGTGCCGGGCATGAAGGCTTCGACCATCACTTCGTCGCTTTCTTCCATCGCCAAATGGATGGCGGGGCGCAACTGATCCAGGGTCTTGACTTTCGTCACACCAAAGCTGCTGCCGCCGGCGTTGGGCTTTACAAAACAGGGAAGACCGATGTGTCCGATGATTTCATCGTCGGTCACCAAGTCCTCGTGACCACGACGTACCACTAAGCTCTCGGAGACGCTGACACCGAAGCCTTTTAGGTATTGGTTCAGCATGAACTTATTGAATGTCAATGCTTCGATGAGCACACCGCTGGTGGAGTAGGGCATGTGGATGAGGTCGAAGTATCCTTGCAGAATACCATTCTCGCCAGGAGTGCCATGAATGGTAATATAGGCGAAGTCAGGATGTACGGTGCGACGCCCAACTTTAAAAGAGAAGTCTTCGCGGCTGACGGTAGCGCGCTTGCCGTTTTTCAGGTGTGCCTCCCATACCTGTCCTTTGATTTCGACAATGAAGACTTCGAATTTCTCCTTGTCTAAGAAACTATCGATGCCCTGAGCGCTGCGAAGGCTCACATCGTGTTCCGAACTATCACCACCACAGACGATGGCTACAACTTTTTTTCTATTCATTATACTCCTTATTTATTTTAATTTCCAACTTTTCA
The DNA here is from genome assembly GCA_017535725.1 of Bacteroidaceae bacterium. Taxonomy (GTDB): domain Bacteria; phylum Bacteroidota; class Bacteroidia; order Bacteroidales; family Bacteroidaceae; genus Physcousia. Next base: position 5,098 of record JAFXTO010000060.1, read on the forward strand.
ACCTTTAGGCCGCTTCGTTATTACGTTATTACGTTATCACGTTATCACGACATGAATTGCGGCCCCTTTCAACCTTTCAACCTTTCAACTTTTCAACTTTTCAACCTTTCAACATTACTGCGTACGCTCGCCACTTCTCGGTCAGCTGTGTGAGATCATCGGGTAGGGGACTTTCGAAGAATAATTCTTCTTTCGTTCGAGGATGGACGAAACCGAGGGTGCGGGCATGCAATGCTTGACGGGGACACAAGGCCATGGCGTTCTGTACGAACTGCTTGTATTTGGCGGTCGGTTGGCCGCGCAGGATTTCACAACCTCCATAGCGCTCATCGGCAAAGAGTGGGTGTCCAATGTGTTTCATGTGAGCCCGGATCTGATGGGTGCGTCCCGTCTCGAGTACACATTCCACCCATGTTACGGGGCCAAAGTATTCGAGTACGCACCAGTGTGTCACCGCGGGCTTTCCCACCTCACTGGCAGGAGGAAAAACGGTCATCCGCTGACGATCTCGTGGGTCGCGGGCGATATTGCCTTCAATGCGTCCCTCTTTAGTTTCAAACGAGCCCCATACCAAGGCATTGTATTGACGACGTGTCGTCTTCATGAAGAATTGATGACAGAGGTGCGTCTTTGCCTCTGGGGTCTTGGCGACCACCAGTAGTCCGCTCGTGTCTTTGTCTATGCGGTGTACGAGCCCCACGCTGGGGTCGTTGGGATTGTATTTCGGATTGTCGCGCAGATGCCATGCCAAGGCATTGACAAGGGTTCCGGTGTAGTTGCCGACGCCAGGATGTACAACCAGACCTGCGGGTTTGTTGACTACAAGCAAGTCATCGTCCTCATAGACGATATCAAGTGGAATATCCTCTGGTGTGACCTCGGTTTCCATGCGGGGGTGATCCAGCATGAGTGTAACGACGTCTAAGGGCTTCACCCGATAATTACTCTTGACTGGTCGGTCGTTGACGTGAATACATCCGGCTTCGGCGGCGCGTTGGATGCGTGCTCGACTGGTATCGCGGAGATGCTCCATCAGGAATTTGTCCACACGCAACAAGGTCTGGCCTTTGTCGGCCACCACCCGGCGGTGTTCATATAGAACTCCGTCAGGCGAGGATTCCATCCCTTCGTCGTTCGACTCCAGTTCCTCAAGGTCCAGGTCTTCGAGCACGTTGTTAGGAAACGGTCTGTCCAAGGTCTCTTCCGTCACCATTCGAGTTCACTGGATGTTTCGTTGTCGTCTCCAACGTCGGGGAAAGAATCATCCTCTGTTTCGGGTTCTGCATCTTGAGCATCCTTGCCCACCTGCAGAATCAAAGGAATGTCAACGGGTATCCGTTCGCCGGCATAGACGTTGCGTCCACGGCTCTTGACGCCATACACCCAGTTGAGGTCGCCTGAGACATATTCCACAGGCCCCAGTTTGAAGCCCATCGCTGTCAGCTTGGCCTCGGCTTCACGTAAGGAACTATTGTCGGCTATATCTGGAAGAATCATGGTCGGCAACTGGTCGCTGTTGATAGTCAGGTAGATTTCACGTCCACTCTTTACCTTCTGTCCTGCGGCTGGAATCTGATCGAGGATGCAGCCGGTAGGGCGCTGCTTGTTGTGGGCGGAGTCCACGACAACGGCTTTCAGGCCCGCCTCTTCCAAGAGGTATCGGGCATCACTCTCTTGATGTCCAATGAGGTCGGGGACAACAATTGTTTCACCGTGGTGTGTATAGGCAGAGAGGAAAAACCATACTCCGACGATGGCGCCAATGACCACCAGTAGCATAGCCAATAGATTGCCCCAGACTAAAGGGCTGAAAAGTTTTTTTCTGATTCCCATGGATGCTTGAGTGAGGGTTCACGTTGCATAAATGAAAGAAGCGCAGAATGATGCAACCATATAGTGCATCATCTGCGCCTTTGTCAGGGGAGAAATAGCCCGGCAGACTCGTAGAACTGTAGGGCGAAGAACAGAGGAGGCTTATTTGCCGTGACGCTCGTCAGAAACGGTCAGTTTCTTGCGACCCTTGGCGCGACGGGCAGCGAGCACGCGGCGGCCATTGGCTGTCAACATACGTTCACGGAAACCGTGCTTGTTCTTTCTCTTGCGGTTGTGGGGTTGAAATGTTCTTTTCATTGCTGTTATATTTGTTTGTTTTGTTGCAGAATATGCGCTAACGGGGTGCAAAAGTAGCTACTTTTTTTCATTCACGCAAGTCTTAGATGATTTTTTCCTCTTTCTCTTGCATTTTTTGGTTAATTTTCACTACCTTTGCACCCGCAAACGAACAAAATTGCACATATTTATCACTCCTAATTCATAAATAAGAAAGAATGATTAACTCACAAGACATCAAGAAGGGCACCTGCATCCGCATGGATGGCAAGCTCTATTTCTGCATCGACTTCCTGCATGTGAAGCCTGGAAAGGGTAACACCATTATGCGTACTACCCTGAAGGACGTCGTCACCGGTAACGTGCTTGAGCGCCGCTTCAACATTGGCGAGAAGCTTGAAGACGTACGCGTGGAGCGTCGTAGCTATCAGTACCTCTATATGGAGGGCGAAGACTACATCTTCATGAACAACGAGACCTACGAACAGATTCCCATCGCCAAGGCACTGATTAACGGTGTTGACTTCATGAAGGAAGGCGAGAATGTCGAGGTCGTCACGGATGCCAGCACCGAGACGGTGCTGTACGCTGATGTTCCCGTGAAGGTCAGACTCGCTATCGTCTGGACAGAGCCGGGACTGAAAGGTGACACCGCAACGAACACCCTCAAGCCTGCACGAGTAGAGACGGGTGCCGAGATTCGTGTGCCTCTCTTCATCAATGAGGGCGAAATCGTGGAAGTGGATACACGCGACGGCAGCTATCAAGGCCGTGTGAAAGCCTAAAAACGAATTTCCTTCAAAAATAGAATAAGGGTCGCGCGTGCGTGACCCTTATTCCGTTAAAGTGTGTTTCTGCATGAAACGGATAGGTGTCCCTCTGATAATGATATTCCTCTGTGTGGCTTTCCATGCAGAACCCTTTGGGCGTGGCTCCAGGCAGCAGAGGCCTTTTCGTGTCATGTTCTGGAATGTGGAAAACCTCTTTGATACAGTACATGACGAGGGCTTTCAGGACTCAGAATTCCTGCCGGAAAGTGAACGGAGATGGAATTCGTATCGCTACTGGCAGAAAATGACGGAGATGGCAAGGGTCGTGACGGCGGTAGCGGAGGAGGGAGGGCTGCCGGATATCCTCGGACTTTGTGAAGTGGAGAATGACAGCGTTCTTACGACGTTCACTCGAAGAAGCATCCTCCGTCAACTGGGCTACGACTATGTGATGACTCATAGTGAAGATGAACGTGGAGTGGATGTCGCCTTGCTGTATCAGGCGGCGCGCTTTGCGCTGATTGACAGCCGCTCTATTCGGGTGCCAAGCCGGGAGCATGGCTTCCGGCCTACGCGGGACATCCTTTATGCCAGAGGGCGTGTGCTCGCTACCGAGGGGATTGACACGCTTCATGTTCTGGTGCTGCATCTTCCCAGTCGGGCGGGAGGGCATGAGGGAGATCAGAACAGAGCGTTGGCGGCGCAGACACTCTGGGCTGTGGTGGATAGTATCGTGGCGGCTGACGGCAAGTTGGTGGTGATGGGCGATTTCAATGCCCCTGCCCGCGACCGCATCTTCCGCCAAAACCCATTGGTCATCACCGATGACCCGCGCTCACCCGGCACGTATTGTTTCCGTGGCTATTGGCAGTGGCTGGACCATATCTTGGTGTCGTCGTCGCTTTCTACGGCGGGTCCGGCACACCCCGTAAGGTTGCCTTGGCTGTTGGAACCCAACAAGACTTATGGCGTTGACATGCCCTTCAGAACCTTCAGGGGGCCCAGCTATCATGGTGGCGTCAGCGATCATTTAGCGGTTGTCTTAGATGTTAAACTGTGACGATTTCTGAGCAAACGAAGTTTTGAGCTTATATATATTTATATTAAAAGGTACGCGCGCGAGCTGTTTGACATTCGTCAACGTTAGTGATTTTTTCTTCAAAAAAGTTGCTAAAAAGCTTGCAGGAATGAAAAAGTTGCCGTACCTTTGCACCCGCAAACGAGAGAAGGGCCTCCTTGAGGGACTCAAGACAGTTGCCCAGAAGCCCGTTTTGCAA
>JAFXTO010000061.1 GCA_017535725.1 Bacteroidaceae bacterium
ACTCCACCGAAGACCACCATAAGCTGGACATCAACCTTGGCTATAAGTTCGACGAGAAAAGCTACGGACAGATATGGACGCTACTCGATGGCAACATCAACCTGCGCAGTCAACATCTCGACTACCAGCGCGGCAGCATCGACACCACCCTCTGCCGCACGGCCTTCACCATCTCTATGGCCGACGCGACTTATCTCGACCTCAAAGGTGGCCATCAGATTGGCTTGACCTTAGGCGTGCAGACGAACTTGCCCGACTTGGAGCAACGCATCGACATGCGCGACGATACCGACCCAATGAACATCCGGCTGGGTAACCCCAACCTGCGCACAGCCGTCACCCCTGAGTTCCAAATCAATGGCTCCTATAGAAGGAAACTCTCCTATCACTACCTGGAATGGGGCTGCCAGCGCACCTACAACGCCATCGCCATGGGCTACGTCTACGACCCGCAGACCGGCGTGCGCACCTACCGCCCGGAGAACGTCGATGGCAACTGGACCACCGACGGCGGCTACACCTTCCACTGCAGCCTCGACTCCACAAAGAAGCTGAACCTCGACATCCCCTTCCACATCACCTACGCCCAAAGCGTCGATTTAGTAGGGGTGGCCCCCCTTTCATCCCCCGAGGGGGATACTAATGTCCTAAAGAGTAATGAAGCCCCCTCGGGGGCAGTAGGGGGGGCTACTTCCACCGTCCGCCGCCTTGCCCTCTCCCTCACTCCCACCTTCAAGGCCGACGTCGGCCAGCACCACCTCGAACTCACCTGTCAGCCCACATGGGAGCGCCTCACCGGCACACGCCCCGACTTCCAAGACTTCCACGCCTTCACCTGCCGCACCTCCCTCTCAGCCATTCTGAAGCTGCCGTGGAAGCTCGACCTCAGCACCGACCTCGGCCTCTACACCCGCACCGGCTATGCCGACGAAAACCTGAACACCAGCGACCTCGTCTGGAATGCCCGTCTCTCGCGACCCTTCTTCAAGGGCAATCTCCTCGTTGTTGTAGACGGCTTCGACCTCCTTGGTCAGCTCAGCAACGTCACCCGCACCCTCAATGCCCAGGGACGCACTGAGACCTACACCAACGTCATGCCTCGCTATGCATTGTTCCATATCATCTACCGGCTGAACAAGCAGCCAAAGAATAATGTTAGTAAACAGTAGACCCGGGTAAGGCTGGAGGCCGCAGTGATGCGCCCTCCAGCTATTCCTATAGGCACCAAATGTCCTTCAGGCAGTGTGTAAACTCAGTTTATAAATCATTTGCAAACCGAATGCAAACCACATTTGCCGTCTGTTTGCAGGAAATTGTGTACTTTTGCGCACAAAAACAAAAGCAATGAAACAAATACGCTTATTGATGGCTTTGTGCCTTGCCGTTGGGTGCAGCTATCAGAACGAAACCGATGAGCAGCACCTCCTTCAGGGGGCATGGCTGTTGCGGCAGGTGGAATATCCGTACGACGTTCCCGATGATACTCTGTCAGAACAGGAGGGAACGGCTCTGCTGCTATACGATGGCGACAGCGTGGTGTACCAGTGCTGGATGACCAAGATGGAGTCGGGGCTGGTGGTAAGGCCTGGCTCGCAGCGCGCCGTGACGCTGATTGACAAGGGCGGGGGCGAACAGGTATATATAGAAGGTGACAACCCGCGGCCACTGACCATTGTAGACGACTCGACGATCGTCATCCAGCGCGATGGCACGCGCTATACCTATCGGCGTGCCGACGACATGGCAGTGGAGTGGGGCACAGACATCAGGAACATCGTCGCGGCTAACGCAGGGAAAAACAACTCGGAGGAAAAGCCCATTTACGTGCTTTCGGCCAAGGAGCGCCAACAGGCCAGTTACATACAGTGGCTCCTGGCTACCATCGTGATGATTGTCGTCCTTGCCGTGGCCAACAATGTTGTCGCCCGCCGCCGTAGGAGGCAGCTGCAACTCCAGCTACAACAGATTCAGGAGGTGCGACAGGAACGCTCGCAGACCGTCAGGCAGGCCATGGAGTCGGTGGAGACGGCCTTCTTCGCTTCCGACCGTTACGAGGCATTGCAGCGCCGCATCGCCACTGGGCAGCGACTGAAGGACAGCGACTGGCAGGAGATAGAGGCCCAGGTCAGGAAGGTGTATCCGGGCTTTGCGAGTCAGCTGCGGGGGCTGCACGCCATGTCGGAACTGGAATACCAGGTGTGCCTGCTCATCAAGCTCCGCATCGTCCCGAAGGACATCGCCGCCGTGCTGGCTCGCGACATGAGCACCATCAGCACCGTGCGCAGCCGACTCTACAAGAAGGTGTTCGGACAGAAGGGCGGCGCCCGCGAATGGGACGAATTCATCCTTTCCATCGGTGCCTAAACCAAATGCAAAGTGAATGCAAAGCAGATGCAAACCCAAAACCTTGGAGCAAGAGGGGAAAGTCCTTACCTTTGCAGCGACAATTCGTCAAAATGTCTAACCAATCAAAAAAAACGTAAAACTTATGAAGAAGGTAATGTTAGTGATGGCAGTGACACTCATGAGTGCGCTGCAGGCAAGTGCCCAAAACGCAAAAGTTGACGACAAGGAAATCGTCGGCGTATGGCTGATGGAGTCGATGCAGTGGGAGGGCGAAAAGAAGAAAATGTGCGGTAAAGAGATGGGGTACGCACAATTCAAGTATTACGGGGCCGACGGCGAGTATGCCTGTGCTGAGATAGCCCTGACCACTGAGGGAAAGTGTGTGGTGATGCCCCATGAATATGGCAAGTATTCGTTCAAGGACGGCTGGTACATGGAGATGGGGCGCGAGCCAATAAAGGATGCCGTCGTCCTGATTGACAAGAACACCTACAAGGGCACTTGGAAGACGCGCCACGACATCTGGAAGAAGCAGACGGCTATGCCCGAGAAGCTGCGCAAGTACATCATCGACTGCTGTAGGATGAAGGACACACCTGCCGACATCCAGCAGCTCATCAAGCAGACGATGTTCAAATAGCCTATTGCCATAGCTAATTAGCAATACGAGTAGTATAAGTTAGTAAACAGTACCCGGGTAAGGCTGGAGGCCGCAGCGATGCGCCCTCCAGTTGTTCCTATAGGCGCCAACAGTCCTTCAGACTGCCTGTAAACTCGGTTTACAAGGCACTTGTAAACCGTTTGTAAACCGAGATATGCTGCCACTATCGCTCTTTTCATCTACCTTTGCAGCGTATGAACCCCATAAAACATTTATCAATATGCAAAAGTTTTTAGTGACAATGATGGCCCTCACGCTGACGATAGCAGTACAGGCCCAGCAAGATGATGGTTTGGACGACTTGAAGGCAGCAATGATTGCGGCCAAGATCCATCAGGACAGCATCGACACGGCAAGTCTCGTGGCGGTGTACGACTACGAGTGCCAGACGCAGGATGCTGAGGGCCAGGCTGTGACCGACCGCATGAAAGTGTGTCTGCTCGTAGGGCAACACTGCACGCGCTGCTTTCCCTACCGCAAGTTCCGCAAGGAAAGGGAATGGGCAGAAGGCAAAGAGCGGGCAGCCACCGATTTTCTGGGTTTAAAAGCAAGGGAATACCTGGGAGGCTACGACTTCTTCAGTGAAGAAGAGCTGCCACTGCTGCGGTCGGAGTCCTACTGCATGATGCCGGAGGTGTGGACGAACTACCCCGACGGGAAGACGACCGTTCGCGATGCCATTCCTCCCGCTATCTATGAGACGCAGGAGGCGCGTACACCCATCGACTGGACGCTCACCGACGACACTATGACCATCGGTGGCTACCTTTGCAAGACGGCCACCTGCCAGCTGCACGGACGGCAGTGGACGGTGCGCTACTGTGAAGACATCCCCACGACGGCAGGCCCGTGGAAGCTCTGCGGACTGCCTGGGCTGATTGTTGAGGCCGTTAGCGATGACGGCATCCACCGTTTCACGCTCACCGACCTTCAGCACGCCACTGCGCCTATCTACTACGAGACCAGCGCCATTACCTCGAAGACTTCCGAAGAGAAGCTCATCAAGAACCGCAACAAAACCTTCGGCAACAGGCTCTACCCCAAGAACCCGCATTACTACATCACTGACCTCCACTCAGCCGACACCGCCTACGACAACGAGGGCATGCTCATCAACGGTGTGTATGTGAATGACAAGGCGCATGTGTATCAACCGTTAGAAAAGGAATAGAACAATGAAAAAGATATTAGTAACAATGATGGTCTTTGTGCTGACGATAGCAGCACAGGCACAGATGCTTACACACGACAACGAAAAGCTTGATACTTTGTGCCAGACAAAGTTTACGGCAGTATATCAGTATTCCATCAACACATCCGACGCAGAAGGGCGTCCTGTCACCGACTCCATCCGGCTCGCCTTGCAAGTGGGCGATGGTGTGTGGAAGACGTGGACTTACGAACGTTATCTGTTTCAGCAGCAAAGAGACAAGGAGATAGGCGAAGACCACTTCTGGTTTATGCACAATGAGGCACTGATGCATATCGCCACGACTACGGTTGGCTATCCGGAAGGTAAGACCATTACGCTCGAATCGATTCCGCCGCTTCAGTATGAGGTTACTGAAGATACAGAAATGCCAACATGGAATATGGTGGAAGGAAGCGACTCTATCTGTGGCTATCTGTGCCAAAAAGCAAACGGAAAGTTCCGTGGCAGGACATGGAATGTACTTTATGCCGAGGACATACCTACCGCAGCGGGTCCTTGGAAATTGCAGGGGCTACCAGGCCTGATAACCTACGCTGTAGATGAAGAGAATATCCATACATTCAAGCTTATCGGCATCTATCAAGAAACGGTACCCATCACATATTCTGCTGGTTCGGTGGTTTCGGAGTTCGTCATACAAGAGCGACGTATGAGAAATACTGTGGTGCCATTCGAGAAAACAACAAGAGAGAAGATGCAGAAACAGAAGAATACCGTGTTTGGCAATCGCTTATACCTTACTAATCCTATGTTTTATATGACTGGGCCAAAAACAATCTTTCATACTTACGGAAAAAGTGAAAACGAAAACTATCAGTTTGTGGGAGGATTATATGTACCAGATAAGGCACATAAGTATCAGCCGTTAGAGAAGGAATAGAACAA
>JAFXTO010000006.1 GCA_017535725.1 Bacteroidaceae bacterium
CGGCTGAGTCATTCAATTCGAAAATAAAGGGACTGAGAGCACAAGTGCATGGAGTCAATGACCTTGCCTTCTTCATGTTCCGTTGTGGGAAGATATTTGGTTAGGCTATGGGGCTATCCACGGAAAATCACACCTGCGCCATTTTTCCACATGGAGAAGCAAGACACCAGAAGCTTCGGTTAGGCGCATCGTCCAAGAAAGCAAATACATTTTCAGAATTCAACCAGGCTTATGGGCTTTAGAGGAATGTCGTGACGCCGTGCTGCAGAAATTTGATTTGAAGTCTGGCAATAGGAAAAGTGAAGAGCAATTCACCCACGGATATTATCAAGGGTTGCTGGTGGAGATTGGGAAATTCCGTCATCTGACGACTTACGTTCCAGCGCAAGATCAGAATAGACTGTTTATTGATAGGAAGTTGGGAGAGATTACAGACACAACGCAACTACCCGATTTTACCTATGAAAATCTGAGACGGAGGGCTCGCACGATTGATGTCATTTGGTTCAATGAACGCATGATGCCCTCATATTTCTATGAGGTCGAACACACTACTGACATAAAGAACTCTCTTACAAAGTTCTTTGAGTTGCAAGATTTTAATGCCGGTTTTTATATTGTTGCAGACAAAAGTCGTGAACGTGAGTTTGAGGACAAGTTGCATGTATCGATGTTTGCTCCGATTGAAAAGAGAGTGAAATTCTGGTCTTATGAACAAGTGGCCAAGGCTCACGAAGGACTTGAAAAGGCGAGTCAATCAATGTTGTAAACAACTATGGAAGAGAATAAGGATTTCCTCAGACAAGACAATAATTACAGAACTCTGAAGGCATTCAAGAAGCCCATTATCCCCATCATCAGTAAACAGTTCACCGTCCGAAATGATCTTTTTTGATCACAAATCTTAAAGATTGATCTTTCGTTGATGATGTCATTTATTTGTAGTATCTTTGCGGCGTTTTTCTCCGCAATGAACTACCAAGTAACGATAACTGAAACGCTGCAACGCAGTCTTCTTGTAGATGCATCCTCAGCAAATCTCGCTGAGGATAACATCTATAAGCGTTATCGAGCTTGCGACATCGTGCTTGACGATGGTGATTTCCAAAATGTGGAGATTGCTGTTAATGAGGTAAGTGGGGCTAATGGGCTGGATGGGGTTAATGGGCAGGATGGTTATGATGGGGTTAATGGACATTATGGGCAGATTGGGCTATATAAACCCATTAAGCCTATCAAGCCCATTGAACCCATTTCCAATAAGCCCATTGAACCTAAGCCTGCTTGGCCAACTACAATCTTTTACAAATCCCCCTCCCACGACTTCAACCTCCTTCATGGCGACACCTTTGATCTGCTCCCCCAGTTCAACTTCCAGTTCGATATGATATTTGCCGACCCGCCTTATTTCCTGTCGAGTGGCGGCATCAGCGTGCAGAGTGGTAAGGTGGTGTGCGTGGATAAGGGCGATTGGGACAAGAGTATGTCTCAGGAGGATATCAATGCATTTAACTTGAAGTGGCTGTCTTTGTGCAGGGAGAAGCTGAAAGATAATGGGACGATATGGATTAGTGGAACATACCACAACATTTTCTCCGTAGCGAATTGTCTGACTCAGTTGGGCTACAAGATTCTGAATGTGATAACATGGGCCAAGACGAACCCGCCACCAAATATCTCGTGCCGCTACTTCACGTACTCAACGGAGTTCATCATCTGGGCTCGCAAGAAAGAGAAAGTGCCTCATTATTATAACTATGAGTTGATGAAGCACATTAACGGCGACAAGCAGATGACGGACGTTTGGCGCTTGCCTGCTATTGCACCTTGGGAGAAGTCGTGTACGAAGCACCCCACACAAAAGCCGCTGGGGTTGCTGAGCCGAATTATCATGGCTTCCACAGAGCCTGGTGCATGGATTCTTGATCCGTTTGCTGGAAGCGGTACAACCGGCATTGCTGCGAATCTTCTTGGCCGAAGATTTCTTGGCATAGAACGCGAAGAGGAGTATGCAACCATCAGTAAGGCTCGTCGCGAAGAGATAGAGAATAACAAGACTTTTGTCACATACAAGAGGAAGATTCCAGACATCGTGAAGGCAGAGGATACGCAGAAAGACTGCTTCACTTGTAAGGAACCAATGATTGAAACCCTTCCTTTCTTAGGAGAGGTTGAGGTGCAACCTGATGGTGTCTACTTGGATAGTATTACAAAGAGATAATGAAGAAAGGTTATCACAAATTGCAACAACCCTGAATAGGTGGTCGCAAAATGCGACTACCCTTATGAGGTGGTTGCAAATTGTGACAACCCCAACGAGGTTATCGCAAATTGCGAGAACCTTCAAGAAACGAACCTCTGTCTATATGATATAAAAAACAAATTAAGAGGAATGGAATGGTCTAAGATCACAAATTGTGACCTTAGATGATTTGAAGTCACAAAATGTGATATCAAATGTCTCAGAAAAACAACAAGAAGGAATTTTGACATCGCCTACCATGATAGTTGTAGGGAGCTACGCCATAGAGAGTCGGGATAACTCTTATTGCTGTTGCCATAATCTAATTCGTATTCATTCTCACAATCACGCCGCAAAGATATACACTTTTTCTGAAAATATTGGTAAAACCTGTGAGAAATTTGCCAAATGGGTCTTTATATATTCTTATATTTGTTCGCGCGAAGACCGTTATCGTACGATAGCAGGTAGTCACATCAGGGTTCAGCGCAATACATGTCACATAATTTATGATTCATTCATGGGTAAATTTGTAATAAATTCGTGTAAAAGTATTAGCAATTTTGTCCCTACGACAAGGTAAATACAGAGTAGTAAAAAAAAATTCGCAAGCTTTTATTAATAATTTGGAAAGATTATTAGACTGATATACTGTTGTTTAATGCTTTATGCCTACTGCGCTTACCCACTACGCGTAGTTGCTACGTAGGTGCTACGTAGCAAGTATATTACCAAACTTTTTTGTACCTTTGCACCCACATTTGGAAACGATTCCATTTGTGGGCTTTTTGTTGCCCTTGACAACGGGCCGGATAGCATGTATATTGCAACCAAAAGGCAAACGAAAAAATCGGGGTGGTAAACCCCAAACATAAAATCATCCGAGTGATGTGAGCTGAGAAGCCTCATGAGTTCAACGGGCGCGCCGTTTCAAAGCTTTCTCACTCACAAGTTGAACAAGCTAAAACTCGGAGATTATGAAGAAAAGTTTGAAACAAGTCCGCCCTGAGGACTACGACGCGCAGGAACTTATGGCCCTTGCGCGAGAGGGGAAACTGTATCTTAAGGTGGAGACTCCAAAGGTCTCAACGAAGGAACTGTTAACAGCCTGTAGGCAGGAGGCACTGTCTTATGTGTCGCTATCGATGACTGTGCAACTGACACAATGCGCCCATATATAAATAAGGTGTGGGAATCTATCGTTAATCATAGCGCATTTTCTCGAACTTCTATTAGCAGGGAAAAACTGGCAGAACTCTGTGAGGTGCAAAAAAGGACGAAGGAGCACTACTCTCGCGAGCGGTATCTCCTTCTACATTGCATAAAGTGATGCAAAGGTATGTATTTATTAGTTGGTTGCAAAGGATTGACTAAAAAATTAACGTTCTTTAATAGCTTTCAATAGCTTTCTTTGATGGAATTCGTTCAATGATAGCGTTCAGCCCTCTGTTGGCATCGCTGTCTGTAGTCCGGCAATGAGACGACGGGTGCCTTCAAGCACACGCTCGCGCTGGGTGGCGAGGTTGATACGCAGGAAACCAGGACGGCCATACAGGTCGCCGGGGCTGAGCCACAGGTGGTAGGCGGTGCGCAGGCGGTCGGCCAACTGCTGCGAAGGGGTGTTCAGGCTGCGGACGTCCAACCAAGCGAGATAGGTGCCTTCGAGATGAGCCAAGGGCAGCTGGGGCAAGGCGGACTTGAGCTGCTGGCGGAAGAGGCGGTAGTTCTCGTAGATGTATTCCACGAGTTGCTGCAGCCATTCGGCACCCTCCGGGGTGTAGGCGGCTTGCAGGGCAACAAAGCTGAAGACATTGATGTCGCAGACCTCGTTGTCGTTGATAGCGCGGTCTATGCGCTGGCGGAAATCCTCGCGAGGACAGACGATGTAGGCCGTCTGCAGGCCTGCGGTGTTGAAAGCCTTGTTGGGGGCGTTGGCCACCACCCACGGACACCCAACTTCCTCGGCGACACGGCCGAAGGGAACATAGGGACGGCCCAGCTGGGGATTGACGAACTCACAATGAATCTCGTCGGAGAGGACAATGACGTCGTTGCGCTTGCAAATCTCCGCCATCTCTTGCAGCTCCTGGCGAGTCCACACACGTCCCAAGGGGTTATGGGGATTGCAGAGGAGGAAGAGGCGCACGCGGTTGGCGCGGATAGTTTCCTCAAAGGCTTGGAAGTCTATGGTGTGGGTCTCTGCTGCTGCATCCCACGTGAGGGGGAAGTCCACCAACGGGCAATGGGAATTACGGATGCTGGAGAAGAAGCAGTTGTAGGCGGGGGTGAGCGTCAGGACTGGCTCACCGTGGCGACAGAGGCCCTGGATGATGGCGCTGACAGCGGGCACGACGCCGCTGGTGTACAGAATCCACTGTCGGTCGATGTCCCATCCATGACGGCTGCGGTTCCACTCGCAAATGGCGGTATAGAAGGTTTCCGGCACGAGGCTGTAGCCATAAATGGGGTGGGCAGCGCGACGCTGTATGGCCTCGGCGACGCAGGGTGCCGTCTCGAAATCCATATCTGCCACCCACATAGGGAGGATTTCCGGGTCCGTGGCCTCGTCCCACTTCACGCAGTCGGTTCCGCGGCGCTGGGTTGGTTTGTCGAAATTCATTTTATTAAAGGACGTTTCAATTTTTCAATTTTTCACCGTTTCAATTTTTCAACGTCTCAATCCGGCAGTTGGCGGGCTGCTTGATGTGCTCGTCGATGGTGATGCGACCGACGGAGTCGGCGACGATATGTCCGCTGATGGGATTCTTGATTTCGGTGATGTGTCCTCGGATGGTGGCTTGGAGGGTGGTGTCCTCGAAGGCGCGGTCGCTGGCGGGGTCAAAAGTGCAGTCCTCGAGGGTGAGCCCGTCGATGTAGCAGAGCGGTTGTTCGCCAGCGATATGGCAGCGGACGAGGCGCAGGTTCTTGCTGTGCCAGCCGAGGAATTCGCCATCGAGGAGGGAGTCATAGACGGTGACGTTCTCCGTCTCCCAGAAAGCATCCTTGGTGACGATGCGGGCGTTGCGAACCACGGCGTTCTTGACGTATTGGAAGACGTACTTCGAGTCGCTCTCCAACCCGTCGACGTCCACGTCCTCACAGAACATAAAGGGATAGGTCCCCTCGTGGAGGCGCACGTTGCGAATCTTCAGCCCACGGATGCGCCAGAAGGTCTCGTCGGCGTCGTTCATCTGCACGTTCTCCAGAGTGAGGTTCCTCATCTCGCGGAAGAACTTGGGTGCATCGATGACGCAGTCGCGCATGACCATATCATTGGAATACCAGATGGCAGAACGGGAGCCTACTTCGAAATAGCAGTTGGTGATGAGGGAGCCGTCCACGTGCCACCACGGATATTTTCCGATGAAGCGGCAGCGGTCTGCCTCCAGGCGCTGGCAGCACTTGATGCCGCTCTCGCCCTCGGTGATGGTTACGTTCTCAAGTCGTGTGTCGTGAATGGCGAAAAGGGGTCGCTCGCCACCAAAGCTTTGGTCTTTGATTGTTTGCATTATGTGAATGATTATATATTAGGACGCATCCTTATGATGATCTGTTTTCAGCTTGATATTCCGCAGCCACCGCCCGAACTTCAATCGAATCAGGAAGATGATGCCGCGGAAGGTGAGTTCGACTGCCATACCGAACCAGACGCCCTGCAGCCCATAGCGCGAGGCCAAGAGTGCGGCGAGGGTAACGCGCACGGCCCACATGGAGAAGAGGTTCATCATGGCTGGGCGGCGGGTGTCTCCCGCTCCGACGAAGACACTCATGGCCACGATACTGGCGGCGAAGCCCGGTTCTGCCCACGCCTCGATGCGCAGGCACTCTGTACCCAACTGCCGCACGGCCTCGTCGGGAGTCAGCGAAGCCATCATCAGCGGGGCAGCCATGTACATGACGGCGCCCATCAGCGTCATCACGGCAATCCCCAAGAGGGTGGTCATCCAGGCAAAACGCTCGGTCAGGCGGCGGCGTCCCGCTCCAAAGCTCTGCCCGACAAGAGTCGTTGCGGCCTCGCCAATGCCATAACCGGGCATGTAGCAGAGACTTTCGGCCGTGATGCCCAAGGCGTTGGCAGCAATGGCAATAGCTCCCAAGGGAGCCACAATAATGGTGATGGTTATCTGCGCCACATTCATCAGCACCCGCTGGAAGAAGATGGGGCCAGCGATGTTGCCGGCCTTGCGAAGTGTCTGACGCTGAGGTCTGAAAGATACCCGCTGGCCGCGCAGACAGAGTTCGGGGCAATGGGTCTCGGCATACCACATCAGGAAGATGGCGACGACAGCCTCAGCAGCACAAGTGCCAAGGGACGCTCCCACCACGCCCAAGCCGGCTCCGGGGATGAGCAATTGAAAAGTTGAAATATTGAAATATTGAAATATTGAAGAATTGAAAGAGAGGTCCAAGGTGCGGGAAGGAAATATCAGGAAGAAGTTGAAGGTGACATCGAGGATGCACATCACCACATTGGCCCACGAAGGCACCTTGATATTTCCTGCACAACGTAGCATAGAGCTCGCAAGCATATCCAGCATAGCAAAAGGCGCACCCAGCGCGAAGACGAGGAAATAGAGCGAGGCATCGCCACAGATGGAGGCATCGCCACCTAACCAGCGAGGCAAAGGAAACGAAATAAGAGCTCCAACAATCCCAGTGATAACAGCCAGCGCCAACGATGCCACAATACTCTGCCGGAAGACGGCACGTGAACCAGCCAAGTCGTTGGCTCCCACCAAGTGAGCCACCTGCACGGAAAAGCCTGTGGCGGCACAGGATATGATGCTCCAGAAGAGCCATATTGAAGTGGCCACAATCCCGATGCTGGCAGAGGCACGCGCTCCCAAGGACCCCACCATGGCATCGTCGATGTAGAACATCAAAATGGTGGAGACCTGAGCGAAGATAGCCGGAATACTCAACAGTGCCGTCAGCCGGAGCTGTTCGGAAGTGGAGAGTTTGCCGCCTTCACGGATACGGAGCAGGAGTTCGTCTTTACGAGACATGAAAAGTTGAAGTATAGTTTAGAGTGGAGAGTTTAGAGTTTAGAGTGGAGAGTTTAGAGTTTAGAGTTTAGAGTGTAGAGTTTAGAGTGTAGAGTTTAGAGTGTAGAGTTTAGAGTGTAGAGTTTAGAGTAGTTTAATAGTGGAGAGTTTAAAGATTAAAGTTTAATGTTTAGAGACGCTGAAGGGGAAAAGGTTTAATCCAAAGAAAAATTAAAAGGGAAACCAGACAAAGGCGGCAGCGTCCCAGAGAGCGTGGCTGATGACAATGGCGGTGAAATGCTTGGGGAACAGACGGAAGAGCCCTCCCCAGAGGATGCCGCAGACCATAGCTGCCATCACAAGCATGAAGTTCAGGGAGGCGACATGAATGAGGGTGTAGGCGAGCGTAGCCAGCAGGAAGCCCACATTCGGCGACCAACGCTGGGAGAGGCGGCGCTGGATAAACCCGCGCCAGAACAGTTCCTCGCCAGGTCCAATGATGCAAAGCAACAGCAGGGCAATGACCGAAGGCGAAGTGGCACCCTTGATGCCGTAGATGAGATCCACCTGCGGACGGGCGAAGTCAAAGAGCAACTGCGAGACCTTGTCGCCAAGCCAGAAGACAAACCAGAGGATGATGGCAATAGCTATCCCCCACCCTACCTCACTCCACGAACAGCGGAGATCGGGCTTGCCGCCGAGGACGAAGGCCAAGAGGGTCAGCGTCAGCGAGGCAACGGTCATCGTCAACCAGAAGTTCAGATGCAGGCCCAGATAGGGAAAGAACATCACGAACCAGAAGAGGGCGGCGAGGAGGACGGGGAAGAGGAGGGGCTTGAAGGAGGACATTGAAAGTTGAAAAGTTGAAAGGTTGAAAATTGAAATATTGAAAATTGAAATATTGAAAGGTTGAAAATTGAAATATTGAAATATTGAAAGGTTGAAAGGTTGAAAATTGAAATATTGAAAATTGAAATATTGAAAGGTTGAAAGGTTGAAAAAAATGGGGCGGCCGGGGATTTGGGTCGTAATGACGAGATAACGAAATAACGAAATAACGAAGGCCGCGGGATTGAAAGGTTGAAAAGTTGAAAGATTAGAGGAGGGCTTCAAGGGGGAAGTTAAGTTATCGCACAATATTTCAACTTTTCAACCTTTCAACTTTTCAACTTTCAGAACAGTCGGGCGAGGACGAAACCGACGATGAGCAGGAGGCTGAACATCAGCTGGAGCTGGGCGGTCTGTTCGTCGAGGCGGGCGTAGGACTCCTTGCCTCCCTGCTCATAGGCGAGCATGGTGCGGGCATTCTTGACGGCTACGGGCATAGCGAGGAATGCGGTACCTAACCACCAGGGTTCCAAGCGGAACACCATGAGCGCCACTAACCACAGGAAGGGGAGGAGAACCTCGAAAGCATAGAGCCACGCACCAAAGCGACGACCTGTGAGCAGCGGAAACGTATGAATGCCAGCGCGCTGGTCGGTCTCGATGTCACGGACGTTGTTGGCATGAAGAATACCCACCGTGATGAGTCCCACAGGAACAGCCAGCCAAAGGACCTCCCAATGGATGGCTCCAGAGACGACAAACGAAGTTCCCGTCATGGGCAGAAATGAATAGCAAAGGATGATGACCACGTCGCCCAAGGCTGCATATTTCAGACGAGTATAGAGCAACGAGAACAGAATGCCCGCCAGACCTATATATAATAAGGTGAGTCCCGTGAGGCAGACCAGCAGCAGACCACCGACAATAGCGATGGCATTCAACGAGAGGGAGAGACGGCGGAACTCGTCGGTGGTGAACTGGCCGTCGACCAGCTGGCGGACGCCGTAGGTGTCGGCGGCATCCACACCGCTCTGGTAGTCAGCAATGTCGCTCCACACATTGCCTGCGGCATGAACGAAAATGATGTTAATGAGAGCCCAGAGGGCAAAGCCCCAATGAACGTCGAAACCCTGGCTCCACAGCCACGCTATCGTAACGAGGACTGGCATAGAAGAAGCAGGAAATGACCAAGGGCGGGTGGCGAGCACCCAATCTTTCAATGTATGTTTCATTGTTTCAATAATTAGAAGTCAAACTGAAGCACCGCACGCACGCCATGTTTCTTCACCCCCGGATAATCGAGGTAGTTCAGTCGGCGCACATAGTCTATACGGAGACATTTCAGGATATTGTGGAGTCCCACGCTGAATTCCATATAGGGGGTATGGCTCATTGGATGCACGATACTCTCACCGCCCCGTGAGGGCATGTAGAAGAGGTCGTGGTCACCCGGATTCAAGTCGGGATTGTTCTTGTCGGTCAGATGTCCATAGAGCACCTTGAAGCCGATGACCTCACGCAGTTTCAGGCTCTTGAGGAGCGGTATGCGGTTCAGCAGCTTGCCGGAGAGGTCCCACTCCGCCTGCAACGAGACGTAGCGGTCGTTGACGAACTCCAGATTCTGAATCATGTTGAACATGTCGCGGGTGAGGAGGTAGGAGTTGTTGGCCACGGGCATGAGCAGCAGCGGGAAGGGCGCCTTGTTCCAGGCGATGGCTCCCCGGAAGTTCAGGTCGATGCGTCCGTAGGAATTGAGCCAGATGCGCTCGAAGACGGTCAGTTCCGTCGTGTTGTAGCGATAGTCACTTCCGAAGACACCCTTCATTCCGATGGTGTGGGAGAGGGCAAAGACAGGATTGTTGTGATTGACATTCCGGCGGCGGTGCTTGCTGTTGATAATCTCCTCGCCGGGAGCCCAGCGCAGGGAGAGTGTCAGGTCGGATGTATTGATATGAGGTACGGCATCATCCGATAGCTGATAGGCAGGTGACGGACTGTCGAGACGCTGATAGAACAATGCGCCACAGGGAGTTATACGGGCATTCTTCCACTGAAGCTTGATGCCCAGATGGTTATTCGTCTCCACTTCATAGCGCAAGAGCCAATGGCGCTGGAACATCATGTGTTCCACAGGAGTCCACTTCATCGCCGTCCACGCATTGTCCTTGTCGCGGCCATTCTGCCACATGAGGTCAGCAGGACTGAAGACATCGTATTGCCACGAGGCGGTGATGCTGTTGCGAGGGAACTCATGCGGCGAGAACCTCTTGCGGAGGAACGAATACTCCAGCTCGGCCAGGCCATACCACTTACGACTGTCCACGCCGTAGGCGACATATCCCTTGAAGAAGAGCTTGGGGAAGACACGCGCCGAGGACTGTCCGCCGACACGGAAACGCCAACCGTCGATGAAGTTATGCGAGACCATTGACATGATGGGGCCGAAGTCGAACGGGCTGCGGTCGTTCTTGGAACTCGTCTCGAAGGAGTTGACAATCACCGACCGCATAAGATACATCCAGAAGGTTCCGCCAACGACCTCATTCATGCGCGAACTCATATCCTTCAGGCCACTCTCGCCCCAGGAGAGGGTGTCCACCCGATGCCTTGCCCAGAAAAGGGAATCTCCCACATTAGGACTGCCTTCGCGGGGCTTGTCGCTGGGCAGGAACATGATATCCGGGATAGAGTCCACGGAAATCTGCGTGTAGTTGGTGGCGCGATGCAGCACCAACTGCCGATGTTTCTTCAGGATACCCAGCTCCGCAAAGAGGTCGTCGGTCTGGAGCACACGCTGTCCGTTGGGTAGGTCCGTGAACTTCTGCTCGATGACCATGGTGTTGACCCAGTTCACACTAGAGCGCAGCGGCAGGTTGAGGATGCACTTATGGACGCGGTAGGTGCTGTCGTTCAGAATCCAGATGCGTCCGCTGAAGCCGAAGTCCTGCGGGTTCTGGGGCACAAAGTTCAGCTGGATGGTATTCTTGCCGTCGACGACCAAAGTGTCTTCGATGAAGAACTGGAAGAACGAGATGGCAGCACGGGAAGACAGCGGGCTGGTGAACTTGCGCTCGAACAACGTCACTACGTCGTCGTAGATATTCACATCCGTAAAGATGCTGGCAATGATGGTGTTGACATTGTCGCCAATGGGTATCAAGTCGGTGATGCCCTCGGAATTGGTGCCCAGAATGTAGTTGCGCTCCAGCTCAGGATTGCGACGCCACAGGTGCTGGGTGACGGTCTCCGTGTAGTTGAACGGCAGGATGTACTTCTCAGTCTGCGGGCAGTATTCTATCTGTCGGCGGATGATGGGTTTCTGCAGCACCTTCATGGAGTCAATCATCTTCTGGGTGATGTTGTCCAATGAGGTGGTGATGCGCTGGTACTTATTGTAGCGCACGAAATCATTCTTCTCCAGGTTGTGGTCGCCCTTGGCGTCAATTACCTTGCGCATGAGCTCCACAGCAGGGTTCCCCTTGCGCCGGTAGCGCTGTCGCTTGGGTTTGACGAGCACTTCCTGGAGTTCCCGCTCCTCATAGACGTCACGTTTATTTTTCTGACCCCACGCCTCAGAGCACAAGGTCAGCACGAAGATGAGGAGTAAGGTAGCGCGACGCATCAGCAGGCTTTGAAACTCATATCAAGGCCCTTCACGCTATGGGTGAGGGCGCCAACAGAAATAAAGTCCACGCCACATTCGGCGTAGTCGCGAAGGGTGTCGAAGGTGATACCGCCACTGGACTCGGTCTCGAAGCGTCCGCCAATCATTTCCACCGCCTTACGGGTGTCGGCGGGAGTGAAGTTGTCGAGCATGATGCGGTCCACGCCTCCAATCTCAAGCACCTGGTTCAGTTCATCGAAGTTGCGTACCTCGATTTCTATCTTCAGGTCTTTGCCCTTGGCCTTAAGGTATTCGTGACAGCGGTTGATGGCGTTGGCAATGCCTCCGGAGAAGTCCACGTGGTTGTCCTTCAGGAGAATCATGTCAAAGAGTCCGATACGGTGGTTGCAGCCGCCGCCAATCTTCACGGCAGCTTTCTCCAGCATGCGCATACCAGGAGTTGTCTTGCGGGTGTCGAGGACACGGGTCTTGGTGCCGGCAAGCTTCTGGACGTACTTATTGGTCATGGTCGCAATGCCGGACATGCGCTGCATGATGTTGAGCATCAGGCGTTCGGTCTGCAAGAGGCTCTGTACCTTGCCCGTAACAATCATGGCAACATCACCGGGCTTGACATGAGTGCCATCCTCCATGAATACCTCCACCTGCATGGTGGGGTCGAAGCGACGGAATACTTCCTTGGCAATCTCGATACCTGCCAGAATGCCTTCTTCCTTGATGAGCAACTTGCTCTTGCCCATTGCATCAGCGGGAATGCAGCAAAGGGTGGTGTGGTCGCCGTCGCCGATGTCTTCGGCAAAGGCGAGGTCGATGAGGCGGTCGACTAATTCCTTGACAGACTCTCCCCCCGCCCTCTCTGTTAGAGAGGGAGCGGATTGTATTGAAAGATTGTTTTCGTTCATATCTGTATAAAGTTTAATTGTTAATATTGAATGATTTAAGTACTATTCTTGAAAGTATTCACTCCCTCCCTAACAGGGAGGGCGGGGGGTGGGTCTACTATTCAAACCTCATCACCCGGGCCGGCTCTATTCTCGAAACGAGGAAGGTGGGGATGATGAGGACGAGCACGGTGATGATGAGTGTGACCACATTCAACAGCAGTATCAAGGGCCACGAGAGGGCGATGGGCACCACATCGACATAGTAGGAAGCAGGGTCCAGATGAACGAGGCCGAACTGTTGCTGAATCAGGGCAAGGCCAATGCCCAACAGGTTGCCTATCAGCAGGCCACGTCCGATGAGCAAAGTGGCGAAGTAGAGGAAAACGGTGCGCAGCTGACCATTGGTGGAGCCCAGACTCTTCATGATAGCGATGAAATTCGTGCGCTCCAGGATGATAATGAGCAAACCGGCGGTCATCGTGAACAGGGAGAGCCCTATCATCAGGGCGAGGATGACATAAACGTTGGTGTCCAGGAGTGACAGCCATGAGAAGATTCCAGGGTACAACTCCTTAATATGGTGGGTGGAGTACGTGGAGGAATACTGATCCTGCGTGCGGTTCATGACGGAGGCGACCTCAGCGGTCGTGTTCTCCAACTGAGAGAAGTCGCTGACCAACAGCTCCGCACCCGTGCACTGGTCACTCTCCCACCCTGCCAGACGCTGGACGGCATATAGGTCCGTGAAGACCCAGTTGTTATCGAACTCGGTGAGATGGGTTTCGTAGATTCCCACGATATGATAGCGCCGTGCCCGAACGTTCTCCGAAAAGAAGTAGGCAAAGACGCGGTCGCCCACCTCCAGCCCTAATTCCGAAGAGATGAGGCGCGAGATGGCTATCTCATTATAGGTGGTATCGGAACTGAACCGAGGCAGACAGCCAGCCACAAGATGGCGGGAGAGGAAGGTGGTATCGTATTCCTCTGCTGCACCACGGAGCGAGATGCCCTTGAAAGCCTCGTCAGTCTTCAACATACCCGTCTTCGTGGCAAAACGCTGGACATGTGCCACGCCCGGCAAGTCCGCCAGGCGATGCAACAACGACGAATCCACCGCTACGGGCTGGGGCTCAGCAGTGTAGAGGCTCTGGTAATTAATGATTTGCACATGGCTGCCGAAACCGATTACCTTGCTCTGGATCTCGCCCTTGAAACCAAGGATGATGCAGACCGACAGAATCATCACAGCCAATCCCACAGCGACACCCCATACGGCAATCGTGACGGCCGGACGCGAGATGCGTCGCTGGTCGTCGCGATGGCCAAAGAGGCGGCGGGCTATGGTGAATTCAACTTTCAACTCTCCTTCCTCCCTGGATATGCCTCCAGTGCCTTGCGCAGCACAAACAATGCGCGGGTGAGATCTTCCTTCTTCAAGACATAGGCGAGTCGCACCTCATCACGTCCCAGACCAGGTGTCGTGTAGAAACCTGCAGCGGGAGCCATCATGACGGTTTCGCCCTCGTAGTTGAAGTCCCGCAGGCACCAGGCACAGAATGTCTCTGCATCGTCCACGGGCAGCTTAGCCACCGTGTAAAACGCTCCCATGGGGATAGGACTGTAGACTCCGGGAATTCGATTCAGTCCATCAATCAAGCACTTACGACGTTCCACGTACTCGTCATAGACTTCCAGGCTATATTCCTCACCAGCATCCAAGGAGGCTTCGGCAGCAATCTGTCCGATGAGTGGGGGCGAGAGTCGGGCCTGACAGAACTTCATCACGGCCTGACGGACTTCCTTGTTCTTCGTTATCAAGGCACCAATGCGGATTCCGCACTCGGAGTAACGCTTCGACACGGAGTCGATGAGCACCACGTTCTGCTCGATGCCTTCGAGGTGGCAGGCCGAGATATAGGGCGAACCCGTGTAGATGAACTCACGATACACCTCATCCGAGAAGAGGTAGAGGTCGTACTTCTTCACGAGGTCGCGAATCTGGTTCATCTCGCGACGCGTGTAGAGGTAGCCCGTGGGATTGTTGGGATTACAAATAAGTATCGCGCGCGTGCGTTCATTTATTAATTCTTCGAACTTCTCGACTTTGGGCAACGAGAAGCCCTCGTCGATGGTCGTGGTCACCGTGCGGATGACAGCACCAGCCGAAATGGCAAAAGCCATGTAGTTGGCGTACGCAGGTTCCGGCACGATGATTTCGTCTCCGGGATTCAGGCAGGAGAGGAAGGCGAAGAGCACCGCTTCCGAGCCACCGCTGGTGATGATAATGTCGTCCGCCGTGACGTCGATGTTGTATTTCGCGTAGTAGCTCACCAGCTTCTCCCGATAGCTTTGGTAGCCCTGGGACGGAGAGTACTCCAAGATGGTACGGTCGATGCCCCTGATGGCATCCAAAGCCGCTTTCGGCGTGGGCAAATCCGGCTGGCCGATGTTGAGGTGATATACGTG
Organism: Bacteroidaceae bacterium; assembly: GCA_017535725.1. Lineage (GTDB taxonomy): Bacteria > Bacteroidota > Bacteroidia > Bacteroidales > Bacteroidaceae > Physcousia. The sequence continues at coordinate 15,031 of JAFXTO010000006.1, forward strand.
AATACCCCTTGCCTTGGCTTCGTTGGCCAAGGGAGCTAATTTCCGAATAGGTGAGGCAGGCATTTCGTGCCCTCGAACTGATATTTTTGGCATAATTATGCGGGTTGTGTTCTTGAAATCGGGTGCAAAGATAAGGTAAATGGGTGGATTTATGAACTCTTTTCACATTTTTTTAGTCAAAAGACTTGTCTAACTGAAAAGTTTTGGCTTAATTTGTGCCACAAATTGTACAATTTTAATCCTTTATCTATGGAAACAAGCACTCTTTCGGGACTGAAACGCGAAGATTTTCAGTCTACTATCCAAGGCAAGCAAACAGATTTATTCACGCTCGTCAACAAACAAGGTCATGAAGTGTCAATAACGAACTACGGTGGAGCTCTCGTTGCCATCATGGTTCCCGACAAAAATGGCAAGTTCGCTAACGTCATTCAGGGGCACGACAGCATCAAAGATGTCGTGAATAGTCCGGAACCGTTCCTGTCCACCCTCATCGGACGCTACGGCAACCGCATCTGCAAGGCCCGGTTCCAACTCGACGGAGTTGAGTACAACAAAATCGCCGTCAACAACGGCCCCAACCACCTCCACGGTGGCCCCACCGGATTCCACGCCCGCGTCTGGGACGCTGAACAGCTCGACACCCACACGCTCGTTCTCCACTACTTCTCGGAAGACGGCGAAGAAGGCTTCCCTGGAAACCTCGACGTTACGGTCATTTACCGCTGGACGGACGCTGACGAACTGGTCATCGAATACAAGGCTACGACCGACAAACCGACGATCGTGAACCTCACCAACCACGGATTCTTCTCACTGGCAGGAATCGCCAACCCCACCCCCGATGTTCTCAACCTCCAGTGCTTCATCAACGCTGACTTCTATGTGCCCATCGACGAGACCAGTATTCCTACGGGCGAGGTGCGTGCCGTCAAGGGAACTCCCTTCGACTTCACCACCATGCACGCCATCGGCGACATGATTGATGCCGACGACGAGCAGATTCACAACGGCACAGGCTATGACCACAGTTACCTCGTCAAGAAGAAGGAGTTCAAGGAACTCAGCTATGCCGCCAAGATTTACGAGCCCAACAGCGGTCGCTCCATGGAAGTCTACACCACCGAGCCTGCCCTGCAACTCTACACGGGCAACTTCCTCAGTGGTATCCCCGGCCAGTTCGGCGCCACCTTCCCCCGCCGTTCCGGCATCTGCTTCGAGGCACAGTATGCTCCCGACAGCCCCAACCAGACCCACTTCCCCTGCTGCGTACTCCGTCCAGGCGAAGAATACTGGCAGCTGACCGTCTACAAGTTTGGCAACAGCAACGGCCCCGAGGCCACCGGTCTCTCCAGCGACATCAGGGAATAAGACCCAGAAGCATAAGTAGGAAAAAGCAATAACATTATTATAACTACAGAACATTATGAGTCAAGAAAAGAAACAATGGGGAGCTATCATTGTGATGATAGCACTCTTTGCTATGATTGCATTCGTGACGAACCTCTGTTCTCCGATGGGTGTAATCGTGAAGAACCAGTTCGGCACGACAAACTTCATGGCTATGATCGGCAACTACGGCAACTTCGGTGCCTACCTGCTCATGGGCTTCCCTGCTGGAATGATGATTCAGAAGTGGGGCTACAAGCGCACAGCTCTCATTGGCCTCCTCGTCGGTATCACAGGCATCCTCGTCCAATGGCTCTCCGGCTGGGGCGGCATGGCTGTGTATCTGGTCGGTGCCCTCATCTCCGGATGCTGCATGTGCATTCTGAATACCGTTGTGAACCCGATGCTTAACCTGCTCGGTGGTGGCGGCAATAAGGGCAACCAGCTCATCCAGACAGGCGGTGTGTTCAATTCCACCGCTGCTGTGGCCGTGTACATCATCATGGGAGCCCTCATCGGCGATGCCGCCAAGGCAAAGATTTCTGATGCGACGCCCGCTCTGATGATTGCGCTTGCCATCTTCGTAATAGCCTTCATCGTAATCTTCTTCACCAAAATCGAAGAGCCTCAGCAGGCTTCTGCCGCCAAGAAGGACGAAAAGGATCCACACAGCGCATTCTCCTTCCGTCACTTCAACCTCGGTATTCTGGCCATCGGCCTCTACGGTGGCGTTGAAATGGGCATTCCCGGCTATATCCTCCAGTACCTGACCGCTGCTACCGATGCTGCTACGCCAGGTTTGGCTATGGACGCCGGTTATGTGGGAACCCTTGGCTCCATCTACTTCCTCTTCATGCTCATCGGTCGTTTCATTGGCGCCAGCGTTGGTGGCAAGGTCAGCACCAAGGCTATGATGACTTTCGTCAGCTCAACAGCCATCATCCTTATTCTACTTGGTATTTATCTGCCGACTTCAACCACCGTCAGCGTTCCCGGTATCGATTACACGAATATGGCTATTCTGTGGGGCGACGTTCCCGTAGGCATCTTCTGCTTCCTGCTCGTAGGTCTTTGCGCCAGCGTTATGTGGGGCGGCATCTTCAACCTCGCCACCGAGGGCCTTGGCAAGTACACCGCCATCGCTTCTGGTGCTTTCATGACGATGGTTGTCGGCTTTGCCATCATGGTGGGCATTCAGGGTCTCGTCGCCGACTGGACGGGCAACTACCTCACTAGTTTCTGGGTTCCCCTGCTCTGCGCAGCCTACATCCTTTACTACGCACTCATCGGTTCCAAGAACGTGAACACCGACATTCCCGTAGATTAATTCACTAATAAATCATCCATAAATTAACCCAGACCCAAACCCCCGTTTGGTCCTCCCTGTCAGGGAGTTAGAGGGGGGCAATAAACAACTATGAAATTGACTATTGACGACGTTCGCAGCCGCTTCATCAAGCACTTCGATGGCAGCACAGGAAATGTCTACGCAGCCCCCGGCCGCATCAATCTCATCGGCGAACACACCGACTACAACAACGGTTTCGTGTTCCCCGGTGCTGTGGAACAGGGTATGATCGCAGAAATCAAGCCCAACGGCACCCGCAACGTTGACGCCTATAGCATCGACCTGAAGGATCGCGTACAGTTCTCCCTTGACGACGAGCAGGGCCCCAAGGCCACTTGGGCACGCTATATCTTCGGCGTTTGCCGCGAGATGATGGCTCTCGGCGTTCCCGTCGAAGGCTTCAACACCGCCTTCGCTGGTGATGTGCCCCTTGGTGCCGGTATGAGCTCCAGCGCCGCCCTCGAGAGCTGCTTCGCATTCGGTCTCAACGACCTCTTCGGCGACAACAAGATTGAGCGCCTCGAACTCGCTAAGGTCGGACAGCGCACCGAGCACAAGTACATCGGCGTGAACTGCGGTATCATGGACCAGGCTATCTCCTGCCTCGGCAAGGCCGGAAACCTCATGCGTATGGACTGCCGCAGCGGTGAAGTTGCCTACTTCCCCTGGAACCCGAAGGGCTATAAGCTCGTACTCGTCAACAGCAACGTCAAACACGCCCTCGTCGGATCGCCCTACAACGACCGTCGTCTCTCCTGCGAGCGCGCTGCTGCCGCCATCCACGAACTCCATCCCGAAGTTGAGAGCCTCCGCGATGCCAGCTACGAACAGCTCGATGAAGTCAAGGCAAAGATCAGCGAAGAGGACTACAAGCGCGCACGCTATGTCATTGGCGAGCGCGAGCGCGTCCTGAAGGTCTGCGACGCCCTCGAAGCTGGCGACTACGAGACCGTAGGTCAGATGATGTATGAGACCCACTACGGCCTGAGCAAGGAGTACGAAGTCAGCTGCGAAGAGCTGGACTTCCTCAACGAGGTAGCCAAGGAGCAGGGTGTTACCGGTTCCCGTATCATGGGCGGTGGCTTCGGCGGCTGCACCATCAACCTCGTCGATGAGCACTACTACGACAGCTTCGTCAAGGCCGTCAAGGAGCAGTTCAAGGCCAAGTTCGGCAAGGATCCCGTTATCATCGACGTTGTCATCGGCGATGGTGCACGCAGACTCTGCTAAGCGCCTCCTTCCGTCAACAGCAATAGTTGAATAACCGCCAAGGCCCCGCCTCTTCTGTATGACGAGGCGGGGCTCAGTTTTCAAACCCGCACACCCGACACATGAAGCCCGCTTGGATTACAATCGACAAAAGGACGATGGGACGACTGATACCGGCCGGCCTCATGCTGCTTATCGGCGGAAGTATCTATCTGCTGATGCGCTCGCCGATACTGGTACTTCATGAGTGGGTGCGCAGAGTAGGACTGGGTACAACAATGGACACGAGCCGACACCTCGTAGAGCATATCCACCTGCCTGCATGGGTCGTTTACTGCCTTCCGGGGGCGCTGTGGGCAGCTGCCTACATCCTGCTCATTGACCTCATCCTCGCTCAAAGTCATGCTGCCCGCCGCTTCCTCGTGGCCGCATTCATCCCTCTCTTAGGCATCAGTTCCGAGGCGATGCAATATGCAGGCCTGTTACCTGGTACCTTCGATGCACTCGACCTGACAGCCTACGCCCTACCCCTGCTGGCTTACGCCCTATGGACTATCTACTTCCCTATACCTCAACCCATTAACACCTAAACAAATGCAGTTTACCAGCAAACAAATCGTAATCATCATCGTCGCATTGGCTTTCATCGTCATGGGACTTGCAACTATTGTCGCCCTCGTCACCGACACCTCCACAGATTCCTCAGAGACCACGGAAGCAGAGAAAGGCAAATACGCTGATGGAGACCAGCCCTTAGACTACAGCAACTCTGATGACAGCGTGGTCGTGCGCCAAGCCCTGCAGGGAGACCCTTATCAGGAACTCGACGAGCTCATAGGACTCAACGATGTGAAAGCAGAGGTTCATTCGCTGTCCAACTTCGTGAAATTGCAACAGCAGCGCCAGGAAAAGGGACTGAAAACGCCCAAAATGTCCTACCACCTTGTCTTCACAGGAAGTCCAGGAACAGGTAAGACCACCGTGGCCCGCATTGTGGCTCGCATGTACAAGGACCTGGGCATCCTCAAGTCCGGACACACCGTGGAGACCGACCGCTCGGGGCTGGTGGGAGAGTACTTGGGGCAGACTGCCGTGAAGACCAACGCCATCGTTGACTCCGCCCTCAACGGAGTCCTCTTCATCGACGAAGCCTACGCCCTCGTGCCCGAAAGTGGAGGTCGCGACTACGGCGAGGAGGCCATTTCCACACTCCTCAAACGCATGGAAGACGACCGCGACCGCCTTGTGGTCATCATCGCTGGCTACACCAACGAGATGAAACGCTTCATCGATGCTAACCCAGGCCTGCAGTCGCGCTTCAACCGTTATATCAACTTCCCCGACTACACCGCTGAGGAGCTGGCGCAAATCTTCCACCTCTACATGAAGAAGAATGAGTACACCCTCTCACCTGCCGGCGAGGAAATGCTGAACGAGCGACTGAACTATACCGTGGACCACAAGACGCGTAACTTCGGCAACGCCCGTTACGTCCGCAACGTCTTCGAGAAATCAATACAGAACCAAGCTGACCGCCTGGCCGGACAAAAGGGACTCAAGACAGAACAACTCATGCAGCTCAACGAAAACGACCTGCAAAAGGCCTTCGACGAGACCAAGACAACAATGGATCCTTAAACTCGTACGTACGAAAACTCAAACACGTATATACGAAAATGCTAACTCGTATATACGAAAACACAAACTCGTCCATACGAAAATACAAACACGTCCGTACGAAAACGCGAATTCGTACGGACGTGATTTCATTTATGTTCTTGCGTGTCTGCCTATACTCTTAAGCGCAACAGCAATACCCTTAAGCGTAACAAACAAAAATAAAAGAGGCATGCCTTTTTGAGCGTCAGAGTCTGTTCTCCGCAGTGGGGAAAATAATACGGGGCTGGAATGCCTTGGCCTCCTCAAGGTCGAGATGAGCGTAGGCCATGATGATGACGACATCGCCCACCTGAACCTTGCGCGCTGCAGCACCATTGAGGCAGATGCATCCGCTGTCACGAGGACCTTTGATAATATAGGTGTCGAATCGTTCGCCATTCATATTATTAACAATGTACACGCGCTCGCCCGCGATGAGAGCAGCAGCCTCCATGAGGGCCTCATCAATGGTGATGCTTCCCATATAGTGGAGGTTGGCCTCGGTGACGATTGCGCAATGTATCTTGGATTTCAGGACTTCTACCAACATAGCGATCGGTTTGTTCGTTCAAGACTTACTTATATCGGATGTGGTCAATTAGTCGAATAGGCTTCTGACCGCAGTATACCGTGATGCAGCCAACGATACTCTCTGATTCATCCCATGAATGAACATCAGCCAGGGTGATGCCATCGACAATGCTGTAGTATTCCACTTCCAACCCCTCGATAGCGTTGATATCGTTGATAACCTGCTCGCGCACGGCCTCGACACCGCGTTCTGCAGCCCAAGTCTTGCTCTCGCGAAGAATGCGATAGATGTAGGCGGCTGTCAGACGCTCGGCATCGGTCAACAGCGTGTTGCGGCTGGACATAGCCAGTCCGGAGGCCTCGCGCACCACGGGGCAGGGCACAATCTCTAAATGGAAGCCCAGGTCGGCCACCATGCGGCGGATGACAGCAATCTGCTGGAAATCCTTCTCGCCGAAGTAGCCGCGGTCGGGTTCCACGTAGGAGAACAGTTTAGACACAATCTGGCACACGCCATTGAAATGACCAGGACGGTGGGCGCCTTCCATGACGCTGTCTGTGGGAGGATAGGAGAACACGCGCGTGTCCGGCTCTGGATAGATTTCCTTCACGGTTGGAGCAAACACGAAGGTGGCTCCGCAGGATTCCAGCAGGGCACAATCCGCTTCCAGCGTGCGAGGATAGCGCTCGAGATCTCGCTTGTCGTTGAACTGAGTGGGGTTTAGAAAAATACTGACAACTGTCACCCCGTTTTCTTCCACGCTGCGACGTACCAGCGATGCATGACCTTCGTGCAAGGCACCCATCGTGGGCACCAGACCGATGGTCTTTCCCTGCCCACGGACTGCCGAGAGTTCATCGCGCAGGGCTTGAATGGTGTTTATGACTTTCATTCTATGTATGGATAGCTCTTTGAATGGTTAAAGTGCTCCTAATTGGCCGCAAAATAACACATAATTTAGCAAACAAAGAAGAGAAAATGCAAATAATTCGCAAAAAAACCTACTTTTGATGACTTTCTTCACTTCTGGATTGCATTTCTACGGGATTTTTTATATATCTTTGCATTGAAATTACAACATTCAGCACTCTCATGAAGACGAAGAAAGTCCTTTTTATCACCCAAGAGATTTTTCCCTACATCGACGAAGCAGAGATGTCGCTGCTCGGACGAAGGGTTCCACAGTTCGTCCAGGAGAAGGGACGCGAGATTCGCACCTTCATGCCCAAATGGGGAAACATCAACGAACGGCGCAGTCAGCTCCATGAAGTAATCCGACTTTCGGGCATGAATCTCATCATCGATGGGACAGACCATCTACTCATCCTGAAAGTGGCTTCCATCCCCTCTGCCCGCATGCAGGTTTACTTCATCGACAACGACGATTATTTCATGAAACGGTTGCAGAGGGACGACGAAGACGGAAATGAATATACCGACAACGGCGAGCGGGCCATCTTTTATGCCCGCGGAGTGCTTGAGACGGTGAAGAAGCTGCGCTGGGTGCCCGATATCATCCATTGTCAAGGTTGGATTTCCACCATAGCACCGCTGTTCGTCAAGACCTGCTACCACGAGGAGCCCTCCTTCCGCGACAGCAGAATCATCTTCACTCCCGGAGGTGAGGAACTCAAGCTACTCACCACAGACCAGTTCCAGGCCAATATCGTCTTCAAGAACATGACGGGCGACGAACTCAAGGATTACCCCAGGAACCTCTCCATGCGAGACCTGTACCACCTGGCGCTGGATTATTCTGACGGCCTCATGTTTACTCCCGGCACCTACGACGAGGAACTAAAGCAATACGCCGAGCAGAAAGGATTGCCCGTGCTGGGGCCTGTGGACGTAGCAGACCGCAACAACGGGACGGAAGTCGTGGAGTTCTTCGATTCCGTGTGGAGCGAAGGAAAGGTGGAAGAACCGCCCAAGGACTTCTGAAGCAAGACTCCCCCACTCCATTTCCACAAGCTCAAGGAGCCAGCTGAATAAGTCCAAGGAGCCAGCTGAATAAGCTCAAGAAGCCAGCTGAATAAGCCCAAGGAGCCAGCTGAATAAGCCCAGGGAGCCAGCTGAATAAGCCCAGGGAGCCAGCTGAATAAGCCCAAGAAGCCAGCTGAATAAGCTCAAGGAGCCAGCTGAATAAGCCCAAGGAGCCAGCTGAATTATGGATAGCATTTTCAAGATAACAGTATACGTACAGACAAAACCAAATGAATTACAAAACAGCCTTCATGGCTTGCACCATGATCGCCGCCCTGACAGCGGGCTGCGATGAAGATACAGGCTCACTCGGTATCACGGACAACGCCGACCTCATCACCTCATCAGAAGAAGCATTCACAGTAAAGTCCGCATCCGTCCTCCTCGGCTCCGTGGTCGCCAACAGCTCCAAGAGCTATCTCGGAGAAGTCTATGACCCAGAGACCCAGACTGCAATCCGAGCAGAATTCCTCTCTCAATTCTACTCCCTTGAGAACTACAAATTGCCCGCCGACTCCTTGATTATCAAGTGCGAGGACGGGACCATACAAGCCGACTCCGCAGAAGTACGAATCTACTACACCAACTACTACGGAACCGCCACCAATCCCATGAAGATTCAGGTCTACGAACTCGATTCGGAGAACATCCTACGCGAAGACCAGACCTACTACTCCGACATTGACATCGAGTCATACCTGCCACAGGGCGCGACGCCTTTGGCAACGAAGACCTTCACCCCCTCGGACTACACCCTGCCGGAGGACAAGCGCCTAAGCACCTCCTACTACGCTAACGTGCGCGTACGCCTGCCCAAAGCCTTTGGTACACGCATTCTACGTGCAGCCAACGAGCACCCTGAGTGGTTCGCCAGCAGCTGGACCTTCATCCACAACGTCTGCCCAGGCCTTTACTTCAAGCTCCAGAGCGGCACGGGAACTATGTTGGAAATGGATGTGGCAGCCCTGAACGTGTACTTCCGATACAAAGATGCCAAGATTGATTCCATCTACGATGCCATAGCACGCTTCACCGCAACACCAGAGGTTATCCAGAGCACTCGCATCGCCAACAGCGACCTCACCCCGCTGCTCGACCCCTCCCTGCCCTACACCTATCTCAAGACGCCTGCGGGAATTGCCACAGAACTGACGCTGCCCGTGGACGAAATCTATTCCAACCACGCCAACGACTCCATCAACCGAGCTTCCCTCATACTCACGCGGATGAACAGCAGCTCGCAGGATGCATCGTTTCTCCCGATGCCACAGACCCTGTTGCTGGTGCGCAAGCAGGAAGTACAATCGTTCTTCAGTAACCGGCAGGTAGCAGACGATGCGACAAGCTTCACCACATCCTTCGACGCAAACCACAACACGTACACGTACAACAACCTGTCATACCTCATCTCGTTACTCCATCGCGAGAAACTCAACGGCATGAAATCCAAGAGTATGACTTCCGAAGAATGGAATGCGGCCAATCCCGACTGGAACAAAGTGATCGTAACACCCGTGGTCGTCACGACCAACACCACCTCCTCCGGAACTACCAATCAGACCAGCGTCACCCACGACTTCTCCCTCACCAGCACCCGCCTCGTAGGTGCTTCACAACCGCTGACCATGCAGGTTATCTACAGCAGCTACAAGAGATAAAGCTGGAAGGTATATAAAAAGAAGCAGGTGTACAAGATTCGGTTATGAGTACCAATCTGTGTACACCTACTTTTTTTATTAATTTTAGGTACGTGCTATTATTTTTGGAGGAACGCGCTATTGTTATAAGAACGTCCTATTATTAAATAGGTACGCGCCAATATTAAATAGGTACACGCGCGAGCCCGTGCGCGTAGTGAAAGGCGGTGGAATTACTTCTTGGCCAGCAGGTCGCGGATTTCCGTGAGCAGCACTTCTTCCTTCGTGGGTTCGGGTTCTGGAGCAGGAGCAGCCGGAGCCTCCTCTTCCTTCTTCTTCAACTTGTTCATCCCCTTAATGAGGAGGAAGATGCAGAATGCCACAATCAGGAAATCGATGCAGGTCTGAACAAACGCACCATAGTTCAGGGTGATGGCCTCCGTGGCGGCCTGAACAACTTCGCCTGCCTCGTTCACCACTTCGGGCTTGGCAGCCTTCAGCGTGACAGACAGATCCGAGAAGTTCACATTGCCCATGAGCATTGCAATAGGCGGCATGATGATATCGTTGACCACAGAGGTCACAATCTTGCCAAAAGCACCGCCAATGATTACACCAACTGCCATGTCTACCACGTTTCCGCGCATGGCGAAGTCCTTAAACTCTTGAATAAAGCTACTTTTTGCCATATTTTTGAATAATTTTTGGGGTTTGATGTCGCAAATATAAAACAATTTTTGTAATTTTGCGGCGTAAAACGATGAAAAAATGACTCAAAGAGTACTCTCGACCCTCATTTTAGCACTTTCAGCCCTACTTTTGGTAGCTTGCAAGAGTGCAGAATACTGTAATTGCGGTTAATGAGAAGCCAGAGAACAACCACCAAAAAGAAAGAATTTGTATTCTAAATAACCCATTTCATTTTTAACCCTAAAACAACAACAAGAAATGACAAAAGTTGCTATTAACGGTTTCGGCCGTATCGGTCGCCTCGCTTTCCGTCAGATGTTCGAGGCCGAAGGTTACGAAGTAGTTGCCATCAACGACCTCACCAGCCCCAAAATGCTGGCTCACCTTCTCAAGTATGACACCGCTCAGGGCGGTTTCGCTGGCAAGTTTGGCGAAGGCAAGCACACTGTCGAGGCTACTGAGAACTCCATCATCGTCGACGGCAAGGAGATTACCATTTATGCAAAGCCCGCTGCTGCTGAGCTGCCTTGGGGCGAACTCGGCGTAGACGTCGTCCTGGAGTGCACCGGTTTCTACACCTCCAAGGAGAAGGCTAGCGCTCACATCGCTGCTGGTGCTAAGAAGGTTGTCATCTCCGCTCCCGCCGGCAACGACCTCCCCACCATCGTTTACAACGTGAACCACACCACCCTGACCCCCGAGGACACCGTCATCAGCGCTGCTTCCTGCACCACCAACTGCCTTGCTCCCATGGCAGCTGCCCTGAACAAGTACGCTCCCATCGTCAGCGGTATCATGAGCACCATCCACGCCTACACGGGCGACCAGATGATTCTCGATGGTCCTCAGCGCAAGGGTGACCTCCGTCGCAGCCGCGCCGGTGCCTGCAACATCGTTCCCAACAGCACGGGTGCTGCCAAGGCTATCGGTCTCGTTATCCCCGAACTGAACGGCAAGCTCATCGGCTCCGCTCAGCGCGTTCCCACCCCCACCGGCTCCACCACCATCCTCGTGGCTGTCGTCAAGGGTAAGGATGTGACCAAGGAAGGCATCAACGCTGCCATGAAGGCTGCTGTCACCGAGAGCTACGGCTACACCGAGGATCAGATCGTCTCCAGCGATATCATCGGCATGAAGTACGGCTCACTCTTCGACGCTACTCAGACCATGGTCAGCAAGATCGACGACGACACCTATCAGGTTCAGGTTGTCAGCTGGTACGACAACGAGAACAGCTACACCAGCCAGATGGTTCGCACCATCAAGTACCTCGCTGAACTCAAGTAAGATAAATCTTACACCATCTAACAACTGGACCGTCTGGCACATGTTGCCGGGCGGTCCATTCGTTTTCTAATGATTAGGAGAAAAGATCATGCGCACAAGAAGGTCATGCGCACAAGAAGGTCATGCGCACAAGAAGGCAATTCACACAAGAAGGTCATTCACACAAGAAGATCATTCACACAAGAAGGCCATCCCACAAGACATGATGAATACAGCCCCGTCGACGTGATATCGGCGAGGCTGCATTTTGGTCAGCGAGAAAAGGTGGGATTACTTCACCTTGGCAACGATAGCCTTGAAGGCTTCGAAGTGGTTCATGGCGAGGTCGGCAAGAACCTTACGGTTGATTTCGACACCAGCCTTGTGGAGAGCTCCCATCAACTGGCTGTAGCTCATGCCTTCCATGCGGGCAGCAGCGTTGATACGCTGAATCCACAGGGCGCGGAAGCTGCGCTTCTTATTCTTACGATCGCGATAGGCGTAGGTCAGACCCTTCTCCCAAGTGTTCTTGGCAACGGTCCAGACGTTCTTGCGGGCACCAAAGTAGCCGCGGGTGAGCTTCAGGATTCTTTTTCTCTTTGCACGTGAAGCAACGTGATTTACTGATCTTGGCATAATTTTGTTTGTTTTTGAACGTAAGCGAACCTAATTGATTTTATGATTGTAGGCTTTTTATTTTAGGATTGGCTTGCACTTGGCAATCTTTAAATCCTTAAATCCTCAAATCTTGAAATCCTTAAATTACTTTTGGGCTTAAGCGTTCGGTTTGACTTTGGGTGATTTCCTCTGAACGGAAATACTTGTTTAACTCGTTACCTGATTTGGAATTAGCGAAGGAGGAGAAGTTCGCGAACCTGCTTGCGATTAGCAGTGACGACGAGGTCGCTGTGCTGCAGATTACGTTTCTGTTTCTTGGCTTTCTTTGTCAGGATGTGGCTGTGATAAGCGTGATGACGCTTAATCTTACCCGTTCCGGTGAGCACGAATCTCTTCTTTGCTGCGGAATTAGTCTTTACTTTTGGCATTTTTTGTTTTGATTTTAATTGTTATTATTAACGGCGTGGCAACGCATATACCGGGCGCAGCGCACAGCCAGTTTTATTTTACGATTTGACGATTTACAATTTTACGATTTGTGAAATAGTGAAATCGTCCAATTGTCCGATCTTTAGTCGTCCCAGTCTTCTCCTTCCACCTTGGGACCCGTGTATTCTTTCTGGGCTTTCTGCTGTGGTTTCTTGCGAGCAACGGGTTCCTGTGGAATGTCCTCATCATCGTCCTCGTCCCAGTCCTCATCGTCCTCCACCTCGGGAAGAGCGACCTTCTTGGGAGCCGTTTTCTTGGGGGCAATGAACATCGTCATGCGCTTACCTTCGAGAACCGGCATAGATTCGACCTTTCCGTATTCCTCCAAATCCTGTGCAAAGCGGAGAAGAAGTACTTCGCCCTGCTCCTTGAAGAGGATACTGCGCCCCCGAAAGAAGACATAAGCCTTCACCTTGTCACCATTAGAGAGGAATCCCATGGCGTGTCTAAGCTTGAAGTTGTAGTCGTGGTCATCTGTCTGAGGTCCGAAACGGATTTCCTTGACTTCAATCTTGACTTGCTTGGCCTTCATTTCCTTCTGCCGTTTCTTCTGCTGGTAGATGAACTTGGAATAGTCGATGAGTCGGCATACTGGTGGATCGGCATTAGGAGAGACTTCCACAAGGTCTACTCCTTTTTGTTCGGCAAGGCGGATAGCATCACGAGTGGGCATCACAGTCGACTCGATGTCATCTCCGACAATTCGGACTTCACGTACCCGTATCTGTTCGTTAATACGGTACTGGCTCTTAATGTTGTCTTTCTTCATAGATTCGGCCGTGGCCGATGTTGAGGTTTAATATTTAGTATTTCGTGTTTTAGGCCTTATATGTCGCCATTTCGGGCGCAAAGTTAACACTTTTCTGTCATACTACGCACTTCTTCGTTGATTTTCTTTGCGAAATCCTCGAATTTCATGCTTCCTTGGTCGCCTTGCCCCTGTTTGCGTACACTTACGGTACCATCTGCGGCTTCTTTTTCTCCCACAATGAGCAGATAGGGGATGTGTTTCATCTCGTTATCACGAATCTTGCGGCCAATCTTTTCGGCGCGGTCGTCGAGCACGGTACGAACGTCGTTCTGTTCGAGGTATTCACGCACCTGCTTGGCATAGTCCACGAACTTGTCGGATATTGGCAGGATAGCCACCTGATCGGGAGTAAGCCAGAGAGGGAATTTTCCAGCGGTATGCTCTATGAGTACAGCCACGAAACGTTCCATCGAGCCGAAGGGAGCGCGGTGAATCATGACGGGACGGTGCTTCTGGTTGTCCTCGCCGGTATATTCGAGCTGGAATCGCTGGGGAAGCTGATAGTCAACCTGAATGGTTCCAAGCTGCCAACGACGACCGATGGCATCTTTGACCATGAAGTCAAGCTTAGGACCATAGAAGGCAGCCTCGCCAATTTCCTTACGAGCCGCCATACCCTTCTCGGCACATGCATCCACGATAGCCTGTTCTGCATTTGCCCAGTCTTCATCCGAACCGATATACTTTTTCTTGTTCTTGGGATCGCGCAGGGAAATCTGTACCTCCACGTTCTCTTCGCTGAAATCAAAGGTCGTAAACACACGCTGTATGATGTCTATCACATTGATGAACTCCCTCTTCACCTGATCGGGACGGCAAAAGATGTGGGCATCGTCCTGCGTGAAGCAACGGACACGGGTCAGGCCGTGCAACTCGCCGCTCATCTCATAGCGATAGACGGTACCGAACTCTGCACACCGGAAAGGCAGTTCCTTGTATGAACGGGGACGATTGGCGAATATCTCGCAATGGTGGGGGCAGTTCATGGGCTTGAGCAGATACTCTTCACCTTCTTCCGGAGTCTGAATGGGCTGGAAGCTGTCCTTGCCATAGTGATCCCAGTGGCCCGATGTCATATAGAGATTCTTACCACCTATATTAGGTGTGATAACCTCCTGATAGCCATATTGCTTCTGAATCTTGCGCAGCATCTCCTGCAGACGCAGGCGCAGGTCTGTGCCTTTGGGAAGCCAGATAGGCAAGCCCTTACCGACACGCTCGCTGAACATGAAGAGTTCCATCTCCTTGCCAATCCTGCGGTGGTCACGTTTCTTGGCCTCTTCCAGCATGAGGAGGTATTCGTCGAGCATCTTCTTCTTGGGGAAGGTGATGCCATAGAGGCGCTGCATGTCCTCACGATTAGCATCTCCACGCCAGAAGCAACCAGCCACACTCGTCACCTTCACAACCTTGATAGCACCCGTATTTACGAGGTGCGGACCACGGCAGAGGTCGGTGAAGTTACCCTGGGTATAAGTGGTGATGGTGCCGTCTTCGAGGTCCAGGTCAATATGCTCACACTTGAACTTCTGACCGCCAGCGGCGAACTCCTTCAGGGCATCGGCTTTGGACACTTCGCGACGCACCACAGGCTCCTTCTTGGCAGCCAGTTCCTTCATCTTCTCTTCAATAGCCGCAAAGTCACCTTCGCTGATTTGTTTGCCGTCGGGCAGGAGAACATCATAATAGAATCCGTTCTCGATAGCAGGGCCGAAGCCGAACTGAATACCGGGATAGAGCTCCAGCAGAGCCTCGGCAAGCAGGTGGGCGCTGGTGTGCCAGAAGGTGTGCTTGCCCTGCTCATCGTCAAATTTGTAAAGTACAAACTCGGCGTCCTCCATGATGGGACGATTCAACTCCACAGTCTCGCCATTCACGCCGCAAGCCAATACTTCGGCTGCCAGACGCGGTGAAATACTCTCGGCAATCTCATAACCCGTCACACCGGCCTCACGTTCGAGAACCGTTCCATCGGGAAGAGTAATTTTAATCATATCTTGTAGCTTTCGTTTATTTAAAATCAGAATAACGGGCGCAAAAATACAACATTATTTCCGAATAGCCACAAGAAAAAAGGACTTTTCTCCTCCGAAAAGCCCTAAAATAAGTATTTTCCGTCATAAATCAACCGTTTTAGTAACCGTTAAAAATAAGATGGTATGATTTGGTCTCATATTTTTAGTCTATTTTTGTGCGGTGAAGAAGGCGAAGAGGGTCTTACAGAGGATTGCCCTTGGGCCATCCGTACCCGATGAGGGGAGCCATAACTCCTATGGCGACGGAGGGCGGGCATTGTGACTGATGAACTGTACGAAAAGAGGCAAAAAGATGAGACATAATAATACTTATGATAATACCCAAATTGTACCAAGTTATTTTTAACGGTTACTTACTTCTTTTTCACGAACTCATAGCAACCAGCATCAGGCGCCCCATCCGCCAATCGGTTGCGTCCAAGGCGGTCCAGCGGCCAATCGGCACTATGTTTCGGGTCAGCCAGTCCACGAATTGGCGAGCTCTCCTTAGGGGTGAAGTCGTAAAGGAAATTATGGGTGTCGAAGAGGATGAAATTCTTCTCGTGACGGATGCTGTCGGCATCATCAGCAGAAGGTTGAAGCCAGCTGTCGATGCTGTTCTTGGTATCGAAGACATTCTCCAGGAATCGAGGGGCATAATCTTCATCATCAGGAACCTCCGTGGCCAGGAAACAATTCCTAAAGAGGTAGTTTGTCTGTGGGGCGTCGATATCCAGCGGGAAATCTTTAGGGTCCAACGAGGGAAAGAGGATGACATCATCAGCATAACCCGTGATGACACTACTGCAATAGTCTGCCCGCACCAACGGGAGATAGACGAGGGAATCCTCTACGTTAGTTAGCTCAAGCGCAAAACCCCTATCGGCCGAGAGTGGGTAGAACTGCGCAATGGTGCAATGGAGAAAACGGACGTCGCCGCCCGCCTGATAGACACAACGGCCTGCGGCATTAGAGATTTCCGTGTTGTACACTTCGACTCTGCAGTTGCGCAGGCTCAGGGCATCGCCGCCAACATTATGGATAATGCTGTTGGTAAGCAGGAGCTTGCGCTCATCGAGCGAAGAGCTGTCGCACAGGATGCCAAAGTTTCCGCTATGCAAATCCAAGTATGTCAGTTCGTTGCTCATACTTGTCTCTGTCAGCACCACCCCACCCCATCGGTTGGGCAGATTGTCGTAGGGGAGGTAATCAAACATGTGGTCTGTGCGATCGCCCCGCAGGACGACGGGTGCCTCCAGGGTTCCTTGTGCCAAAAGTCTCCCTCGAACGGTCAGCATGGCTCCATCGTGGAAATAAAGCTGGGCACCGGCAGCAAGAGTCAGGGTGGCTGCAGGGGCTACGACCAAGCTGTCGTAAATGACAACAGGTCGTCGGTCGCTGATAACCGTATCTTTTAATAAGGTATGCGCACGCAAGAAGAAGGCATCGCGCCCCACCACAACCAGGGGGATGCGCTGTTCCCGTCCGCTCTCCAATCGGAAGACGAGGACATCCTTCACCTCACGCGGAACGTCAGAGCTAAACTCCGGCAGGGTGACTTCTGCCCGCACGATGATGCTGTCGCGCCGTTTTATCTCGAAGTCTGTAACCCGATTCTCCTCCGAGCGGCTCATATCCTGCCCATCGATATTGATTCGGAAAGGGCTCATCTTTCCGTTTGCAAGCCATACCTCGCTGATACGCAAGCCCTTGTCCCCACGATTATAAACTGAAAGCGTAAGAGTGGAAGAAGGGATGGTAGTCAGCAGCGTGTCAAACAGAAGGGTGTCGCGACTGAAGGTGAGTGAGGCGGAATAGTCGGAAGTGAAAGAGTCGTAGTCATCGCAGGAAATGAAAAACTGAAAAATGAAAGCATGAAAAATGAAAAATACAAGCAACCCGAGAGGCCTTTTTCCCCCCTTGCGAGAACGATTCATTGCCAACATACTGTAATTCTTATTTTTCATTCCTTCATTCTTCATTCTTCAATATTTCAACTTTTTCACACATGCTCCAATATGGCCAGCAGATGCTGCCAAACCATATCGACGGTCGGTATCAGCAGGCGCTCGTCGGGCGAGTGGACACCGCGCAACGTGGGACCGAAGCTGACCATATCCAGCCCGGGGTACTTCTCCGAGAAGAGACCACACTCCAAACCTGCATGAATGCCTCGGACCACGGGCTCTTTCTGGAACAGACGCACGTACTGCTCGCGGGCGATACGCAGGATCTCGCTCTTCGGATTCATGGCCCAGCCGGGATAGCCTTCGCCAATCTCCACCTCAGCACCAGCCAGTTCGAAGACGGCGGCCACCGTGTGTGCCATATTATGACGGTTGCTGAGCAGCGAACTGCGCTGGCTGCTGTTAACGAGGATAACACCCGGCTCTGTCTGCTTGATGCTGGCGAGGTTGCTGCTGGTTTCCACGAGAGAAATATCCTGACTCATGGCATAGACGCCATTGTCCACGGCCTGCAGAGCGCTGATAAGTCGGCAGTTGACATCTGCAGGCAACACAGTAGCTGCTGCCTCCTCACTCTCGAGCAGGAATTCCATCGAAGGCTCTGTGGAGCAGAACTCCTCCTGCACGTCGGCGGCGAAGATATTCCACTTCACGCGCGCCTGCTCCTTATATTTAATAGGTATGCACACGAGGCACGAGGCTTCGCGGGGGATGGCGTTGTGCAGGCCACCAGCCTGGATATCGCTCAGGCGCAGCCCCCACTCCTTCATGCCATCGTAGAGGTAGCGTGCCAGGAGTTTGTTGGCATTGGCGCGTTTCTTGTCGATATCGTCGCCGCTGTGACCACCCGTCAGTCCCTTGATGGTCAACCTGATGAAGAAGGCATTAGCAGGTGCTGCTTCGGGCGTGAAGCGGAAGGTGGCAGTGGTGCGGCAACCTCCGGCACAGCTCACGAACAGCTCGCCCTCATCCTCAGAGTCGAGGTTTATGAGCATCTGTCCTGTCATGAATCCGGGCTTCATGCCCTCGGCTCCCGTCAGTCCCGTCTCCTCGTCTCGGGTGAAGACGCATTCCAGCGGACCATGCTTCAGGGTGTTGTCAGCGAGGATAGCCATTTCCATCGCGCAACCGATACCATCGTCTGCTCCCAGGGTCGTTCCCTTGGCCTTCATCCATTCACCGTCGATATAGGTCTGAATGGCGTCGCGATCGAAATCGAAGTCCACATCGTTGTTTTTCTCGCAGACCATGTCCATGTGGCTTTGCAGGATGATCGTGGGTTTCTGTTCCATTCCAGGCGTGGCCGGCTTGCGGATGAGCACATTGCCAGTCTCGTCCACCAACGTTTCCAGTCCGAGGCCTTCGCCGAACTCCCGAAGGAAGGCTATCATCTTCTCTTCGCGCTTCGAAGGACGCGGAACTGCATTGATTCGAGCGAACATCTCGAACACAAGAGCGGGTTTTAATTCAATCTTTTCCATATTATTCTGCTAAATTTGGTTAAAGTCTGTCAGAAAGTTGGCCTGCGAGAGTAAGTTTGCTTATCTTTGCACCGTTTTTCGGCGACAAAGATACATCATACGATGTTTCCGTCCAAGAAATCTCATAAAAATAACGTAAGAAATGGTCAAATTATTGCTCATAACACTCGGAATTGTGGCTGTTGCCGTCCTGCTGCTCTCCATGAAGCTGCTACTGAAAGGCGACACACGCGGACCGATGACTCATATCGGAGCATCCAAGGCGATGCGAGAACGAGGAATCCATTGTGTGGAGAGTATGGATGCCATTGAGCGGCACCAACGAGCCAACCGTCCG
Source organism: Bacteroidaceae bacterium (assembly GCA_017535725.1). GTDB lineage: Bacteria > Bacteroidota > Bacteroidia > Bacteroidales > Bacteroidaceae > Physcousia. Next base: position 34,462 of record JAFXTO010000006.1, read on the forward strand.
CACGCCAAAGAGAGAACGGAGAATTGAGATGCTGAAAAGTTGAACTTTTGGAGCAGCGAGCGCCATCAAGCTTGCTTGAAATGGCCGAGTCGTGACAAAAGTCAGCGAAGCTAAATATTGAAAGATTGAAACGTTGAAAGATTGAAAGATTGAGATTTGAAAGATTGATAATTGAATATTGATAATAATTAATCCTTTTAGAAAAAGCAATGAAGAAAATCCTTACCCTTGCGCTCGGTGCCCTTGTCGCATTGACCGCCTGCAACAACAAGACTGCAGAAAACGATGTAAATGACCAAGCAACCGAGAGCGAAGTCATTGGACTGAAAATCGCTTATGTAGAAGTGGACAGCCTGATGGCTCAGTACGAGTTCTGCAAAGACTACAACTTACTGCTCAATCAGAAGGGCGAGAACGCACAGAAGACCCTCGCCGAGAAGCAACGCGCACTACAAAGCCATGCCAACGCACTCCAGAAGAAATACGAAAGTAACGGATTCACCACCCGCGACGAGCTGGAACGCGCACAAAACCAGCTGCAACGCGAACAGCAGGACCTCGCAGAACTGGAACAACGACTGATGAACGAGCTAGCCAACGAGAATGCACAGCTGAACATGGAAATGCGCGACAGCATCCAGGCCTTCCTGAAAACCTACAACAAGGCCAAGAAGTTCGACTACATCTTCTCGCGCTCCGGCGACAACATTCTCCTCGCAAATCCCAAGTTCGACATCACACGCGACGTCGTGGCTGGACTGAACAAGCGCTACAAGGCTAAGCCCGAAGTGAAAAAGGCCATTGGTGGAAAGTAATTTGAACTTTTGAAATGTTGAAATATTGAATTATTGAAAATTGAAATATAAGAATTGAGAATTGAAATACTTAGAACTACAATTCAAGATTTCTCCTGACAACGAGGCGGCTGGCGATGTGCTGGCCGCCTTGTTAGCCGATGCAGGTTGCGAGACGTTTGTCCCATCTGACAAAGGCCTGATAGCCTACATCCAACAGGCGAACTATGACGAGGCAGCTATTGACGAAGCCGTGCAAACCCTCGCTACCCTCCTACCCGATTGCTCCGCCACCTATTCCTCTGCCGAGGCACCCGACGAGAACTGGAACGCCACGTGGGAGGCCGAACACCACTTCGAACCCATCGACTTGCCCGGAGGACAGCAAATACAAATCATACCCCGCCAGGCTTTCGGTAGCGGCGAGCATGCCACCACCCGACTGATGCTCCGGCTGTTGGCGCAGCCAGATTCTCCTGAGAAACAGGTTTCTCCAACGGAGCAGGATGTATCATGCCCCCTCGCCGGGCTCACCGTCATCGACGCAGGATGCGGCACAGGCGTACTAGGCATTGCCGCCCTGAAGATGGGAGCCGACAACGTCTTTGCCTACGACATCGACGAATGGAGCGTGCGTAATGCCGAGGAGAACTTTGCACTCAACGGCTTCGAAGCCAACACCCTAACGCCTGCCGGGGCAACGCGTATCCAAATTCTGGAGGGCGATGCACACATCCTCAGCCAGGCACCGTCTGCAGACCTCCTGTTGGCAAACATCAACCGCAACATCCTTCTCGCCGACCTCCCCACCTTTGCCGCCAGGCTGAAAAGCCATGCCCGCCTTCTCCTCTCCGGCTTCCTCGAAGCAGACATTCAGCCGCTGGTGGAACGAGCCACCAGCCTCGGCCTCACCTTGACCGCCACCCTCGCCGACGGCGAATGGCGCGCCTTAGCGTTCCGGAAATGAGAACAGCCGTCATCGGCGGTGGAGCCGCAGGTTTTTTCCTCGCCATCAACCTCAAGGAACTGTGCCCGCAGATGGAAGTCACCATCTTCGAGCGCAGCCAGCACGTCCTCCGAAAAGTCAAGGTCTCCGGAGGCGGACGCTGCAACTGCACAAACACCTTCCAGGACATGCGCGACCTCGCAGAAGTCTATCCGAGAGGCCACAGGCTGATGAAACGGTTGCTGAAAGGATTCTCGCAGCACGACGCCATGAATTGGTTCCAGCAGCATGGCGTTCGCCTGACCATCCAGCCTGACCATTGTGTCTTCCCCGCCTCTCAGGACTCCCAGACCATCATCGACTGCTTCCTGCGCGAAGCCCGCCGCCTCCGTGTCGACGTCTGCACCTGCCATCACATAGAATCCTTCGACCAGCTCAGCAACTACGACTTCGTCGCCGTGACCGTGGGCGGCATCAGTTCCCGCAGCCTCCAGAAGCTCGCGGCAACTCCAGGCGCTCTGATACCTCAGCCCGTAATCACCCCCGTGCCCTCGCTGTTCACCTTCTCCATCAACGACCCTCAGTTCCATGAGCTCATGGGCACCGTGGTCGAGAATGCAACGGCGTTCCTCCCCGGCACCAAGTTCCGCGCCTCGGGTCCCCTGCTCGTCACCCATTGGGGCATGAGTGGCCCTGCTATCCTAAAGCTCTCGAGCTACGCAGCCCGCCACCTCGCTGCATGTTCCTACCACGCACCCTTGGCCGTCAACTGGACGTCAGCGAACGAGGAGACCGTGCGTCAGCACCTTCTCTCCCTTGCCGGGCGACACCCCCAGAAGATGGCCACCTCCATCCGTCCCTTCGACCTCCCCGCGCGTCTGTGGAACTTTCTGGCAACGCGCACGGGAGTCACGCAGAAACGTCTGGCCGAACTCTCGCGCAAAGACCTCAACCGCCTCGCCACCATCCTCACCGCCGACACCTATACCATCGCATCCCGTGCCCCCTTCAAGGACGAGTTCGTCACCTGCGGCGGCGTGGACCTCGCCTCCGTCAATCCCGTCACCCTCGAGAGCAAGTACCGCCCACACCTCTACTTCGCGGGCGAAGTGCTGGACATAGACGGCATCACCGGCGGCTTCAACTTCCAGGCGGCCTGGACCACGGCGCACACCATTGCAACGGCCATCGCGGCAACGGCAAACAGTAGCTTCCTTGCCGATACGGTATTATAGGAGTAAATAGCACGTCATACACCTTGTTATCATACCTTTATTGGTTTTTAGACATACCTCCCTCCCTCACAGGCAAACACGTATATACGAAAACACCAACTCGTCCATACGAAAATGCAAACACGTATATACGAAAACGCGAACACGTATATACGAGTTTCCAAACACGTCCGTACGTGTAACTTTACTAAAGTTCCCCACCAATAATATAATAGGTGTACACATTGCCGCAGAACGGCAAACAAAAGAAGAGCTCCCCGACTGGCGAATCCTGCCGGGGAGCTTTCTTTATGGCCTAGTGTTAAGCCGATATTCATATGAGGCGGGGAATCAGAGGCGAGGGAATCAGAGCCCCTTGAACAGGCTGCTCTTCACGTAGATGCGGTACTGGCGTATGCTCTCGGGCGCTCCAGCCTCCACACGCGGCAGGTACTGGAAGCCGGTGAAGGTCTGGTCCTGTCCGAGGTCGATGATGAGGTAGTGGGGGAATTGCACGCCGCGGTTCGTGGACCAGTAGGTGGATTCCTGCAGATCGAAAATCTTGTCGCCGGTCTTGTTACCACTTTCGATGTCCTCGTCATCGCAGTAGGCCACCTGCCAGGGTTCGCGCGAGAGGCGCGTGCCGTCGGCACCAAGCATATACCATTCGGCGATGCAGCAGTACTCGCGGTTGTTGTGGCTGTTCAGGGCTTCGATGCAGACGTAGCGGCCGCTGACGGGCTGCTGGAACTTGACTTCCTGCCATCCGTTGCCGGGCTTGAACTCGCCTTCTATAGCGGGCTTCTCGCCGCTGAGGTCGAGGTTCTGCCCTTCCAGGCGATGGGTCTGCGGGCGGTCGAGGTTCAGTCGGTCGATGATGGGTTTCTGCAGGCCTTCAATGGTCTTTTCTCCGCGCGGGCCCATGACATCGAGGACGATGACCTCGTTCTTGCCTCTCTTGAGCCAGCAGCCGGGAACGTAAAGCGTCTGTTGCGGGCCTATGTACCAATAGCGACCGATGGCGTGGCCGTTGACATAGACTTGTCCCTTGCCCCAGTTCTCGAGGTTGAGGAAAGTGTCGCCCGTCTTCTTGAGGTTGAAGTAGCCGCGGTAGTAGCCTGCGTTGGTGGACAGCTGATAGGTGGAGATGCTGAAAGTCTGTACTTCTCTCAGAGCCTCTACAGCCACCGAATAATCGTCCTTGATGCGTGCCTTCGTCCATTGGCGCGGCTTCCAAGTCGTTTCCACTCCATCCAGGTCGGCGCTAAGCACGACCTCAGAGACGATGCCCTTGAAGTCCTTGATGGCGCGCCCAAAATTGATGCGACCCATGCCCTCCACCAGGATGGCGAGTTCGTCGCCCTTCTTCACGGCGGGCAGGATGAGCGATGTCTCGTGCTTCACGCGGTCGAGCTTGCCTATGAACTGGTCGTTGATGAACACCTGCGCATAGTCGTGAGCTTCCACCTTGAGGACACTCTGCACGGGAATCTCGGGCAGTTTGGTGCTGTAGATCATCGCGCCCCAGCCGAAATCCATCTCCTCGAAGGTCTTCAGTCCGCCTTTGGTGTCCACAACATCACTTCCATAGCCCAAGGGGGCGAACTCCGTGAGTTCAAATGACGGAATGGCGATAGTGGGGTATTCCTTGGGCACGGCGGGCAGCTTCCTGGACTTGCCCCAAGTACCTGTGGCGGGATCGAAGTCGCCGCTGTATTTCTCCATGGCCTTGCGCAGCGTCCAATATTTATCGGTGGTCTGACCAGCCTCGTTGATGGGGGCATCGTAATCGTAGCTGGTCACGTCAGGGGCGAAGCCAGGACTGTTAGCACCTGCCCAATGGCCCCAGTTGGTGCCTCCATGGGTCATGTAGAGGGAGAAAGAGATGCCGCGGTCCAACATCTGGCTGATGCCGTCCACCATGGCCTCTGCTCCGCGCGTCTCGTGACGCCCACCCCACTTGTCGAACCATCCGCTCCAGAACTCGGAGCACATCTTGGGGCTATTGGGACGGAGCTCGCCTAACTTCTTGAATTCTTGGTCTATATTGGCACCCGTTCCGAAGTTCATGGTCCACGTGAGGTCATCGAGGCCGTTCTTGGTGAAGTTGGACGACCAGTCGCATTGGAACAATTCCACCTTATCGAATCCGCTACGGCGCAGGCAATCGCGCACGGCGCTGATGTAAGGTTTGTCCTCGCCGTAGGAGCCGTATTCGTTCTCCACCTGAACCATGATGATGGGGCCACCCTTGTCGATGGTCAGGTCAGCCAGCTGGTGTGCCACCTTCTGCTCGAAGATTTCGAGGCGCTCCATGAAGTAAGGGTCTTGCTCGCGCAGGCGTATATCCTTCTTCTTCAGCAGCCACCAGGGCAGACCGCCCATCTCCCACTCCGCACAGACGTAGGGACCGGGACGCACGATGACCCACATCCCATTCTTCTGTGCCAGTTGCACAAAGGCGCGGATATCGTTGTTGCCCGTAAAGTCGAACACACCCTCCTGCTGCTCGTGCGCATTCCAGAAGATGTAGATACAGAGGGTGTTCATCCCCAAAGCCTTACACATTTGAATGCGCTGTTCCCAGTACTCGCGGGGGATGCGCGGATAGTGTACTTCGGCAGCCTTCACCACGAAAGGCTTGTCGTTCAACAGGAAAGTCTTGTTGCCCACCTTGAAGGAGCCCGGCTGCTGCTTGGCAGCGGCGGCATCTGTGGCCGTGGCAACCATCATACCAGCCGCAAGGGCCAGCGAAAGAAGCATGTGTTTCATTTGTCAGTAGCGTTTATTAATGTTGTAGGTAGCAATTTTTATAAGAGGGATTCTATGGCAGCATTGTTAGTGGATAGACGATGTTCACGATAAGAATGTTGGCGGCGAGGATGATGAGGTTCATCAGCAGGCCAATATGCATGAAGTCGCTGAAGCGGTAGCCGCCGGGACCATAGACGAGCATGTGGGTGGGCGAACCGATGGGCGTGGCAAAACTGCTGCTCACGCTGATCATCAAGGCGATGAGGAAGGGGAAAGGCTCGTAGCCCAGCTTCTCGGCAGCCTCATACATGATGGGGAAGAACATGGCGCCAGCCGCCGTATTCGAGATAAACTCCGTGACAAACGTAGCGACAAAACAGATGGCCGTCATGACCACAATGGGATTGGTGCCGCAGATGTCAAGGATACCCGTTGCCAAGCACTCGGCGATGCCCGTGTTCTGGATGGCCGTTCCCAACGCTAACGAACCGGCAAACACCATGAGAATGTCCCAGTCAACGGCCTTCATGGCCTGGTCTGCATCGCAACAGCGCAACAGGAGCATGGCGGCAGCAGCCAAGAACGCACATTGCAAGAGCGGCATCACGCCGAATGCCGAGAGCAACACCATAGCAATCATGATGGCGGAAGATAACAAGGTGCGCAATCCGATATTAGGAACTTCGTCGTTGTCGAAGAATTGCAGCTGCGAGGTGAAGTCAGTAGCTTTGACATTCATGTGCGGCGGACACTCAAAAAGCAGCGTGTCGCCAGCCTTCAGCACCACGTTGCGAGGCGACTCGTTGATGCGTTCGCCACTACGGGCCACAGCCACCAGCGTCATGTTGTACTTCTTCTCGAAACCACTTTGACTGATAGTTTCGTTGATGAGAGTGCTGCCGAAGGTGACGTACGCCGTACGGAGCTGGCGGTTACGGCTAACTTCATCCATGCAGAACACATGGTGGTCGGCATTGACAAAATTGTGACTATTCTTCAAATAGAGTAGCTCGTCGATTTCTCCGGCGAAAATCAGGCGGTCACCACCCATGATAAGTTCATCGTCTGCAGCAGGGGAAATCATATCGTCGAAGTGTATGATTTCTACCAGGCTGCCGCCGTGTACGTTGCTCAGTCCTGCCTCGGCTATCGTCTTTCCAATATAAGGATTATCTGACGGCACCAACATTTCCACGGTATAGTCACTGGTCGATTCAAAGGCCGACTCCGGCGCCTTGCGCTCAGGCAACAGCTTGCGCATGGCTATGACTGAGAGTACACCGATACACAGGCAAAATAGGCCGGGGATGGTGGTTGCCAGCACGTTCATGACGACACCCGTCTTGTCGGCATAGAGTCCAGAGATAATCAGGTTCGGAGGCGTACCTATCAACGTACACACGCCACCCATACCCGAAGCATAGCTCAACGGTATCAGCAACTTGGAGGGTGAGATATTTAGCTTCCTGGACCACATCTTCACGATGTTCACAAAAATGGACACCACGGTAGTATTGCTGAGGAAGGAGCTAAGTACTGCCACAGGCATCATCAGCCGGACGACCGCCGTCGCATAGGTATTGGGCTGTCCCAGCAGGCGTCTCACAATCAAGTGTAACACACCCGTATGCGTCATACCTGCCACCACGACGAAGAGCACGCCGACGACGATAACCGATGTGCTGCTAAACCCCGCAAAGGCCTCTTTAGCATCCAGCACTCCCGTCACGAAGAGGACGCCTACAGCCCCCAGGAATACCAGGTCGGAGCGTAGTTTTGTAAACAACAGCAGGCTGAACATCGTCAGCACCGTGGCTATGGTAATCCAAGCGCTCAGGTCAAATCCTAAAAATTCAAACGTCTCCATTTTGTCTGTTAATGATATCAATTATGTTTATTAGGTATTCAAAAACACATAGAACCATTTATGAACACCTAATATCAATATGTTACCTCACTTTCCTTTGTGGCGGTTCTGGCGCGAACGGCGTATGTCTGCTTTTTTCTTCGCAGCACCCGAACCATGGGCACCGGTGATGTAGGCCTTCTTCTTGGCCTTGGTACGCACCTTGCCCGTCTCGTCGCGCTTGGGACCTTTGGCAGCTCCCCTGAAGGTGACACCATTGAGAATCACGTCATCGATGTTGTCGCCACCATAAGGAGACCCACCGCTCACCTTTCCTGTGAGGGAGGGAGTTGTTTCATTCGTTGGTTGTAATTCAGCCATCTTATTACAAAGTTGGTGTGGGTCTTCTATCAATGGTGGAATAGACGGACGCCGGTGAAGGCCATCGCGATTCCGTACTTGTCGCAGGTCTGGATGACATGGTCATCACGAACGCTGCCTCCGGCCTGTGCTACATAGCGGACACCGGACTTGTGGGCGCGTTCGATGTTGTCGCCGAAGGGGAAGAAGGCATCGGAGCCAAGGCAGACATCGGTATTCTGGGCAATCCATGCGGCCTTCTCCTCGCGGGTGAAGACCTCCGGACGTTCCGTGAAGAACTGCTGCCAGGTGCCGTCGGCCAGCACGTCGTCGTGGTCATCGGAGATATAAATATCGATGGTGTTGTCGCGGTCGGCACGACGGATGCCAGGCACGAAGGGCAGAGTCATCACCTTCGGATGCTGACGCAACCACCAGATGTCCGCCTTCTGTCCGGCCAGCCGGGTGCAATGAATACGGCTCTGCTGTCCGGCACCGATACCAATGGCCTGTCCGTCCTTGGTGTAGCAGACACTATTGGACTGGGTGTATTTCAGGGTGATGAGTGCGATGAGGAGGTCGCGACGTGCCTCTGCAGGGAAGTCCTTGTTCTGGGTGGGAATGTTCTCGAAGAGGGCTGGGTCGTCCAAACGGATTTCGTTGCGCCCCTGTTCGAAGGTGATGCCGAAGACTTGCTTGCGCTCAATAGGTTCTGGGCGGTAGGCGGGGTCTATCTGGATGACGTTGTAGGTGCCGTTGCGCTTCTGGCGCAGAACCTCCAGGGCCGCAGGTGTGTAGCCGGGGGCGATGACGCCGTCCGATACCTCGCGCTTGATGAGCAAAGCAGTGGCCTCATCGCAGGTGTCGCTCAGGGCAATGAAGTCACCATAGGACGACATGCGGTCAGCACCTCGTGCGCGAGCGTACGCGATAGAAATAGGTGTCAGCTCAAAGGGCACGTCATCCACCCAGTAGATTTTACGCAGGGTGTCGCTCATGGGAAGCCCCACGGCAGCACCAGCAGGCGAGACATGCTTGAAGCTGGCAGCAGCGGGCAGGCCTGTGGCGGCGCGCAGTTCGCTGACGAGTTGCCAGGCATTCAGCGCATCGAGGAAATTGATGTATCCTGGACGTCCGCTGAGGACCTGAAGGGGCAGTTCTGAGCCGTCGGACATGAAGATGCGCGAAGGCTTCTGATTCGGGTTACACCCGTACTTGAGTTGTAATTCGTTCATGAGTTATGTTGCATTTTTTACGGATTTGCGGCGCAAAATTAGTGAAAAAGAGTGAGAGAAGGAAATTTTTTCCACCCAGATGCTCTTTATCTCGGATTTTCGTTGTAACTTTGCCACCAAATTGGACACACAAAGTGTTTGCAAGGTGTCCGACCAACGAGAAAAAGCAAAGAATAAAACACAGCAACATCAGATTCAATTTATTGCTATATGCCTACCGTAGGATTAAAAATCAAAGGTATCAGGGAGTCCAAGAACCTCTCTGTTGAGGAGATTGCAGAACGTAGCGGTCTCTCGGAAGCACAAATCAACTCCATCGAAACGGAGCAGAACCTCCCCTCATTAGGGCCGCTGATCAAGGTGGCTCGTGCCTTGGGCGTGCGTCTGGGCACCTTTCTTGATGACAACGACGCGCTGGGTCCCGTGGTCTGTCGGGCGGCCGACCGCGAACAGGACAGCAGTATCAGCTTCTCCAATGGTGCCGCCGACACCCGGAAGCACATGGAATACCACCCGCTGGCCAAGCAGAAGACGGGACGCCACATGGAGCCTTTCATCGTGGATATCAACCCCAGCGAGGAACGCGAGTTCCAGCTCTCCTCCCACGAGGGTGAGGAATTCATCTATGTCATGCAGGGCGAGGTGGAAGTTGACTATGGCAAAGAGAAATACATTCTCTGCGAAGGCGACAGCATCTTCTACGACTCCATCGTCAAGCACCACATTCACGGTGTCGACGGACAAGCTGCCAAGATTCTCGCAGTAGTGTATATTCCTTTTTAATTGAAAACTGAAAAATGAGCAAATTAGATATGGCAGGCAGGCCGCTGCCTGACAGGACATATCCCGCAGAGACTGGTTCTGAGGGATATCAGTTGTATGAACGTACACTCGGCCAATGGCTGGAATACTGGGCAGAGACCACACCCGATAAAGAATATATCGTCTATAGTGACCGTGACCTTCGCTTCACTTGGAAGCAGTTCAACGAGCGCGTGGATAATCTCGCCAAAGGATTGCTGGCCATCGGAGTGACCAAGGGTAGCAACGTGGGCATCTGGGCCACCAATGTGCCGGACTGGCTCACCTTCCTTTACGCCACGGCCAAAATCGGAGCCGTGCTGGTGACCGTGAACACCAACTATAAGCAGAACGAGCTGGAGTACCTCTGCAAGGACTCCGATATGCACACGCTCTGCATCACCGACGGCACTTGGGATTGTAATTATGTGGACATGACCTATACGATGCTGCCAGAGCTGAAGACCTGCGAGCGCGGACATCTCCAGAGCGAGCGTTTCCCCTACATGAAGAACGTGGTATTCATTGGAATGGAGAAGTATCGCGGCATGTACAACACGGCAGAACTGCTGCTGCTGGGGCAGAACATCGAGGACGAGGTGCTGGACGAGATGAAGAAGAGCGTCTCCTGCCACGACGTCTGCAATATGCAATACACCAGTGGCACCACGGGTTTCCCCAAGGGCGTGATGCTCTCGCACTTCAACATCTCCAACGATGGCTATTTTACGGGTGAGAACATGGGCTTCACACAGGACGACAAGCTCTGCGTCTGCGTGCCCCTCTTCCATTGCTTCGGCGTGGTACTTGCCACCATGAACTGCCTGACCCACGGCTGTACCGAAGTGATGGTGGAAAAGTTTGATCCCCTCGTCGTGCTCGCCTCCATCCATAAGGAACGGTGCACCGCCGTTTATGGCGTCCCCACAATGTTCATTGCCGAGCTGAACCACCCGATGTTCTCTATGTTCGACCTGACGTGCCTGCGTACAGGTATCATGGCCGGCAGCCTCTGTCCCGTGGAATTGATGAAGCAGGTGAGCGAGAAAATGTATATGACCATCACCTCTGTCTATGGCCTCACCGAGAGCTCACCTGGAATGACGCAAACCTGCCTCAACGACACTTTTGAGCAGCGCTGCACCACCGTGGGACGTGACTTCCCCTTCGTGGAGGTCAAGGTGTTGGATCCCGAGACCAACGAAGAATGTCCCGTAGGTGTACAGGGAGAGATGTGTTGTCGCGGCTTCAATGTGATGAAGGGCTACTACAAGAACCCCCAAGCCACCGCCGAGGTCATCGACGAGAACGGGTTCCTGCACAGCGGCGACCTGGGTATCAAGGACGAACAGGGATTCTACCGCATCACAGGACGTATCAAAGACATGATTATCCGTGGTGGTGAGAACATCTATCCCCGTGAGATTGAAGAGTTCCTGTACCACATGCCAGGTATCAAGGACGTTCAGGTGGCCGCAGTACCTTCCAAGAAGTACGGCGAGGAAGTGGGCGCATTCATAATCCTCTACGAAGGTGCTAAGATGGAGCCCGAAGATGTACGCGAGTTCTGTCGTGGCAAGATTGCACGCTACAAGATTCCCAAGTACGTCTTCTTCGTGGATGCCTTCCCCCTCACGGGTAGCGGTAAGATACAGAAGTTCAAGCTTAAGGAGATGAGTCTGAAGCTCTGCGAGCAGTTGGGCATCGAGGTCATCTGACAAAAATAGAAACCATATAACTAACTAACAATGAGAGCCAGGAACTACCTCCTGACAGTCCTTGTGGCTTCAGTCATTACTGGATGTAGCCGCACGACTTCTTTTGTGGGCGAACGCACGGCACCTTTAGACAAGGGAGCCTGGTCGGTGGCGAAATGGATTTCTGCCGCCGATGCCCCTGTGATTACAGGTCGCGTCAACGACGGCGACAATGGACGTTCTGCCGATGGTTCCAGTTGGTTTGTCTCTACCCTGAAGAATGAGCAGAAGGTCATCAACGCACGCTGGATGACAGCAGGATTAGGTATCTATGAGCTGTATATCAACGGTCAGCGCGTGGGTGAAGAAGTGCTGAAGCCAGGCTTCACGCATCCCATGAAGACCAAGCGCACGTTCACATACGACATCACTCAGGCCTTCTGCTGCAAAGCGGGTGGCGAGAACACCCTTTCCGTGCAGGTCACTCCTGGCTGGTGGGCTGACAAGATTGTCACCCCTGGAGACAATGAGGGCATGATTGGTCATAAATGTGCCTTCCGAGGGGTGCTGCAACTGACGTTTGCCGACGGAAGTACCAAACGCTATGGTACCGACCTACTCAACTGGCGGGCAGGTATCGCAGGCCCCGTGAAGAACGCGGGTATTTTCGAGGGCGAACGCTACGACGCCCGTGAACCGATGGGCTATAACGCCACCACATTGTCTGTGCCTGAGGAGAACATGGAATTTCAAGGACAGCTGTTGCCATCTACTGGAGCAGAAATCTATCTCCGATGGGACATTGCCCTTCCAGCTGTGGAAGCCTACGTCTGGAAGAACGTGGAAGGCGCCGACAACGAGGCTTATGGAAAAGTAGTGAGGCTACGCGAGTACAAGCCGAAGTCCGAGATACTGCTTCATGCCGGCGAGACGCTGGTGGTGGACTTCGGACAAAATGCCGCCGCCGTACCTGCCTTTTTATTCAAGGCTGCCGAAGGAACACGGCTGACTTGTCTGCCCGGCGAATTACTCAACGACGGCAACGGAGCCAGGAGCCGGGGAATGGATGGACCGGAAGGCAGCGTACACCGACAGAACTTGCGTTCACACAATGTCCACATGCGTCTGGACTACACCTTCGGTAATGCCGATGGGTACGTCAGCTACTGTCCTCGTACCACCTTCTTTGGCTATCGCTATGTCTCCATCACTTCCACAGGCGACGTGCAGTTCAAGGACATCCAGTCCGTTCCTGTTACGTCCATTGCCCAACGTCTGGAAACAGGTGTCATCGAGACGGGCGACGCATCTATCAACAAGCTCATCTCCAACACCATCTGGGGTATGCGCAGTAACTACCTCTCCGTGCCTACCGACTGCCCACAACGCAACGAGCGTCAGGGTTGGACAGCCGACACACAAGTGTTTACTGAGACAGGCACCTTCTTTGCCAACACTTGCCGTTTCTTCCATAAATGGATGCACGACATGCGCGACACACAGAGTCCCGAAGGCGGCTTCCCGGGCGTAGCTCCTTGGGGACAATACCGCGATGCAGGCATGATGCGCCTCGGATGGGCTGATGCAGGTATCATCGTGCCCTGGACTGTATGGAAACAGTTCGCCGACAGCATCATCATCGAAGAAAACTGGGAGGCCATGAACCGATTCATGAATCATATCAACGACACGCGATATGACCACCAGACATTGAGTGGTGAGAATGGCAACTACCAATGGGCAGACTGGCTGAGCTACGAACCTCTGGAAAGTTGTAGCGGGCGCAGCCACGAAAATGGACAGCCGCGACCAGAGACGGTCAGATACTGGAGCTATCTGAGTGCCAGCTACTGGGCCATCGATGCTGGAATGATGGCCGATATGGCGGCTGCAACAGGGCGCGATGCGGCTCCCTACCGACAGATGGCGGACAACGCCCGTGCCTATCTACGCGAAACGTTCCTGAATGCCGACGGCACCTTCAAGACCGATATTCTCAACACGATGCAGACCCCTGCCCTCTTTGCCCTGAAGAACCGACTCGTGGAGGGCGAAGCAAAGAAGAATATGATTGCGCGCCTGCGCGAAAACTTTGCCCAGCACGACGGCTGTCTGCAAACGGGTTTCCTCGGCACTAGTATCCTGATGCAGACGCTGACGGAAAACGGTATGCAGGACATCGCCTACGACCTCCTCTTCCAGCGCAAGAACCCCAGCTGGCTCTATTCTGTGGACAACGGCGCCACCACCATCTGGGAACGATGGAACAGCTACATGGTCGACAAGGGGATGGGGCCTCAGGGCATGAACAGCTTTAATCACTATGCATACGGATGTGTTTGTCAATGGCTATGGGAGCGGGCTGCCGGCATCGCAGCCGATCCCGCACAACCGGGATTCAAGCACATTATCATGAGTCCCGTGCCCGACAAGCGCCTTGGACACCTCACTGCCGAGTATCACTCAGCAGCAGGTACGATAAAGAGTGCGTGGCGCTACCAAGGAGACAAATGGACATGGAAGTTCACCATTCCAAAAGGAGCCACCGCCACCGTGACTCTACCTGGCGAAACAGAGTCCAGAGAATACAGGGCTGGTTCCTACACGGTGAGCCGTTAATCGTTAATGAATAATGGACAATTGATTGTGTGTCAATTGTCCATTATTCACTTATCATCACTTATATATTTTATATCAGGTACTGGCTGCTGATGCTCTGGTTCTCCTCCACGCGACGTATGGTCTCTGCGATAAGGTCAGCGATGGTGATTTGCTTGACTTTGGCACAGCGGTTGGAGTAAGGGATGCTGTCTGTGAACACAATTTCTTCGAGCTGGCTGGCCTGCACGCGCTCGCTGGCAGGTCCACTCATGACACAATGGCTGGCGATGGCACGGACACTGTGTGCCCCATTCTCCATCATCAGGTCGGCAGCGCGGGTGATGGTACCTGCGGTATCAACGATGTCATCAATGAGAACCACGTCTGCTCCCTTGACGTCGCCAATGATTTGCATGGCAGCGACTTCGTTGGGACGGCGACGTGTCTTATTGCATAGGACAAGGGGACAACCGAGGAACTTAGAATAGGCGCTGGCACGCTTACTGCCGCCTACATCGGGCGTGGCAATAACAAGGTTCTCGAGCTGAAGACTCTGGATGTAAGGAAGCATGACACTGGAGGCGTAGAGGTGATCTACAGGAACATCAAAGAAGCCCTGCTCCTGGTCTGCATGCAAGTCCATGGTGATGACACGGGTGATACCAGCCACGCTGAGCATATCGGCCACGAGCTTGGCACCAATGGCCACGCGAGGCTTGTCCTTACGATCCTGACGTGCCCAGCCAAAGTATGGGATGACAGCGTTGATGGTTCGGGCACTGGCACGCTTGGCAGCATCAATCATCAGCAGGAGCTCCATGAGGTTGTCCGATTTGGGGAAGGTGCTCTGAACAAGGAACACATCCCGACCACGAATGGACTCTTCGTAGCTGACGGTAAACTCTCCGTCAGCAAAGTGAGTCACGTTGATATTACCCATCTCGATTCCGAGGCTGGCACAGATTTTCTCAGTCAGATAGCGGGTGGCTGTGCCCGAGAAGACGAGGAAGTTGGTCATTTTTGCGCGGCTTTGCCGCAATTTTAGTTTAGATATTAACGTATAGGAAACTCACCCTGCAGCCTTTCGGAGCTTGCGGAAATGAGTGATGATATCTTTGAAGTCAAGCCCAGAATGAATGTTGAATCGCGTCCAGAGGTCGCCAAGAATGACGGCCCCGCCGAAGCCGTAGTCGGCCAGCAAGGGCAGGGTTTCAGCATTGATACCTCCGGCAGCCATGACCTTGCGGTCGATGAGTCCAGCCCGAGTGGCATCGTAAAGCTGCTGGTGGGTGTAGGCAGCCTTGCGCTCGGGATAGGTGATGCTATCGAAGACGGGTGAGAGGAACACGTAATCCATACCCTCGCGGGCGGTACGCAATTCCTCTATACTATGGAGTGAGCGGCTGAGCTGCCCTTGGTAGTTCTTGGGAGGGGTGGGGTTCTGCGGAGTAAGATGGATGCCTCGCAGCTGAAATTCTTCCTTGAGATAGAAATGCTGATGGACGATGACCCGATTGTGCCACTCATCGGGGAGCAACGTGAGCAACCGTTCGCTGTAGATAGGTTCGCTGTCAGGCTTGCGAAGATGTAGCAAGTCGAGGCCTTCTTCAAACAATGCCTTGACGATTTTGTCTTCTTCGATGAAGAAGTCAGCAGTAGACAGGAGTAATAGTTTCATGTCGCTGTTTCTTTTCGAGGGCAAAGGTAGGTATTTTTTTTGGAAAAGAAAAAAGGAAAGCACGAAATCTTCGCACTTTCCTTCATTCACAGGGTTATTTCTTCTTTAACATCAACTCTACAGCTTGCTCCAGTTGCACGTCGCGGCCGTGGAGAAGGTCGTCGGGCTGGCTGATGATGAGGTGGTCAGGTTGCAACTGCTGGTTCTCGAGGTACTGGCCGCGACGGTCCTTCATGCCCACTTGCGGAATGCCGAAAACGATGTCATCGATGGTCTCCCACCAGACGGCAGTCATGGTGCCTGGAACGGGTGCTCCGATGAGTGGCCCGATGCCCAGTTCATGGTAGAGCCAGGGGGTGCCATGGGCATTTGAGTAATCGTCCTCACAGATAAGCATACAGGAGGGCTTGGTCCAGCGGTTGTAGGGGTCTTCGCCGATATATTGTCCACGGGGAGTGTACTGTGCCACGGCCACGCCGGACAGCAGGTTGCAGACATCGTTGTGTAGCCATCCGCCGCCATTGTGGCGCACGTCAACGATGACAGCTTCACGCTGGCGGTTCTTGTCTGACAACAACTTACGATAGAGCTCATGGAAACTGGCTGTATTCATCTTCTCGATGTGCACGTAGGCGAGTTTACCTTTCGAGAGACTGTCAACGAGATGTTCGTTGCGCTCTACCCATCGACGATAAAGTCCTGCTGAGTAGTTGGAGCTGAGACGGACGTTGTAGTCCTTGGATGTTCCCTTGGAATCCTTGATAGTCAAGCGGGTATAGCGGTCGCTCTTTCCGCAGAGCAGGGGGAAATAATCCTCACCGGCCTTGATGACTTGTCCGTCTATATGAGTGATGATGCTTCCTGCTCCTACTCCCTGCTGTCGTGTGAGAGGACTGCCTGGAATGAGTTCCAGAATGCGAAGTCCATCGCCGTTATACGTGTCGTCGAGGAAGGCACCGAGGTCGGCTGTGGTCAAGGTGTTGCCTGTTCCACCCTGAGGGCGATAGCGGCAGCCGGTGTGAGAAACGTTGAGCTCACCAAGCATCTCGGAACAGAGTTCTGCGAAGTCACGGGTGTTGCCAACGTGGGGCAACTGACGATTGTAGCGTTCATGAAGCATTTGCCAGTCGGCACCATTCATGTCCGGGTCATAGAGCTTCTCATGAGTCTGGTGCCAGATGTGTTCGAAAGTCTGTTTGCGCCAGCCTGCTGGATAGTCATTATGGAATGCTTCGAACTCCACATCAGAAATCTTTCCTTCCTCAATATCCAACTTCTTGATGCGTCCGCCAGTAGCGTAGTAGGCGGTTTTTCCATCGTCGCTAAGGTCAAAATAGGTGAAGCTGACGCCCTGAGCCTTGATGCTGGTACTCCCTTTCTCGAGGTCAAGCTCCCAGAGAGCTGGACCGTTGGGGTAGTTGGTGGCAACGTAATAGAGTTTAGTACCTTCTTTGTTGAGCACGGCATCACCGATATTGCCGCTATTGGAGGTCAAGCCCTTGGTGCGAAGGTCCAGGTCGAGAAGGTCGAGAACAGGATTGGCGGACTTGATACTGTCTTCCTTGGCTTGTTCCTTTTCTCTTTTTTCTTTTTCCTTTTTCTCAGCCTCGTCATCCTTGTCCTTCTTGTCTTTCTTTTCCTTTTTGTCTTTCTTTTCCTTGTCCTCTTTCTCCTTCTTTTCCTTGTCCTTGCGTTCTTTCTCGGCTTCGTCGAAGCGTTCGCGCTCTTCCTTGTTTAGGTTGAAGCGTTCGTAGGCATCGGTGTTGAGGAAAGTAATGTAGAGGTCGTCCTCAGAGCCCCACGAGCCGTGACTGCGCATACCTGCACGGTCGCTCTGGAAGATGATGGCCTTGCCGCCGAGTGCCCAGCGAGGATTGCTCTCTGAGTAACCCGAGTTGGTGAGATTGACAATCTTGCCCTTGCCATCGGCTGGAATGAGAGCAATGTCCGTCATGTTCCATCCGCCGGTTCCTATATATTCCGATAGGAGATACTTCGAGTTCGGGCTCCAGACGAAGGTCTGGTCACCATCGCTATAGGAATACTGGAAGCGTCCGGGCATAACAGTAGTGATGTCTTTGGTCTTAGCATCCAGGACGCAGAGTTCTTGTCGTCCTCGCAGGAAGGCAATCTTCTTGCCGTCAGGCGAATATTTGGGTTCGAAGCAGGTCAGGTCCTCGGGTGTGAGGCGTTCCTCTTCGGTCAGCTCGGTGGCGTAGGTGAACAGCTTCTCGTCTTTCTGCTTGATGCTGACACGGTAAAGAGCCCATCGACCATCGCGCTCACTGTCGTAGACGAGGCTGCGTCCATCCTCGGAAAAAGTGACATGACGCTCACGAGAAGGGGAATCGGTAATGCGGATGGTCGTCTTGTAGTCCAGATGGGTAACATAGACGTCGCCGCCCAGCACGAAGGCGATTTCCTTGCCCTTGGGCGAATGGCATACCTGTGTGGCTCCACCATTGAAGACGAAATGCAAGGCCTCCTTCTCGTTGGTATCGGCGATAATATTGATTTTCACCTTCTTGGGCTGTGAATCAGGGCGCATGGTGTAGAGCTCACCATCCCATGAGAAGCAGAGTGTGCCATCCTGCGAGGCGGTTAGATAACGTACAGGCATGTCCGTGAAGTTCGTCAATCGCCGTGCTTTCTGACCTCCATCGAGTTGTTGGCTCCATACATTGAAGGTGCCATTGGCCTCCGAGAGCCAATACAGGGTCTGTGTCTTCTCAACGAAGACGGGACAACGATCCTCGCAGGTGGTCTGGGTGAGCTGGCGGTACACGGCCTGATCGGCGGGTCGCGACTTGCGGTCGGCTGACATGTGCCGGGCAAAGCTCAGCTGCCAGAGATCGCGTGCAATGCTACTGGTGTGGTGCTTGCGCATGGGATCCTCATAGCCTTTGATGGCATCATAGATGAGCGAACCAGCAGGACCGATGGTAACGTTGCCAACAGAGATGTCGGAAACACGTTGCGGACGACTTCCTGCGCGCGTGCGTACCTTATATAAATGAGTATAGGTGTCAGAAGGGAACTGCATGTTCTCCGTCGCAGAAAGGCCTGCAGAGGTGAACAAGAGTTCATCATCGGAAAGAAACACAAGGGGTGTTTCAGCACCCGAATGGGTGGTCAGGCGAGTGACTTCATCGCCCGTAGCATCCATGATGTAAAGGTCAAGGCTACCTTCACGCTCGCTGGCAAAAGCAATGTGCTTACCAGAGGGCGACCACACAGGAAGGCCATCCCACGCGGCATTCGATGTCAGTTGGCGGGCCTGTCCTCCAGCTGCGGGAACACTAAATAAGTCGCCTTTGTAAGCGAAACAGATAGTTTGACCATCCGGCGAGATGGCAGAAGAGCGAAGCCAGAGGGGAACCCCCAACCCTGCCCTTCCTTGTAGGGAGGGAGCGGTTACTAATGCAAATAGTAGACCTATTCTTAACAGGAATGTTCTCATATTTTGATTGTTATCTATTTTGTTCAGTAACCACTCCCTCCCTTATAGGGTAGCGAGGGAAAAGGTGGTTGAATTCATGTCAACCTCCCCGAGCAATCGAGGATTAACTCCAAATTCGAGGACGGACAAGTGAGGGGTGAGGCCTAGTATCCGAAAATCTCCTCGAGGCTGACACGCTTAATCGGTCCTACTTGCAGCAGGCTTGCCAAGTCGAGTTCCTTCTCGTTGCCGAGAATCATGTAGCGACGGGACTTGCGAGCCATGCGTTCGTCGGCAAACTTCACGATGTCTTCGAGGGTGAGGTCGGGCAATGCGTTGTAAATCTTCTCGTTGATGTCATAGTCCACGCCGCGTTCCTGAGCTGCCATCCATGCATTGAGGACGGCAAATCGAGTGGTGCGCTGGGCAGCCAGCTGCTTGGTCAGGCTCTGCTTGGCTATCTCAAAGGCACTTTGGCTCTGAGGAATACTGTCGAGGATTTCATTGAACGTACGGATGCAATCCATCATCTTGTCGTTCTGTGAAATGATGAAGGTGTAACTCGTCTCGGGGTGTCCCTTACGGTCGGGAGCCTGATTATAATAAGCACGGGCGCTGTAGGCCAGGCCGCGGCTCTCACGCAGTTCCTGGAACACGATGCCATTCATGCCAGCACCAAAGTACTCGTTGAAGAGGGCGGCGACGGGCATCTTTTCTACATCCCAAGGACGTTCCTCGTTGTTATATGCCATCATATAGATGTTCTTGGCGTCGTAGGGAGCCAGCAAGATTTCCGTCTGTGGCGTGGGCTGTTCCTTGTAGTCTTCGAAAACGAGAGGAGCTTTCAGCTCGGCGGGCAACTGGTGTTCCTGTGTCAGAAGTTGAGTGAGGTCGCCTATTGCACGTGGACCGTAGTAGAGAACGGTATGTTCGTAGCTGGTCAGGTTATGCAGAATATCTACGAGTTCCTGCGGGTTGGTCTGTGCGAGCAGGGCTGCGGTCATGATGTCGCGCTCGCTGTTGCGTGGTCCGTAGATACCATAGTAGCGCAGACGGCTGAAGCATTGCTGCTGTTCCAACTTTGCATCGAACTGTGCCTTCGCCATATTAGCAGCGTAGGCCGCATAGGCGGCACTATCCACCTGAACGTTCTTCAATACATTCTCAAGCAAAGCCAGTGCCTCGGGCATTTTTTCATCCAGGCCGGAAAGGGTGATGGTGGTTTGATAGTCACCTGAGTGAACGCTGAAGGAACATGCCAAGCCGTAGAACTTCTGCTGAATCTGCTCTGCTGACAGAGTGTCGGTGCCCAGCAATTCGAGGTAATCACTGGCGGCGTCGATACGTTTATCGGCGGCTGTGCCGAACGGCAGACGGAAGACGAGGTAGAAGATGCCGTTTTCTGTATTCTGCTTATAAATCAGCGGCAGCTTGTGCTCAGGAGCATCGTCAATCTTGGACGTCCAGTTGCTTACGAGCAGGTCGTTCTGGAAGTCCACGAAGCGGGGCTGGATAGGCTCGACCTCGGTGTCCTGAATCTCCTTGACGAAGGCGCTCATCTGGTCGCGGTTGGCGGGAATGGCGGTAATCTCGGGCTTCTCGATCTTCTTGATGTTCGGGTCTTCGGCCTGACGCTTGAAGACGGTGACGTGGTTGTTGTTGAAGAAGCGCTGAGCGTAACCTACGATGTCTTCTTTCGTCAGTGCTGCAATACGGTCGATGCGAGCCACCGCGTCTTTCCATTCGATGCCGTTGATGAATGCATCTTGGAACATGCTGGTGCGGGCTCTGTTGTGTTCCAAAGAACGCATCTCTCTCAACTTCAAATTGTTGATAATGGCGGGCAGCAGGTCTTCGGGGAAGTCACCGCTCTTCAGCTTTTCGACTTCAGACAGCATCAGCTCGCGAGCTTCTTCCAGAGTCTGTCCAGGGCGGGGCGAGCCTCCTATTACAAAGATACCGTAGTCTGACAGCGGTTCGTAACTGGCCGAAGCTCCTAACATACTCATCTTTTGATTGATGTCGAGGTCAATGAGTCCGGCGCGGCCGTTGCTCAGTACTTCGCTGATGAGCGACAACGTGTCGCAGGCGCGGTCCTTGGCACTTGGAGCCTGCCAACCTAAGTAGAGTATCTCAGCTTCGAGACCTACCACCGTGGTGTCCACGGGTGCCGTCAGACGTGCCACAGGTTCGTACTCAGGCCGCTGACAGTCGGGGTTGGGTTCCCAGTCGCCGAAGTATTTCTCGATGATGGCGATGGTCTTATCGGGGTCGAGGTCGCCAGCCAGACAGATAGCCACATTATTCGGGCAGTAGTAGTTCTGGAAGTAGTTCTTGATGTTGGTAATCGAGGGATTCTTCAGGTGATCCTGCGTACCGATTGTTGTCTGTGTGCCGTAGGGGTGAGTGGGAAAGAGCTTGTAGAGCAGGGCGTTGAGCATCTTTTCACCATCCTCGGCAAGATGGATGTTGTACTCCTCGTACACGGCCTCGAGCTCGGTGTGGAAACCGCGGATGACCATGTTCTTGAAGCGGTCTGCCTGTATGCGAGCCCAATTGTCCACCTCGTTGGAGGGGATGTTCTCCACGTAGCAGGTGATGTCGAAGCTGGTGAAGGCATTGGTGCCGTCAGAGCCGATGAGGGCCATCAGCTTGTCGTACTCGTTGGGGATGTTGTATTGTGCAGCGAGCTGGCTAACGCTATCTATCTCATGGTAAGCCTGCTTGCGAGCGGCGGGGTCGGTCAACTGGCGGTAGGCCTCGAAACGTTTTTCGATTTCATCCAGCAGGGGAGCCTCGGCTGTCGAGTCTGTAGTGCCGAACTGCTTGGTGCCCTTGAACATCAGGTGCTCGAGGTAGTGAGCCAGGCCGGTGGTCTCGGCGGGATCGTTGCGGGAACCTGTCTTCACGGCGATATTCGCCTGAATACGCGGTTCATCGCGGTTGACGGAGAGGTAAACCTTCAAACCGTTCTTGAGTGTGTAGATGCGAGTCTGCATCGGGTCGCCCTTAACGGTTTCGTAATCTTGGTTGTCGCAGCTGACGAGGGTAATCAGTGCGAAGGCTGCCATAGCAGCCAACTTGGTGAGATGTTTCATTCTTCTTGGTTTATATTTGATAATTCAAAAACTTCTAATAGAAGATATTGGTTCTTCCTCTATCTTCCTCCCAAACCATCTTTCAGGATCTGCTTTTTGAATCCGCTTTCCGAATCCTCAGAGTTCCCGTTGTCTGACGAAGCAATCGCTGAATTTCTCTTCGATGTGAAGCAGAGGCGTGGTAAAGAGGCCATAGACGGCGCTACCACTACCGCTCATGGCTGCATACGTGGCACCCAGGTCGAGCAGACGGTCCTTGATTGCAGCTATTTCGGGATATTGCAAAAACACACTGTGCTCAAAATCGTTGTGCATTAACGACTGCCATTCCGAAACGGGACGGCGGGTGACATAATCCAGCGGGAGCAACGGCTCTTGCGGCGTCACGGCGGCGTATGCTTCACGAGTGCTGACGGTAATATCGGGTTTGACGAGAACAAGATGCCATCCACTGAGGTCGAGGTCGATGGGGGTAAGTTCATCTCCTATACCTGTAGCGAAACAGGGACGGTTGAGCACGAAGAAGGGACAGTCCGCGCCGATGCTGGCAAGCCGCCTCATAAGATCGTCATCGCTCAGTCCAAGCTGGAACTTCTCGTTGATAAGCAGCATGGTGAAAGCAGCATCTGCCGAACCGCCTCCAAGTCCTGCCCCGGCAGGGATGTGCTTATAAAGAAATATGTCGAGGGGTGGAAGTTCAAAATCCTCTTCCAACAGAGCGACGGCACGCATCACCAGGTTTTCCGCTGGATTGCCGCCCAAGGGCGTTCCCGCAAGACGGAAACGATGACGACTGCCAACAATGGCTTCCGGGGAGGGTTCAACGAGTTCCTGTACCTCAAGGGCATCCTGCAGGGGGATAGGGTAAAAAATGGTCTCCAGGTCGTGGTAGCCATCGGGACGTTGACGAACGACATTCAGGCCAAGATTGATTTTCGCATTAGGATAGACAATCATATTGATTAAGGTATTATTGTAGCAGTTTTTTCGTAGTGCGAGGCAAAGGTAATCAAAACTTGCGGAAATAGGAACGTAAAATGCCAAAATATGCTTTCATTCCGTGTAAAGTGTCGAATTTTCCCGCATTTCCTTGGTCTGTTGGCATTAAATCAGTAATTTTGCGCCCTCTAATAGTATAATAGAACGTTTAATCTATTTAGTTTCATTCATTCTAATGAAAAGAATATTCTTAGTGCTCTCTTTGGCAGCCTTGTCGGTTGCTATTTGGGCAGTACCCGTAGAGCGCACCCGGTTGAAAGTCCGCTTGGTTGATGGTACCGAGGTATACGTGACAGCTCAGGGAGATGAACACCTCAGTTGGTTCCAAACCGAGGAAGGAGAGGTTATCGTGCCAACCGAGCAGCGCCCAGATCTTTATATGAAGTCGCATCTTACGCTGCAGCAGACGCTGGAGGAAGCTACCAACCGACGCATGGCAGCACGGCACCTCGGCACACACGAAGCTGCGGCACTGCCTTCAGAGGGCAGCCCCAAGGTGCCTGTCGTTCTGGTGAGCTTCCAGGACTCCGTTTTCCACGTCGGGAAGACCGACGAAGAGGTACGCGCATACTACGACCTCTTTTGCAACGGTACACGCGATGGCAATCGTTACACGGAACATGGCAGTTACGGCAGCATCCGCGACTACTTTCTTGGACAAAGTGACTCGATTTTCCAACCTGAGTTTGTGATTATCGGCCCCGTGAAATTAAGTAATCCAGTAGCTACATACGGAAAAAATTCAGGCTCCTCCAAAGATACCGGGTTCAGTCAATTGAGAAAAGAGGCCGTCACCAAAGCCACGGAACTCTACGACGGCGACTGGTCTGACTTCGACAACAAGAAGAAGGGCAATGGAAACGTGGACTTGGTATTCTTCATTTTTGCCGGATGCGGAGAGAACACCATGCAGACCAACGCCAACTTGATATGGCCGAAAGAGCATACCGCCAGTACCACAACAGAGCTGGATGACGGAACCAAGCTGACTTTCGCCAACTCGGCATGTTGCAGCGAGAACCAGGCCCGCAGGTCATCTGATGGTTCCTATACGGCAAAGCCGGATGGCATCGGCGTCATGTGCCATGAATTCAGTCATGCCCTGGGCTTACCTGACCTTTACGATACGAATGGCATCGCGTTCGGCATGGACATCTGGAGTATCATGGACTATGGGTGCTATATGTCAAATGGTTATAGCCCCGTTGCCTTTACAGCTTACGAACGTGACTTCATGGGCTGGCGCAAGCTGCAGGAAATCTCCACGCCTGGCTACTATACACTGAATCCCATCGCATCGCCGGAAGGCGTGGGGCTGAAGGTCGTCAATCCTGCCAACAGCGATGAATACTACATCCTTGAAGCGCGTCTTAAGAGTAACTGGGACGCCACGCTATCGCGCTACGGTCATGGTATGCAGGTCACTCACGTTGACTACTTGCGTTCTGCATGGACTTCTAATTCCGTGAATTCCAACAAGAACCACCAGCGTATGACCATCATTGCAGCCAACAATAATTACCAAGGTTCGAATACCGATGGCAACCTACGTGAGACATGGGCTGGCAATCTCTATCCTTACGTTTACACCGATGAGTCGGGAGAACATCGCAACGACTCGCTGACAGCGACGTCCACTCCTGCTGCCACAGTCTATACCGCATCAGGCACGATGCCCCACTCTATCACTGACATAACCCTCTCGGAGGATGAGCTGCAAATCCGTTTCCTCTTCGACGGCGGACTCTACGATGCCGTTCGTGACTTACACGAGCGGTCGCAGTCTGCAGAATCTGCTCCGACACCCTGGTTTGACCTGAACGGACGTCCTGCTAAGAATGCTTCCCAGCCTGGCGTTTATGTCTCAGGTGATAAGAAAGTTTTTGTTCATAATTAATCAACTAAATTCATTAAGAAATCTGATGAAGCGTTTTTGTTTTATTTTCGCATTCCTTGGAATCGTGAATGCAGCTTGGGCTGTGCCTGCCAAACGGATAAGCAAACAGGTACTCCAAAGCGATGGAACTGAACTGACCATTCGCCTGTATGGCGACGAAATTTTTCACTACTGGGCAACCTCCGACGGCCTCCGTGTTCATCCTAATGAGCATGGCGATTGGGTAGCTGACACCCGTGACCCAAAAGCCGTTCGCCAATCGAAGTATGCTAAGATAAACCTCCTGAGAAGCAACAAGGCGCCCCAAATCCGAAAGGCCATGCGAGCTCCTAAAGCTCCCTATCTGACTACTGAACAGACAACAAAGAAAGGCCTGCTGATTCTGGTCAACTTCAAAGACAAGAAGATGACCAACGGCGATCAGTCCCAAGCCATCTTTGACCAAATGCTGAACGCAATCGACAGACCCTATGGCAAGAACTATGGCAGCATCCGCGAATACTTCCGTGCCCAGAGCTATGGTCTGTTCGATATCGAGTTCGACGTCGTCGGTCCGGTAACGTTGGCCAACAATATGAAATATTATGGTGAGAACGACAGCCAAGGCAACGACAAGCATCCAGAAGATATGGTTCGCGAAGCCTGTAGGCTCGTGGATGATCAGGTGAATTTCGCCGATTATGATTGGGACGGCAATGGCGAGGTGGAGAATATCTATATCACCTACGCAGGCTTTGGCGAATCCAGCGGAGCTTCTGAGAACACCATCTGGCCCCATCAATGGTTTCTCTCCGAGGGAGGGTCGGCGCTGAAACTGGATGACGTCACCGTGGACACCTATGCTTGTGGTCCGGAACTGGCAGGCGCGTCGGGAAGCACTCTGGAAGGTATCGGTACCATGTGCCACGAGTATAGCCACTGCCTCGGCTTGCCAGATTTTTATGACACGAATTACAGCAGTTTCGGCATGGGTGCATGGAGCCTCATGGACTATGGCTGCTACAACGGCGATGGTGAGGGATATCACCCTGCTGGCTACACATCTTACGAACGTTGGTTCTGTGACTGGCTGGAGCCGAAGGAATTGAAAGAAGGATGCGTCGTGGAAAACATGCAGAACATCGAACAGAACCCGGAAGCATACATTATCTATAACGACAAGAACAAGAATGAGTACTACCTCCTCGCCAACCATCAGCAGGTAGACTGGGACAAGAAGGCCCTGGGGCATGGAATGATGATCCTTCATGTAGACTACAACGAAAGGGCTTGGTATAACAATACGGTGAATAATGTCAGCAGCCATCAGCGCATGACGCTCATCCCTGGTGACAACAAGTTGAATACCATTACGTATCAAGGGAGTGTTTACAGCGACGCCGATGCCGGAGACCTCTGGCCTGGAACATCCAAGAACACCGAACTCACGGACACCTCCACACCCGCAGCAAAGCTCTTCAATGCCAATACCGATGGACAGAAGCTGATGCACAAGCCCATCACCAATATTCAGGAATCCAACAAGTTGATTAGCTTCACCTTCATGGATGGCGCACCAACCGTGACCATCGATGCTCCCATGCTGAACGAGGCAACAGACGTCAGTCCCACTGGCTTTACTGCCACATGGTCGCAAGTGGCAGAGGCTGCAAGCTACAACCTCTTCCTCACCGAACAACAGAATGATGATTCTGGAGAAAACAAAATCCTCGATGCACTCAATCTTTTTGAGGACTTCGCAGGATTCTTCATGGACGAAAGTGCTACGGCAGATGGAAGCCAGGATATCAGCAGCTCACTGGATGACTATACTTATGAGCCCGGTTGGACCGGCTCAAAAGTCTATCAAGGTCTGTATGGTGCAAAGTTAGCCACCTCCAAGGCTACAGGTTTCATCACTACCCCGCTCATTCAGGGAACAACGGGGACAATGACACTCTTCCTCGATGCCTACGATTGGTTTAACTACAACACATATTCCACCACTGGAGAATACAAGCCCGATGGCACCACACTTTCTGTCAGCCTTCTGGATGCTCAGGGTAGAGAACTTTCGAGCGTTGAAGTAACGCCCAACGATGCAGCATCTGAAGATTTCACGATGTGTGTGCTGAACTTCTCCGATGTACCTGAGAGCTATCAGATTAGTGTGGCCACGAAAGGAATCAAGAAACGTGCATACATCGACTATCTCTTAACCTTCGACGGCACCTTCAGCGAGGATGAGATTTTAACCCTTTTTGATGAAGTAGAAGATGACGATAACGATGAGGATGATTGGGAGGACGATTGGAGTGACCTTTTTGCAACGATGACTCAGCTAAGTGCTCATCGCCATCAGATGAAAGCTGTGGCTCGTCGTCTGGCTCGCAGAAAAGCGCAGAGCACGATTTCCAACGTTACAGAGACCACCTATACCTTCAAAGAGCTCACACCTAATACGACCTATACTCTTCAGGTGCAGGCTGTTGACGCAGAAGGCCATACCTCCAAACTGAGCAATGCCGTCAGCGTCACACTACCCGATGAGTTATACGATGCTATCAGCGAGAAGAAGTCCACGACCGGTTCGCGCCAGTCGGTCTTCGACCTCATGGGACGCAGCGTAACTGTTCCTCAGCGCCGTGCTGTCTATATTGTCAACGGAAAGAAAACTATTATTAAATGATTCGCGCGTATGCGCACACATTTTTAATTAAGGTATGAGTCAGCATTTAGTAATTATGGCAGGTGGCGTTGGCAGCCGTTTCTGGCCCATGAGCACGCCCGAACGCCCCAAGCAATTTATCGACGTACTCGGTTGTGGCCGCACCCTGTTACAACTGACCGCCGACCGTTTCCAAGGCATCTGTACTCCAGAGAACACATGGGTCGTCACCAGCGCGGCATACGCTGACCTGGTACATCAGCAGTTGCCCGAAGTACCCATTTCGAACATCTTGCTCGAACCCTGCCGCCGCAATACCGCTCCCTGCATCGCCTACGTCAGCTGGCGTATCAAGGTTCAGGATCCCCAGGCAAACATCGTTGTGACACCGTCTGACCACATCGTCCTGAACCAGCAGGAGTTCCGTCGAGTGGTGACGTCTGCGTTGAACTTCACCTCAGAGAGCGATGCCATCGTGACCCTCGGCATGAAGCCGACACGTCCTGAAACAGGTTATGGCTACATCCAGGCAGACCTCTCGGCCTCCTGTGCCCGCAACCGCGAAATCTATCAGGTCGATGCCTTCCACGAGAAGCCCGACCTCGAGAAGGCACAGCGCTACATCGCCCAGAGGAATTTCTTCTGGAACAGCGGCCTCTTCATCTTCCGCGTCACGACCATCGTCAATGCCCTGCGTATCTATGCCCCCGAAATTTCCAAAATCTTCGAGGGGATGCAGTCGGTCTACGGAACGCAACAGGAGCAATCCACCATCAACGAGCAGTTCCCCCTCTGCCCCAGTATCAGTATTGACTACGCTGTGATGGAGAAAGCCGAGGAAATTTATGTCTTCCCCGCAGACTTCGGATGGAGCGACCTCGGCACCTGGGGTTCGCTACGCGAGCAGTCGAAACGCGACCTGCAGGGCAACGCCACCATCGGGCAGAACATTCGACTCTACGAGACCCAGAACTGCATCATCCACACCACCGACGAGCGCCGCGTGGTGGTCCAGGGACTTGATGGATACATCGTTGCTGAAAAAGACGACACCTTGCTCATCTGTCGTCTAGCGGACGAACAGTTAATTCGTCAATTCGCCGAAGAATAGCAACACAAAAAGAACACGAAGGCGCAGGGGACTGACAATCTTTCCACCTGCGCCTTCGCGCATTTTCTACGAGATAACTCTCGGAGTAAGGGACTTATTTTTTCTTCTTGCGTCCCGACCCAAAGATTTTGCGTAACGCCACGATGGCACTTATTCCGAACTGAATGCCTCGGTAGATGTTCATTCCGTTCAACAACAGGCTTGATGCAGTGTCCCATCGGTTCTTTGCATCGGTCGGCGGAGCCAGCAGGTTAGCTGTAGCGTCCTTTATTTCCTGCTGGTTGACGCTTAACTGCTCACGCAGATGAGCTTTCTGCATCGCTATGCCCTCTTGGGTGGGAACCGCCAGCGACGAAGCCAGCAGGCTGACCATGAAGCGCGTGGTCGGACGGACAATCCAATTGGTACGGTTCGCATAGATAAGCACGGCTATGAGCAGTAGGACCAGCGCTATGATACCGAAGCCCAGTAGCAGACTACCCGTAAGCTCACCAATCCAATACGCCAGAGCGAAGCTGCTGAAGAGCAACACCAACGACCCAACCAGAATCAGTACTAACACCAGAGCTACCGTAGCCAAGAGGCGCGTGAGCACCTCCGCCGTATGTAACCCCAGATACTGTTTCTGCAAGTCCCAGTAGCGGCACCCTTCCTCGAAGAGCTGCCCCATCTGCGAGGTCATCTGTTCGTTGACGAATAACATCTCAGTTATTCTTCCTCGTTAGTGGTTGCGTTGGCGATTTCCTCGCTGATGTCGCTGACAAGAGCGTCCATCTCCTTGCGGTTGAGTTTGATGCCGCGCTTGCGGAGTGCCTCAGCGATACGCTCACGCAGTTCACTTCCTTTTTCGGGAGCCAGCAACAGTCCAGCAACAGTTCCGATAGCAATACCACCGAGTAAAGTGGCGAGATAATTCAAAGCTTTCATAATTGAAAAATTTTTTAGTGAATAAATAGGTATGATTTTTTCGTTTGACGGTTGCAAAGGTATCTCTTTTCTTGCTTATTGAGGCTTTTTCAGTCATTTTTTTTATGAATATGCGAAGATTTGGTCTTTTTTAACGTTTTTTTTACCACGAAGTCCATTGCGGGACGTGATTTTGTTGTATATTTGCACCGAATTTTTTATCAAACTTAATATAAGGAGTATAAAACAATGAAGAATTATTTCGTTATGGGTGCCGCCGTATGCGTGGCTCTTTCCATGGTTTCCTGCAAGAGCAGTGAGAGTGCCTACAAGAAGGCCTACGAGAAATCCCAACTCAACCAACCCTCAACGACTCAGGTCGTCCAGCAACCCATTGTACAGCAGCCCACCACCGTGGCTCCCGTACAGACCGTGACCACTACGCCCGTAGCGACCACCAACGAGAACACCCGCAGCGAGAACCTCACCGTGGTTAGTGGCGGCGGTCTGAAAAACTTCAGCGTTGTCGTCGGCAGTTTCAGCATCAAGGCTAACGCCGAGAATCTCCAGAAGAAACTCAACATCGCTGGCTATGCTTCCCAAATCGCCATGAACCCTCAGGGCATGTACCGCGTCATCGCCTCCACATTCGACGACCTAAACAGCGCCGTACAGAGCCGTAACACCCTCCGCTCACAGTATCCTGATGCATGGCTGCTGCGCAAGTAACAACAAAGAAATTTCTTTTTGGTAAAGTGAATATATGTAAATTATTAAGGCAGGGGTAGGCTGTGAAGCTAACCCCTGTTTTTATTACATCCCACTCCAACAGCATATAAGCCTATTGGCTCACAACTCAATAACTCAAAAACTTAACAACTCAATAACTCATTAACTCAATAACTCAACAACTCAATAACTCAATAACTCAATAACTCAATAACTAAAGATTCAAACCCGTGCGCATCCTCGCTATCGACTATGGAAAGAAGCGGACAGGTCTGGCCGTGACCGACCCGCTGCAGCTCATCGCCAACGGACTCTGCACCGTGGCGACAACCGACCTCGAACGCTACGTCCTCGACTATGTGTCCCGCGAGCCGGTGGAACGCATCGTTGTCGGACAGCCTCGCCAGATGAATGGGGAGGACAGCGAGAACATGGTGCGCATCACCCCTTTCGTCAATCGCCTACGCAAGCTGCTACCGGACATTCCCGTGGAACTCTTTGACGAACGTTTCACCAGCGTACTCGCACACCGCGCCATGCTCGAAAGTGGAATTGGACGCAAAGCACGACAGAACAAGGCACTCGTAGACGAAATATCCGCCACCATCATCCTGCAGGGATGGATGGAGAGTCGATTAAAAGGTTGAACTTTTGGAACAGCGAGCGCCATCAAGCTTGCTTGAAATGGCCGAGTCGTGACAAAAGTCAGCGAAGCTAAAAGTTGAAAGGTTGAAACATTGAAACATTGAAAGGTTGAATAGTTGAACTTTTGGAGCAGCAAGCGCCATCATATTTTTATATTTTTTCATTTTTACATTTTTATATTTATATATATAATCATGGTACTCCCAATCTACACCTTTGGCCAGCCTGTTCTCCGTCAGGTGGCAGAAGAAATTGATATCACCGACCCCGAACTTCCGCAGTTCGTGCAGGACATGTGGGACACCTTGGCTCGCAGTGGTGGCATTGGCCTCGCCGCTCCTCAGGTGGGGCGCTCCGTGCGAGTCGTCGTCATAGACCTCGACCCCATCAAGGACGATTATCCCCAGTATGCCGGCTATCGTCACGTCTTTTATAATCCTTTTATAGAGGAGTACGACAAGACGAACCAGGAATCTATGGACGAGGGGTGCCTCTCGTTGCCTGGAATGAGCGAGTCTGTCAAACGACCCACACGCATCCGCGTCACCTACCTTGATGACGAATTCCAGGAGCACGACGAATGGGTCGACGGCTATCTGGCACGTGTCATGCAGCACGAATTTGACCACCTCGACGGCAAAGTCTATACCGATCGCATCCAGGGACTGCGCAAACAGCTCCTCAAGGGAAAGCTTAACGACCTGCTCAAGGGCCGCTTCACCTGCGACTATAAGGTAAAGTTGAAACGTTGAAAGGTTGAAAAGTTGAAAAGTTGAACTTTTGGAACAGCGAGCGCCATCAAGCTTGCTTGAAATGGCCGAGTCGTGACAAAAGTCAACGAAGTTAATTATTAAACATTGAGGATTTGTACCACCCTTCGTCGATTACTGGTTCTCGCAGGCTTATTGCTGGCGAGCCAGTTTTCCTTTCTCAATTTTCAATTCTCCACTCTCCTTTTTCCCTTTTCAATATTTCAACCTTTCAACCTTTCACTCTTTCAACTTTTCAACTATTCAACCTTTCCACTTTCCATAAACACCGCTTCCGCCCAGATTAACACCGACCGCGTGATGCTCATGGGACGCAATGCGCTTTACTACGAAGACTATGTGCTTAGCATACAACGATTCAACATGGTCATCAGCGCCAAGCCCTATCTCTCAGAACCTTATTTCTTCCGCGGTCTGGCCAAATTCTACCTCGAGGACTACGTCGGTGCCGAACAGGACTGTTCGATGAGCCTCGAACGCAACCCCTACGTCCCCAACAGCTATCAGCTGCGCGGCCTCTGCCGTGTCAACCAGAAGAATTTCCAGGGCGCCATTGTTGACTACCAGAAAGTCATACAGATGGAACCCAAGAACCGCGCCAGCTGGCACAACATGGTGCTCTGCCACATCGAGCTCAAGGACTATGCCCAAGCCGATTCCGCCCTTGACCAGATGCTCCGCTACTGGCCGCGCGAGGTGGAGAACATGACCCTGAAGGCACAGGTAGCTTTCGCCATGCAGGACACCCTGCGGGGGCTGCAATACATTGATTCCGCACTCGTTGTCGATGCGTACGACGCCCAAGCCTGGACCATGCGTTCCATGGTCAGCCTCCAGCGCGGCAACTACCGCCAGGCCGAAGAGGAAATCGACAAAGCCATCATCCAGCGACCGCGCATGGCCGGCAACTTCATCAATCGCGCCCTGGCACGCTTCCATCAGAACAACCTCCGAGGAGCCATGGATGACTACGACCAGGCACTTGAACTCGATCCCAACAACTACCTCGGCCATTTCAACCGAGGCCTCCTGCGGGCACAGGTCGGCGACGACAACCGCGCCATCGAGGACTTCAACTTTGTACTCTCCTTAGAGCCCGACAACACAATAGCACTCTACAACCGCGCCCTCCTACTCGACCAGACGGGCGACTACAGCGGAGCGCTGCGCGACATCAGCGCCGTCATCGATGAGAATCCAGAATTCTGGGCTGGATATATGCAACGAGCTGCCGTACGACGCAAGCTCGGTGACACCTACGGCGCCGAGCGTGATGAATTCAAGGTCATGAAGGCACGCCTCGACGCCCGCAACGGGCAACGCGACACTACCCACGCCAAGACCCGCAAGAAATCCGACCGCAACATCGAGGACTATGCCAGCATCGTCGAAGCAGACACCGACGAACCCGAACGCGAGTACGAAAGCGCTTACCGAGGACGTGTGCAGGACCACCGTGTTGAGCTATCACCACAGCCCATCTACGTCGTGGCACTTCACACTCTCCAGAGTCCCACTTCTCGCTTCATCCCCTTCCATCGTCTGGTGGAACAGTTCAACGCCTCCGCCGTCATCACCCAGAAAGTATATTTGACAAACCTCGAGCCGCAGCTTGAAGAGAGCGAACTACAACAACACTTCACGGATATCCAGCTGCAGAACGCACGCATCGACCAGTCGTCCTCTCCCAATGCAAATCAGTTCATTGCACGTGCCCTCTCGGCCTACCACGTCCGCGACTTCGAAAGCGCCCTGACAGACCTCGAACGAGCTGCCGTCCTGGACGCCAAGAATGCCCTCATCCCTTTCATGGCCGCACAGGTGCGCTGCCGACAGACCGAGGCGCAGTCCGTGGGTGAGGAGTCCGTGAGCATGACCACCCGTCTGGCATACTCACGTGCCCTCGACGAGTTGCGACTGGCCGTCAGCCTCCAACCCGACTTCGCCTACGCGTGGTATAATATAGGTGTCATTCAGCTCCTGCTCCATGACTACCATCAGGCTCGCGAAGCTCTCTCCCGCGCCTTGAACCTCGAGCCACGCTTCCCTGCCGCCTACTACAATCGCGGCATCGCCTGCATCCTCGACGGACAACTGCAGCTCGGACTCTCCGACCTCTCGCAGGCAGGCGAATACGGCCTTTACCAAGCCTACAACCTCATCAAGCGCTACTCCAAGGAACAGAAGTAGCTTCTTTATAATTATTAAAAGGTGTTTCGCCACTCTTTTTTCAAGAAAAAAAGGATTTTCTTCTTTTAAGTCATAAATAAAGTGTAACTTTGCGGCCGAAATAGTGCGGAACGCACTTCGACTCGTGAAATGACTCTATACTATTCTATACTATAAACTACTCTAAACTCCACACCTTATAATGTACAGGACACATACTTGTGGCGAGCTGCGGCTTGCAAATGTGGGCGAGACGGTGACCCTCGCGGGATGGGTGCAACGCACCCGCAAGATGGGCGGCATGACGTTCGTGGACGTTCGTGATCGCTATGGCATCACTCAGATTGTCTTTGAGGAGCAGACCCCCTCCCAGCTCCCCCTCAAGGGGGAGGGTGGTCACCTTCAGGAACAGACATCCTCTCAAACACATTCTACTCTCCCCCTTGAGGGGGAGCGGGGAGAGGGTCTGCTATTTGACCAGGCCAACAAGCTTGGACGTGAATACGTCGTTCAAGTGACTGGCAACGTCAACGAGCGTTCCAACAAGAACAAGAACCTGCCAACAGGCGACATCGAGATCATTGCAACGGAGCTGAAGGTACTGAATGCAGCCCAGACGCCTCCCTTCACTATTGAAGACCAGAGCGACGGCGGCGACGACCTGCGCATGAAATACCGCTACCTTGATTTACGTCGTACCCCCGTACGCAAGAACATCGAACTGCGCCATAAGATGACCATGGAAGTACGCCGCTACTTAGACAGCCTCGGCTTCCTCGAGATTGAGACACCCATGCTCATTGGCTCTACCCCCGAAGGAGCCCGCGACTTCGTGGTGCCCTCGCGTATGAATCCCGGTCAGTTCTATGCCCTGCCCCAAAGCCCGCAGACGTTGAAACAGCTGCTGATGGTCAGCGGCATGGATCGCTACTTCCAGATTGTGAAGTGCTTCCGAGACGAGGATTTGCGTGCCGACCGCCAGCCCGAGTTCACCCAGATTGACTGCGAGATGTCGTTCGTCACGCAGGAGGATATCCTACAAACCTTTGAGGGCATGGCCAAGCACCTCTTCCGGGAGCTGCGCGGCATTGAATTAGAGGGCGCCTTCCCCCGTATGACCTGGGCCGACGCCATGAAGTACTACGGCAGCGACAAACCCGACACACGCTTCGAGATGAAGTTCGTGGAGTTGAAGGACGTCTTCGCCCAGGCTCCCGGCTTCGCAGTCTTCGACGACGCCCAGTACATCGGCGGCATCTGTGCCAAGGGGCAGGCCGTCTATACCCGCAAGCAGATAGACCAGCTGACAGACTTCGTGAAGCGTCCGCAGATTGGTGCCAAGGGACTGATATACGCCCGCATACAGGAGGACGGCACGGTGAAGTCCAGCGTGGACAAGTTCTACGGCGAGGACATTCTGAATGCCCTGAAGGAGCGCATGAACGCCCAGCCTGGTGACCTCATCCTCATCCTCTGCGGCGACGATGCCATGAAGACGCGCAAGCAGCTCTGTGAACTCCGCTTAGAGATGGGTGCCCGCATGGGACTGCGCGACAAGAACAAGTTCTCGTTGCTCTGGGTTATCGACTTCCCGATGTTTGAGTGGAGCGAGGAGGAAGGCCGACTCATGGCCACCCACCACCCCTTCACCCATCCGAAAGACGAGGACATCCCCCTTCTGGACACCGACCCCGCAGCCGTGCGCGCCGATGCCTACGACATGGTTTGCAACGGCGTGGAAGTAGGCGGCGGCAGTATCCGTATCCACGACCCGGAACTGCAGGACAAGATGTTCCGCATTCTCGGCTTCACGGAGGAACGCGCACAGGAGCAGTTCGGCTTCCTGATGAACGCCTTCAAGTACGGCGCACCTCCCCACGGAGGCCTCGCCTATGGTCTTGACCGCTGGGTCAGCCTCTTCGCCGGCCTCGACAGCATCCGCGACTGCATCGCCTTCCCGAAGAACAACAGCGGACGCGACGTCATGCTGGATGCTCCCGCCTGTCTGGAACAGAAGCAGCTGGATGAACTGTATCTCTCACTCGTGCCTGTTAAAAATGAAAAATGAAAGAATGAGAAGTGAAAAATAAAAGTATGATACATCAGAATCAACATACAGGAGCCAATCATATTTGGTGTAAGATCTTGAAAAGTAATCTATATTTTTCACTTTTTACTCTTTCACTTTTCACTCTCGTTGCCTGCACCGAGTCCTTCTCCGACCGCTGCCGCCGCGAAGCCCGAGAGTACACGGAGCGGGAATGTCCGCGGCTGGAGCATCAGTTCGTCATCATGGACAGCATGACCTACAACGACGAGCCGCAGGGATTCACCTACCACTACCGCCTGACAGGAGACTTCGACAAGCCCGAACTGCTGACGCCGGAAATCCTGTCGGCCTTCACCGAACAGATGCAGCAGGCCCTGCGCGAGAACCTAACCCTGCGAGCTTACAAGGAGCGCGACTTCACGTTCACCTACCGCTACCTCTCCGACCGGAATGACTCGCTGGTGCTTGAAGCCAGCTTCGGACCAGACGACTACAAGTAATCCCCTATCGTCCTCTTCGTCACCTCGAACGAACAGAAACGCCGGGACATCCTTCGTGATGTCTCGGCGGATATTTTTCTTCTGTGCAGGGATAAAGTCGGCGGGAAGGTCTACCTCTTGCCTTAGGTGGTAACGTCGGCCATGAGGTCACGGCGGCCAATGAGGCTGAAGATGGTGATGCGGTTGTCCTCGTTCAGGATGCGCAGTGTGCGCAGCACCTCGCCCAATGTGGAACCGCTGGTGGTCACGTCGTCGATGACCAACACGTTCTGCTGCCGTATCGACTGGCAAAGCTCCTCGTCAGCCTTTGTGGCGAAACGAAGGAACTGCATCATGTAGGGGCGGAAGCGACTCTTCTTCACGTCCTTGGCGATGGTGAAGTAGTCCTTCTGGTGAATGAGGTCGAGCATGTGGCCAATCTGTTGGCGAACCTCCTCCTTCTGGGCCTCCGTGTATCGGGGACGGCCGTTCTCAAGCACGTCGTCAAGGTATGCCTCCGTGAAGGCATCCATGTCGAAGAAGATATTGGCAGGCAGGTTCTTCACCAGCTCCAGCTTGCGCAGCATAGGCTGGGCGAAGCGGTAGATGTAGCGCAGCATGTAGTTGTTGACGCGGCTCGACGACTGCGGCATCACTACGAGGTCGTAGTCGTAGAGGTTGATACGACGATTCAGGTTGTTCACCGCTTTCTGAATGAACTGCGTCAGGTTAGGGTCGTCCTGCAGGCGCTGGGTAAACTTGACGTACTTGATGAATGCCGAGCGGACGCTGCCGTCCACATCGTCGCCAAACTCATAGCCGTAATAGAAACATTTGCCGAAGGCCTCCACCTGGTAACCGTCGCCAGTCAGACTGACGATGTCACCTGTCCCGTCGTGCTCAAAGTCGAACACGAAGCGCTGCTGCTCGCTGTCGAATCTTACGCCCATAATCGTATCCTTTTTACGTTTTGACGGTGCAAAGGTACACATTATTTCCGAAACAGGTTCTTTTTTCACACGAATTTCACGAATTGACCTTATAATTGCCATATATTGACCCACGAATGTTTCATTCGAAAATATTTATTGCGAAACACCCTCTTGAGGGCATCTCAAGTTAATAATTCTGCATGTATGACAAAACAAAGGAATACAGGTGGCAGTTTGCCATCTGCGGCTGCTTGATGTGGGCTGGTTTAAGTTTTACA
>JAFXTO010000062.1 GCA_017535725.1 Bacteroidaceae bacterium
AAAACTTAAACCAGCCCACATCAAGCAGCCGCAGATGGCAAACTGCCACCTGTATTCCTTTGTTTTGTCATACATGCAGAATTATTAACTTGAGATGCCCTCAAGAGGGTGTTTCGCAATAAATATTTTCGAATGAAAAGACTGACATTTCTTCTGTTTTCGCTTGCATTTTCCTGCTTCCAACTACTTGCACAGGAAGTCATTCGCCAACAATTGTTGAACCGCCTCCAGGAGATTCAAAAACGCGGCATCATGTTCGGCCATCAGGACGACCCGTTCTATGGGCTCGGATGGAACGACAGAGCAGTAGCTGGTGGGCATTCCGACATTCTGGCCACCAGTGCCGACTATCCCGCCGTAATGGGCTTTGAACTGGGGGGCATAGAAGTGGGTGATGAAAAAAGCCTCGACAGCGTGCCTTTCACCCGAATCCGCGAAGAACTTTTGGCTCATGTAGGACGCGGTGGTATTGCTACGGTCTCATGGCATCCCCGCAACCCGCTGACGGGCGGCACCGCATGGGACAACAAGAATACGGACGTTGTACATAGCATCCTTCCCGGCGGTAGCCAGCACCAAAAGTTCATCGTGTGGATGAAACGCCTCTCTGCTTTCCTCCAGTCGCTGAAAGACGAACAGGGCAATGCCGTACCTTTCATCTTCCGTCCATGGCATGAAAACAGCGGCGCGTGGTTCTGGTGGGGAAAGACCATCTGCACCACAGAACAGTACAAAGCACTATGGTGCACACTTCAAGACCATCTGCTGGCCGACGGCCTCACGAACATCGTCTGGAGCTGGAGTCCCAACTATGGCCTGAAGGATGACGACTTCGACACCTACCCCGGCCACGAGCGTGTAGATATTATTGGCCTCGATGCATACCAGCAGCCCAACGGCGAAGAAGCCTTCATTAGCACACTCAACAAAGACCTCAGCCGCGTCTGCGAGCTCGCCAAAGAGGGCAAACGGTTGGTAGCACTCACCGAATGCGGCTATCAAAACGTGCCCGATTCGACGTGGTGGACGCGCGTACTCAAACCACAGATAGAGAAATATCCTCTCTGTTACTTCCTCGTCTGGCGCAATGCCGACCATCGCCAATACTTTGCACCATCGCCCATCACCAAGGATGCACCAGATTTCCGCAAGATGGTGAAGGACGAGCGAATATTGATGTTGAAAGACATTAGCCCCTCTCCGACTCTCCCCGTGGGGGCGAGGTTTGAAAAATGAAAAGTGAAATATATACTAACTAATATGAAACGCCTGTTCCTCTTTTTATCTTTCTATTTTCAATTCATAATAATCAGTTCTCAATTTTCAATTGGCGAAGCCTTTGCTCAGGATACTTCCCAGCGTTCCCCTGAAGCCGAGGCGCTGCTGCAATGCTTCCGCGAAATCTACGGTGAGAAGATTATTTCCGGATGCACGGCAAACGTTAACTGGAACATCAACGAAGCCAAGTGGGTGAATCAGCACACGGGCAAATGGCCCGCCATCAACTTCTTTGACTTTATTCACTTACCTTTCTCACCAAGCAGTTGGATTGACTACACCAATGTCACGGAGGTCGTTAATTGGCACAAAGCGGGCGGAATCGTTGGTTGCATGTGGCACTGGAATATGCCAACGAATGACGGTCAGGACTGGACCTGCACGCCTGGCTCTGGCGATAAAGAAACCAGTTTTGATGTCAAGAAGATTTTCGAACCGGAGTCGGATGAATACAAGCAGATGATAAAGGACATCGACAAAGTGGCCTCCACCCTCAAGAAACTCAAGCAACGCAAAATACCTGTGCTGTGGCGTCCCTTGCACGAGGCTGGCGGTATGTGGTTCTGGTGGGGACTTGATGCAGAAGCCTGCAACGAACTTTGGCGCGTGATGTACGACCGGCTCACCAACCACCATGGGCTCAACAACCTCATTTGGGTGTGGACATCGGCTGCTGCATGGAATAAGCCCTACAGCGATGGCTACTATTGGTACCCAGGCGACGATTATGTGGATATTGTGGGCATTGATGTTTATAACGAAAGTGCTGCAAGCAATATCCGCACAAAGTGTTTCAATATGCTGAAAAAGAAATCTCCGGACAAGCTCGTAGCTCTCACAGAGTGTGGCAACGTTGCCAAAATCAGTGCGCAATGGCGCGGCGGAAGCAAATGGTTGTACTTTGCACCATGGTATGATTACGAGCGAACCAACAAGCCCGATAGTCAGAATTTTATCAGTACAGAGCACAACCACGCCAACGCAGCCTGGTGGGAGGATGCCTTTGCTCAGGACTATGTCCTCTCTCGCGATGACTTCAAGCAACTGCTGACGGGTGTGCAGGCCCCGCAGGCCGCGCCTCGCGCAGTGCCCTCCGGCACTTTCGACCTCATGGGGCGTCCTTGGACGGAAAACAGACGCGGTCTATCTATCAGCAACGGCAAAAAATATATCAGAAGATGATGATGAGACTGTACTTTTGCAATATCTAACAATAATAAATCATGAACCTACAAAACATGAAACGAATAACAGCAATCCACCTCATCACCGTGTTCTTTTTATCTTCTCCATTGTCCATTGTGAATGCACAGACACCTCAGAAGGCCACTGACATCGCGCCGCTGATGGTTCCCGGATGGAATCTGGGCAACACGCTGGAGGCCGGTCCTTGCACGTGGTTGAGCAACGACTTGGACTGGGAAACCGGCTGGCAACCCACCAGGACCACGCAGAAGATTATCAACTATGTCCGTGACATGGGCTTCCGCTCCGTGCGAATCCCCTGTTCATGGGACATGCACATGACCAGCAAGCATAAGATTAAGACCGTGTGGATGCGCCGTGTCAAACAAGTGGTGGACTATTGCATGAACGCCGACCTCTACGTGATGCTCAACGACCACTGGGACAACGGATGGATTGAGGTTGATGGCTTCAAGGACCTTACCGAGGAGAAGATCCAGCAGAAGTGTGAGCTGCAGGCGGACATGTGGACACAGATTGCCACGGAGTTTGCCGATTATGACCACCGCTTGCTCTTTGCCAGCATGAACGAACCCAACGCCGAAGACGATGCCATCACCTCGGATGCCCTGAAGCGTTATCATCAAGCTTTTGTGGATGCCGTGCGTGCCACGGGAGGTCGCAACGCCGAGCGCGTCTTGGTGGTGCAGGCACCGTCAACTAATATTGATTATGGTTGCACCGTCAACGTGCTGCCCGAGGATCCCACGCCCGACCGTCTGATGTTTGAGGTGCATTTCTACGGCCCCTACAACTTTGTGATGATGACAGAGGATGCAGACTGGGGCTATATGGCATACTACTGGGGCAAGAACAATCACCTGGCGGGTTCTAACCACAACGCCACATGGGGCGAGGAAGCATGGGTGCAGCAGGAGTTGCGTAAGATGCGCACTAAATACACCAGCAAGGGCATTCCTGTAATCATCGGCGAATACGGTGCCATCTATCGCACTATGCCCGAGGGAGAGAGTCAGGAAAAGCACGATGCTTCCTACCGCGACTGGTACAAGGCCGTGACGCGCTATGCCATCAACAACGGTTGCGTGCCCATGGTGTGGGACACCAACGGCAGCAATTCCGTCATCAACCGCACCAACTGCACCATTGGTTGCCAGTTCTCCTACAACGGAATCATGGAAGGCCTCGAAGCTGGCAAGTGGCCCTTCACCACAGACATCGATGAGATTGGAAACGGCCAAATAGTAAATAGTAAATGTTACAACCTGATTGGTCAGCCTGTTAGTGACAGCTACAAAGGGATTGTCATCATGAATGGCAAGAAGGTCGTGAGATAAAAGTCACATCATTATTTTAAAAGAAAGAACGGAAATAAGCACCAGAAGAAAGTAAACTGTTATGAAACAACTATTTATACTTGTAGCTTTTGGAGGTATGTTGGCTCTGGCAGCCCCAGCCCAGCGACCGTAACAAATCACGATTAGTGCCTATGACACGGGCAAGCAGTTCGACGGCATTGGAGCCGTGAATGGCGGCGGTGCAACCTCTGTGTTGCTGCGTGCCTACCCAGAGCCGCAGCGTTCCCAAATCCTCGACTTCGTCTTCCGCCCGAAGTTCGGAGCCAGCGTGAGCACCATGCTCGTGGAAATTCCCGGCGACGGAAACTCCACTCAGGGCTCCATGCCCACCCATGCCCACTACCGTGGCGATACCAACTTCGAACGGGGCTATATGTGGTGGGTGATGACCGAAGCCAAGCGACGCAATCCGCAGTTAGCCATCGACGCCACAGGATGGAGTGCACCTGCCTGGGTGGGGAATATCTGGTCGCAGGAGATGGCGGACTACATCATCGACATCCGCATAGGGCACGCCGCACGCCTGCTGGTGGACTCCGCACAGACGGTGGCGGAGATCTGCTACGACTGCGGCTTCAACACCCTCTCGAACTTCAACCGCCTCTTCCGTCGCCGCAAGGGATGCTCCCCCAAGGAGTTCCGCGAGGACTACCAGAAGAAGAAAGTGTTCATCTGATGCAGCCTGTGTCGGCAATGGTTAATATTGTGTCACGATAGAATAGGAATAACCCGTACCTTTGCAGCGAAAATCGTTCAAAATTTAGGTTTAACCATTCAAATTATGTGTCAAATGAAAAGAATCTTTACCTGTTTACTGATGGTCCTGATGACCCTCGGTGCAAATGCAAAAGTTGATGTGGACTTCTCCTCGCGCTTCATGGAGGGAACCAACGTCATTGACGCCGCCAGCGCATGGGGCTGGCACAGCGTTGATCTTCGCAGCTACGATGTGATGGACTACGAATACCTCTACATCAGGTACGAGTCCACCTGCAGCTTCAACCTGATCCTGCAGAATCCCGACTGGCAGAACGCCTACCAGGTCAGCTGCAACGCCAACGAGACGGAGGCGTATATAAAGCTGACGCCCCATGCCTACACGGGCTACAGCTGCGTGGTCATCCAGAACCATGCCGAAGGTCAGATTACCGTTGAAAAAATCTATTTCTGCACGGAGGATGAGTTCTTCAACCCTGCTCCGGAGGACCATGACGAGGCCGTGGAAAACCTCGTCGACATCTACCTGCGCTACCAGCAGTACGAGGACGGACTGCCCCTGGGCGACGACTATGGCTACTATTCCGAGGAGCTGTACAATGAGTTCGTCAAGGCGCTGGACGTGGTGAACAACCTGGGCGACAAGGCCATGCAGGAAATGACCACCGAGGCGCTGAATGCTGCTGCGCAGGCCATCGTGGACGCCTATCGCACGCTGATGGCATCGAAGAAGCAGTACCTGCCGGAGAATGGATATTATAGGTTCGTGTGCGCGCGCCAGTTCTACACCGAGGACGAGGAGACGGGCGAGACCGCTTTCTTCCAGAAGGCGCTCTACAGCGGCAACGACGGCATCAACCAGTGGAAGACCCTGGATGCCGCAGACCCCACCTTCCTCTGGACGCTGCAGCGGCAGGAGGACGGCACCTACCTGATGGAAAATCCTGCCAACCACCTCTATTTCAGCTCCCCGGAGAAGTGCTCCGAGGCGCAGAAGTTCATCGCCTTCGACCCCGTGCTCAGAACAGACGGAGCCTATGAGTTCAGCTGGCCTATGAGCACAGAGGAGGATGTCGTGGTCTTCAACTTCAGATTCAGCGACCAGCCGGCCAACAACCAGATGTACATCCACTGCAACTGGCACGACGGTGGCAAGGGATGGGGAGGCCCCATGACCACCTGGTTCAACACCAACACCGACAGCGGTGCCAGCGAGTGGTTCATCCAGCCCGTCAGCGACGAGGAAGCACAGGCAATCCTCAACGACAACTCCTTCGTACATGACTTCGTGGTCATGCTCGCCGATGCCAAGGAGAAGGCTATCCTGGCCGACGACATGATCAAGACCAAACTCATCACCGAAGCCAGCCAGCTCAGCAGCCCCTACAGCCAGAACGACCTCGGCAGCCGCGACGGCGGCGACCTCAGCTCAGGCGTGCTCATCGACGGCGACCTCGGCAGCTTCTGGCACAGCCACTGGGAAGGCGGCAACGTCGAAGCCGGAGTGCACTACCTCCAGGTGGAACTGCCGGAGGCCGTGGGAGGCTCCCTGGAGTTCGACATCGCGCGACGCCAGAACATCGCCAGCGACCACGTCACCAAGTGGAGCGTCTATGGCAGCGACTCGCCCGACGGCGGCAAGGACTCCTACGAGTGGATTGCTGACCTCGAGACCCCCTACACGGACTACAGCGAGCAGCCCTCTGTCATGTTCACCATCGAAGACGGCAAGGAATTTGAGTACCTGCGCTTCTACGCCGAAGCCACCACCAGCGGCCGCGGATACTTCCACGTCAGCGAGCTGCAGCTCTACGCCCTCTCCGCCAATCCCACCAACCAGGCTGCCACCATGGGCAAGGTGTTCACCGACCTGCAGGCTGCCATTG
The DNA here is from genome assembly GCA_017535725.1 of Bacteroidaceae bacterium. Lineage (GTDB taxonomy): Bacteria > Bacteroidota > Bacteroidia > Bacteroidales > Bacteroidaceae > Physcousia. The sequence goes on from JAFXTO010000062.1 coordinate 6,446, forward strand.
CCGCTGCCGACCTGGTGGACCAGAACGCCGTCAGCCGTGCTGACTACGAGGCGCTGAAGGCCGCCTACGACCCCTTCGTCGCGCTCTTCGTGGATCCCACGCCCTTGCGCGAAGCCATCGCCGGAGCAGAGAACATCGTCCGGGTGGCGGAAGTAGGCAGCAATCCCTGTCAGTGGAGCCAGCAGGCTATAGACGGCTGGAACCAGCTCATGGCAGACGCCAGAGCCTACGACCAGGCAGGCAAGTACACCTCGACACAGAGTGAGGACTACATCTCGAAGCTCGCTGCTGCCAACTTCTCGGCAGCTGCCAACCAGCTGAACCCCAACAAGTACTACGCCATCCGCTTTGCCAGCGAGGAGAAGTACGAGGAGCAGGGATGGAGCACCGGCAATGTGGCGGAGAGCGACTTCGGACCCCTCTTCGACACCTACCTCGCACCGGCTGGGGAGTCCGACCTGGTTCCCACACCGGCAGGCGACGTACGTCAGGGCTCCTTCATGTTCTTCACCGACTACAAGAATGCCGACATCGCCTTCCGCTTCGTGCCGGCAGGTGACAACCGCTACATCATCCAGCACAAGGCCAGCGGACTCTTTGTCCAGGTCTACGGCTACGATAGCTGGACGGGTCTGACGCTGAATCCCACCGTCTTCACCATCGAAGCCGTGGGCAACGGCGAATGCACACTCCACGGCGCAGACTATGCCGGCAACGACCTCTCCTACCTCCACGCACAGCTGCGTGACCACCGCCTGGTCACCTGGCACGACCACAACGTAGGCAGCAACTCCGGTCTGATCATCGAGGAGGTGGCAGACGTGGAAGGCGAACCTGCACAGCCGCTGGCTGACTTCCGTACGGGCGAGCTGACAACGATGTGCTATCCCGTGGCCGTGGCTCCCTCGGCAGGCAGCCTCTACACCGTGGCAGGCACCTACGACAAGGACGGGAAGGTCTTCGTGGCGCTGAACAAGGTTCAGAAGGCTGCGGCAGGACAGCCTGTGGTTTACATCGCCGAAGGCACCTACGACGCAGAGAACGTGGAGGCGCGCACCACCGCCACCCTCAACGTGGGCACAGACATCGCCGCCCAGCCCCTGAACGACGGAGCGCTGAAGGGTGTCTATGCCGACACCGACCTGACAGAGGCTGCCTTCATCGTCAACGAGAATGCTTTCCAGCCCACCACCGAGGAGGACGCCAAGGTCTGGGCTAACCACGCCTACATCGTGCCGGGTGCCGGAGCTGCAGATGCAGACGCCACCTACGACCTCGTGCTCGAAGTGGGAGGCGACCTGACGGGAGTGCAGCAGACGCTGAGCAACGTCGCCCGGAGCGGAAACGTCTACAATGCTGCCGGACAGCTCGTCCGTAGGGGGGCCACCCTCAACGAGGTGCAGCAGCTGCCCAGCGGCCTCTACATCCTCAACGGGGTGAAGGTGCTGGTGAAATAAGTGCTCATTTGAACCTGTAAAAATCCTTACGATATGATGCAGCAGATGCATAATCGTCATCGTCCAGTACGGCGAGTCCTCTCAGGAGGACTTGCCCTGCTGTTTCCCATTCCCGTAATTACTACTTCAGAGACACAAAATAACTAACGCATAAAACCTGTAGAATGATGAAACGACTACTCCTATCCGTCTTTTTCCTGGCAGCAGTTCTTGGCGCACATGCTCAGTTGCGCAGGAACCTGACACCTGCCGACACACTCAAGTCCATAGAACAACTCAGCGATGGCTCCACAGCCTTCCGCATCTACGCTCCCAAAGCCGAAGCCGTGGCGCTGGGAGGTGACCTGGCTGGCCTGAAAGCTCAGTTCCAAAAGGATGCCGACGGCATCTGGACGGCTGTCGTCCCCAAAGTTCCTACGGATGCCTATCGCTACCATTTCATCGTCGATGGCGTGCGCGTCATCGACCCCCGCTACCGCTTCTATTCTGAAATCACTCCGGTGGCAAAGATCACCAACGGCGAGGACATCTTCTGGGCACAGCGCGATGTGCCGCATGGACCTGTTTCGCAAATCTTCTATAAGTCCACCACCACGGGCAGCACGCGCAGCCTGCATGTATGGCAGCCCGCCGGCAAGGCTGCCAAGGAGCCGCTGCCTGTGCTCTATCTCATTCATGGCGCCGGAGACAACGACGGCTCCTGGTCCTCTATCGGATGTGCCGGGAATATTCTTGATAATCTCTATAGCGAGGGAAAGATTGCTCCGATGATTGTGGTGATGCCCCATGGAGGCATGGACACGGAGAAATTCGTGGATGAGCTCGTCGTAGATATCATGCCGCGCGTGGAAGAGCAGTTCCACATCAAGACGGATGCAGACAACACCGCCCTGGCAGGACTCTCGATGGGAGGACTCGAAACCCTCAACACATTCATGGCGCACCCAGAGATGTTCGGATACATCAACGTGATGAGTTCCGGCTGGTTCCGCAGCAACGATGCCGACCGGCAGGCCAAGACCGAGCGCCTGCGCCAGATTGCTCCCACCTTGAACAAGACCGCGCACGTGCTGCGTTTCACGATGGGAGGCAGGGAGGACTTCGCACACGCCAGCTGTCAGCAGACGCTGAAATGCTTTGACGAGGCTGGAGTGAAATACGAGTACAGCGAAACACCTGGAGGCCACAGCTGGCACGTCTGGCACTATGACCTGCGCGACTTCGCTCCACGTCTTTTCAAGTAAACGGAGGATGGAGCAGGTACGAATTTTGGGAAATATTCAAGCAAAAAGACCATACACACATGAGACAGAGACGAATCCTACACTTGCTGTTGCTGCTGCTCTGCGGCAGCGCATCGGCTCAGGACACTCCCCAGCGCTCTGCTGAGGCAGAGGAGCTGCTGCAGTGCTTCCATCAGATCTTTGGAGAGAAGATACTCTCCGGCGCCACGGCCAACGTGAACTGGAACCTCAACGAAGCCAAGTGGGTACACCAGCACACGGGCAAGTGGCCTGCCGTGAACTGCTTCGACTACCTGCACCATCCCTTCGCCTCCAAGGGCGGGTGGATTGACTACACCAACGTGACCGAGCTCGTCAACTGGCACAAGGCTGGCGGAGTCATCGAGATCATGTGGCACTGGAACGTGCCTGCCAACAAGAGCGGGCAGTACTCGTTCTACTGGGGGACGGAGGACGACAAGACGACTTTTGATGTCAAGAAAATATTTGACCCTACGTCGAGCGAATATAAGCTAATGATGAAAGATATCAACACCATCGGAGGCTACCTGAAGCTGCTGAAGACCCGCAAGATTCCCGTGCTATGGCGTCCGCTGCACGAGGCGGGAGGTATGTGGTTCTGGTGGGGGCGCGACCCTGAAGCCTGCAATGAGCTCTGGAAGGTCATGTACCGCCGGTTCCAGGAACTCGGACTGGACAACCTCATCTGGGTGTGGACGCAGTCGGCGGCATGGGGAAAACCGTACAGCGACGGCTACCGCTGGTACCCCGGCGACGAGTATGTGGATATCGTCAGCATCGATGTCTACAACAACACCAATGCCTCCAACATCTACAGCACCTGCTTCAACTTCCTGAAGAAAGCCTCGCCCACCAAGCTGGTGGCTCTGACCGAGTGCGGAAATCTCTCCAAGATCAGTCAGCAGTGGAAGGCGCGCGCGCGCTGGCTGTACTTCGCGCCCTGGTATGACTATGGTCGCACCAGCAATCCCAACAGCTCGGAATTCAAGAGCAGGGACCACGGCAGCTGCAATGCAGACTGGTGGGACGATGCCTTCGCCCAGGACTATGTCCTCTCTCGCGAGGACTTCAAGGCGTTGCGACAGGAACTCGTCGGAATCGGCGATCTGCAGGACGACAATTTCGTGACTCTCAAGCCTGAAGACGATAAGTCCTTCGACCTGAACGGACGCCCCTGGCAGCCGGGACAGAAAGGACTGGTCATCCGTGGAGGTAAGAAATATTTTGCCAGATAGAATCCGCCGCTCAAATAGCATGTCTGGAATGACAACTGCCTCTGAAGTGAACCTAAGATAACATTTGAACTCTATTTAATTAAGGAATACACATGCAAAAGTTCTCCCTCATTTCTTTCCTCATGGCTGCCGCCCTTGCCACGAGTGTACAAGCCCAACCCCTGCAAGTCAGTGCCACAGCCTCCGGCAAGGCATTCGACGGTATTGGAGCCGTCAACGGCGGCGGTGCAACCTCTGTGTTGCTGCGTGCCTACCCAGAGCCGCAACGTTCCCAAATCCTCGACTTCGTCTTCCGCCCGAAGTTCGGAGCCAGCGTGAGCACCATGCTCGTGGAAATTCCCGGCGACGGAAACTCCACGCAGGGTTCCATGCCCACCCATGCCCACTACCGTGGCGACGCCAACTTCGAGCGAGGCTATATGTGGTGGGTGATGACCGAAGCCAAGCGACGCAATCCGCAATTAGCCATCGACGCCACAGGATGGAGCGCACCTGCTTGGGTGGGGAATATCTGGTCGCAGGAGATGGCGGACTACTACGTCGACTGGCTCACAGGACTGCGCGAGCACTATGGACTGGAACTCGATGCGCTGGGCTGCCACAACGAGAAGGGCTACAACTACGACTTCGCCAAACGTCTACGCCGCACGATGAACGAGCGCGGATTCAGGAACGTGAAGCTGCACGGCTTCGACAACTGGGGCAAGAACAAGATGGACTTCCTCGCAGAGATGCAGCGCGATCCTGAACTGGCTGCAGCCATCGATGCCGTCAGCGCCCACACCTTCAGCGAGATTCAGCTCACGCCAGAGCAGCGTGCTGCTGCCGAGGCGCTGGGAAAACCCATCTGGAACAGCGAGGACCACGTCTACCGCAAGGGCTTCGACGTGCTCATCACCATCGTTAAGTGCTTCAACGAGAACTATATCATCAGCGGAGCCACACGCGTCATCAACTGGTATGACATTGCTGCCGTCTATCCCTTGGAACCCTATGGCGTAGACCCTGCCATGATGATTGCCCACGAGCCCTGGAGCGGACACTACACGGTGCGCGAGGCACTTTGGGGTTATGCCCACTACGGTCAGTTCACGCAGTTAGGATGGCGATATGTCGACTCCGCTTGTCGGAAACTGTCTGGCGGAGGCTCCGTCATCACCATGCGCGATCCTTCAACAGGCGACTACAGCATCATCATAGAGACCAAGGAGGCCAAGGCTCCACAGACCCTGAAGTTCGAGGTCGCCAAGGGACTCAGCCGCGCTGACCTCTGCGTCTGGCGCAGCATGCCCGAGCAGCTGTTCGTGCAGCAGCAGGACATCCATCCCCGTCGCGGTCGTTTCGAAATCACACTCGAGCCTGGGGCTGTCTACTCGCTTTCCACCACGCGCGGACAGCAGAAGGGTTCCTTCGCCAACGTCCCCGCTTCGCAACCCTTCCCCTTCCCCTATGCTGATGACTTCGAGAAGTACCAGCCAGCCTCTGCTTATGGCTACCTGCCCAACTATCTCGCGGACATCATCGGTGCCTTCGAACTCACGGAACGCCCTGACCACCAGGGACAGTGCGTGAGGCAGGTGGTGGGCGACCACACCCTCAGCTGGGCACCCGAATGGCATCACTACACCATCGTGGGCGACTCTGCCTGGCGCGACTATGAGGTCAGTGCCGATGTCTACCTGAACCCACAGGACGAAGCGGCTGTGATGGGACGTGTCATCGACGTGGGCTCCGGCTACGGCGTGTGGGTCAAGGGCTACTACCTGAAACTCGACGACCAGGGACGCGCCAGCCTCGTCATGAGCTGCGGCAAGCGCAACAAGCAGGAACTCATCGGCGATGCCGAGCAGCAGGCACTCATCCGTGCACGCAAAGACATGGAAGTGGGTGGGGAATTCGTGCTCGACAGTGCACAGGTGGAGGGCATCCGCCCCTGCAAGTGGCACAATCTCCGACTGCGCATGCAGGGTTCCACACTCACTGGTTTTGTCGACGGGCAACAAGTGGTCAGCACCTCCTCAGACCGCTACCATCGCGGTATGGCTGGTTTGATGGCTCCGCTACAGCAGCGTCGCGTCTGCACTCCCTACTTCGACAACCTCAAGATCACCCCTCTCAGTGGGCAGTAACTTAACTGATAAGGCGTAACGATACTTTTTTACCTCCTCAAGAACTCCTTCGATATGAAACGCTTGCTACTGCTATCTGCGTTGCTGCAGGCTCTCTTCATGCCAAGAACCTTCGCTCAGGGAGAAGTCTCCCCGCAGCCCATCGACCGCGAGGCCACAGGTCCTACGCGGCAGCTCTACCGCTATCTCCGCGACAAGGTGTGGGGCAGGCAGGTGCTGGCCGGTTGTCAGACTCGTTGGGACTACAACACCACGGACGCCGACGTCATCCGCGAGCGTGCAGGGAAGTATCCTGCCGTGAATATTTTTGACTTCCAGCACTTCCGCCAGCGCAACCTCAACTACCTGGCTCCGACGGCTAAGCAGTGGAACGACGCTGGCGGCATCGTGGGCTTCATCTGGCACTGGAGCGTGCCTGTGGATCCGGAACTGACGCCGAAGGACGGCTTCGCCTTTTACACTCCCACGGGTGCAGAGGGACGTCGCCCGGGCACCCTCTTCTCTGCTCGCAGAGCGGTACAGGAGGGCACGCTGGAGCAGCGCATCATCAACGAGAACCTCGACACCATCGTGCGCTATCTCCTCCACTACCAGGAGCAGGGAATCCCCATCCTCTGGCGACCCTTTCACGAGGCAGCAGGCAACTCCAACCGCGGCGGAAAGGCATGGTTCTGGTGGGGTAATGATGGTGCCGAAGCCTTCAAAAAACTCTACCTCTACGCACAGCGCTACCTCATGCAGCGAGGCGTGCACAACCTCATCTACATCTGGACCTCGGAACTGGATGACGACGACTGGTACCCCGGCGACGAGTACGTGGACATCGTGGCTCGCGACCAGTACCGCGTGGCTTCGGACCACGGCTCCTTCAAGCAGCAGTTCGACCTCCTGCGCAGCAAGTATCCCACGAAGATGCTGGCGCTGGCGGAGTGCGACGTGGTTCCCTCGGCAGCTGCCATGGAGCAGGACGAGGCACGTTGGCTCTTCGTGGCGCCGTGGACTACACCTTTCGTCTTCAGCCGTCAGAACGACGATGCCTTCTGGAAGCAGTTCCTGGGCGAGAAGCTCATCCTGACGCGCGACGAGGTCAACCGCGCAGGCACCTGCAGGCTGGACATTGACCACGCCAACGGCATCTACGCCAAGGGCGAGCGTGCCGTGGTCACCTGCCATGCAGAGGAAGTGCCGCTGGACTCCGTGCGCGTGCGTGTTTACCTCAACAATATGCTCAACCGCGAGTTCAGCCTGATGCCTGCCAGCCACACCTTCACAGCGCTGGAACTGGCGCTGGACAGCACGTGTGCCGTCAGCGTGGAGCTGCAGGAACGCCATGGCAAACCCGCCTCCATCGGCTATGTCGTGGCTCCGGAGGGCTTCCGTGCGGGCTACGAGGAGCCGGCAGACCTGATGCAGTACTGGGCAGACCAGAAGCGACAGCTGAAGGCGCTGCCCATGCAGGTGAAGACCACGCCGCTGGCTGTTCCCGCTCAGTACCAAGGAAAGTACGTCTGCCAGGACCTGGAAATCAACTGCCTGGGACCTGCACCCGTGCGTGGCTACATGGCCAAACCCGTGGGTGCAAAGAAGAAGTCGCTGCCCATCGTCATCCTCTGCCGCGCTGCAGGCGTCAGTGGCTACTGGTGCCGCTGCCAGGTGGGCGAGTGTGTGGGTAATGCTGCCCTGGGCGGAGGAGCCCTCAGCCTGGACCTGAACGCCCACGGTATGCTCAACGGGCAGACGGACGACTACTACCGCATGCTGGAGAACGGTCTCCTGCACAACTACTGGGAGCACAACGCTGCCGACCGCGAGACCTATTATTTCCGCGGCATGTACCTGCGCCTGCTGCGTGCCATCGAGTACATGGCGAGCCAGCCCGAGTGGGACGGCAAGCGCATCATCGTCATCGGCGAGAGCCAGGGCGGAGGACAGGCCATGGCAGCTGCCGGGCTGGACGAGCGCGTCTCTGCCGTCTGCGTCCACGTGCCTGCCATGCAGGATCTGGGCGGAGCGCGTGCGGGCCGACGCAGCGGCTGGCCTCAGCCCATCGAGAACCACCCGCAGCTGGATGCCTCCATGCTGGATGCCACGCTGCCTTACTTCGACGGAGCCCTGCTCATCCGCCACTCGCGCGCAGAGATTTTCTGCGAGATGGGGCTCATCGACACCACCTGTCCGCCTGCCAGCGTATGGGCATCACTCAACGCCGCTCCGGGCAAGAAGACTGTCAACTGTGTGCCCTATCGCACCCACGCCTGGCCATCGAACGAAGAGCATCCCTCCTGGCGAAATGATTACCTCCAGCCCCGTCTGGACTTCATTGAAAACTACCTGAAATAAGTTCTTAAGAAAGATTATACCTTATGAAACATTAACGATTCATGCACCTGCTGATATTCTTACACCAAGAACAAGAAGAACAACAATAAAAATCATCTTCAAAAATGAAAAAGATTCTATGTATCCTTCTCTGCGTCGTTGCCTGCCAAGGCCTGATGGCGCAGAAATGGGAAAAGATCGGAGACCGACCACAAATGGGATGGAATACCTGGAACAAGTTTGCCGGAAACATCAACGAGGAACTCGTGCGGGGAATCGCCGACGCCCTCGTGGAGACTGGCATGCGCGATGCCGGCTACACCTATATCAACCTCGACGACTGCTGGCACGGACAACGCGATGCCGAAGGATTCATCCAGGCTGATCCTAAGCGCTTTCCAAGCGGTATCAAGGCACTGGCGGACTACGTCCATGCCAAAGGCCTGAAGCTGGGTATCTACAGCGACTGCGGCACGGAAACGTGTGCTGGCAAACCCGGAAGCCTCGGACACGAGTATCAGGATGCACTCCAATATGCCCGCTGGGAGGTGGACTACCTGAAGGAGGACTGGTGCAACACTACGAATATCAACGCCCGCGGAGCCTACAAACTGATGAGTGATGCCCTGCGTGCTTCCGGACGACCCATCTTCCTGAGTATGTGCGAGTGGGGCAGCAACAAGCCTTGGGAGTGGGCTGCAGAAATCGGTCACAGCTGGCGCATAGGTCCTGACATCTGGTGCAACTTCGATTCCACACGTGTGCATCCACAGGGATTCACGGACATCGGTGTCATGCAGTGCATTCGTCTCTGCGAGCCGCTGCGTAAGTACGCCGGTCCCGGTCATTGGAACGACCCCGATATGCTGGAGGTGGGTAATGGCATGACGGTGAACGAAGACCGTGCCCACTTCGCCATGTGGTGCATGATGGCGTCGCCACTCATCCTGGGCAACGACCTCCGTGCCATGAGCGAGGAGACCAAGGCAATCCTCATGAACCGAGAGATGATAGCCGTAGACCAAGACGAGCTGGGAGTGCAGGGACTGCGCTATGCTACCGAGCAGGGGCTGGAATTCTGGTTCAAACCCCTGAAAGGCGGAGACTGGGCGTTCACCATCCTCAACCCCACCAAGGCGCCCGTCAGCTATGACCTCAACTGGCAGCACTTCAACCTCATCGACATGGAGGTGAGTCGTCTGGGCACTTATTTCGACCAGGTGACCTATGCCGTTCGCAACCTCTGGACACACGCCAACGAGGGTCGCACGCTGACCACCGACAAGGTGTGGCGTACGCTGACGGTACCTGCTCGCGATGTCATTTCCTATCGCCTCTCGCCCGTTGCCAAGAATACTGCCACCACGGCTCAGCTGCTGCGTCAACGCCTGCAACGACTTCAGAAGCGTGGCATCATGTTCGGACATCAGGACGATCCCTTTTATGGCTTAGGCTGGAGCTATGAAGCGGGTCGCAGCGATGTGCGCGACCTCGTGGGTGACTATCCGGCAGTAATGGGCTTCGAGCTCGGAGGCATCGAGTTGGGCGACGAGAAGAATCTCGATAGCGTGCCTTTCAACCTGATGCGTCAGGAGATGATTGCCCAGTCCCGAAGAGGCGGCATCGTCACCATCTCCTGGCATCCCCGCAATCCTCTGACGGGAGGCACGGCATGGGTCAACAACGAGGAGCGCAGCAAGAACACAGTCGCTGCCGTGCTGTCTGGAGGCAAGGTGCATGGAGTGTTCCAGATTTGGCTGGGACGTCTCACCAGCTTCCTGGCATCGCTGAAGGACGAGCAGGGACATCAGATTCCCATCATCTTCCGCCCCTGGCACGAGAACAGCGGAGCGTGGTTCTGGTGGGGACGCGGGCTGTGCTCCAGCGAGGAGTACCGTGCCCTCTGGAATATGACGCAGGACTTCGTAGTAAAGGCCCTGCCCTATAACATTCTCTGGAGCTGGAGTCCCAACTATGGTTTCGAACCGGACGAACTCGATACCTATCCTGGCGATGAACGCGTGGACATCATCGGACTCGATGCCTACCAGCAACGGGGAGGCGAGGAGGCATTCATCAGCCAGCTGAACAAGGACCTCACTACGCTCTGCAACATGGCAAAGAAGAGCGGAAGACTTGTGGCTCTCACAGAATGCGGATTCCTGAACATCCCGGATCCCACGTGGTGGACGCGTGTGCTGAAGCCGCAGATTCAGAAATTCCCCATCAGCTACTTCCTCGTCTGGCGCAACGCCGACCGCAGGCAGTACTTCGCTCCGGCGAAGGACACCAAGGATGCAGAAGACTTCTGCAAGATGGTGAAAGACAAGAGAATACTCATGCTGAAAGACATTAGCAAGTAAGTTAAAAGTGAAAAACAAGCATCACATGAATAGCCAAGCATTTACAGAAAGAATAAAGGAAATACGTGCACACCACGAGCAGCTGCTGACGCGCACCAACGAGCCACTGACATGGGGGAACGGCATCTATGAGAAATACCAACATCCCATCCTCACCGCGGAACACACACCCTTGGAATGGCGCTACGACTTCTCGGAGCAGGACAACCCCTACCTGATGCAGCGCATTATGATGAATGCCGTGCTGAATGCCGGAGCCATCAAACTCAATGGACGCTACCTATTGGTATGTCGTGTCGAAGGCGCTGATCGCAAGAGTTTCTTTGCCGTGGCAGAGTCGCCCAACGGAGTGGACAACTTCCGATTCTGGGACGAGCCCATCACCTTGCCCGAAGACAGCATCCCTGCCACTAACGTCTACGACATGAGACTCACCCAGCACCAGGATGGATGGATCTACGGCGTCTTCTGCGCTGAGCGCCACGATGACTCGCAGCCCGGCAACCTCAGCGCCGCCACAGCTACAGCAGGAATTGCCCGCACCAAAGACCTCATCACCTGGCAACGACTGCCAGACCTTCAGAGCAAGAGCCAGCAGCGCAATGTTGTGCTGCATCCAGAGTTCGTGGAAGGCAAATATGCCCTCTACACCCGCCCGCAGGACGGTTTCATCGACACCGGAAGCGGGGGTGGCATTGGTTGGACACTGGTGGATGACATCACCCACGCCGAGGTGAAGGAGGAAATCATTATCAATCCGCGACACTATCACACCATTCAGGAGGTGAAGAACGGTGAGGGTCCAGCTCCTCTGAAGACCGCAAAGGGTTGGCTCCATCTGGCTCACGGCGTACGCGGCACGGCCGATGGACTCCGCTATGTCCTTTATATGTATATGACAGCTCTCGACGACCCAACCCACGTCATTGCACAGCCCGGCGGTTGGTTCCTTGTCCCCGAGGGGCAGGAATATGTGGGCGACGTGATGAACGTAGCTTTCTCCAACGGATGGATTGCTGATGACGACGGTCGGGTACTCATCTACTACGCCACCGCAGACACCCGCCTCCATGTGGCCGTCAGTTCCATCGACCGCCTCATCGACTACTGCATGAACACCCCAGAGGACGGACTCAGCACCGCCGCCAGCGTGGAAACAATACAGAGGCTCGTCCGCAAGAATCGAGGACACATTGTCATCTGACGGATTAACATAAGTAGGTGTTCAATAATACATAAGTAGGTGTTCAATAATACAAAAACTGATTATGAACACCTACTTATTATTATCTATGCCTTATTTCACAATGAACTTACGTCCGTTTCGGATGTAAACGGTGTTGGGCTTCAGGGCTGTGACTCTGCGGCCAAAGAGGTCATAGACGGGTGCCGCCGTGGAGGTTGCCAGCTGCGGTTCTGTGCGAGGAGCCTGCACGGGGGTGAGGTCGTAATCATCGAGGTCGCCAATGAGGGTACCGTACTCTGCCCAGTCCGAGGCCTTGTAGTCCGACAGGGCACTCTTATAGACATGGATTCTGGGCTTGCTGGAGAAGAGGTACGACGAGACGGTGGGCGGCGTCATGGGCTTGACGTAAACGTCCTTGACGTCAGAGTCGTAGAAGGCCCCCTTCGCCAGTGTCTTCACCTTCTCTCCGATGATGACCCGTGCCAGGTGTTTGCAGTAGGCAAAGGCATCTTCGCCAACCGTTGTCACACCGTCTGGAATGGTGATGTCCTTCAGTCCCGAGTTGGAGAACGCACAGCTCTGGATGCGTGTGATGCTCTTCGGCAACTGGATGGCGATGAGCTGCTTGCATCCGTAGAAGAGGTGGTCGCCGATGGCGTTGTTCGCTGTCTTATAGTTCTCGTAGTATGCAGTTCCACCACTCTTGATGGTGGCGTCGGAGATGTCAATGGAAGCCAGATTGCTATCGCTGATTAGCTTACGCATATATTTGAAGTCCGAGCCATTGATGCTGCCGCCGACGGTAGCCTTGATGACCAGTTCCGAGAGCGAGTCTGCCAGTGTGCCAGCCTTGTCGAGATAGACGTATTCAGCACCCTCGCCGGCTTTCTCGACCTCGCGCAACGTGCCGCCGGCATCCATGGAATAGATGGTGAAGTCCGGATTCACGCAGGTGGGGATGCAGAAATTGAAGGCATTGGCGGCATACACCATCTTGTTCTCGCTGTCGAGCATGATGAATCCCACGCCTCCCGTGCCTTCCAATGCGAAGAGGGAGTCGGCCTGTAGGTAGGTGTAGCTGCCGGGCTCCGAGCTTCCGGGCAGGTAGCTGGTGAACTGTCCGAGGTCGCCGTACTGTCCAACCTTCTCCGAGTCGCGCCGTTTCTTGCCTCCTGTCGTCAGGAAGTCGGTCGTCAGCACGTAGTCGGCGCGGTCTTCTATAAAGAGAATCTCGCGGTTCTTGACGGGGTACTTGGCGATTTCGGCCAGTGTCTTGTCGATATCGGTCTTGCGGACTGTCATCTTGTGGGCGCCGTAGTCCTCGATAGCGTAATTGGTCATCGGGATGAAGAATCCCCAGGCGGTGAAGAAGTCCGTGAGGTCTTCCTGTGCCACCTCACACACCTTGCGCACAAACTTCAGCGAGCTTACATTGCCGCCGCCCCAGCATTTGATGGGGTCATCGCGTAGGGCCTTGAAGAGGTTCGGGTAGAAGGAGGTGTTCTTCTGGGCGAGGTGGTAGTAGAGGTACAGCTGCCAGTACATCCTCAGCTGGCTGTCGACGCCGCGGATGAAGAACGGGGTGTTGGTGGCGAACTCACCCATCACATCGGAAAGCGACGAGCCCACAGAAGTGACGAGACCGTCGTGGAAACGGATGTAGTTGGAGAAGAGGTTGTTCGAGGCCTCGGTGCCGCCCTCAAGGTTGATGGCCCCCTGGTTGTTGTGGCCGCACTCGTGGGCCGAGCACCAGTCATCCATTTCCCAACGGACGACGAAGGAATTGCGGATGCAGTCCACGGAGTTGTAGCTGGTGCGGTAGGGCGTGGAGTTTGCGTAGCCAGCATCGCCCGAAGCGCCCTCGATGGCGAAGTTCGGATTGTTGTAGTAGGTAGGATAGATATCCTCGCCGCCCGTCAGGTAGAAGGGAGCTCCGGCGCGCTCGCCGTTAGCCACCTGTGCGGTGTAACCCATCAGTTCCTTCTGCCACACGGTGAGGCTGTCGAACCAGCAGATACTCTGGTCTATCGACTTGGGCCACACGGTCTTGTAGGTCGATTTCTTGAAGTTGAAGAGTGCCCGGCCACCCTTGATGGTGAAGAGCGTGTGGGTGGCAGCTTTCAGCAGAGCCTGGTAGTCGGTGTCGCTGTGGCGGGCCACGTCGTAGTATCCGTTGACGACTCCTCCCTCGATGTGGATTTTCAAGCTGGGCCACTCACTGAGCATCTTCGTCTTGGACTTGGTGTCGGCTGTGTAGAGGATATAGTAGAGAGCGTTGGTCAATCCGTCGACGACGTTCAGTCCCTTCTTCAGCTTCGTGCCCGTTTTGGGGTTGGAGACGAGGTCGTTCTCCACGCATCCGGCAATATAGAGGGTAGCGTCTGCTGGCACGTCGTCATCGACGAATACGTAGAGCGATTCGAGCCCGCTGCAGTAAATGCCCGTGGGGTTACCCATATAGGAACCGCCGGTGCTCTTCATTTGCGTGTTCCAGTAGGAGGCGTCGCTGTAGGCGGGGTAGCTGTGGATGCGAAAATCCTTCTCGTAGGCGGCCCACTGGTCGTTCTTCACCTTCACGGCAATCTCTGTCATGTACTCAGGCATTCCAGCCTCGGTCATGGCGGCCGTCAGGGCCTCATCGCTCATAGCCTGGTAATCAGCCTTCAGTTGGGTGCAGGCCGCGTCTTCGAAGAAGTCGCTACAGAGCCTGTTGACCACGTCGCTCTCGTCCTCTTCCATTGGATAGGTGTCTTCCAACTTGCCTCTGAGGGTGTACTGTTTCCAGTCCGAATCCTTGTAGTCGGCCAGTGCGTCGGAGTACACATATACCGTGGGGCTCGGAGAGTCGCTGAAGAGGTAGGCAGGAACATTGGGAGGCGACATAGGTTTCACGTAAGCTTTCGAAACGGGAGAACTCCAGAACACGCCTTGATCCATCTTCGCCACCCGCTTGCCAATGACCACCGTCGTCAGCGAGCTGCAGTAGGCAAAGGCGTCGCCGCCCAGTCGCGAGACGCTGTTGGGAATGTCCACTTTCTTGATACCAGTCCTGGAAAAGGCATTGCTCAGGATGGCAGTAATGCTGGTTGGCAACTCGATGACTTTCAGCTTTGTGAGGTCATGGAACATGTAGACTCCGATGACATCGTTCTCCGTCTTGTTGTCATCATAGTAAGCCACACCGCCCTTCACAATCTTCACTTCCGACAAGTCCAGCGATGTCACTCCGCCGCTTGTAATCAGTTCTCGCAGGTATTTGATGTCGGTGCCGTTGATACTGCCCGTCACCTTCAGTTCGCTTTCGCTGGTGGGCAGCAGGGTGGAGAGCGTTCCTGCCTGTTCCACATTCACTTCGCTGCCGGCCTGGGCGGTGGTGGCACAGCAGCAGATGACGAATAGAACAAGGGTTCTCAGCAGAACCTTCGTTCCTTTTCTGTTATTCAAGGTAAAAGTTTTCATTGTTAGTTGGTGAGTTATTTGAGTTGGTGAGTTTGGGAGTTGATGAGTTTTTTGAGTTGGTGAGTTTTTGAAGTTGATGAGTTTGGGAGTTGGTGAGTTTGGGAGTTAAAGGGGGGAGAGGGCTCGACGGACGAACCGTCGAGAACGGGGAAATAATATAGTAGAGATAGGAGTTGTTTCCATCAGTTACCATCTGGCTTGGTGATGTCAACCTTTGGAGCCGAAGGCCAGTGGAAAGCTTTGGGGTCGTCGGGGTGCGCCGGGTCGAAAGTAGGGAAGGCTGGGTCAATAGCATTCCGCAGCGAGGCTGCAAAGTCGGCATCGAGCTGACGGATGCCACAGACCACCATCTTGGCGACCTCATAGGCACCGTATGGGTTGAAATGTGTATTGTCCGCCAATGCCTTGTCCTGACCTGGATAGGTGCCTGCAGGATAGTGGACGAGTGCTTGTTTACTGCCTTCAACACCCAACGCCTCGAAGAAGGTACGAGTCATGTCGTGCAACTCGATGACAGGTACGTGCTCGCGAGCTGCCACAGCGCGCATGGCATCAGGATACTCGCCGTGGGTCTCAACAATATGGCCTTCGGAGTCGAAGTTGCGGCGCTGGGTGGGAGTGACAAAGACGATGCGACCACCTGCAGCGCGCACGCGGTCGATGAATATCTTGAGGTTATGGGCGAAGTTGTACCACGCGCCGTCACCCACTCCATGTTCCTTCTGGTCGTTGTGGCCGAACTCCACAAAGACGTAATCCTCTGGGCGCAAGGTGGAGAGGATCTTGTCGAAGCGGCGCTGACCGATGAAGCTGGAGGCGGCAAGACCGCTTTCGGCATGATTGCTGACAGCCACGCGGTCACCCAACCAACGCGGAATCATCTGTCCCCAGCTGGCGTAGGGTTCCATTTCCTGGTCGACGACGGTAGAGTTGCCGATAAGGTAGAGGGTAGTCGCAGTAGTGTCTAGTTCGATAGTGATGGAGCGCACGGCAGGTGCAGCGCCAGCGAACTCGAGGGTGAGGCGGTCGTCCCAGTTCAAATAGGTGCGCTCGCGGGGTTTGATGGATACTTCGCGGGTATCGTCGATACGCGGGGAACGTTTGTTGACGAGGAAGGTAAAGGTCTGGAAGTCACCTTTCGCAGTCTGGGTTTCCTCCAGAAGGAGGCGGCGACTCTCAGCGCGCACGGTGGTGGAGGCGGCACGGCGACGGGAACCGAGAGTGACGCATACACGGTAGTTGCCGTCGGGAACACAGACCGAGAAATAGAAGGGGACGGGCACGGCACGGCGGGAGTCAAAGTCTGACTGACGGGTGGAGAGGTCGTAGCCGAAGCCCGTGGCAGAGGAGTAGTCGGGCTGGGGGGAGGTGAGGTCGAAGGAGACCTTAGTAGGAGTACTCTGGGCAGCGAGGAGAAGGGAGAGGGCTAACGCCCACAGAGATGAGCAAAGTCGCAATACTGACATGGGTCGGTCTGAGTGGTTTGGGTGAAAGGTTTTTGGGAATCAAAGATTTCGGCAATCACATCGGTGAGGTGATAGAGGAAGTCCTCCTGAAGGGGGCGGACATCGTTCAGCTGCTTGCGGGCAAGACGCAGCTTAGGACTGTAGTCCTCGGATCCAGCCTTGTGGACGAAGAAGAGACACGGGGTTACAAGACGTTGCTTCTGGCTTGCTTGGATGATGGCATAGAGGATGGTCTGGAAGTAGTAGTGCTCCTTCTGGGATGTATTGACAAAGAGGCGGGGTAACTCGGTCACGGCAGAGGGGGTGCCACCTGTCTTGTAGTCCACCACGCGCAGGACCTGGGCTCCGTCCATGTCCTTGTCCGGTACTTCATCCAAGCGGTCGATGATGCCTCCGGTGCGCACCTTGACGTCTCCAGCTTCCAAGACCATCTCACACCATTGCTCGAGTCCAATGATGTTGAATGGTGTCAGCTTGCGGTCGTGGCGCAGGAGTTGCAGGAGATAAGACTGGATGACCCTGACAGCAATGACGAGTATTCCGCTGTAATCTTCTTCTTTATCCTTGAAGTAGACCTCACGGAACGCCTGACGGATGATTGGTTCGAGGGCCTGGCCTTTTTGTTGAGTGAAGCGGTCGATGTCCTCCGCCCGAACAACAGGGCCGGCAGAAGTCAATTGCCTGTAAACCAGTTCCGCCGACTTGTGGAAGACCTCGCCGAAGAGACCGGCGTCGAGGCCGTCGTCTGGATCGCGTGGGACTTCGAGCTTCTGCACATATCGATAGTAGAAGCGGAGCGGACAGGTCGTGTAGGTGTTGATAGCCGTGGGCGAGAGAATGCGTGCCTTTTCGCCGGGTTTCTGGGAGTTGATATCGAAAGTCTTATGCAGTAAATCCATGACTTCGGGGGACTTCTCCATACGAATGGGCTGGCACGTGGCGACCTTGGTGGAAGCCTGCAGGCGCAGGGCACGGATGGGGAAGTCCGTCTCTGCCAAGAGCTGACGAAGGAAGCGCGAAGGCTCGTTCTGGCGGACACCCGAATTACTCTCGTTGTAGACGAAGGTGACGTGGCTGGCACGTTGGATGAGCCGATAGAAATAATAAGCGTAGACTGCCACCTTGTGGCGAATGGTGGTGAGTCCGAAGGCCTGACGCAAGTTGTAGGGAATGAGGCTGGTGTCTGCTACAGCCTTCGGCAGGAATCCTTCACCTACACTGAGCAGCAACAGATGGTCGAAGTCCAGTGCGCGCGTTTCCAATACCCCCATGACCTGCATTCCAACAGCCGGTTCGCCGTGGAAAGGAACACTCTGTGCCTGCAAGAGGGTGCGCAGGAGGCGACGCAGCGTGAAGTCGCTGACGGACAGCGATGCCGAGGGTGCATTCATCAGGTCGCGCAGACGCGAAAGAGCCGTGAATGTGCGGAAGAGCGCTTCGACGTAAAGCTGTCGGTAGATTTGCGGAATGTCCGCCCCGGCGTCGTCCGAGAGATGAGGAATGATTGCGCTGAGACAGTTCAGCAGGTAGGTGAGCAACTCGGATCCAGAACCTGCGGGATGATTCCACACACTCTCCTCCACGAAATGGGCAAAGGGATGGCGCTGCACCGTCCTCAGGAAGGCCTCGCGGAAACGTCCGCGAGCAGGGTCATAGCCTTCGGTCTGCAAGTTCACGAGGGAAGTGACGAAGCTGAATACAGGGGTATCGGCCAGGGGAAAGCCCATCGTGATATTGACGGCCTTGGGAGTGCCCTCGGATGGAATACTATGAAGCACGGGCTGAAGCAGCTGTTCGTTGCAGAGAACGACGGCCGTACGGTTCTCACGCGAGGTGAGGTGCTCGTCCAGCCACTGAGGTATGAAACGCGCCTGCGCATTCTCGCTGGTGGCACAGACGAGTTCCAACTGCTTGGGCTGTCGGAGGTTATTGAAGTTGTCGGCAGACAGCTCGTTGCCATAGCGTTGAAGGTTCTGTCGCAGGAAATGACCCGCCTCGTGGTTGTTCTCGAAGTAAAAGGTGTCATAATCCCAGAAGAAAAGGGCTTGATGGCGAGCCTGCAACTCATCGAAGAGCGCCTGTTCCACGTCGTTCAGGACGTTGAATCCCACAAAGGCGTAGATGAGCTGGCGCTGCTGGGCTGTGGCAAAGAGGCGAAGCGACGTGGGTTCGGAGCCTGACAGTCGCGCCTGCCGCAGTTCTTCGACGACATAGCGTTGAAGCGCGCCTTCGTAGAGAACACCATCTTTCCGCATGGATTCCAAGAGGTCTGAGTAGATATCACTCATGCGGTTCCAGAGGCGAAGGAACTGCTGCTTGAGCTGGCTGTTCTCTTCGAGCGAGAAATTGCGGAAAAAGGAGCGCAGGGCCTCCTCCTGCTCTGGAGTGATGTAGCTGTTGTCATCCAGTTCGTGGAGTTCTGCAATGTTACGGAAGAGCTGATGGGCGTCGACCAGGTGCTTATCGACATCGTCGAAGTCCGACAGCAGGATTTCGCCCCACGTCCAGAAGCGGTCCAGCGGCTGAGGGTCTTCGATATGGCGTGAGTAGGAGGCGTAGAGCCGGCACACAGACTCTATGGGGTCTGCCTGTGCCAGCGGAGAGGCCTGCTGGAAGAGTTCGCTGATGGTTTGGTAGCGGGGAGCCCAAACAGGAGTGGAGGACTGTTCGGCCAGCGCCTGATTCAGGAAGAGGCTGGCACGTTTGCCGGGAAAGACGACGACCACGCTACTGAGGTCTGAACCGAATCGCTGCAGGAGCGAACTGGCTACAAGTTCGAGAAAAGTCTTCATAGGCGATTAGAAATCAAATGATAGTTGTAACGATTCGGCGTGGGTATTATTCCCTGAGGCGTTTACCCGCTCCACTTTTCCACTATATACAAACCAGAGGAATCCTTCCACATGGGCCTGGGGCGACATCGAAGAGAGAAGTTGCATGTAGCCGCGTACCTGCTCATCATATTCCTGACGACGGACGCCAAACTTGAAGTCCACGATGACAATACGCAGCCCGTCAGGACTAATCATCACGCGGTCAGGACGATGGACCTGAGGAACTCCGTCCGCATCCAGACTGACGATGGAACATTCGTTGAAGAGTTGCCAATGGGGCTGAAACCAGTCTCTGACCAGCGGATTACGCAAGCCTTGTCGCACCCACTTTTCCATATGCGCACGAGGAACAGCAACCTCGGTGCCGTCGGCTGCGGTACGGGAAATGAGTCCCTGCCGCTCGAAGTTGTCGAGAACGGCATCCACATCGTCTTCGACACGAATACTCTGCAGCACCCGATGGAGCAGCCTTCCTGTCTCGAGGAAACGGCGACGGGTGAGTTCCTCTTCCGGAGGAGCCTCTTCCCCACCCTGTTCGGCCATGAAACGAGCCGACTGGTTGCTCTGGCGGAAGGTGACACTGAGGTCGTAGGACTGCATCTCCACCGCCTGCGGCTCAGGATTGGGCGACATTCGGTTCTCCTCTTCATGCTTGCTGGCGGAGAACTCAGTCACCGGTTGACCTACGTAGTAGATCCCTTCGGCAATGCAAGGAGCCACATTGGATACCACACAGGCGATGAGGTCGCCCACACTCCTACTGTCGCGGTTGAGGTCCGTGCCGACACACCATATTAAAAGGTTCGCACGCGCACGCGTGAAACCAACGTACAGCGCGTTGAGTTCATCCATGCGACTGAGCAGATGTGCTTCGGCGTAGTCATTGGCAAAGACTGACTTGGACGTGACTTTGGAGGTCGGGGTGATGGGCAGCAACTGCATGGCTGCGTAGGGTTCTTCCGTAGGCGAACACCAGAGTAGGTTGCCCGGATGGTCGCGCTCGAGGTCCCAGGTGCAGAACGGCATCAAAACGGTGTGGAACTCCAGTCCCTTGGACTTATGAATCGTCAGAATACGGATTCCATCAACCTCACCGGCAGGTACGGCCTGATTGCACAAGCGCTCGTCCCAGTAGCTTAGGAAAGACTGGATATCAGCCGATTCGCCTCGCAAGTAATCACTGACGGCATCGAAGAAACCGAAGAGATAGGCTTCCTGACCAGAGAAACGATGGAGGTCCAGGAGGTTATAGAGTTGTTCGAGCAGTTCGTAGAGAGGAACGAAGCGCAGTTCTGAACGACGTTCTGTCAGCAACTGAACGTCCACTCCGTTCTCTTCCAGGAAATAGCGAGGCATCGGATTCTCCTCTTCGACCAGGAAGCGCAAGGCGTTGATGAGCAAGACGACGGGCTGACAGGAAGAAAGCAGGAAAGCCTCATCGGAAATAACGGCAGGCATTTCCGGAATCTCGGCAAAAGCGCGCACGATGGTTTCGCATTCGGAATTGTTGCGCACCAGGATAGCCATCGCTTGATAGGGCAAGCCGTCGGCATGCAACTGGAGGACAGTCTGACAGAATTCATCGAGGACAACGGGTTCCCAGGCCTCGCGGCTGTGATAGTCCTTGCTACTGAGTACCCTCACCCTGACATGTCCAGTATTTTCCTTGGAGCCCGGAGTCTTCTGGGCGACATCGCTGTAGGCAGTAGCGAAGAATCCAGGCAGGTTCAGCAGCGTTTCCTCCGTGGTGGAAACGCGTTCGAGTTCTTGAACAGCCTTCGTGAAGAAATCATTATTGAAGTCCACAACACGACGCATACTTCTGTAGTTCGTGTCCAGGTTCTCGACCTGCGGTGCCGGAATCACGTTCTTCTCTATTTGTCCCAGCGTTCGCCAGTCGCCTCCGCGCCACCGATAGATACTCTGCTTGACGTCCCCCACGATGAGGTTACGTCCTCCACGCGAGTAGCTTTCGAGCAACAACGTGCGGAAATTCTCCCACTGCAGACGGGAGGTATCCTGGAACTCGTCGATCATCACATGGTGCAACAGGGCACCGATTTTCTCGAAGACGAAAGGAGCATCAGAGTCGCCCACCATCCGGTTCAGCAAGATGGGGGTCTTAGCCAAATTGAAGCGGGAGGTCTCGGCGTTGATTTCCGCCACTTCCCGGTCGATAAAGTCCAGAAGGAAAAGCGGCTTGATATGAGCCAGCACCAGACGCGCACTGTTGTAGGCGCTCTGTAAATCCTTCAGGTTATCCAGGAACTCCGCAAGGATACCGCTGATGGTGTCTGCCGCATCCATGAGGTCTGAACGGCTCATGTCAGCACGGCGCACCATCTTCAGCGGGTCGTCGGCCCATTTCTGCAGGGTTTCCGTAGGTTCCATGGAGGCGACATCCCCTGCTTTCAGCCTTTCAATCATCCCGCCTAATATGCGCTGGCCATTGGAGAAATCGTCGCAGGATAACCCGCTCTGCGTCAGGGCGTCCTCGATTTGCTGGGCATAACCCTGCAGGGTTGCTACCGCGTCTTGCTCCTGAGTTTTCAGTTCCTTGATGAAACTGCGCACGAAAGCCCCATCACTGAGCACCTGACGAAGCTGGTCGCCACGTCGAAGGTATTCTTCGTTGAAGATGGCTCGTCCGAACTCCTTCACCCTGTGGGTGACGTCCCAGCGCTGGTTCATTTCTATCTGATCCCGCACCAGACTCATCAACCAGTCGAGTACCACCGGTTCGTCCTGCAATCGATAGACGATTCGGTCGACAGCCTTCGAGAGTACTTCGGAATCATTGATTTCCACCTGCAAGTTGGCGGTTAGTCCCAACTCATGGGCCAGCCCTCTCAGGATAGTCTGGAAGAAGGAATCAATAGTCCCAACGCGGAAGTGACTATAGTCATGCAGAATCTGGTGCAGCGCTTCTCCGCATCGCCTGCGGATTTCCGCTTCCTGCGTCGGGGCATCGGGTTCTCCGCGAAGGGAGTCCACGAGTTTGTCGTAATAGACCTGACTCGACGGCAGTCCGTGGGCGATTCCGAACAACTGGGTGAGAATGCGGTCCTTCATCTCACTCGTGGCCTTGTTCGTGAAGGTGACAGCGAGGATGTGGTTGTACTCATCGCCTCCCGGAGAAAGGACGAGTAGTTTGATGTACTCAACAGCAAGAGTAAATGTCTTGCCGGAACCGGCTGACGCTTTATAGACTTTCAGGGGATTCATGTTTATATCAATATTCTGACAAGTTCATTTGAAGTTGACCATCGTACCTGACAAGGAGGTCTACGACATAGCAACTGGCACCATTGGGCTGGCAGATGGTGACATTGAAATGGAAACCTTCGTGGTCTGTAACACCGAATTCTGTGTTGGAGAGGAGGGCTCCTTCAAGAAATGCCTCAGGCACGAGTTCCTGAAAATCAGACTTGATGAAGTCGTGGGAGAAGAGGCTGTTGCGGCCTTGGAAAACGCTCACGTGGATGATGTTGTCGAAATAGACGTTCTCCGTGGCCAAGCCCTCGTCGGTGTAGGTGGTCTGATAGACGCGGTAGCGCGTTGGATTCACCTTAATATATAAATGGTATCGCTCGTTGGAAGGTGAGAAGACCACCGTGTCACGACTGACCTCCTCGTTCATCAGCAGGGGAGCGTACTCCCTCTGCTCTGCAAAGAAATACAGCGAGTCCAGTGGGCTTTCGGAACGATGAAACGTGATGACCTCTCCTGCTAAGGATTTGTAGCTCAGGACGTATTCACCCTGCTTGACGATGGGATAGCGGACCGTGTCGGCAGTAAACAGGTACAGGGTGTCCTCGTAGATGGCAAAGCGAACAGGCAACACCGTTGAGTCGGGATAAAAGATGCTATCGCCCTCCACACGACAGACCACGGTCTCCGTCTCGCTGTCCAACCAGATTCCAGACAGAAGACGCATGGCCAGCGTGTCGGCCTGTGGAGTTAATTCAGCTTCAGAGGACGCAGTGGACGGACCAATGCAGGAGGCCATGGAAAGCACCAAAAAGGAGGTAAGAAAGATGGTATAAGATGGCTTCATAGATAAATTTGCGTAAATGGGGACAGAAAAGGGATTATTTCAATCTCGATTCCTTCTTTTTATGGTGCAAAAGTAGGAGAATTTGCCGAAAACTCAAAGCCAAAGACAAAATAGTTGCTTTTTTTTCTGTTTTTCTTCGCATTTATGGCAAAAAAACTATACCTTTGCCCCCGATGAACGAACTTTCACGACATATTGAACGCCTTCTTTTGAGCCACGATTGCGTGGTTGTTCCCCAGTTTGGCGGTTTCGTCACAATGGGCACCAGTGCCCAGCGGGAGGAAGCCGAACAATTGTTCTTTCCACCCATCCGCATCGTGCGTTTCAATCCGGATCTCACGGAAGACGATGGACTGCTAACGTCAACCGTACGGGAGCTTCACCATTGCTCTACGAGCGAGGCCAAGCGTCACATCCTGCGCCTGGTGCTCAACTTGCGCCAGCAGTTGCTTTCCGATGGCCAGATGGACTTCGGCTCCATTGGCGTATTTCAGCAAGACGAGGACGGTCGCGTCAGTTTCTCACCTTGTCAGGCTGGTGTTACCACCCCCTGGCTCTTCGGACTCGATGCGTTTCCTATGTCTAAATTGACTGTTGCTCAGCGCAATGAGCATCGCAAGGATCCACTTCGCGGTGGCGCATCTCGCGACCAGAGGGATTCCCAGACCATCACGCTCCACATCAGTAAGCGCGGTCTGAAGAACACCATAGCCGCAGCCGCCATCATCGTGCTCTGCGCCCTCTTCTCGTCGCCATTCAACGAATCCTCGCAGACCTCTAATCAAGCCTCCATCCTGCCGCCCGAATCCGCTGTAGTGGCCACCCCTCCTTCCACCCCCTCCTCCAGCAACTCCCCCTCCCTCCCCTCCTCTTCCTCCAGCTCCCTCTCCACCCCTTCCTCCAGCTCCCCCTCCACCTCTTCACCTTCCTCCAGCTCCCTCTCCACCCCTTCCTCCAGCTCCCCCTCCACCCCCTCCGCTCTTGCGCCATCGGCCCTCCATAATATCCCTGTTCTCGGCGGTTCGTCCGTCGAGCCCTCCTCCTCCTCCACCCCAACCACCGCTCCAGCCACCCCCCAAGCCTCCCCAGCACCCGAGAGCACCCCCGCTGGCAATTTCTGCATCGTGCTCTCCAGCCATGTGAGCATGAAGAATGCCAACAACTTTGTAAAAACGCTGAGAGAGAGGGGCTTGACCAAAGCACGAGTGTTTAATAATGGTAGGGTAAACCGCGTCATTATCGACGGTTTCGACACGGAGGCCGAGGCCGTAGCTAAAAACGTGGAACTGCACCACGCCAACCGCGAATATGCCTCCAGCTGGGTCATGGCCTTATGAAGAGAGTTCGATGCCCAAAGTGTAACAAACACATCACCTTTGACGAAACCCACTATGCGGATGGTCAGACCCTCGTCTTCGAGTGTCCAGACTGTCATCGTCAATTCGGCATCCGCATTGGAGTCTCACAGCTCCTGACCACCCGCAAGGAAGAGAAACGCAACCCTACCACCCAGGAAGCCGTTGCCGAACAGGACTGCGGCCGACTGCTCGTTGTGGAGAATGTCTTCCACTATCGCCAGGAGTTGCAACTGCAGCTGGGCGACAACATCATTGGACGCCACGTCCACGGAAGCCAGGCCACCCTCCCGATAGAGACTCGGGACCCCAGCGTAGATACAACCCACTGCATCATCAACGTCCGACAAGACCGCCAGGGAAATTTCATTTATACCCTGCGCGATGCCAGCACAGACGGAACAGGGACGTTTGTAGCCCTGCGACTGCTGGCCCCCGGCGAGCGTTTGCGGATTGACGACGGCACAATCATCACCATCGGAGCCACGACACTCATCCTCCGCGCCGCAGGGTGCGAAGACGAAGAGACCACGGCCGAAAGCCGACAAACGAAATGACAGCAAAGAGTGCGGATTTCGCAGGTTTAGGGTGGAAAACGAGGGCGGTTGCAGGATTTTTGTGAAATAATGGGGCGAAAAGGTCGCGTGCGCGCATACTTTTTATTATCTTTGCGCCCAAAATTGTAAAGAAATGAAAGTCGCAATCGTCAAATACAACGCCGGAAACATCTATTCCGTCGTCCATTCAATGAAGCGTTTAGGCGTGGAGCCGGTGGTGACGGATGATGTCCCCACACTTCGCTCTGCCGACCGCGTGTTGTTCCCCGGACAGGGAGAGGCGCGTCAGGCAATTGGATACCTGCGTGAACATGGACTCGACGAGGTCATCCGCTCGCTGACGCAGCCAGTGCTGGGAATCTGCATCGGACAGCAGCTGATGTGTCGGCACTCCGAGGAGGGAGACACGGACTGTCTGGGAATCTTCCCTGTGGACGTCCTGAAGTTCCGACCCACACGCCACGAGGACAAAGTGCCTCACATGGGGTGGAATATGATCAATAGTACCGCCGCAGGCAATTTTGTTGACAACTCCTTCGTCTATTTCGTCCACAGCTTCTACGTCCCTGTCTGCGAATTCACCACTGCAGTGACGGACTACATCGTTCCCTTCAGCGCTGCCCTGCATCGCGACAACTTCTATGCCACCCAATTCCACCCAGAGAAGAGCGGAGCCGTGGGCGAAGAGATTCTCCGGAAGTTCATAGAAAACCCGTAGTGAATCAACATCTCGTTTATCTATTAATCTATTAACCCGTTAATCCACAAATGGAATTAGTTCCTGCAATAGATATCATCGACGGTCGCCTGGTGCGCCTGACCAAGGGCGACTATGCGACACAGAAAGTGTATGCCGAAGACCCCGTGGAGGTGGCTCAGCAGATGGAGGCAATGGGGTTCAGGCGGTTGCATGTCGTAGACCTCGATGGAGCACGCTCCAAGCACGTAGTAAACCTCGATGTGCTGCGCGGTATCACGACGAAGACTCGTCTCGTGGTAGACTTCGGCGGAGGCGTCAAGAGTGAAGACGACCTGCGCAAGGTGTTGGATGCGGGCGCACAGATGGTCACAGTAGGAAGCATCGCCGCTACCAACCGCGAGCTGGTGCTTCAGTGGCTGGAAGAATTCGGAGCAGAACATATAGTACTGGGCGCTGATGTTCGCAACGGACTCATCAGCATCAACGGATGGAAAGAGGAGAGTGCGCTACAACTGATGCCCTTCCTCGAAGCATATCTCACAGCAGGCATCCGCCACGTCCTATGCACAGAAATCAGCAAGGACGGCATGTTGCAAGGACCCGCCACCCCACTCTACCGCGACATCATGCAGGCCCACCCCGAATGCCGCCTCATCGCTTCGGGAGGAATCAGCAGCATCGAAGATATCAGACAGCTCGACGAAGCCGGAGTCCCCGCAGTCGTATTCGGAAAAGCAATCTACGAAGGAAGAATAGACCTGAAGGAGCTCATCCAAGAATTCCCGCAAGATCTCGAAACATCGAAATAACGAAACCCCGAAATCTCGAAATAACGATATAACGATATAACGAAATAACGAAATCCCGATTTATCGAAATCCCGATATCCCGAATTATCGAAAAAACTCAAAACAAGTGTTAGCAAAACGCATCATACCCTGCTTAGACGTCAAGGACGGCGAAACCGTCAAGGGCACCAACTTCGTGAACCTGCGTTCGGCAGGCGACCCCGTGGAACTGGGCAAACTATATAGCGACCAAGGCGCCGACGAGCTGGCTTTCCTGGACATCACCGCTTCGCACGAAGGGCGCAAGACCTTCACCAATATGGTTAGCCGGGTGGCAGCTACCGTGAACATTCCATTCACCGTGGGTGGTGGTATCGGAGAACTCAAGGACGTTGACCGCCTGCTCAACGCCGGAGCCGACAAGGTGAGCGTGAACAGCGCCGCCCTCCGCCGACCGGAACTGATAGACGAAATCACCAACCACTTCGGTTCGCAGGTGTGTGTGGTCGCTATCGACGCTCGGCAGGACGAAAGCGGCCGCTGGACCTGCTACCTCAACGGAGGACGAATCCCCACTGACCGTTCGCTCTTCGAATGGGCACACGAGGCTCAGGAACGTGGAGCAGGAGAAATACTGTTCACCTCCATGAACCACGACGGCGTGAAGGCGGGATTTGCCAACGAAGCCCTGCGTCGTCTCTCCGATGAACTCTGCATCCCAATCATCGCCTCTGGAGGAGCCGGATGCATGGAACATTTCCGCGACACCTTCCTGCTCGGTCACTCTGATGCAGCCCTCGCGGCATCCGTCTTTCACTTCGGAGAAATTGGCATACCCGAACTTAAACACTACTTAAAATCAGAAGGTATCACTATTAGACTATGAATATCGATTTTGACAAGATGGGCGGTCTCGTGCCTGCCATCATCCAAGACGCCGACACACGACAGGTGCTGATGCTCGGTTATATGAACCGCGAAGCTTACGAGAAGACCGTGGCAGAAGGCCGCGTGACGTTCTACTCCCGCACTCGCAAATGCCTCTGGACCAAGGGCGAGACAAGCGGCAACTTCCTCACCGTGGTCAGCATCAAGCTGGACTGCGACCAGGACACCCTGCTTATTCGAGTACAACCCGCAGGACCTGTATGTCATACCGGCACAGACACCTGCTGGGGAGAAACAAACACCCCGGCAGAAGGCTGTAGTTCCAGCCTGCTGTCCGATGGGAACGATTCTCCCCTCCTCTTCCTCTCCGAGCTGCAGGACTTCATCGAGAAGCGCCACCAGGAGATGCCCGAAGGTTCCTACACCACCAGCCTCTTCCGCGACGGACTGAACCGCATGGCACAAAAGGTAGGCGAAGAGGCTTTGGAACTGGTCATCGAAGCATGCAACGGCACCGACGAACGCATGATATATGAAGGCTCGGACATGCTTTACCACCTGCTCGTGCTATTGACATCCAAGGGATTACGCATCGAGGACATGGCACGGGAACTGATAGAGCGCCATCAGCCTGGATGGAAGAAGCATTAAACGGTCATCGAAAAAACGTTCATCGAGAAACATGGTCATCGAATACAAGGAAGTTGATATCCAGCGAGACGAACAAGTGGTGCTCTACAATGTGAACCTACAGGTTCAAGAGGGCGAGTTCGTCTACCTGACAGGCGTCGTAGGCAGTGGCAAGTCTTCGCTGCTGAAAACCATCTACGGCGAACTCGACATTCCCACAGGCACCGCCGAAGTGCTGGGCTACAACCTGCGGAGCATCAAGCGCCGCAAGGTGCCCTGTCTGCGTCGCGAACTGGGCATCGTCTTTCAGGACTTCCGCCTGCTACTCGACTTCAATGTGCGTCAGAACCTGGACTTTGTGCTGAGAGCCACAGGCTGGAAGGATCGAACCCAACGCGCCAACCGCATCACGGAGGTACTGACCATCGTGGGACTGGCCGACAAGCAGGAAGCTATGCCCTACCAGCTCTCGGGCGGAGAACAACAAAGGGTGTGCATCGCACGAGCCATCCTCAACCGACCACGGCTCATCCTGGCCGACGAGGCCACGGGCAATCAGGACGCAGAGTCCGGACGACAGACCCTGCGACTCCTCCACGACCTCTCCAAGCAGGGAACAGCGGTCATCATGGCCACCCACAACACCCAGCTGCCAAAGGAATTTCCTGGAACGGTCTATGAATGCCGCGACCATCGTCTATTCCGCATCGAGGAGAATCCACAAGACTTGAAAACCGTGTCCGAAGCAGACTCACTGGATGATATCCCCGTGGCTACCGTAGCCAACAAAGCTACTGTAGAAACGGCAGACTACGAAGAAATAAATAATAACAACACACAACATATCGAAGAATGAAAGTGCTTAAATTCGGCGGCACGAGCGTAGGCTCTGCCCAGCGCATGCAGGATGTATGCAAGCTCATCACCAGCGACGGTGAGGCCAAGATCGTGGTCCTCTCGGCCATGAGCGGAACCACCAACACCCTTGTGGAGATTGCCGACTATCTCTACAAGAAGAATCCCGAGGGGGCCAACAATGTCATCAACCGGCTCGAACAAAGGTATCTGGCACATATCGAACAGCTATACACCACCGACGAGTGGCGACAGAAGACGGAAGCCTTCCTACAAGAAGAGTTCAACTACCTGCGCTCCTTCACCAAGATTCTCTTCACCTCCTTCGAGGAAAAGGTCATTCTTGCACAGGGCGAAATCATGTCCACGAACATGCTGAACAACTACCTGCAGGAACAGGGCGTGAAGACCATTCTGCTCTCCGCACTCGACATGATTCGCACAGACAAGAACGCCGAACCGGACGTCAACTACATCCGCGAGAAGACACTCATGCAGCTCGAAGCCAACCCCGGCTACGAAATATATATCACCCAAGGATACATCTGCCGCAACGCCTATGGCGAGATTGACAACTTGCTGCGCGGCGGATCGGACTACACGGCATGTCTCATCGGCGCTGCCATCAACGCTGAGGAAATCCAGATTTGGACGGACATCGATGGCATGCACAACAACGACCCGCGCATCGTGGAGGGCACAGAACCCGTGCGCCAGTTGTACTTCGAGGAAGCTGCCGAGCTCGCATACTTCGGAGCCAAGATTCTGCACCCCACCTGCATACAGCCCGCCAAGTTCGCGGGAGTGCCCGTGAGACTGCTCAACACCATGGACCCCAAGACACCTGGAACAATCATCAACAACCGCATGCACCGGGGAACCATCAAGGCGGTGGCAGCCAAGGACAATATCATCTGCATCGGCATACAGAGCTCACGCATGTTGCTGGCCCACGGATTCCTGCGCAAAGTCTTTGAGATTTTCGAGAGCTACAAGACCAGCATCGATATGATTGCCACGTCGGAGGTGGGTGTCAGCGTGACCATCGACAACCGCTCGCACCTCAACGAAATAACAGCCGAACTGAAGAAGTACGGCACCGTGACCGTAGAAGAAAACATGTGCATCGTATGCGTCGTCGGAGACCTGTCCACACAGAACATCGGATTCGAGACACTGGCCACCGACGCGTTGAAGCAGATTCCCGTGCGTATGATCAGCTACGGAGGTTCGCCACACAACATCTCGTTCGTCATCGCAGAAGCCGACAAGAAGCGAACCCTGCAAGCACTGCAGTCCACCCTCTTCACCTACAACGGCCACGTGAGGCGTCCATCCTAATTTCTCCACAAGAACATGGCACACACAGATATCCACACAAACATGAAAACACCATTCTACCTCTACGACACCGCACTGCTGGCTCGTACACTCAATGCCATACAGGAAGAAACCAGAGGACACGACAACTTCCACGTTCACTATGCCATCAAGGCAAACGCCAATCCTACCATACTCCGCCAGATAGCTGCCGAAGGACTGGGCGCAGACTGCGTCAGTGGCGGTGAAATAGAAGCCGCAATGGCTGCCGGATTCCCCGCCCCGAAGATTGTATTCGCAGGCGTCGGAAAGGCAGACTGGGAAATCCGGCTGGCACTGGAGAAGGAAATCGGCATGTTTAATGTCGAGAGCATCGAGGAACTGCAGGTCATCCATGACATCGCCACCGATATGAACAAACGGGCGCGCGTGAGCTTCAGAATCAACCCGGACGTTGGGGCACACACTCATGCACACATCACCACAGGACGTGCCGAGAACAAATTCGGCATCGACAAGGAGGATATGGTCAAGGTGATTCGGATGGCACAGCAGATGCCGCTCATCGACTTCACAGGGCTGCACTTCCACATCGGTTCGCAGTTGCTGGTGATGGATGACTTCGAAGCCCTCTGCCTGCGCATCAACGAGCTGCAGCAGGAGCTGGAGCGCGAAGGCATCTATGCACTAAATATCAACGTAGGTGGCGGCTTGGGCATTGACTACGAGCAACCCGACGAGCACCCCATCCCAGACTTCAAGGCCTACTTCAACGTCTTCAAGCGCGGATTACAACTGCGCGACGGCCAGCAGCTTCACTTCGAACTCGGTCGAGCCGTGGTCGGGCAGATGGGCTCCCTCATCACCCAAGTCCTCTATGTGAAGCACGGCAAGCAGAAGCAGTTCGTCATCCTCGATGCCGGCTTCACGGAGCTCATCCGCCCCGCCTTCTACGGCGCCCACCACCACATCCAGAACCTCACCGCCCAAGGCCTCTCCCTCATCCCCTCCCTCCCCTCCCTCCCCTCTCAAAACACTTCCCCCTCTACCTCCCCCGCCTCCGGAAACACCTCCCCCGCGACCTCCCTCCCCACTTCCCCCTCTATCTCCCCCACCTCCGAAAACACCTCCCCCGCGACCTCCCTCCCCACTTCCCCCTCTATCTCCCCCACCTCCGGAAACACCTGCCCCGCGGCCTCCCTCCCCACTTCCCCCTCTATCTCCCCCACCTCCGAAAACACCTC